>NZ_JBIWJG010000019.1:96177-118970 GCF_044765045.1 Streptomyces sp. NPDC093546 | reverse complement strand
CACGACCCGTGCGGCGTTATCTACCCCCCCACTCTTTGTGCGTGTTTGTCGCAGACGGGCTGACCGGCCGCGGCGCCCGCCCCCCCCCCCCCCCCCGCGGGGCCCCCGCCCCCCCCCCCCCCCCCCGGCGCGGTCGGCCGGATCTGCCCGCCAAGAAGCGGATTACGGTCCCAACGCCGCGCTCTTCTGTACTGGGGGCAGCAGGCGGCCCGCTCGGGTCAGGGTCGCCAGACCGTGTAGGGCCGCCCAGAACACCTCGGTGCACCCCTAGTGGTGCGATGGATCCACCAGCTTGTCCAGCACCATCCGCACCACCCGGTACGCCGCCGTCTCCTCCGCCGCCCCCTCCGTCGTCCCGTTCTCTACGCGCTCCTCCTGCTGCCGCACCCAGTCCCGGGCGAGCCGGATACGGCGGAGCAGTTCATCCGAGTCCACAACACCATCGGCCATGACAATCGCGTACCCCGGATCCGCGGATAAGCACCTCTGAGCGCCCGCACGGACGGGTGATGGCTACGGAGAGTGGGTATCACCTCACCGTACGACACTGCCGATCGTGTACCTGACACAACCGGCACCCCTCCCCCACTCCCCCATCACCACCGAAGGGGTCCCCATGGCGTGGTATCCCGCCGCCACCCGCATGGAGTTACAGCCGGAGTCCGACGGCCAGCCGGCGATCCGGCCCACCCAGTTCATCCTGCACAGCATCGCCGCGCCCTGGACCGCGCGCCGGATGTACGAGTACTGGCGTGACTCGACCAATCTGGAGAGCCACTTCGGCCTCGGTTACCAGGGCGACCTCGCCCAGTACATCGGCACCGAGACCCGCGCGGACGCCAACTACCAGGCCAACAGGCGGCCCGACGGCACCGGGGCCGTGTCCATCGAGACCGCGTCGAACCTGAAGCACACCGATCCGTGGACGGACCAGCAGGTCGAGCAGCTCATCCGGCTGGGCGTCTGGTTGCACCAGCGCCACGGCATCCCGCTGCGGGTCTGCCGCAGCGCCTCCGATCCCGGTTACGGGTACCACCGGCTGCACAGCGCCTGGGCCGTGTCCGGCACGGCCTGTCCCGGCGACGCGCGCGTGCGCCAGTTCAAGAACGTCGTCTTCCCCGGGATCGTCGCCCGGGCGAGCGGCCAGTCACCGCCCCCCGCACAGGAGGACCCCATGCCGAGCGTCATCACCGAGTCCGTGTCCGGCGGCCCGGCCCTCGTGGCGGGGCAGTACCTGCTGCTGCAGATGGCCAGGGACTCGGCGCTGCTCCAGGGCCCGTGCGCGTACACGGCCACCGCGTACGCCACGGTCCGCGGCGAGGCCGGCACCCGGGTCACCATGCGGTTCCACAACCTGGCGCTGTCCAACAAGGCGAGGTCGCACGACCTGCCCATCGACTGCGGCGTGATCGGCGCCGACGGGGTGCTGAACGTCGCCGTCACGCGCAACGGCAGCCTGCCCGCCGACGTACAGCTGAGGGTCGAGATCAAAGCGGACCGCGCCGCCCGGGTGGAGCACCGCGTCCTGCGCGCCCTCCGCTGGGCGGCCTGAGTCCGAACGGCTCCGGAACGCGGCGCGGCCCCCGCCCCGAGCGGTGTGCTCGGGGCGGGGGCCGGTCTCCCCCCGGTTACGGGTCGTTGATCAGACGAGCGGGCGGATCGCCGTCGGGGCGTGGCCCGGCTCGGTCGCCAGCTCCTCGAACTCGGTGACGTCGCTCATGTCGACCGTCTTGCTCATCGCGATGTTGGTGATGCGCTCCAGGATGGCCTCGACGACCACCGGGACCTGGTACTCGACGGCCAGCTTCTTGGCCTCTTCGAACGCCTCGCCCAGCTTCTCCGGGTCGGTGACCCGGATCGCCTTGACGCCCAGGCCCTCGGCGACCTTGACGTGGTCGACGCCGTAGACGCCGATCTCCGGGGTGTTGATGTTCTCGAACTCGAGGTTGACCTCGAAGTTGATGCCCAGGTTGACCTGCGCCTGACGGATCAGGCCCAGGTAGGCGTTGTTCACCAGCACGTGGACGTAGGGGACCTTGTGCTGGGCGGCGACCGCCAGCTCCTCGATCATGAACTGGAAGTCGTAGTCGCCGGAGAGGGCGACGATCGGGGTCTCCGGGTCCGCGGTGGCGGCACCGATGGCGGCCGGGATGGTCCAGCCGAGCGGGCCGGCCTGGCCGCAGTTGATCCAGTGGCGCGGCTTGTAGACGTGCAGGAACTGCGCGGCCGCGATCTGGGAGAGGCCGATGGTGGTGACGTAGCGGGTCTCCGGGCCGAACGCCTTGTTCATCTCCTCGTAGACGCGCTGCGGCTTCATGGGGATGTTCTCGAAGTGCGTACGGCGCTGCAGGGTGCCCTTGCGCTCCTGCGCGGAGGCGGCCCAGGCGCTGAAGTCCGGCAGCTTGCCCGCGGCCTTGAGCTCCTTGGCGATCTCGATGAAGAGCTCCAGCGCGACCTTGGCGTCGGAGGCGATGCCGTAGTCGGGGGCGAAGATCTTGCCGATCTGGGTGGGCTCGATGTCGACATGGACGAACTTCCGGCCCTTGGTGTAGGCCTCCATGTTGTAACCGGTGTGGCGGTTGGCCCAGCGGTTGCCGATGCCGAGGACGAAGTCCGACTCCAGGAAGGTCGCGTTGCCGTAGCGGTGCGCGGTCTGGACACCGACCATGCCGGCGGCCAGCTCGTGGTCGTCCGGGATGGTGCCCCAGCCCATCAGGGTGGAGATGACCGGGATGTTGGTCAGCTCGGCGAACTCGACCAGCAGGTCGGAGGCGTCGGCGTTGATGATGCCGCCACCGGCGACGATCAGCGGGCGCTCGGACTCCAGCAGGAACTGCAGAGCCTTCGCGGCCTGGGCGCGGGTGGCCTGCGGCTTGTAGACCGGCAGCGGCTCGTACGTGTCCGGGTCGAAGTCGATCTCGGTCAGCTGGACGTCGATCGGCAGGTCGATGAGGACCGGGCCGGGACGGCCGGAGCGCATCAGGTGGAAGGCCTGCTGGAAGACGCCCGGGACCTGCGCGGCCTCGAGGACCGTGGTCGCGGCCTTGGTGACGGGCTTGGCGATCGCGGCGATGTCGACGGCCTGGAAGTCCTCCTTGTGGAGCTTCGAGACCGGGGCCTGGCCGGTGATGCACAGGATCGGGATCGAGTCGGCGATCGCGGAGTACAGGCCGGTGATCATGTCGGTGCCGGCGGGGCCGGACGTGCCGATGCAGACACCGATGTTGCCGGCCTTGGCGCGGGTGTAGCCCTCGGCCATGTGGGACGCGCCCTCGACGTGGCGGGCGAGCGTGTGGCTGATGCCACCGCCCTCCTTGAGCGCCCGGTAGAAGGGGTTGATGGCCGCGCCCGGGACCCCGAACGCGTTGGTGATGCCCTCACGCTTGAGGATCTCAACTGCCGCTCGGGCAGCGGTCATACGAGGCATGGAGTGCTCCTGCTTCGGCCTGGCGGATCGGGCTCTGTCGCGCCACCTGAGAGCGTCGATTCCGTAATGCGGAAGTGTACTTCTGTTATGTGGAACAATTTAGGGTCGGTGCGGCGATCGCGTCAAGCGCCGACCGCTCGACTCGGGCCCCGATGGCCGAAGACCTCCCCAAGAAGCCACGCTTGGTGGACCATGGGTCACGGAGCGAAGGGGGCCGTCGTGGGCGAGGGCGAAGGCGTGGGCAAAGGCGTGGAGCAGGGCGCGGAGCACAGCGTGGGAGAGGCCGTGGGCGAGGGCATGGGTGAGAAGGTGCCGGTGCGCTGCCCGGCGTGTCGGCGAGCGCACGCGTACGCGCCGCCCGTCTATCCCTGCGCCTGTGGCGCGCCGGTCGCCCCTCCCCTCCTCAAGGGAGCCCACGCCGAGCCCATCACCCACCGCACGTGGACCGACGAGTGGGTCACCGTCCGCTGCACCGCGTGCGGGCGCCAGGACCAGTGGCCGCAGCCCGAGCTCGGCTGCCCCTGCGGCACGGTGCTGCGGATCCCCGTACGGCCGGTGACCTCGGTGCCGCCGCAGGCGTGTCGCGCGGCGGGGTCCGGGGCCGGCCCCACCGCCTCCACGACGGGCGTCACCACGGTCCCGGCCCAGGCCCCGGCTTCCTCTTCCTCCTCGGCCCCCGCCTCCTCGGCGCCCTCGCACATCCCGCTGCCGCGCACCGCGGCGGTCCCGCGCCCCTCCTTCCGCCCGGTCACCATCCGTACGGCGCGGGACGCCGTCACCGCCGCGGCGCGTTATCTGCGCTGGCTCGGCTTCCGGGAGGTCGTCCAGCCGGACGAGCAGCCGGTGCCGTCGTCCGGGATCGACCTGCGCGGGCCGGGCCTCGTCGCCCAGGTCGATCCGACGACCAGGCCCGTCTCGCTCCGCGCCGTCGAGTGCCTGTGGCTCAACGGCCTCGCGGCCGAGGCGGTGAGCGTCTTCTTCTCGCTCGCCGGATACGACGAGGTCGCCCGCGCCCGCGCGGACGACCTGCGGCTGCCGCTCTTCGTGATGGACCTGACGGGCACGCCGCAGCCCGTCAACAGCTCGGCGGACGAACTGCTGGCGAGGGGCGCGTAAGCGCCGGGCGCGGACCCCGGGCGGCGCCCGCGGCCCTGGCTCGACGCCTCACACCACCCCGTACCGCTCGCGCAGCTCCACCTTCCGCACCTTCCCGCTGACCGTCATCGGGAAGGCGTCCAGCACCTCCACCCGGCGCGGGACCTTGTAGTGCGCCAGCCGCTCGCGGCAGTACGCCGTGATCTCGTCGAGCGTCGGCGGGTCCGCCGGGTCGCGCGGGATGACGCAGGCCAGGATCTCCTCGCCGTACCGCTCGTCCGGCACGCCCACCACCTGCACGTCGGCGATCTTGGGGTGGCCGTACAGGAACTCCTCGATCTCCCGCGGGTAGACGTTCTCACCGCCCCGGATGATCATGTCCTTGATGCGCCCGACGATCCTGACGTACCCGTCCTCGCCCATCACCGCCAGGTCGCCCGTGTGCATCCAGCGCCCCGCGTCAATCGCCTCGGCCGTCCTCTCCGGCTCGTCCCAGTAGCCGAGCATCACGCCGTAGCCGCGGGTGCACAGCTCGCCCGGCTCGCCGCGCTCGACGGTCACGCCCGTCGCAGGGTCGACCACCTTGACCTCCACGTGCGGCATGACGCGGCCGACCGTGCCGGTGCGGCGCTCCAGATCGTCGTCGCGGCGCGTCTGCGTGGAGACGGGCGAGGTCTCCGTCATGCCGTAGCAGATCGACACCTCCGCCATGTGCATCTCCGCGACCACCCGCTTCATCACCTCCACCGGGCACGGCGAACCGGCCATGATCCCGGTGCGCAGCGAGGAGAGGTCGTACGCGGCGAAGTCGGGCAGGTTCAGCTCGGCGATGAACATGGTCGGTACGCCGTACAGGGAGGTGCACCGCTCCTGCTGGACGGCGCGCAGGGTGGCGGCCGGCTCGAAGGACGGCGCCGGGATCACCATGGTGGCCGCGTGGGAGGTCGCGGCGAGATTGCCCATCACCATGCCGAAGCAGTGGTAGTACGGGACGGGGACGCAGATCCGGTCGCGCTCGGTGTAGCCGAGCAACTCGCCGACGAAGTATCCGTTGTTGAGGATGTTGTGGTGGCTGAGGGTGGCGCCCTTGGGGAAGCCGGTGGTGCCGGAGGTGTACTGGATGTTGACGGGGTCGTCGCACGACAGCTCGGCTTCCCGGGCGGCGAGTTCCTCGTCCGGGACCGTCCCGCCCACCAGCTCGTCCCACGACGCGTCGCCGATGTAGTGCACGGCCCGCAGGTCCGGGCAGTCGGCGCGTACCCGCTCCACCATGGCCCGGTAGTCGCTCGTCTTGTGGGCGAGGGACGCGATGAGCAGCGAGATCCCGGCCTGGCGGAGCACGTACTCCAGCTCGTGCGCGCGGTACGCCGGGTTGATGTTCACCAGGACGGCGCCGATCCGTGCCGTCGCGTACTGCACCAGGACCCACTCGGGGCAGTTCACCGCCCAGATCCCGACCCGGTCGCCCTTGCCGACGCCGGCCGCCATGAGTCCGCGCGCCAACTCCTCGACCCCGCGCGCGAATTCCGCGTACGTCCAGCGCCGCCCCGACGCCACGTCGACGAGCGCCTCGCGGTCGGGGAAACGCCGCACCGCCCGCGCCAGGTTCGCGCCGATCGTGTCGCCGAGCAGGGCCGTGGTGCTCGCCCCGTGCGCATACGACAGGCTCATCGGCCCAGCTCCCTCTCGTCGTACTCGGCGCCCGACCCCGCCGCCGTCCGCTCGCGCAGTTCGATGCGGCGGATCTTGCCGGAAACGGTCTTGGGCAGCTCGGCGAACTCGATGCGGCGGACGCGCTTGTACGGCGCGAGGACGGCGCGCACGTGCGCGAAGAGGACCCGCGCCGTCTCGGGGCCCGGCTCCCAGCCGTCGGCGAGGACGACGTACGCCTTCGGCACGGCGAGCCGTACGGGGTCGGGCGCGGGGACGACGGCCGCCTCGGCGACGGCCTCGTGCTCCAGCAGCGCGCTTTCGAGCTCGAAGGGCGAGATCTTGTAGTCGGACGACTTGAAGACGTCGTCGCTCCGCCCGATGTAGGTGAGGTAGCCGTCCTCGTCGCGGGAGGCGATGTCCCCGGTGCGGTAGTAGCCGTCCGCCATGGCCTCGGCCGTACGCTCCGGGTCGCCGTGGTAGCCGGTCATCAGGCCCACGGGCCGGGCGGACAGGTCGAGCGCGATCTCGCCCTCCGCCGCGCCCGGCTCCCCGGTCACCGGGTCGAGCAGTTCGACGCGGAAGCCGGGGCTCGGCCGCCCCATGGAGCCCGCCTTCAGCAGCTGGCCGGGGCTGTTGGAGACCTGCACGGCGGTCTCGGTCTGCCCGAAGCCGTCCCTGATCGTCACGCCCCACTCGCGCCGTACGGTCTCGATGACCTCGGGGTTGAGCGGTTCGCCGGCCGCGACGACCTCGCGGGGCGGGGTGGTGAGGGCGGAGAGGTCGGCCTGGATGAGCATGCGCCACACGGTGGGCGGGGCGCAGAAGCTGGTGACGCCGTGGCGGTCCATCTCGGCCATCAGGCGGGCGGCGTCGAAGCGCGTGTAGTTGTGGATGAAGACGGTGGCCTCGGCGTTCCAGGGGGCGAAGAGATTGGACCAGGCGTGCTTGGCCCAGCCGGGCGAGGAGATGTTGAGGTGGACGTCGCCCGGCTGGAGGCCGATCCAGTACATCGTCGCCAAGTGGCCGATGGGGTACGAGGTGTGGGTGTGTTCGACGAGCTTGGGGCGGGCGGTGGTGCCGGAGGTGAAGTACAGCATCAGGGGATCGTCCGCAGAAGTGTCGCCCTGGGGAACGAAGGGTGCGCACGCCCCGTAGGCGTCCTCGTAGGCGATCCAGTGCGGGACGCGCGCGCCGACGGCGATGGGCGTGTAGTTCCCGGGTACGTCCGCGAACTTGGCGGTGTCCTCGGCGCGCGCGATGACGTGCCGCGCCCGGCCGCGCTCGACGCGGTCGGCCAGGTCGGCGGGTCCGAGCAGCGGCGTCGCGGGGATGACGACGGCCCGCAGCTTCATCGCGGCGAGGGCGGTCTCCCACAGCTCGACCTGGTTGCCGAGCATGACGACGATCCGGTCGCCGGGGCGCACGCCGAGTCCGCGCAGCCAGTTGGCGACCCGGTCGGAGCGCTCGGACATCTCGGCGAAGGACAGGCGCCGCTCGGTGCCGTCCTCCTCGACGATGTGCAGCGCGGTGCGGTCGTTGCCCCGGGCGATGACGTCGAACCAGTCCAGTGCCCAGTTGAAGCGGTCCGGCCGGGGCCAGACGAACCCCTTGTACGCCGTGTCGTAGTCCTCCCGGTGCCGCAGCAGGAAGTCCCGGGCCGCCCGGAACTCCTCCGTGGCGGCCGTCGCAGTGCCCCGCGTCGCCATGTGTCCTCCTCGCAATGGGTGTGCCGGAGTCTCACTACCCCCGATCGGCTACGGAGCGAACGCCCCGAACCGTACGGCGTCCACGTCGTACGCCAGCGTGGTGAGGGTCCGTTCGGCCTCCTCCGCGACGGCCGCGCGCTGCTCGCGCGTCAGCGTCCCGAACAGCTGCACGGTGACCGTGGCCGTCCCGCCCTTGGTCTCGTCCAGGTGCCAGATGCCGGCGAGGAAGCCGTCGACGAGGAAGGTGCGGTACGCCTGGTTGCCCTTCCAGGTGCGGTCCTTGTACTCCGGCGGTACGACGCGGGTGCGGTCGGCGTGCGAGAGCAGCAGGTTGTCGAACTCGGGCAGGAAGCGCGGCGGGGCGGGGGTGTCCGCGTCGGGGCGGGGCGCGTCGGGCAGGTCGAAGAGCTCGGTCCCGGACTCGTCCCGGAAGGTCAGCAGGCGGGGCCGCAGCCGTTCGAACGCCTCGCGCCGCCGGGTCAGGCCCGACCAGGTCTGCATGTCCTTGACGGAGGCGGGCCCGAAGGCGGCGAGGTAGCGCAGCACGGTCGCGTCGGCCGTCGCGGGGGTCGCCGTGGCCGCGGGCTCCGTCTCCCTGCCGAGCCACGCCTCGGCGGTGGTGAGGGCCACCTGGCCGCTGCGGCCCCACAGGCCGCGCGGGGTGACCTGCACGAGCGGCAGCAGGCAGCGGGCGGCGACGGTCAGGGCGAGCGGGTCGGCGTCCGGCCAGTGGCCCAGCAGCGCCTCGCGGATCTCCTTCGGCGTACGGGGCCGTTCCTCCACGAGCGTGCGCGTGAGGCCGGCCAGCCGCTCCAGGTCGACGCCAGCGAGGCCCTTGCGGAACAGCTGCACCTCGCGCTCCCGGGCCGGCTGGACCAGGGGGCGCAGGCGCAGTACGTCGTCGGCGGTGTGCAGGTGGAGGGTGGAGCGCAGGGTGACGATCCGGGCGGCCTCGCGGGACTCCAGGAGCCCGGAGAGCTCCTCGGGCCGGAAGCCGTCGAGGCGGGCGGCGAGGGCTACGTAGGGCGGCTTGGTGTTCTGCGCCTGGAGGCCGACGAGGTGCTCGACGGCGTGCTTCGCGGACATCGGGGTACGCCGGAGCAGGAGCTGCCGCGCGAGGGTGGCGCGGTTGAGGGCGCGTGTGGAGAGCACGGGGCCGGGGCTCGGGCTGGTTGTGGTGGCCATGTCGGGCACGGTACGCCGCCGCGCTGGAACAAAGCGGGGCATATATCCTGCCCCGAGGCAAGGAGGTGAGATCCGATGACCCTGCCCTCGAAGAAGAACAACTGGCGCCGACGCCTTCCCGCCGACCCGCCTGCCACGACGACGACGGCCACGACCACGGCGCCCGCGCCCCCCGACCGGCGGGGCAGCATCGTCCAGGCCTCCGTCTACCGCGACGGCCGCAAGGTCGCCTCCCTGACGACCCTGGCCGAGACCTTCCGCCGCCTGCGCGAGGAGCCGGAGGGCATGGCGTGGATCGGGCTGCACCGCCCGTCCGAGGCGGAACTGCTGTCGCTGGCGGACGAGTTCGACCTCCACGAACTCGCCGTCGAGGACGCGATGGAGGCGCACCAGCGCCCCAAGCTGGAGCGGTACGGCGACACCCTCTTCGTCGTCCTGCGCGCCGCCCGCTACCTCGACGCCCAGGAGGAGGTCGACTTCGGCGAGCTCCACATCTTCATCGGCACGGACTTCCTCATCACCGTCCGCCACGGCGCGGCCCCGGACCTCTCCTCCGTCCGCCGCCGCATGGAGGAGACCCCCGAACTCCTCGCCCTCGGCCCGGAGGCGGTGCTGTACGCCATCCTCGACGCGGTCGTCGACGAGTACGTCCCCGTGGTCGCGGGCGTCCAGAACGACATCGACGAGATCGAGACCGAGGTCTTCCGCGGCGACCCCGCGGTGTCGCGCCGCATCTACGAACTCTCCCGCGAAATGGTCGAGTTCCAGCGCGCGACCCGACCGCTGGTCGGCATGCTCAACTCCCTGATGGCCGGCTTCGCCAAGTACGGCACGGACGAGGAACTCCAGCGCCGCCTGCGCGACGTCGCCGACCACGTCACCCACACCAGCGAACGCGTGGACGGCTTCCGCCAGGCCCTGACCGACATCCTCACGGTGAACGCGACCCTGGTCACGCAGCAGCAGAACGCGGAGATGCGGGCGTTGGCGGAGGCGGGCTTCGAGCAGAACGAGGAGATCAAGAAGATCTCGTCGTGGGCGGCCATCCTGTTCGCCCCGACGCTGGTCGGGACCATCTACGGCATGAACTTCGACCACATGCCGGAGCTGCACTGGGTGTACGGGTATCCGTTCGCGATCCTGCTGATGGCAGTGGTGTGTTCGAGCCTGTACGTGGTCTTCAAGAAGCGGGACTGGCTATAGAAATCGGGCCGGGGTGCGACTACCACCACCCCACCCTTGCGATCTAAGGACCTGCAGAACCGGTACGGCCGTCCCCGGTGGAGACGTCGCCGACGACGTACCCACCCACCGCGACGGATCGCTCACCTGTGGCCTGCACAGCCCCTCCCGCACCAGCCGGGGGCGACTGGGGCGCCCTCCTCGCCCGCCGACGGCTGGGTTGGGGCACTGTTGTGTTGTGGTCACCGGTAGAGACGTTGCCGGTGACGTCTCCGCCAACACCGACCGCCCGTATCCCGCTGACCGTCACCGAACCTGCCGCTGACTGCGGAGCCGACCGTTTGAGGGCGTACACCGACACCCCCAGACCAGCCAGACCTGCAAAGGCCCCTAGAACGCTTGCCACTTGGTCGGCGGTATCAAGATCGCGCGCCACGACGAACGCGAGCAGCCCTCCGGCCAACAGAGTCCCGAGGACCGCGCCAGCCCAGGCCAGCACCCTCTGCTGCTGTGTCATACCGACCATCATCGGCTACGACACGGCCAGCAGTCACTGACAGGAGAACTGGACCCAGCCATTCCGTGCCAGCGCCAGGACCGCCGCCCGTCGAGCCGAATCCGGACCGTACACCCACGATCCACACAAACTGATCATTTCCAGGCGCTGCCGTGCTTCACCACGACGGGGTATCGGGAATTAAGATCGGTGGACTTAGTGCGAAACGGGGCACCCTTGTTATCGACAATAAGCGTTCCCTGCTTACCCTTGTGCGTCCAATCAAGGGCGAGCTTCCAGGTGACGAGGCAATCGCATTGCCTGTAGTCTTCACCGGCGGCATTTGCCTCGATGTCGAAGATTTCCGGATCAGTGGCCGATACCTTGTACCCAAACGGCTTCTTGATCACCTCTAATTTACCGTCGTCCGCACGAGTTACCAACTCGAAGTCCGGAGCGTCGCCGGCCAGCATGACGCGATAATTGCGCGCAAGGAGATCACCACCGCAGCCCGTGCGGAGGCTGACGTCCGTGCCCGCTGGGAGCGGCCCCCTACGCACTTCGACAATCCGCATGTTACGGAGCACGACGTCATGGTTGTTCATCCCTTGGATTACCAACCTGAGGCGTGTGATGCTGTTATCAATACCGCCAAGCTGGTGAGCCCACTCGGCCGTCGGCTCCCCCGGCGGAATGGGAATGTCTTCCGGCCTCTTACCAGGAAACGTCCAGCCCTCGCAATTGTCCTTGGACGGCGTAAATTCCGTCGTTGCAGCAAGAGGAGGCATGTCGGGATCGTCGCTGCCCGCGTACCAGACGATGAGGCCGCCGATAACCGCCAGAGTTACCAGGACCGCCACCACCGTCCGAGCGGTGGGCGGTGGGTGCAGGTGCGTGACGTTGTTGTTGCCGGTGACGACCGCCCCGTTTACGTTCCCACCCGTGGCCGCTGATCGTGGGCCGCCGGCTTGGACGCTCAATGCCTCCTGATTCGGAGTCGCCGAGGCTACAAGTGCTGGCGCTGCTTGCCCGTTGCTACTGCCACCAACGGCACGGTTTCGAGTGTGCCGAAGTCTCTTCCTGCCCATCTACGACCCCCTCCGCACGCATGCGCTACTGCAAGCCACAGTCCCAGCCCCTGACGTCCGACCTGCTTGCCTGGAGTTTGGCGCGATCAACTACATCCTCCATAGGGGACGTTGCGGTGAACTCACGAGCAAGCACTTTTGTGTTGCTCATCCCCGGTTGAGCCAGGCGGCCAGTGCTCTGCTTCGGAACGGGAGCTGGCCGCATTTTACGGCGTCACAGAAGGATGGCCGGGCCTGGCGCGGCCCTCGAGCAAGCAACCCTCGCCGCCCAACGGCAGGCGGTCCCGAGTCACACGGCTCGGTGACGTCAAGCTGCCCTCCCTCTTGGTGCCTCGTGTGATCGGGCAGTACGACGGCTTCATCACCGAGGTCAACTTCGGCGTGCTGGCCGAGGACATGCCGAGCGCGCCGGTGTGGTGGGGCGCCGACTGCGGCCCCTTGCTGTGCGCATCCACTTGGCGCCAGGCTTCCGCTGCGCCGCCACGCGGCAGATACTCAGCGTGCACTGGGGCAGTACCGGTGGGTCTTGGTTGACGTCGGAACACCCCCACGTCAGCGGGGAGCACCGGTATCGCGGGGGTGTGGCGGTGTGCCAGCGCGGAACACCCCCGCGTCGGCGGGGAGCACGTCGGCAGCTACATCCGCAACCTCCTGTTCGTCGGAACACCCCCGCGTCGGCGGGGAGCACTCGCGGCGGGCGGCCTGCCGGGCGATGGCCAGTGGAACACCCCCGCGTCGGCGGGGAGCACGTAAGACACCCGTCGCTACCACTAGCGCTCGGTGGGAACACCCCCGCGTCGGCGGGGAGCACCAGCGCGTCCACCACGCCACCCAGCGCAGTGGCGGAACACCCCCGCGTCGGCGGGGAGCACGTAGACACCCGTCGCTACCACTAGCGCTCGGTGGGAACACCCCCGCGTCGGCGGGGAGCACGTCGCCGTGGCAGTACTGGTAGCCCGGCGTGCCGGAACACCCCCGCGTCGGCGGGGAGCACTCCCCCGCCGGCGGCGCCCGCGTAGGCGTGTTCGGAACACCCCCGCGTCGGCGGGGAGCACGTCGCCCTGGTGTTGACGCGGGGAGGGGTTTGCGGAACACCCCCGCGTCGGCGGGGAGCACGTCCAGTCCACCCGCCTGGAGCTGATGGGCTCCGGAACACCCCCGCGTCGGCGGGGAGCACCCGGTCGGTGTCAGCCTTGTCGACCGGTGAGCCGGAACACCCCCGCGTCGGCGGGGAGCACACGACCACGGCCTGAATCGCGCCGTCGTCGTCCGGAACACCCCCGCGTCGGCGGGGAGCACACTTCGTGACCTGCATGTTCTATACAGCTTTGCTATCTCTTTGCCATTCCGATCGCAATGAAACTCCCGTCATACGCATCAGGGTCAGTCCGTCGAAGTCGACGGGGACGCGGCGGCGCGTGCCCGCGGTTTGAATGACGTAGCCCTGTTCGGTCGCAGCTGGGTGGACGAGAACGGCAGCGCCGTCGCCTACGCAGGCCGCGACGGCGTCCCAGAGGTGGTCGCGTACTCGGGCGGAGACGGTGCCTACGAAGATGCCGGGGACGACTTCGGTGGTCCATCTGGACAGGGCCCCCCTGAGGTGGTCGGGGACCGCAGTGGTTGCGATGACCAGCATGGAAGCCACGTCAGGCTCCTTCCGGCGCGTAGTTCACCCCTGCGGGAAGGACGCCTGCCTTGGGATCCCAGAGGTGGACCATGCGGATGTCGTGGCGTTCCGACTCGTCTTCATCGGTGTGCGCTCCTGGTGTGAGGAGGTTTTGCACATCCTGGACGACGCGTGGCAGGAGCTTGAGGAGACGGAGTTCGTCGCGGAATTTGCGACGGGCTTCCTGTTCCGGGTTGGCCGATTGGTGGAGGGAGAAGGCCACGGGCAGGGTGGTCTCGGCCTTGTAGAGGTCGGCGATGTCGTAGACGAAGGCGTGCTGGGTGCCGGCGTGAACGAAGCCGAGGGCCGGTGAGCAGCCCAGGGCCAGCAGAGCCGCGTGGACGATGCCGTACAGGCAGGTGTTGGCCGCGGACAGGGCGAGGTTGACGGGGTCTTGCTGGTGCCATTGGTCGGGGTGGTAGTTGCGTCGGAAGCGGCCGATGCCGTGCTGCTGAGCGAGGATCTTGTACAGGGCCTTCATCCGCTGGCCTTCCATGCCGCGCAGCTGAGCGAGGCTGGTGCCTTCGGGCACGGTGTCGTCACCGAAGCGCAGCTCGTACATGCGGGTGGCGACGTCCAGTCGCCGTTGGGGGTCGGACCATGCGGTGACCTGCTGCTCGAGCCAGTGGGTGGTGAGTGAGTCGGGCAGGATGCCTGCGTAGGCGCGCACGCCGCCGGCTCCGGTGCACACCACGCTGGTGCCGTGTCGGGCGAGGGTCGTCAGGGCGCGGGTGGTGATGGATACGCCGGGGCCGAGCAGGAGGCAGGTCAGGGCTGCGGTGGGGATGTAGACGGTGTCGGTGCGTTCCTTGTCGACCTGGATCTGAGCGCAGACGCCGGTGTCGTCCTGTACGACGCGGACCATGTCCAGGTAGAGGAAGGACAGGGAGTCCGCGATGCGCGGGAGCATGGCGAGGGTGGGGGCGGCCAGGCGTTTGCGGGCGTGGTCGTTTGGGCGTGGGGTGCTCATGGGGCGGCTGCCGGGGCGAGGCTGAGCAGGCCGGCGCCGTAGGACTTGGCGCGGCCGATACCGCTCAGTACGGCGTGGGTGAGAGCGTCCGGGTCGGTGACGGTGGCGGTTCCGTCGTAGCGGACCAGATGGTGGCGCATGGGCACTGCGCTCTTGGCACGAGGGCGTACGGCTGCGACCGGGGTGGGCAGCAGGGTGCGGATGTCCAGTCCTGCCTCGGTGGCGCGGCGTGTCCACCACTGGTCGGCGTCCGGTCCGGTGAGGGGGATGCGCTTGCCGCGTCGGCCTTTCTGTTCCAGGGGCAGGCGTTCGCAGGTGACCGGGTTGACGACGATGCGGTAGCGGACGGCGATGCCCTTTTTCAGGGCGTTGAACATCGGGGTGAGGTCCTTGATGTCGATATGGCCGTACCCCGGGGGCAGGCGGGCGGGATCGAGGGTGGCGGCTTGGACCAGGAGGGTGCTCAGCGTCTCTGATTCGTCCAAGCGGTAGAGCAGTCCGGCTGCTTGCCGGGGGGCTTGGCCAAGGTGATCCGGCGCGAGCCGCATGAGGGTGCGGTGCATCTGGGTGGCATCGTTCAGGTCCCGCTGGACCTCGCGGCTGTGCAGGTTGAGGCGGATGCGGGCCACCGTCGCGCGAGAGCTCATGCGAGACCCTCCTCCATGGCGTAGTCCATCAACTTGTGGTGCAGGGTGTAGGGGCTGGCGGCGAGCTCTGCCGGGAGTTGCTCCACGGTGCGGTACAAGCGGCGCCGGTCATGGCTGCGGCCGTGCGGGGTGAAGCTGCGGGGGACGTCGTAGAGAGCGAGGGTGTCGCTACGGTCTCGGGGCTCAGGCGGTTCGTGTTCCCACAGGAAGGTGACCGGGACGGTGCCGTCCTCGCAGGCGGTGCGTGCCGGGTCGGGGCTGAGCGGCACGCGCTGGAGCAGGTCGTCTACGGGGTCGGTCGTGCGGGCCCTGAGCAGGAAGGGCTCGTCCGGGACACAGGAACGACGGCCCAGGTAGGGCGACCAGTGCGGCTGGTGCAGCGCGACGCCGATGGCGGTGATCACGTCGTCGGGCCCGGTCATGGCGACAACGAAGACGGCATCGGACAGGTAGTGGCGGCGGGTGATGACGGCGGCACCCTTGTTGCTGCCGCCGCTGGTGGCGGCGGTTCGCTCCTTGGGTTGTCCACCGCCTGCGGTGTGGTAGTCGACGAGCCGTACTCCCGGCCGGTCGACGCGTACGGTGAAGTCCAGTGCGGCGTAGCGCTCCAGTGCCGCTGTGTCGTGGCGGGGGATGCCTTGCGCGGCGGCCAGCATGCCTGTGAGCGCGGAGCGGGTGGGGAACGGGGCGGTGTCCCGGTCCGGGGAGAACGCCGAGCGCTCCCCCCAGGATTGCAGGGGGCCCGCGAGCCGCAGGAGCAACCCGCTCACGCCTGCTCCCCCGTCGGCAGGGACGCCTCCAACGCGGCGTCGATCAGGTCGTAGAAGGAGTCGTACGCCGTTCCCAGAGGCGTCAGGTCCAGGTCGTCGCCGGTGACGGCGGCATGCCCGTGGAAGGGGCGGTGGCGGTTTCCGGTGAGGCGGTTGAGGTTCTGGGCGTACGCGGCCAGTGCTGCACGCGAAGCGCGAGCGAAGCCGCCGTCGCTGTCCCTGACCGGCGTTTCGAAGGCGGCGGCCAAGGAGAGGGGGCGCTGGGTGCGTACGGCGAGGTAGGCGAGGTCCGGAACGGTGTGCGGGGCGGTGCTGGTCCGCTTGGCCTGCGGCAGGGAGAGCAGGAAGTGCTCGGCGAAAGAGCCCAGGACGGTGCGGGCCGCTTTGTGGTCACCGTCGAGGTTGGTGACGAGGTCGGTGATGTTGACGGTGGCGTAGCGGTAGAAGACGCCGGCGCTGAACTCGGAGGTGTCCAGGTGGCCGCTGCCGGTGTCGGCTTCGCCGAGCCAGTCGTCGACGGCCGTGAAGTAGTCGCGCTGCGGTTCGGCGGCGTGGGTCGTGAAGGCGTGGGCGACCTGCGCGGCGCCGTCGACGTTGGCGCCGGGCAGCTCGGCCAGCATCCGGCCCAGCAGGCTGATGGAGGCGGTGCGCCGCTTGAGGATCTCCTCAACACGGTCGGCAGGCAGCACCTGACCGGGCTTCTTCTTGCCCTGGTCGGCCTCGAGGCCCTCGCGATGTTCCATGCAGAGCGTGACCAGCTCCTCCAGACCGCTCTCCGGCAGGAACAGCAGGACCGAGGTGTGGCCGCCCTTCTCGGTACCGATACCCTTCTTGCCCGCGCTCACGGCGACTTGCTCGCCGGCGAACTCGGCGAGGTCCGCGGGCCAGCCGGCCCGCTGCAGCGCCTGGCGGACCTTGACGGGCACCAGCCTGGTGCGCGTGGCTTTCTCGCCCAGATCCTGCTCGACACCGTGGCGGATCACACGCTTCCAGGACTGGCTGGAGACGCGGATACGCGGGGCGTTTCCGTACCGGACTGTCTTGGGAGAGCCGAGGTCGTCCCGGTTGAGGTTGGCAGCCGGTACGGACTGGACGGCGCTCAGGTCCAGGAACAGGGCCATCAGTTGTTCTCCTCGTACAGGTCGGTCGTGTCGTCGGTCGGAGGGGTGATGCTGTTCGGGTTGTCGGCGTCGTCGCCGTCACCGCTGGGGTCGGCGGTGCGGAAGTAGCTCTCCAGCCAGCGGGTGGCGATGCGCTCACGGCTGCGGTTCCACCAGGAGAGGTCCTCCAGCAGTACCGCCCAGTCGAGGGTGATGCCGCCGGTCAGCAGGTGCCGGGTCAGCGCGGGCAGCCGCCCGTGGAGCGCGTCACTGCTTTGCCGGCTGAACAGGTGGAGGTCACCCTCGGCCGAACCGGGTTTGATGATCCGGGCGTTGACGGCGGCAGCCAGACCGGTGCCGAGGTTGGGCCGCAGGTGCCATTGCGGTACCGGGTCACCGTTGCCGGCGCGTTCGGCGTCCGCGTCGCGGGCCGGTCTGGGGCGGGCGGCGATCAGTGCCGCCACTGCATAGTGGGCCCGCCTGGCGTCACGGTGCAGAGCTTCCGGCAGGCGGCGTACGAGGTAGCGGTGGAGGTGGTTGCAGCGTTCGACCGGTTGGCCGAGGCCCGTACGCAGATCGGACTGCACGCGCTTGTTCTCACAGAGGGACAGGACGTAGGCGACGAACGTGTCTGAGTGGCGGGTCTGTTCGGACTTGGCGGTGGCCGGCGGCATGGGGCTGGCAGGCATAGGGCGATGTCCCGGATGGCGTGAAGGGTGGAGTGGATTACGCGGCGGCCCGTAGGAGGGCACGTACGAGCGCGTGGGCGCGTGCGCGAGCACGGGCCACCCGGATGTCGGCCCGGTTGGCTGGCCCGATGGCGTCGTCGAGGGCCTTCAGCGCAGCGGCCACCATCGGTGGCAACGGCGGGGAGTCGCACCGGGCTGGGTCGGCAAGCCGCCAGAATTCTCGTTCGGCAGCGGGCCAGTAGCGGTGGAGAGCCGCCTGGGCCCACGGGCCGGGTTTGCGCCTGTCCAGCTTGACCTTCGGCGTGGAAGCGGCGCTGGTGTCGCAGGCGAGTTTCCAGGCGAGGCGGGCGGCGTGCTCCAAGCGGGAGCCGACATCCTCAGCGGCCCGGTGGCAGCGGGCCAGATGGCGGGCCATCCGCGCATCGGCCTCCTCCTGCCACTGCAGGATGGGCGGTGTCGTGGCCTCGAACCACGTCGTGTCCTTCTGCTGGCCGTCCTGGTCGAACCCGTAGGCCCGTACGGACAGGCGGCTGCGCAACCGGGGCGGAAGGCTGTTCAGACTGTGCGGACGCAGGCTCTGGTGGCTGGTGTCCTTCAGCAGCAGGGCGTCGACGTCCCGCCACAGGGCCCGCGCCCCGTTCGCCTCGCGTGCGTAAAGCTGCCCCTCCTTGCCGCGGTCGAGAATGACGTACGGATCGCGCGCCGTGGGCCTGGGCTGGTGGGTGGACCACGTGATGTAGGCGTCGGTGACGTGGCTCCCATCCTCCGACGGCACCAGCAGCACCGCGTGCCTGAACCGCCCGGTGAGCAGCCTGCCCGGCCAGATCAACGGCGCGGGCGGGGCAAGCGGGTCGGGTAACTCCGCTGCCTCCCATGGGCATTCGTCAACCAAGTCCGTATCCGTGCCGCTGTCCGGTACGGGAACAGCGAGCACGAGGCTGGTGAAGAGGTTCGGCCCCCAGGCGTGGTACGAGACGCTCTTGCGCAGGGGCCCCGCATCGCCGCTGCCGGTCCTCTCCGTGGTGATCCGACGCGGTGTGCACTGCCCTGCCGGCCCGTAGTACAGCTGGGCAATCAGGTGCCATGCGGCCTCCGCAGCGGGGAGCGCCACGGGCTCGCCGTCCGTGAAGTGACCGAACAGCACGGCGCCGTTGGTGCCGGTGGGCCGTCCGAAGACCAGCTTGTTCACACCGGAGGGGTTGGGATTGCCCTTGGCGTCCACACACTCCGCAACCAGGCGCGGGTCCTGCAGGAAGGGCCGGACCGGGTCGAACAGATCGAAGCGGCCCGCAGGCACCGTCTCGTCGAGATAGGTGTCCACCGCCTTCGGATCAAACCGGCCCGCCGCCAGAACCGAAGCACGTACGTCCAGCCAGGTCGCGATGTCCTCCGCCGCATCCTCATCGTCCAGCCGCACGCCGTCGCCGTCCTGAGCGATGCGCGCTGTCATCACGGCGAGGACCCGCAGCAGACCAGAGGCCGCCGGCGGTACGGGTAGCTCAAGATCGTCACACTCGTGCGCACGGTGAAACAACTCCCTCAGTCCGCACCGGGCAGAGGTTCCGTCGGACCACCGGACCGGAATCCAGGGCTCTTCGCGCAGATCGAACACGCCCTGTGGCATGCTCCGCCTCCTCTCGTCCTGTCGCCTCGCCATACGCGTACGGCGAGCCGCCGAGCTTCACGTCACGGTGAGGAGTGAAGCCCTGGCACAGTGAAGCAGGCAGCACTGACAACGCGGTTCTCGTAATCGAAAGTCACCGAACTCGGGTGCGACTATGGTTGGTTGCTGTGCCACCGCGCTCACCCCCGTGCGGCTTTGCCCCCAGGATGCGAGTCGGGCCGGGTACCTCACTGGCGCACCAACCCCAGCTCCGCATCCAGATACATCCTCCGGCCGGCCACCTGCACCGGCCGCACCAGGCCATCGGTGCATTGCTGCCTCAGCACCACAAGATCCCCGAGGAGCGGATGCTCCGCCCAGGCGTCAGGAGCACGGTGGTTCTCCACCTCGCCCTTGAACCACTCGGCGTTGACCGGGATGGTGCGCGCCATCACGGCCCGGGCATCCGCAGGAGTGAGCAGTTCAGCGTCGGTCGGCAACGGGCGGGTGCCTTCCACGTCCAACGTGGTCCTGCCGTCTTCGTGTACGTACACGCACAGCAGCCGGACGGCGTCGACGCCCAGCCTGGTCGCCGCCTCCCACTCGTCCTCGGCACCGTGCAGATGGTGCAGGTCATGCAGCCCGACCACACTGCGCGCCCTGGGGATGACGAGGACATCCCCGACGCTCCGTTCCGCCATCTCCTTGCCGCGGTAGGCGGTGTAGGCCGCGGACTTCGCCGGATCGTCCCAGGCGAACTGGTCGGCCCGGTCACCGTGCACGTCCTCGACCAGGCCCTGCACGTCGTCCGGGATCACGATGGGGTTCCGGTCGCGTCGCGCAAGCGCTTCGGACGTCACCCGGAGGAGGAACTCGGCGTAGACCTCGCCCCATTGACCGGGCACGCCGCCTCCAGCTGCCAGCGGGTCCAGGACAACCAGCTTGGGGTATGTCGCCCAGGCCGGCCGGGCACCGCCCTGTGGGCGGCCGTGCTCGGCCCACCAGGACTCGTGCCGCCAGCAGCGACCGGCTCGCTGCAGCAACAGCGCGAGAGGAGCGAGGTCGCTGATGACCAGGTCCGCGTCCAGGTCGAGCGACTGCTCGACAACCTGCGTAGCCACCACAATCCGACGCATCGGCCGCGGCCCGGACCGCCCGAGCCCGGCGGTGATCGTTCGCGTCCGCCACTCACGTTCCTCCGCCGGGAACCGAGCGTGCAAGAGCACCACTCCATCCTCCCCGGTGTTCCCCTGCGGCGGCAGGAGGTCACGCAGAGCGAGATAGGTCTGCTGCGCCTCGTCCACGGTGTTGCACACGACCAGCGCGCAACCACCTTCACCTTCGATCACCGGCGCAAGCAGCCGCCGGATCACCGACAGCCGGTTCCGCTCCCCGCCTGCCGTCCCGTGGACGACCGGCTCCACCTCCACCGCCAGTTCCATCCGCCGGGCAGCGGCCTGCTCCTTCTGCATCACCTCGGACATCTGGGCGCAGGACGCGTCCGCCGCGTCCGCATACAGCCACCCTGGGTAGGGCGCCTTGAAGCTACGGCCGCGGAGCTCACTCTGCTTCCAGCCCGTCCCCTTGAGGTACTCCTTGATCAACCGGTCACTCACCGACGCCGGCAGCGTGGCCGACAACAGCACCACCGGCACCCCGTACCGGCCCATCCAATTCAGCAGCCTGCCCAGCAACACCTGCATGTACGGGTCGTAGGCGTGTGCCTCGTCCAGGATGAACGTCTTGCCGGACAGCGCCAGCAGCCGCAGCGCGTTGTGCCGCACGGGCAGTACCGCCATCAGCGCCTGGTCCACCGTGCCCACCGAGAACTGGGCGAGCAGCGGCCTCTTCGCGCCACGCAGCCAACGCCGCGGCCGCATGTCCACCTCACGCCGCGCCTGTTCACCCGCAGCCTCCTCGTCAGCCTCACACGTCAAAACGCGCACGCCGTCCGCGAGATCTTCCGCATAGGCACTGTTCAACCACGCCATGCTGTGCGTAAGGGTGAGCCCTGCCTCTCCCGCAGCCTGCCGAGCAACGACCCCCGCCACACGCCCGTACATCTGGTCACTGGTCGCCATGGTCGGCAGCAAGAACACGAACCCGCGCGTACCGAACCGCTCGGCCAGTACCCGCTCAGCCTCCAGAGCGGTCTCGCTCTTCCCATCCCCCGGTGCCGCGGTCACCAGCAGAATCCCACCACGACGTCCGCCCTCAGCCAGTCGGCGGCGAGAGCCGATCACGAGAGGCAGCTCCTCCCTCACCGACCGCTGCAGCGCGTTGGGCTCCCCCGCGATGCCGTACGCCTCGGCGAATTCCTTCCGCTCCAGCGCCACCGGCAGCAGTCCCGCCGCACGCACCAGACCCTCCGCATCCGCGCACGACTGCTCAGAGTGCTCGGACAATGAGGCGCTCAGCGTCTCCTGGCGACGACGTAGGTACGTCTCCTGGCTGACCAACCAGTCCGCCAGGATCACCAAGCCGGTCACCAATACCGCTGCCGACGCCTCCACCTCCTCGGGCGGCACCGGCGCCCCCAGAGCATCGAACACGGCGCCGGCGTGCGCCTCCCGCTGCCGCTCCCAAGCCGGGCCACCCAGAAGGTCCCGGTTCTGCGGGTGAAGCTCTACAAACTCATGGAACCGTCCATGATGCCCCCCGATGATCTCCGCCACCCGATACATCGCCCCGTTCACAGAGTCACCGGGATCCCGGAATCCCAGCACCGCCAGCACAGCCGCAGCGGCTTGCATCCCCGCCACCTCATGCGGAAGCCGCTCCACCCCAATACGCCCCTGGTCCTCACGCAGCGCCCTGCTCAGCAACTCGCGGGCACGGACGTCACAGAGCTGGAAACCCGAGAGCTTCCCCACGTCGTGCAGGCCCGCACACAAGGCGGTCAACGCCCGAGCCCGGCCGTGATCACCGGCCACACCTAAGCCCTCCGCGATCGAGACGCGCTGGCTGTCCGAGAGGTACTGATCCCACAAAAACACCGCAACGGCGGCTGCATCCAGCAGATGCCGTACCAACGGATACGGCCCGCGTGCCGGGTCCAGTCCCCTCGCCTTCCCCCACGCCGATTCATCGACATCCCCATACCGACCGCACATCAGAGCTCCCATCCCTGCAGCTGCTGCACCTCCGGAACGAGCACTGAACCACATACCGCCGACACCCAGGGGGATAAGGCCGATACAGTCCTACAGTGAGCAAAACACAGACAGCTCAAGAACGAGTTCCTTCGGCAAAGGCATTGCAAAGGGACCGCTAAGGGCCAGGTCAGGAAGTGTCCTCCCCGCCGACGCGGGGGTGTTCCGTCCCGCGACGCCGCCAACCGCACCCTGTCCGAGTCCTCCCCGCCGACGCGGGGGTGTTCCGGCACAACCGCCACGCGTCCCGGGCCGAACCGCGTCCTCCCCGCCGACGCGGGGGTGTTCCGATTTTGGGCGGGCCGCTACAACCAGGTCACGCGTCCTCCCCGCCGACGCGGGGGTGTTCCGCCGGTTGCGCGAC
>NZ_JBIWJG010000019.1:0-96078 GCF_044765045.1 Streptomyces sp. NPDC093546 | reverse complement strand
CGGGTGCGCACCGCCGAGCTGTCCTCCCCGCCGATGCGGGGGTGTTCCGCACGCGGACCGGCACGCCGAAGGGGTATGGCGGTCCTCCCCGCCGACGCGGGGGTGTTCCGCCGGTTGCGCGACGGGTGCGCACCGCCGAGCTGTCCTCCCCGCCGATGCGGGGGTGTTCCGCACGCGGACCGGCACGCCGAAGGGGTATGGCGGTCCTCCCCGCCGATGCGGGGGTGTTCCGACCGGTGGCGGGTGGAAGGCGGCCACGTTCAAGTCCTCCCCGCCGATGCGGGGGTGTTCCGCGTCCGTTGCAGTACGGGCACCAAGTGCGGCCGTCCTCCCCGCCGATGCGGGGGTGTTCCGCGTCCGTTGCAGTACGGGCACCAAGTGCGGCCGTCCTCCCCGCCGATGCGGGGGTGTTCCGACCAGGGTGGGGTCACCACCTGGAGGGGCGGAGTCCTCCCCGCCGATGCGGGGGTGTTCCCGTGCCGGCAGTGAACTCGCTCCACAACACCGTGTCCTCCCCGCCGATGCGGGGGTGTTCCGGCCGTCGACCGCTACCGGCGCGGCAAGCGCACGTCCTCCCCGCCGACGCGGGGGTGTTCCGCCCTTGCCGTCGGTGGTCATCTCCATGCGCTCGTCCTCCCCGCCGACGCGGGGGTGTTCCGGCGGTCCCGCCGACGCCTGCCAGGATCAGCAGGTCCTCCCCGCCGACGCGGGGGTGTTCCGACCGCGCCGCTCCGGCGGATCGTCAGGAACGGGTCCTCCCCGCCGACGCGGGGGTGTTCCTTCGATCAGCGTGGTGAGGTGGTAGCCGCGGCCGTCCTCCCCGCCGACGCGGGGGTGTTCCGCTGGTCAACGGCGCCGACTCGGTCCGCAAGTAGTCCTCCCCGCCGACGCGGGGGTGTTACATCACGTATTGGACGAGTCCCGAACAGTCGAATGTCCTCCCCGCCGACGCGGGGGTGTTCCGTGGTGGGGTCAGACGCGGTGCATGGTCACGCTGTCCTCCCCGCCGACGCGGGGGTGTTCCGTGTCCTTCACTGAGGTCGGCAAGCTGCCGGCGGTCCTCCCCGCCGACGCGGGGGTGTTCCGATGTTGCCGAGCAGGTCGCCGAGCTGGGACAGGTCCTCCCTGCCGACGCGGGGGTGTTCCGCCACGTACTACAAGTTCCCCTAGTCGTACGTTGTCCTCCCCGCCGACGCGGGGGTGTTCCGGCTGGCCATCTGGGCGCGGGTTCCGCCCGGCCGTCCTCCCCGCCGACGCGGGGATGTTCCGTCGTCGAGACGTGGACCGGCCGTACAGCGTGCGTCCTCCCCGCCGACGCGGGGGTGTTCCGGAGACACCGAGTGACCCACCTGCCGAAGGTCCGTCCTCCCCGCCGACGCTGGGGTGTTCCGACGAGCACGGTGTCGTACGGGCCGCTGATCTCGTCCTCCCCGCCGACGCGGGGGTGTTCCGGTGAATGAGGCGTGGAATGCGGTCTGGGACAGGTCCTCCCCGCTGACGCGGGGTTGTTCCGTAGGACCTCAGCTCGATGACGACCTTGTCCCGGTCCTCCCCGCCGACGCGGGGGTGTTCCGCCGCTCGCGCGATCGTCGCGGACTTGCGGCAGTCCTCCCCGCCGACGCAGGGGTGTTCCGCCCGGCGGCACCCCGAGCCCGGTACCCGGGCCGTGCTCCCCGCCGACGCGGGGGTGCTCTGTTGTGCCCGGCCAGGATCCGGCCGCCGTACATGTGCTCCCCGCCGACGCGGGGGTGGTCCTGCACCCTAAATAACATGATCTTGCGTGGTCGGGTCCTCCCCGCCGACGCGGGGGTGTTCCGGACCTTCCGCCGATGCCCGCCGCGTGGTTCAAGTCCTCCCCACCGACGCCAGGATGTTCCGACGAGCTGGTAGTGCTCTTCGCACTGATGCGTGTGCTCTCCGCTGACGCCGGTGTCCCGCAGTCACGGACGTGGACCTGATACACCCGTCTTAAGACATATAACGGACCCAGATGTGGCTCCGGAGGTACGGCCGAAGCGCCCGAAAACTCGGCGACGGATGTGGGTACCGCATGGGCAGTCGTGCGCCACGTCTCCCACACGCTGCGTAGCCGCCCCGCCTCAGCACTCCGACCCCTGGCCTGCGAAGACGGCTCTCGCGCGGGACGACTACCCCTGGGGAGAATCTGGGGAGAATGAAGCCCCACCGGGGAGCGGCTGGGGAGAATCGGTCGCGTAAAGCGGCACGACGGTGAAAGCAGCCGAAAGAGACGTCAGCGCAGGTCAGAGCGCTTCTCCGGCAGCTTTCCCACCGCCATCCTGTTCGCCCCGACGCTGGTCGGGACCATCTACGGCATGAACTTCGACCACATGCCGGAGCTGCACTGGGTGTACGGGTATCCGTTCGCGATCCTGCTGATGGCAGTGGTGTGTTCGAGCCTGTACTTCATCTTCAAGCGGCGGGACTGGCTGTAGACGTCGACCACAACAGGTGACCGAGATTCACCACATGGCCGGGATCAGCGATCCCGGCCACTGCGCATGGAGATCCGGTGGCCGGCCCGGTCAGCGCGCGTCCCCCGTCGTCGACGAAGTGATGATGTCCCCGTGCGCGAAGTCGCCCGGTGGAATGCCCGGGTGGTGACTCTCGGGGCGTGGGCGCGGGGCGGTGACGCCCAGGGCGAGCCGGGAGACGATGCGGTAGCGGTCGCCGCGGTAGACCGAGTGGACGTACTCGACCGGGTGGCCGGCGGTGTCGGTGGTCAGGCGCTCGATCAGCAGGGCGGGTGAGAGAACCGGAACGTCGAGCACGCCGGCTTCGGCCTCGTTGACGACGGTCGGCTCGATGGACTGCACCGCCTGGTCGACGTGGACCTGGTGGTGCTCGCGCAGGTGGTCGTAGAGGTCTCCTGCCTCCAGCTCCTGCGGAGTGAGGGAGGGGGCCAGGTCGGCGGGGATGTGCAGGTGCTCTATGGCGATCGGTGTTCCGTCGACCAGCCGTAGCCGGGCGATGTAGACCACCTCGGCGGCCGGGGAGATGCGCAGCTTGCGGCCGATGCGGGCGCCCGCACGGATGGTGTCGAGCCTCAGCAGCCTGCTGGACCAGGCGCCCGCGGCCCTGGGCACGGCGAAGGCGGCGTCGTCGGAGACGAGTTCCTGGGTGATCTTGGCGGGGGCGACGAACATGCCGCGGCCGTGTTCGCGTACGAGCTGGCCGGTGGCGACCAGTTCGTCGACGGCGGCGCGCAGGGTGGGCCGGGAGACGCCCAGTTGGGCGCTGAGCGCGCGTTCCGAGGGGATGGCGTCACCGGGTCGGCGTACCTCGATCAGGCCGAGGAGAAACTCCCGGACCCGCTCCCGCTTGAGTACGGCACGTGAGGAGTTGCTCTCCATGACTCCGACCTCTCTGCCTCGCTACTCACAACTGGTCTGGTGGTAAACGGCAGTCTAGGTGTTCACCGACTTCTCACCCACCGAGAAAGCCTTGTTCCCCGGGGGTTGACGCTCCCATTGGTCCATGCCACCTTCGAGCCACATCGTTGTCCAGTTGACCAACTGGTCAACTATCCCTCGAGGTGAATCCAGTGAAGATCCGCTTCATCTCCCCTGCCGCGGCACTCGCGGCCACTTGTGCCCTCGCCGCCTGCAGTGCCCCCTCGTCCGGCTCCGGCCAGGCGGCCGGCCCCGACACGCTGACCGTATGGATCATGAAGGAGAGCGTCTCCGACGCGTATCTCCAGCGATTTGAGAAGGACTTCGAGCGGCAGCACAAGGACACCGTCCTGGACATCCAGATACAGGAGTGGGACGGAATCGGCGAGAAGATCACCGCCGCGCTCGCGAGCAAGGACTCCCCGGACGTGATCGAGGTGGGGAATACCCAGGTCGCTCAGTACGCGCAGAGCGGCGGCGTCCTCGACCTGAGCGACAAGGTCGGGGAGTTGCGGGGCGATGACTGGCTCCCCGGCCTCGCCGAACCGGGGAGGATCGACGGCAAGCAGTACGGCATCCCCTGGTACGCGGCCAACCGCGTCGTGATCTACAACAAGGACCTCTTCAAGAAGGCCGGGATCACCTCCCCGCCCAGGACCCGCGACGAGTGGCTGCGGATCACCGAAAAGCTCAACCGCGGTACGACGCAGGGCATCTATCTTCCCGGTCAGAACTGGTACACCCTCACCGGCTTCGTCTGGGAGGAGGGGGGAGAGCTCGCCGAGGAGAACGGTGACCGGTGGAAGGGTTCGCTCGACAGCCCGGAGGCTCTCCGGGGCATGGATTTCTACAAGCGGCTCCAGGCGCTGGGCAAGGGCCCCAAGGATTCCGACGAGGCCAAGCCGCCGCAGGCCGACGTATTCGCCAAGGGGGACGTGGCCCAGATCATCGCCGTTCCCGGCGGCGCCAGGATCGTCGAGCAGGCCAACCCGGCCCTCGCGGGCAAGCTCGGCTTCTTCCCGATCCCCGGCCGCACGGCGGGAAGACCGGGAGCCACCTTCACCGGCGGTTCGGATCTGATCATTCCCGCCGCCTCTGCCCACCCCGACGCGGCCTACCAACTGGTCAAGTCGCTCACCGGGGAGAAGTGGCAGAGGGATCTGGCCAAGACCATGAGCTACGTACCCAACCGGACGTCACTGGCCGACGCCTTGGAGGACGACGAGGGCACCGCCGCCATGGCCGCGGCGGCCGCGCGAGGGCGCGCGACTCCCAACTCACCGCAGTGGGCCGCCGTCGAGGCCACGAACCCGATCAAGGAGTACATGACCGCCGTGTTGACCGGAAGCGACCCGAGGAAGGCCGCGAAGGACGCCTCCGACGCCATCAGCAGGACGCTCAACTCATGAGCGGGACCCGGTCGGGGAAGAGAGCATGACGCGCCCCGCCCCCCGCCCAGGCGCGGCAGCCGGCCCGATCGCGGAAGCGACAGCTCCTGCTTCCGCGCCCGCCCCGGCATCGGAGGCGGCACCGGCTCCCTCGTCGGCCGGACGCCGCCGCGCCGTTCCCGACACCCTGTGGCCCTACCTGCTCATCGCACCCACGGTCGTCGGCATCACCCTCCTGCTCGCCTACCCCCTCGTCCGCAATCTGCTGATCTCCCTCCAGCACTACGGGATGGCCGAACTGATACGGGGCGGCGCGGACTTCGCCGGCGTGGAGAACTACCAGGAGATCCTGCGCGACGGCGAGTTCTGGCAGGTCGCCCGGCGCACCATGTGGTGGACCGGGATCAACGTCGTCCTCATCATGGTCATCGGCACGGGCGTCGCGCTGATGCTCCAGCGGTTGGGCAAGCGCATGCGGACCCTGCTCCTCAGCGGACTGGTGCTCGCCTGGGCCAGCCCCGTCATCGCCACGACCACCGTCTTCCAGTGGCTCTTCTCCTCCCGCCTGGGAGTGGTCAACTGGCTGCTGGTCCGCCTGGGGTTCGACTCCTTCCAGGACTACTCCTGGCTGGCGCACGGCCCGGCGGCCTTCACCGTCCTGGTATTGCTCGTCGTGTGGCAGTCTGTGCCGTTCGTCGCCATCACCCTGCACTCCGCACTGACCACGGTTCCCGCCGAGCTCTTCGAGTCGGCCCGCATCGACGGCGCCGGTGGCTGGCGCGTCTTCCGCTCGATCACCCTGCCGCTCCTCAGACCGGTCTTCGGACTCCTCCTGAGCCTCGAAGTCATCTGGGTCTTCCGGTGCTTCGCCCAGATCTGGGCCGTCACCGGGGGCGGGCCCGGTGGAGCGACCACCACCCTGCCGGTCTACGCCTACCAGGTGGCCAGGTCGCTTCACCGTTACGACCTCGGAGCCGCCGCGGCCACCCTCACCGTACTCATCCTGATCGCCGTCCTGATCCTCCACTTCCGTCAGATGTTCCGGCAGGAGGCCGAGCTGTGAGCCCCGTCCCCGCATCCACGTCCGGCACACTGCGGCGGTTACCCCTGAACGCGGGCGCGCTGGTCGTCTTCGTCCTCTGCGTCTTTCCCGTGTACTGGATGGTCCTCACCGCCTTCAAGCCCACCCCCGACATCCAGGCCGAGACGCCCGTCTTCCTGCCCACCTCGGTGACGTTGGAGCACTTCTCCGCAGCGGTGAACGCCGACGGGTTCTGGTCGTTCTGGCGCAACAGCCTCATCGTCACCGCCGGTTGTGTGCTGCTGGCCCTCGCGGTCGCCCTCGGCGCGGCCTTCGCGGTGGCGCGGCTGCGCTGGAAAGGCCGCCGCGGCTTCGTCCTGATGGTGTTCATCGCACAGGTCGCGCCCTGGGAGGCGCTTCTCATTCCGATGTACGTCATCGCACGCGACACCGGCATGCTCGACCGGCTCGCCACCCTCACCTTCGTCTACTTCATGATCACCCTGCCGTTCACCATCGTCACCCTGCGAAGCTTCCTCACCGCGATACCCAAGGAACTGGAGGAAGCCGCCCAGGTGGACGGCTGCACCCGTGCGGCGGCGTTCCGCAGGGTCACGTTCCCCCTCCTCGCGCCCGGCCTGCTCGCCACCTCGCTCTTCGGGTTCATCACCGCCTGGAACGAATTCGCCTTCGCCAACATGCTGATCATCAAGAACCAGGACGACCGCACCCTCCCGGTCTGGCTCTCCTCGTTCTCGAACGTCTTCGGCACCGACTGGGGGGCCACCATGGCGGCCTCCACGCTCTTCGCGCTGCCCGTCCTCATCCTCTTCCTGGTGCTCCAGCGCCGGGTCGCCACCGGCTTGACCGGTGGCGCGGTCAAGGCATAGGAGGCACCGTGCTCCCACCGGCCACAGACCCCGGGCTCGTCCCCAACCCCTCGAAACTCAGCCGGACCGCCGGGGCTTTCACGCTCGACGACACGACGACGATCCGCGTCACCCCAGGCGCCGCGCCCGCGGCTGCCCTCCTGCGCACCCTGCTGGCCCCCGCGACCGGTCTGCCACTGCCCCTCGCCCCGGACGGCCGGATCGTCCTCGTCCTCGACCCCGGCCTCACCGGCCTCGGCGCGGAAGGCTACGGCCTGAGCGTCACCGGCGAAACGGTGCTGCTCCGCGCCGCGGACGCCGCCGGGCTGCGCCACGGTGTCCAGACCATCCGGCAACTCCTGCCCGTCGCCGCCCTCCGGTCGGAACCGGTACGCGGGGTGCGGTGGTCCGTCCCCGGCGTCGAGATCACGGATGTGCCCCGGTACGCCTGGCGCGGTGCGATGCTCGACGTGGCCCGCCGCTTCCGGCCCGTCTCCTTCCTGCGGCGCTTCACCGACCTGCTCGCCCTGCACAAGCTCAACGTGCTGCACCTTCACATGACGGACGACCAGGGCTGGCGGATGCCCGTCGCGGCGTACCCCAGGCTCACGGAGGTCGCAGGGGTGCCGCACGGCGGCGCGTACAGCCGCGAGGAGTTGCGCGATCTGGTGGCGTACGCCGCCGACCGGGGCGTCACCGTCGTACCGGAGATCGAGATGCCGGGCCACGCGCGTGCCGCCCTGGCCGCCTACCCCCACCTCGGCAACTTCCCCGAGCGGCGACTGGACGTGTGGCAGGGCTGGGGGGTGTCCGACACCATCTTCGGCGTCACCGACGACGTCCTCGTTTTCTGCCGCACCGTACTGGACGAGGTCATGGACCTCTTCCCCTCGCCCTACATCCACGTCGGTGGCGACGAGTGCCCGACCACCGAATGGCACCGCTCACCCACCGCCCTGCGGCGCGTGGCCGAGGAAGGGCTGGACGGCCCCGACGCACTCCACGGGTGGTTCATGGAGCACATCGGGAACGTCGTGACCGCGCGCGGCAGGCGGCCGCTGGGGTGGACCGACACCGGCCGGGACCTGCCGGAGTCCTTCGCCGTCGTGGCCTGGCGCGACGAGGAACACGGGCTGGCTGCGGCCTCCCGCGGCCAACCCGTGATCATGGCGCCGCACCGCTCCACGTACCTCGACTACCCGCAGTCCGCCCACCCCGACGAACCGCCCGGCCAGCCCGGCGACACGGTCGACCTGCCGACCGTGTACGCCACCGAACCCGCACCCGCCCACTGGGGGGCCGCGGCCGCCGCACGGGTGCTCGGCACCCAGGCGCAGCTGTGGACCGAGTACGTCCCCACCGAGGCGCACGCCGAGTACCTCGTCTTCCCCCGGCTGTGCGCGCTGGCCGACACCGCCTGGTCCGGCGGCCGCGACTGGCCCGGATTCCAGGCACGGCTGCACCACCACCGAACCCGGCTCGACGCTCTCGGAGTACCGAGTCGCCCCTCCGCGATCCTTCGTCCTGAAAGGACCACCAGGTGACCAGCTTCAGCACGAGCAGAAAAGCACGCACCACACGGATACACGCGGCCCTGGCCGCCGCCCTCGTGGCCGGCGTCGGCTGCGCCACCCTGTCGGCGGCGCCCGCTGCCGCCGCCGGCGAGTCACTGACAGTCCAGTACCGGCAGAGCGCCACCGGCAGCGACCAGGCCGAGCCCTGGTTCAAGGCGGTCAACACCGGCACCTCGCCGGTCTCCCTCAGTCAGGTCAAGATCCGGTACTACTTCAAGGCCGACGCCGGCGCCTCGTACACCTTCGCCTGCTCCTGGGCGGTCAAGGGCTGCGGGAACATCACGGGCACCTTCGGCACCCTGGCCCGGCCGACCGCCACCGCCGACCGCTACCTGGAGATCGGTTTCACCGCCGGTGCCGGCACCCTCGCGCCCGGCGCGGACACCGGCGACATGCAGCTGCGCTTCCACCGCTCCAACTGGCAGCCGCTGAACCAGAACGACGACTACTCCTTCGGGCCGACCCAAACGTCGTACGGCAACTGGTCCAAGGTCACCGCCAGTGTCGGCGGTACGACGGTGTGGGGGACGGCGCCCGCGGGTAGCGACCCGGGGCCCGGTCCGGACCCGACCGATCCGCCGACCGGGGGCGCCACGCTCTTCGACGACTTCAACTACACCTCGCACACCGACCCGGCGATCGGCGCCCACGGCTGGAGCGTGCGGTCCAACGCGGGCGGGCCGGGGGTGCCGGGCGCGACCTGGGCGGCGCAGAACGTCACCTTCGCCAAGGAGGGGACCAACTCGATCATGAACCTGGAGACCTCGACAGCCGGCACGCCCGAGTCCACGAAGCACACCGAAGTCCTCACCAAGGCGATGAAGTTCAAGAACGGGACCTACGCGGCCCGGGTGCGGTTCTCCGATGCGCCGAAGTCGGGTCCCGACGGCGACCGCGTCGTGCAGACGTTCTTCACCATCAACGACCTCAAGGCCCCGATGGCGGACGATTACGCCGAGTACGACTTCGAGTACCTGCCCAACGGCGGCTGGGGCGAGCCCTCCAACATCCTCTACGCCACCTCGTGGGAGACCTACCGGCCCGACCCCTGGGAGGCCGTCAACCAGCACACGGCGTCACGCACCAGCTATGCCGGCTGGCACGACCTCGTCGTCACCATCGACGACGGCAGCATCACCTACTACGTCGACGGCCAGGAGTTCGGCCGTCATGACGCCCGCTACCTGCCCGAACGGCCGATGTCCATCAACTTCAACCAATGGCTCATCGACCTGGCGGGCCAGACCAGCACCACTCCGCGCGCCTACGACCAGAAAGTCGACTACGTGCTGCACGTCAAGGACCAGGTGCTGACTCCGGCCCAGGTCGCCACGAAGATCGCCGCCTACCGGGCGGCGGGCACCACCTTCGAGGACACGGTGCCCGCAAGTCAGTGACACCCGCGGCGGGCGGACGCCGCCTGTGCGTCCGCCCGCCACGCCTGCGAGGCCGACCCGCCGCGACGCCGCGCATCTGGCCAGAGGGGGGCGTGGGCGGCGAATGATAAGGCATCAGCAAGGGTGCGTTTGTTGATGTGTACCGGCCCACATTTTTTCCTCACATGTCCCGCACTCATGCGGACCGACGCAATCCGGCCGGGCGGCGGAGCGGGTCGAGCCGTATGCCGCTTGGGACAGAACCGTTCGGTGCGTGCCGCGCGTGGTCGTACTCCCTGGTGGCACACCAAATGGAACAGCACATTCCGTGTTACCCGCGAGTTCTGAGCCGGTCTACACAAGTCGCCTTTCAGTCAAAAATTGGCGTCAAGTGGCACATTAAGCAGCCATACCGGCGGGTGATCGGACAGGAGCTGTCAATTCCACTTTGACTCCCCCCGGGTGATCTCCAAGACTGCGCCCCGACCACCTGGCACGCGTTCGGGAACCGCGTGCGGGACCTAGCAGGGGGACCAGAACCAGAATGAAGAACAGCAACACGAACTCCGTCCGTGTGCGGAGAGCCGTCACCCGCGGACTCGTCACCGTCACCGCGCTCGCCTCCGTCACTGCCGTCGCCGCGCCGCATGCCGCCGTCGCAGCCCCGCCGGCCGCGGCGGCCGGCATCGGCACCACCGACACACAGCGCGTCGACGCGGCCGCCGTGGTGCGCCTCGAGCCGAGCCCGGACGTACTGCTGCTCAGCGACCACGACTTCATCCACGCCCTCTGGCAGAAGGCCCGCGACGGCGGGGAGCCCCTCGACGCGGTGCGCCAGGCCGCCGAGGCCGCCATGATGAGCGAGACGGCCGAGGACCACGTCCGGTTCATCGTCACCGGCATCCACGAGGCGTACGCGGTCGACAAGCAGCGCGAGAAGGACAAGGCCGACGCCGCCCGCGCCGCCCGGCTCGCCAAGTCCCAGGCGCTGATCGCCATCGGCATCCCGAACAGCCCCGATCTGCTCGACCTGAGTGACGACAACTTCATCCGCGCCGTGATGCGCCACGAGGCCGCCGGTCCCGAGGTCCGTGCCGCCGCCGCGACGGCCCTGGCCGGAGACGCCGCCGCCTGGCAGGAGTTCATCACCAACGGCGCCCGCGAGGCCCACCAGCGGGACGTGGCCAACGAGCTCAAGGAGCTGGAGGAGAAGGACCGCGCGGAGGCCGAGCGCCGCAAGGAGATCGCCGCCCGCACCAACGCGGCGGCACTGTTCCGCATCACGCCGTCCGAGGCCATGCTGGTCCTCAGCGACGACAACTTCATCCGCGAACTGCTGCGCGTCGCACCCGCCGACGCCAAGAGCAGCGAGCTGTACGCGACGGCGCAGCGCGCGGTGCTCAGCCCCGATCCGACCGTGTGGAAGCAGTTCATCCACACCGGCGCCGAAGAGGCGTACAAGAAGGACGACGAGGCGCGCCGCAAGCAGATCGCCGACGCCAACCGCCGCCTCGCCATCCAGATCCAGGCCGCCGCCGAGAAGACCGGCGTCAACCCTCACCTGGTCGCCACCGCGAAGAAGGCACTGGCGGGCACCGACGAGGACATCGCGAACTTCCTCACCGCGGAGAGCCAGTACCGGGCGAAGCGCCAGTCGTTCCAGCCTGCGAGCGGCAAGCCGGCGGGCTTCTACGTCCGGCAGTCCACGCCGGACGCCGGGGAGGCGTTCATCGCCCCGCTGTCCTCGGGCTCCAAGCAGACCGACCGGGAGGACGGCACCTGGGTCGTCGTCCCCGCCCTGAACGGCTCCCCGGGCTGCTACTCCTTCGAGTCCTCCCGCAAGCTCGGCCACTACCTCACGCACAAGGACCTCCGGGTCAGGATGGCCGCGAGCGACAACAGCACGCAGTTCCGCAAGGACGCCACCTGGTGCGCCAAGAAGGGGTTGAGCGGCTCCGGCACGTCCTTCGAGTCGGCCGGCCAGCCCGGCCGCTTCCTGCGCGAGTACTACGGCGACCTCTTCGTGGCCAACAAGTCCGCCAAGAACCGCTTCGACGTCGAGAAGGACTTCGCCCAGGACGCCTCCTGGAAGATCGTCACCCCGCTCGCGCGCTGACCGCGCGGGCGGTGGTCACCCCGCTCGCGCGCCGGCCATCCGCCCGCCGGGCCCTCCCCCTTCAGACCTGAGAAGAACGGAAGCACCCCATGTCCCGGATCGTCCGATCCGCCCTGGCCGTCGTGGCCGGTGTCGCCGCGCTCGCCGGCGGCGTGACCGTGGCCGTCGCCGACGAGGCGCGCCCCCAGCCGACCCCCGCCGCCACCACCGTGTCCACGGCCACCGTGAATGCCGGTGACGCCAGAGCCGCCGCCGCGGCCTCGACGCCCTCGACCGTCCAGCTCAGGGCCGTCCACAGCGACAAGTGCCTCACCATCCCCGGTGCCAGCCTCCGCAACGGCGTCAACACCGTCCAGTCCGCCTGCGCCGACGACGCCGTCAACCAGCGCGTCGACATGGTGCCCACCGGTGCCGGCACCTTCGAGCTGCGCTTCGGGCACAGCGGCAAGTGCCTCGACGTGGAGGGCGCCGGCATCAAGACCGGCACGGCCGTCCAGCAGTGGTGGTGCGTGGGGGCCGACAACCAGCGCTGGCGCCTGGTCATGGTCGACATCGCCAAGGAGCTGTACGAGTTGCGCCCCGCCCATCTCGCCGCCGGCACGGACCGCTGCCTGGACGTCGAGTCCTCCAGCAAGGCTGACGGCGCGATCGCGCGGCTGTGGGCCTGCAACGGCACGGCCGCCCAGCAGTGGCGCATCCACCCCGTCACGGCCGCCTGAGCCCCCGTACACGCGAGAGAAACGGATCCTCACATGTCTCGGATCATCCGGGCCGTCCTGTCCGCGGGCGCGGCCGTCGCCGTCCTCGCCGGCACGGCCACCGCCGTCCAGGCCGACGGTGACCCCCGCACGCCCACCGCCTCCGGCGCCGCCGCCGAGGCGGCGCGCGAGACGGCGATCGTCGTCGCCGCATCGCGCGCGGAGGCAATGGCCCGCTCCAAGATGGCCCAGCAGGTCGTCACCTTCACCGCCGCCCACAGCGGCAAGTGCCTCGAGATCGAGGGCGGCAAGGCCACGGACGGCGTCAACGCCCAGCAGTACCCCTGCAACGCGACCGACTCCCAGAAGTGGAGCGCCGTCGCCGGGCGCAGCGCGACCTTCGAGCTGCGCAACGTCAAGAGCGGCAAGTGCCTCGAGATCCAGGGGCAGAGCGTCAAGAACGGCGCGGCCGTCCAGCAGTTCACCTGCGGCCAGGGGGAACACCAGCGCTGGCGGATGATGCTGGTCGACCCCGTGCGCAAGCTGTACGAGCTCCAGCCCGCGCACGCCCAGGGAATGTGCGTCGACGTGCCCAGCGCCAAGCAGGACAACGGCATCGACGCGCAGCTCTACACCTGCAACCGCTCCGACGCCCAGTTGTGGCAGGTCCGGCCGGTCGCGTGAGCCGGCCGGACGGCGTGCACGGACGCGCGTCGAACGTCGCGCCGGGGCGAGACCGTACGCACGGTCCCGCCCCGGCGGCCGTGAACCGTACTTCATTCCCGAGGGGGTCTTGAGTTGAGTCGTCAGTGGAGATGCGCGCGGGCGGTGACCGTCGGCACGCTGGCCGGCGCGATCGCCCTCGCGGGCGGCGTACCGGCGTGGGCGGGCGCCACCCCGGCCGCCGCACCGCAGCAAGCGGCGGCCACCGTCACCGCCGTACCGGCCGACCTGCCGCAGCAGTCGCTGTCGCTGTCGCCCGAACTGGCCGCCGCCGTCGCGGAGGCCCGCAAGCGGGTGACGTCGATGGCGAAGACCCACCCGGCCGCCGAGGTGCGGACCTCGGCGTGGAACGCCCTGCGCAGTTCCCGAGGGGACCAGGCACTCCTGGAGTGGCTGGCTCCCGGCGGCGGCTTCGACGCCGCGAAACAGCGCGCCCGGGACACCCGCGCCCGCAACAAGGCGTTCTGCGAGCGGGTGATCGCCACCCACACGGCGGAGTTCTCCCCGCACGTGCGGGTCGCCGCGACGCGGGCGCTCAAGGGCGGCGTCGCCGAGCAGGCCGCGTTCGTCGCCTCCGGGTACGCCGAGGCGCAGCGCCGCGACCGCGCCGCGCGCGAGGCCGGGGAGCAGCAGCGGCTGGACGTCGCCGCCGCCGACCGCGAGTTCGTCCGCGCTCTCGGCGCGCAGGACCCGGGGGAGCAGGTGCGGGTCGCGGCCCAGTGGGCGCTGCGGCCCGGTGCCACCGACGCGGACGTGGCGGAGTTCTTCGGCTACGGCTGGGCTACCGGCGCCACTTTGGACCTGACGGCCTACCGCACCCGGGTGGCCGACGCGGAGGCGGTCCGCCACCACACGCTGACCCGCCTGATCGCGGAGGCGACGGCGGCCGAGGCGGCCGTGGCCGGCGCGGCGGACGCCGCCCGCGCCCGCGCCGAGGCCGAGCGCGCCTGGCAGGCGGTGTCCGAGCACGCCGATGCGGCGCGGCGCGCCTGGCAGGCCGAACAGGCTGCCGCTGCCGCCCAGGCGGAGAACTGGCGGACCGTCGCCCGGCTGTCCCGCGAGTCCGCCGAACGCCTCTGGCAGGCGATCTCCGGCACCGCCGACCCTCACGAGGCCGCCTGGTCCGGGGAGCGGGCCTCGGCGGACGAGGCGGCGGCGTTCTGGAAGGCCATGTTCGACCGCGCCCAGGACGGTGAGAGCCGCGCCCGCGGCTGAACCAGGAAGTCCGGCAGGCCCGTGGCCCGGGCCGGAGCCGGGGAACCGGCCGGCCCGTGACCGGGGCTGAACCCGGAACTCCGGCCGGCCCCGGGGCGCCCCGGGGCCGGCCGGACGCGCACGGCCAACGACCACCCGCCCATGACCGGGGCGGGATTTTCTCGATCATTCGTCTAGGGGGATTCCCGTGAGGGGAAGAATCCGGCCCAGGGCCGGAAGGCTGCGCGTCGGCGTGGCCACGCGCGTACGGAAGGCGGTGTCCGCGGCGATCGCCGTGGCGGTGCTCGGCACCGTCACCGGTGAGGCCGCCGCCGCGACCTCCGTACGCACCGAGCAGATGTCGCTGACGCGGACGCTCCAGTCGCTGGACCGGCTGGCGGAAGCGGTGAAGCCGCGGAGCGACACCGCGCCTGCACCCGCCGCCACGTCCGAGCTCGACCGGATCAGCGCCGAGCGGGACCGGCAACTGGTCGAGGACTTCGCCGAGTTCGACGAGGAGGAAGAGGTCCGCGAGGCCGCGAAGGCGGCGCTGGCGAGCACCGACCCGAACGCCATCCGCGACTTCCTGCAGCACGGGGAGGCCGAGGCACGGCAGCGCGCCAAGGACAAGCGCGCCGGCGCCGACGTGGAGAACCGCCGGAAGATCGAGGCGCTGCGCGGCACCGGCGGCTCCTTCTTCAACTCCGAGGTCGAGCGCGTCCTGAAGGGCACGGCGCAGGACCGCGCCGACTTCCTGGCCTTCGGCGCCGACATCGCCAAGCAGCGTGACGAGGCGGACAAGCAGAACGCCGCGAAGCGGGCGGAGGAGAACCGCAAGCGCGTCGAGATGCTGGCATCGGTGGGCGGTCCCGCGGTGAAGCGCGCCGCACAGGCCGCGCTGGACTCCAAGGACGACGCGGTGATCGCGGAGTTCCTGGAGAAGGGCTACCAGGTCGCGGCCACGCAGGACGCCGACGATCGGGCCGCGCACGAGAAGGCGCAGAAGGCGGCCCAGGAGGCCGCGGAGAAGCTGCGCGAACTGGCCCGCAAGGCCGCCGTCGCCGCCGAGGCCCGCACCAAACTGATCGCCGCGCACGGCGACGCCGTCAAGGCGCTGAAGAACGCCTCCAACGCCATGTCGTCGGCAGCGGCGGCCGCACGCGAGGCGGACCGGATGCTGGCGGCCGACCGGGCCGGCAAGCGCCTGTCGGACTACAGCCCGGTCAAGACCGAGGTGTCACGTCAGGTCGGGTACGCCGAGGACGCCGCCAAGGCGGCGCAGGTCGCCGCGGCCCAGGCCAAGGTGCAGGCCGACGTGCTGGTGGAGACCGGCCTGGAGCACGGCACCCAGTGGTCCGAGGTCGCCACGGGCATCGCCGGTGCGGCGGACGCCGCCGCGAAGGCCGCCGCCACCGCGCGGCACGCGGTGGACGCCACCGCCGCCGACGCCGCCGGCCTCAACGCCAAGAACCAGGCCGAACTGCACGCGCAGCAGGCCGCCACGTGGCGCGCCAACGCCGAGGAGCACGCCAAGGCCGCGGCCCGGCTGGCCGCGGCCGCCGGGACCCAGGCGAAGATCGCCGCGACCGCCGCCGCGCGTGCCAAGACGGCACGCCTGGCGGCCGAGCAGGCGGAGCGGGAGGCGTGGGAGCACGCCCGCAAGACCCGTGACGCCCGTGTCGAGGCGCAGCGCCAGGCCAAGATCGCGGCCGAGCAGCGCGCGATCGCGGAACGCGAGCGCGACCTCGCCGCCGCCGCCCGGGCGCGGGCCGAGCGGGAGCGGGACATCGCCGCGGCGGCACGCGCGCGCGCCGAGGCCGAGGCCCGTACCGCCTCCGCCGCCCGTGCCCAGGCACAGGCGGCCGCCGCGACGGCCGCCGCCGCGCGGGCGGACGCCGCCCACCAGGACGGCGTCGCGGCCGAGGCCGACCGCCGGGCGCGGACCGAGGAGACCAACGCCCGCAACGCCCGCAACGCCGCCTTCAAGGCGGAACAGAACCACCAGGCCAAGGAGGCCCGCGCCAAGGCCACCGAGGCACTCGCCGCCGCGGGCCGCGGCACCGTCGACGCGGGTGTCGCCCGCGCCGCCGCCGACGCGGCCCGCGCCGACGCCGACACGGCGGGCGCCGCGGCCGGTCAGGCGCGGAGCGCCGCCGACACCGCGAGCGGCGCGGCCGTACGTGCCCGCTCCGCCGCGACGGAGGCCGCGGGCGCTGCCGCCCGCGCACGGGCCGCCGCCGCCGAGGCCACCGCCCACGCCGCGCGGGCCAACGCCGCGGCGAACAAGGCCGAGGCCGCTGCCGCCGCCGCCAACGCCGCCGCCAACAAGGCGGAGGCCGAGGCCGCCCTCACGCGCGCCGCCGCCCAGCGCGCCAACCAGAAGGCCGCCGAGGCCACGGCGCAGGAGGCCCGCGCCGGCATCGCCGCGCACGAGTCCGCCCGTCTCGCCGGGCTCGCCGCCATGGAGGCGAACAACTCCCTCCAGGCCGCCAACCGCACCAAGGACGAGGCCCAGGGCGCCGTCCGCGAGGCGGCCATGGCGCGGGTCCAGTCCACGATCGCCGTCACGGCGGCCGCCGCGGCCCGCAGCACGGCCGCCGGCATCGCCGAGCCGGCCAATACGGCCATCGCGCTGACCGCGCCGTTCGCCGGCAAGGACGTCGACGCCGACTTCGCCGCCGCGGTCGCCGCCGCGGCGGAGGAGATGGGTGCGGAGCAGGTCGCCTCGGCCGAGGCGAAGGCCGCGGAGGCCGTGAAGGCCGCCGAGGCCGCCGAAGCCGCGGCCAAGCGGGCGAACGCCCAGGTCGCCCCGGCGTTCAAGGCGGCGGCGGATGCGGCGCGTTCGTCCGCGGACGCCGCGCGCTCCGCCGCCGCGGCCATGAAGTCGGCGGCGCAGGCCGCCGAGGAAGGCGCCAAGGCCCGTGCGGCCGCGGCCCGGGCCAACCAGGCGGACGCGCAGGCACAGGCCGACGCGAAACTCGCCCGCTCGGCCGCGAACGCGGCGTACGCGGACGCCACGGCCGCCCGCAGCGCCGCCAACCAGGCGGAGGCGGAGGCGGCCCGTGCCCGGGGCGCCGCGGCCGAGGCCGACAGCCACGCGGTGGCCGCCAACAGCGCCGCGAACCTGGCGGAGCACGAGGCGAGCGTCGCCCAGGGTGCCGCCGCTCAGGCGGAGAAGGACGCCGCCGACGCGAACAAGTTCGCCGAGTCCGCCGAGGGCCACGCCAAGTCGGCGGAGGCGGCGGCGAAGAACGCCAACACCTACGCCCGCGAGGCGGACGAGGCGGCGAAGAAGGCCGAGGAGTACCAGCGCGAGCAGGATCGCAAGGCCCGTGAGGCGGCGGCGAAGGCCGCCGAGCAGAAGGGCAGCACCGCGAAGCTCACCCCGTGGGAGATCGAGGCGCTCAAGGCCGCCGGGATCTCGCCGGAGGACTTCGAGAAGGCACGTGCCCTCGCGGACAAGGACATCCTCGACTTCCTGGTCGAGAACGGTGGCCAGATCATCGTCGACCTCCTCTTCGAGGACATCAAGAAGTGCTTCACCGAGGGCAACTTCGAGAGCTGCTTCTGGGCCGTGGTCGGCGCGCTTCCCTGGGGCAAGGCCCTTCAGGTCATCAAGGCGACGCCGGCGATCACCAAGGCACTCGTCAAGATCGTCGGAGGCCTCGACGACTTCCTGGAGAACTCGGCGGCGGCGAAGAAGCTCATCTCCAAGAGTCAGGAGCTGATCGACAAGTTCCGCAAGAACCCGCCGTGCCCGGACCCCGGCAACAGCTTCACGCCGGCCACCAGGGTGCTGATGGCCGACGGCACGTACAAGCAGATCAAGGACATACGCGTCGGGGAACGGGTCCTGGCGACCGACCCCACCACCGGTGACTCCGGTGGGCGCGCCGTCACCCGCCTGATCACCGGCGAGGGGCAGAAGTCCCTGCGGACGCTCACCGTCGACACCGACGGTGCGGCCGGCGACGCCACCGGCACCCTCACGGCCACGGACGGGCACCCCTTCTGGGTCGTCAACCGCCACGACTGGGTGGACGCCGGCGACCTCGTGGCCGGCGACCTGCTGCGTACGCCCGACGGCTCGACGAGGGAACTCGTCGGCGTGCGTGCCTGGAACCAGCCGCTGCGGGTCCACAACCTGACGGTCGACGACCTGCACACGTACTACGTGCTGGCGGGTACCGCTCCGGTCCTGTCGCACAACTCCACGTGCAAGCTCTACGGCGCGGCCCTCAAGACCGCCGAAATGGCCAACGAGCTGATCGAGAGCCTGCAGAAGACGGGCAAGCTGCCCGGCCACTACGTGACCAAGGACCAAGCCAAGGCAGCCGGCTGGGAGGAGGGCAAGGCCCTGGGCAACCACCTCAAGGACGCCCAGATCGGCGGCGATCCCTTCCGGAACGAGGACGGGCTGCTGCCCGACTACCCTGGCAGGACGTGGTACGAAGCGGACATCGGACTCACCAACACGATGAAGCGGTCCAAGCAGCCGGGTACCCGGCTGGTCTACTCGGACGACGGACTCGCCTATGTGACGTTCGACCACTACAAGAGCTTCCACCTGCTCCCCAACTGGAAGTGAGGGTCATGAGGGTCGTCATCGAGGGTGCGGCCGTCCGCACCGTGTCCGACCTCCACGGGTTTCTGTCCCGGGCTCTGGATTTCGGTCCCTATTACGGGGCCAATCTGAGCGCCTTGTGGGACCGGCTGACCACGGACGTCGAGCGGCCGGTGGAGCTCGTCTGGAAGGACGCGGGCCTCAGCAGAGCCGCACTGGGCGAAGCCACGTTCGACCAGATCCGGGACCTCCTCCTGCGCGTGCAGGAGCAGGACCGGGCGAATGACGCGTCCAAGCGCTTCTCGGTGGCGTTCGAGTAGCCTCCGCGCGACGAGGATGGGACGAAGGCCCCGCCGGTTTCCCCGGCGGGGCCTTCGCGTCGTTCACGGCGCCGCGCGATCCGTGAGGAAGCCGGTGACCGAGCCGGCCCGCGAGGGCCCCGGCGTACGGCTGCCCGCCCGGCGCCGCTGAAGCCCCGGTGCGTCATCGTGCGCCCGCTTCCCGCGAGGGGGCCGCGGAACCGGCGGGGGCCGGGGGGCGTTGTGATCCATGAGCGTGCGGACCGGCCCGCCCGCACGGGGAAGGGACACAGAAGGCGTGACCAGCGACAAGGCCCGCGAGCTCTTCGCGGCGCTCGACCTCGACGGGGACGGGACGCTCACCCGTGAAGAGGTGATCACCGCGCTGCGGACGAAGGGCCCGTCCCTCGCCGCGGCGGGAGTCCTGCCGTTCTGGGGCCTGGGAGACGCCGATGCCTCCTCCGCGCTGTTCGACACCGCGGATCAGAACGGGGACACGGTTCTGACGCTGGAGGAGTTCGCGGCGGTGGTGGACCGCCGTTTCGGCTGGCGCTGACGACCGGCCACCGCCTCAGGGGTGTGCACAGGGAACCGATCGCGATACGGCACGACGGCGGACTGCCTCAGCAGCCCGCCCGACGGATCGCCGCGGCGGTGCGCAGCCCCGCCAAGGCGGCAGACCTCGCCGCCCGGGGTGTCGAAATCCGCCTCGCCGACTACGAGCGACCCGAGACCCTCCTGGCCGCCTTCGACGGAGCCGACGAGCTCCTGCTCGTCTCCTCGACCGGCCCGGACGACGCCGTCGCACGCGGCGTCATCGCGGGCGGCGCGGGCCAGGGGCGGATCACCTCCGCCACCCGCGCGGCCCTCCCCGACGCCGCCGCCGTGGTCCTCACCCGCGACGACCAGGCCGGAAAGGTCTACGACCTCACCGGTGACACCGCCTGGTCGCTGCCGGAGCCGGCCGCCGAGAGCGCCGCGCAGTCCGGCAGGCCGGTCACCTACGCGGCCATGCCCGCCGAGCAGTACCGGCAGATCCTCGCCGGGGCCGGTCTTCCCGACTTCGTCACCGACCTGATCGTCGACGCCGACGTGCACGTCTCCCACGGCGCACGTGCTCTTCTACGCTCCCTGCGAGGCGAGGATCACCGGCGGTAGAGTTCGGGGATGAACAGACGGGCCCCGACGCTGGAGGATGTCGCGCGGGAGGCGGGGGTGTCCCGGGCGACGGTGTCACGGGTCGTGAACGGCGTCCGCAACGTCGATCCCGATATCCAGGATCTGGTCCGTCACGCGATCGAGCGCACCGGTTACACGCCCAACCGCGCGGCAAGGTCGCTGGTCACCCGGCGGGCGGAAACCGTGGCCCTGATCGTCTCCGGAGCGGGGGACGCCTTCGCCGCCAGGGTATTCGCCGATCCGTTCTTCGGGCGCGTGGTGAGCGGCGTCGTGGGGTACCTCCGAGCCCGCGCGATGCACCCGGTGCTGCTGTTCGCCGAATCGGAGGCGGCCGGGAAGCAGGTGGTCGACTACGTGCGGCAGGGCAGCGCCGACGGGGCGCTGGTGGTATCGGTCCTGGCCGACGACCCCCTGCCGCAGATGCTCCTCTCCGCCGGGATACCCACGGTCCTGTTCGCCCGCCCCGGCCGGGCGGCACCGGTCGGTTACGTCGACCTGAACCACCATGCCGGGGGCGAGTTGGCCGGCGCTCATCTGCTGGCCCGCGGCTGCCGGCACATCGCGGCGATCAGCGCGCCACCGGAGCTCCCGGCCGGCCAGGACCGTCTCGCCGGGTTCCGCGACGCTCTGGCCCGCGCCGGCCGGCATCACCCCCCGGTCGTCGAGGGCGCCTTCACCCTCGACAGCGGCGCGGCGGCGATGACCAGGCTGCTGCGGGAGCATCCCGGGGTGGACGGGGTGTTCGCGGCCAACGACCTGATGGCGCAAGGGGCTTGCCAAGTCCTTCGTGAGCAGGGCAAGCGGGTGCCGAAGGACGTCGCGGTCATCGGCTTCGACGACTCGAGCATCGCGGTGACGTGCCGGCCGCCCCTGACCACGGTGCGCCAGCCCGTGGAGGAGATGGCCGCGACGATGGCCAGGCTCCTGGACGAGCAGGTCCAGGGTGCGCGTACCGAGCCCGGGATCGTGATCTTCGAACCCGAGCTGGTCGTACGGGAGTCCGCCTGAGGTGACGCCGGCAGGGCCCGGCCTCTGTGCCGCTGATCAGGCATGGGCCTGTCGGTGGGCGCGGATGATGTCCGCGTACCGGTGGCCGCTCGACTTGATGGTGCGTGCCTGCGTCGCGTAGTCGACGTGGACGAGGCCGAAGCGCTTGGCGTAGCCGTAGGCCCATTCGAAGTTGTCGAGGAGCGACCAGGCGTAGTACCCGGCGAGCGGGGCGCCCTTGCGCGCGGCGCGGGCGCAGGCCGCCAGGTGCTGTTCCAGGTAGCGGGTCCGCTCGGGGTCGTCGACGGTGCCGTCGGGACCGATGGTGTCGGGGAAGGCCGAGCCGTTCTCGGTGACGTAGAGGCGGCGTACGCCGTAGTCGTCGGTCAGCCGCATCAGGAACGCCCCCAGGCCGCCGGCGTCGATCTGCCAGTCCATGCCGGTGCGGGGCACGTCGGGCAGCCGGACCTCGCGGGCGTACGGGACGGGGCCGGCCGGGTCGTCGGCGACCGTGAGCGGGAAGTAGTAGTTGAGTCCGTGCCAGTCGAGCGGGACGGCCATCGTCTCCGGGTCACCCGGGCGCTCCGGCAGTTCGACGCCGTAGAGCTCGCGCATGTCGGCGGGGAAGCCACGGCCGTAGACCGGGTCGAGCCACCAGCGGTTGGTGTGACCGTCCATGCGGGCGGCCGCGGCGAGGTCCTCCGGGCGGGTGGAGGCGGCCTCCACGGGCGAGTGGTTGGTCACGAGCCCGACCTGGGCGCCCGGTGCGGCCGCGCGGATCGCCTGGGTGGCCAGTCCGTGGCCGAGGAGCAGGTGGTACGAGGCGTGCACGGCGGCGGTGAGGTCGGTGAGGCCGGGGGCCATCCGGCCTTCGAGGTGGCCGATCCAGCCCGAGCACAGCGGTTCGTTCAAGGTGGCCCAGCGGGTGACCCGGTCGCCGAGCCGCTCGGCGACGACGGAGGCGTAGGCGGCGAGGTGCTCGGCCGTGTCGCGGTGGGTCCAGCCGCCGCGGTCCTGGAGGGCCTGCGGCAGGTCCCAGTGGTAGAGGGTGATGTTGGGGGTGATCCCGGCGTCGAGGAGGCCGTCGACGAGCCGGTCGTAGAAGTCGAGGCCGGCCGCGTTGACGGGCCCGTCGCCGGCGGGCAGGACGCGCGGCCAGGCGATGGACATGCGGTAGGCGTTGGTGCCCAGGGAGCGCATCAGGGCGATGTCCTCGGGCCACCGGTGGTAGTGGTCGCACGCCTCGTCGCCGTGGTCGTCGTTGTCGACCTTTCCGGGGGTGTGGGAGAACGTGTCCCAGATCGACGGCGCCCGGCCCTCCTCGGCGACGGCGCCCTCGATCTGGTAGGCGGAGGTGGCCGTGCCCCAGACGAAGTCGGGCGGGAAAGCGGCGAGATCAATCGAATCGGACACAGAGGGCCTCTCTGAGGTGGTCGGAGGGGTGAGGTGAGGGAGGGGACGGCGTCGGCTACTTGACGGCACCGGCGGTCAGTCCGGTGACGAGATAGCGCTGGAGGAGCAGGAAGCCGGCGACGACGGGCACGCTCACGACCAGGGAGGCGGCCATGATCTGGTTCCAGTACACGTCGTTCTGGGTGGAGTAGCCCTGGAGGCCGACGGCGAGGGTCCGGGTGGTGTCGTTGGTCATGACGGAGGCGAAGAGGACCTCGCCCCAGGCGGTCATGAAGGCGTAGACCGCGACCGCCACGATGCCCGGGACGGCCGCCGGCACGATGACCCGGAAGAGGGCGCCGAGCGGCCCGCAGCCGTCCACCTTGGCCGCCTCGTCCAGGTCGCGGGGCACCGAGTCGAAGTACCCGATGAGCATCCAGATCGAGAACGGCAGCGAGAAGGTCAGGTAGGTGAGGATCAGGCCGCCGCGCGAGCCGAAGAGGGCGATGCCGGTGGCGTTGCCGATGTTGACGTAGATGAGGAACAGCGGCAGCAGGAACAGGATGCCGGGGAACATCTGGGTCGAGAGCACCGTCACTGTGAAGACCCGCTTGCCGCGGAAGGAGTAGCGGCTGACCGCGTAGGCCGCGAACACGGCGATCGTCACGGAGCAGACGGTCGCCGCCCCGGCCACGATCAGGGAGTTCACGAAGTAGTCGGCCAGCGGGACGGTTTCCCAGATGTCGAAGTACGGGCGGACGGTGAGGGACGAGGGGATCCACTCGAACGCGCCGGACACGTCCTCCAGCGGCTTGAGCGAGCTGGAGACCATGACGTACACCGGCAGCAGCACGAAGCCGGTGAGGAGCGTCAGGAAGATCCGCCGGCTCCACAGGAAGGACCGCGGGGCGGCCATCGGGGAGCGGACCGGCCGCCGGGAGTGGCTAGGCATCGGTGGCCTTCCTTCCTCGGGAGGTGAGCAGGAGGTAGGCGCCTGTCACCACGAGCAGGAACAGGAGCAGGAGGACCGACATGGCGGAGCCCGTGCCGAAGTTCCAGGTCTGGAACGAGGACTGGTAGATGTGCAGGGAGATGAGGTCCGCCGCCTCCGGTGCCGCCTTGCCGAAGAGGACGAAGGGGGTGTTGAAGTCGTTGAAGGTCCACAGGAACAGCACCAGCACGAGGACCTGGTTGACCGGACGCAGCGAAGGCAGGGTGATGCGGCGGATCTGCTGCCACATCCCCGCACCGTCGAGGGCGGCGGCCTCGTAGATCTCCCGGGGAATGTTCTGGAGCCCGGCCATGACGATCAGGAAGGCGAAGGGCCAGCCCTTCCACACGGAGACGACGAGCAGCGTGACGAAGCTGTTGTCACCGATCAGCCAGAACGGCGGGCTGTCGGTGAGGCCGAGCTGGTCGTGCAGGACGTGGTTGATCAGCCCGTTGTCGCGCTGGAACATGAACGCCCAGGTGATGACGGCCGCGTAGACGGGCAGCGCGTACGGGACGAGGAAGACCGTGCGCAGAATGCCCCGGCCGCGGAAGCTCTCCTGCAGGAAGATGGCGGCAGCCACCCCGAGCAGCCAGCACAGCCCGACCGAGAACAGGGTGAACAGACAGGTGGTGAGGAAGGACTTCAGCAACGCCTCGCCCACGGGGGCGTTGACGTCGACCGCGAGGGAGTAGTTGTCGAACCCGGTCCAGGGGGCGGTGCCCCAGTCGCGGATGTAGAACTGGGTGAGCTCCTTGAAGCTGACGACGATGCCGATCACCATCGGCACCAGGTGGACCAGGAGTTCGAGCAGGAGGGCGGGGAGCAGCAGGAGGTACGGCAGGCCGATGCGGCGCAGCCGCCCGGAGCGGCGCGGGCGCGGCGCCGCTCCTGGAGAGTCCTTCCGTGCCGTCCGCTCGCCTGTGCTGGAGGCAGCGGTGAGGGTCATCGAGGTGTCCGTGCTCACTTCTTGGGCATCTGCTGCTGAGCCTTTTCGAGCTTGGCCCGCACCGACTCGGTGGTCACCGGCCGGCCGGCGGCGGCGTCGGCGAAGAGCTCCTTGACCGCGGTGCCGACGACGGTCTCGAACTGCGACTCCTCCGGGACCTGGGGAAGTGCGGTGGCGCTGGACGCGAGGGTCTCGCGCAGGACGGCGAGCGCCGGGGTGTTGAAGGCCGGGTCCTGCTGGGCGGTCTTGACCGGCGGGATGGAGCCGTATGCCTTGTTGAGGACGACCTGCTCTTCGTCGCTGGTCATGAACTTGACGAACTTCTTGGCGCCGTCGATGTTCTTGGTGTTCTTGAAGACGGCCATGTTGATGCCGGCGACCATGGAATTGGTGGCCGCGCCCGGGCCGGGCTTTCCGGACTGCACCGGGGCGGGCGCCACGCCCCACTCGTCGTCGTTCATGCCCTGGGTCTTGAAGGTGGCCGACGCGGTCTGCCACAGGACCATGGCCGTCTTGTCCTTGGCGAAGTCGCTCAGGGACTGGTTCTGCGCGTACTCGGCGTTGCCCGGAGCGATGATCTTGTGCTCGGCCATCAGGTCGACGTACTGCTTGACGGCGGCGACGGCGCCGTCGGAGGTGAAGTCGGCCTTGCCGTCGGGGGTGAAGAAGTCCGCGTCGTGCTGCTTGCCGAGGACGAACACCTGGTGGATGTTGGCGGAGAGGTTGGATCCCTCGGCGCCGAGCGCCCACTTCCCGTTCTTGGAGAGCTTCTTGCCGGTCTCCACCAGCTCCGCCCATGTGGCGGGCGGCTTCTGGATGCCGGCGTCGGCGAACATCTTCTTGTTGTAGTAGAGCGCGTAGGCCATGGAGTACAGCGGTACGGCGGCGGGATCCTGGCCCTGGGCACCGGTGGAGCCGAGGGCGGACTCCACGAAGCGGTCCTTGCCGCCGATCGCCTCGAAGTTCTTCGCGTCCCAGGGCAGCAGGGCGCCGCTGGACTGGAGCGAGGCGCTCCAGGTGTTGCCGATGTTGAGGACGTCGGGCCCCTGACCGGAGGTGGTCGCGGTGAGGATCCGGTTGAGCAGGTCGGACCAGGGCACGACCTCCAGCTTCACCTTGATGCCGGTCTCCTTCTCGAACTTGTCGAGTTCGGGCTGGAGGACCTTCTTGTCCACCTCGATGTTGGCGCCCTGGTTCGAGGCCCAGTACGTGAGCGTCCTCGGCTGCTCGTTGGAGCCCTCGGAGCCGGACGTACCCCCGCCGCAGGCGGCCGCGGTGAGAACGAGCGAGAGGGTGACTGCGCCGACGGCTGCGGCTCTGATTCTGCGCATGACTCCAGGGGCCTTCCGGGAGGTGGACGGAGTTCGCCTGCGGGGAGGAATGCGACGCGATGAGCACCCCGCGTCCGGATCCCAAAACCCCCGCTCTTAATTTAGGATGTGAGTTAAACCTCAAGCGAAGGTCGCGTCAAGGCCCTCGTCACATGTAAGTTCCTTGAAGGACAACGGAGATGAGGGGGCAGGGTGAAGGTGCGCAGCGGCCGTACTGTGCGTGACCTGCGGCGGGAGAACCGCACCGCGGTACTGCAACGGTTGTATTTCGACGGGCCTCTGAGCCGTTTCTCGCTCGGACCGGCCACCGGCCTGAGCTCCGGCTCGGTCAGCAACGTGGTGTCCGAGCTCGTGGCCGAGGGGCTGGTGGAGGAGGCCGGCAGCGTCGACTCGGCCGGCGGCCGCCCCCGCACCCTCCTGCGCATCCGCGCGGACAGCGGCTACATGATCGGCGTGGACATCGGTGAGACGCGCGTGCGGATCGAACTCTTCGACCTGGCCCTCACCGAACTCGCACGGGTCGAGAAGCCGCTGGAGACCGAGGGTCCGCGCCGGGTCGACCGGTACGACGTCGGCGTCGTCGTCGGCCATCTGCGCGAGGGCATCCCCGAGGTCCTGAGCCGGGCCGGGATCCCGACGGAGCGCCTGCTGGGCGTCGGCATCGGAGTGCCGGGCATCGTCGCCAGGACCCCCGAGGACGGCGCCGTGGTGCACGGCCAGACCATCGGCTGGGACGCGGTCCCGCTGGAACGGCTTCTGCGCGAGTCGCGGCTCCTGCCCGAGACCGTGCCGTACTACATCGACAACGGCGCCAAGACGCTCGGCCAGGCGGAAATGTGGTTCGGCGCCGGGCGCGGTGCGCAGAGCGCCGTGGTGGTCCTCTTCGGCTCCGGAGTGGGCGCCTGCCTCGTCACCGACGACCTCCGCTCCGGCCGGGCCGTGGAGTGGGGGCACCTGACCGTACGGGTACGCGGCCGCCACTGCCGCTGCGGCGCCCAGGGCTGCCTGGAGGCGTACGCCGGCGCCGAGGCCCTCCTGGAGCGCTGGTCCGAGGCGGGTGGCCGGCCCCCCGCCGGCGTGGACGAGGAGACCGCGCTGACCGCGATGCTCGACGCCGCCTACCCCGCCCCGGCCGCCGACGGAACGGCACCGCCGCCCGACGAGACCGCCCTGGCCGTGCTGGAGGAGACCGCCGAGTACCTCGGTGCCGGTTTCTCCGACCTGATCAACCTCTTCCAGCCCGAACGCATCCTCGTCGGCGGCTGGGCGGGTCTCCAGCTCGGCCGGCGCTTCCTCGACTCCGTGCGGACGTACGCCACTTCGTACGCACTGAAGTACCCGGCCGCGCGCGTGGAGATCGATCTCGGCACCCTGGGACCGGACGCCGTCACGGTCGGAGCCGCGATCCTGCCGCTCGCCGACTTCTTCTCCCTCGGCGGCCGCCGGGCCGAGGCGGATCCGGAGGAGCAGAGCCCCGCCTGGCAGACGACCCTGCGGGAACGGGCGGCGCAGTGAGGAGCCTCAGCCGGTGGCCGGCCGGCGCTCGACCGTCACCGTCCCCGCCCACCGCGGGTCCCCCGCCGACCTCCCCACCATGAGCCGGTACGGCCCCGGCTCCGTGGACCAGGCACGCTCCTCCCGCGACCAGTGGCGCAGGGCACGGGCCGGCACCTCGACTGCGGCGGTCACCGTCCGGCCCGCCTCCGCCCGGACCGCCGCGTAGCCGGCGAACCAGCGCACGGGCCGCTCCACGGCCGACCCCGGCCGGGCCAGGTACACCTGGACCACCTCGCGCCCGGCGCGCGCCCCCGTGTTGCGGAGACGTACCCGAACGGTGAACGCGGCGCCCGCCGCGACCTTCGCCGGCGCGTCGACGGCCTCGTACTCCCAGGTGGTGTAACCGAGGCCGTGGCCGAACCAGAAGGCCGGCGCACGGCCGGCCCGCAGCCAGGCCCGGTGGCCGATGTGGAGGCCCTCGGCGTAGTCGAGGCGGCCCCCCGTGGGCCGGGTGCGCGTCACGGGCGCGTCCGTGAGGGAGGCGCCCCAGGTCGTGGGGAGCCGGCCGCCCGGTTCCGCCAGGCCGAACAGGACGTCGGCGAGGCCCGCACCGGCCTCCTGCCCCGGGAACCAGGCGAGCAGCAGCGCGCCGACCTCCTCCCGCCACGGCATCTCGACCGGGCCGCCGCTGTTGACGACCACGACCGTGCGCGGGTTGACGGCGGCCACCGCCCGTACGAGAGCGTCCTGGTGCCCGCCGAGGGCCAGGCCGGTGCGGTCGTACCCCTCGGTCTCATCGTGCTCGGTGGTACCGACGACCACGATCGCGGCATCCGCGTCCCGGGCCGCCTCCACCGCGGCCGCCAGCGCGCCCGCCGCGTCGGGGTCCGGCGGCGCCGCGGTGACGACGGTGGCGCGCCCGCAGCCGGGGGCCAGCTCGCGCCGCGCCACCACGTGCACCGGCCTCTTCGAAGTCAGCACCACCCGGGCCGTGTGCACGGGCGGATTCACGTGGACCACCGCCGGGTCGTCCGTCTCGCGGGGGAACGTGCCGTCCAGGAGCGTGCGCCCGTCGACGGTGAGCGTCATCCGGCCAAAGCCCCCGACACCGAACGACCACTCCCCCGCCCGCTGCGGCCGCAGACGCGCGCTGATCTCCACCGTGCGGGCACCCGGGGGCAAGGCCGGCTCGAGCTGGCGGCCCGAGAAGCGGTGCTCCGCGAACAGCTCCCGCCCCTCGTCGTCCAGCACGCGCAGCAGCACACCGGGAGCACCCGACCTCGGGTCGCTGCACCGGCCGGTGTCGAGCGGGGCGGCAGGGACCCCCAGGGGCGGGCCGGGCGCGTGCACCACTCGGGCGCGTCCGCGCAGCCGCGCACGGATGCCGGCGAGGGGGGTGACCACCTCGGACGGGAAGACACCCGCGCTGCCACCGCCCTGGACGCGCGGTGCCGCGGCATGCGCACCGATGACCGCGACGGTGGCGAGCTTCGCCGGATCGAGGGGGAGCACCCCGCTGTTGGTCAGCAGGACGGACCCGGCCGCGGCCGCCCGGCGCAGGAGGGCACGCGTCTCGCGCGCGCCCCGCACCGGGATGCGGCGGCGCGGCGCGAAGGCGCCCACCCGGCCGGCGAGCCGAAGCAGTCGCCGGACCTTGTCGTCGACGGTTTCCTCCGGTACCACGCCGTCCTTCACCGCCCGGACCAGTGCGGGGCCCCAGGGGCTCCGCGGGCCCGGCATCGCCAGGTCGAGCGCGGCGCGGGCCGGTCCCCCGGTCGACCGCAGCGCGGCCCAGTCGGACACGACGACGCCGTCGAACCCCCACTCCCCCTTGAGGGGTTCCCTCAGGAGTGGACTGGCCGTCATCGTGACGCCGTCGACGGCGTTGTAGCCCGCCATGACGAGCCACACCCCCGCCTCGACGGCCGCCTCGAACGGCGCGAGGTAGACCTCCCGCAGGGTGCGTTCGGACGCCCGTACGTCGACGGTCAGCCGGTCGGTCTCGGAGTCGTTGGCGACGTAGTGCTTGGCCGTGGCCCCCACTCCGTGGGCCTGGATGCCCCGGATCAGGGCGGCACCGGTGCGGCCCGTCAGTTCGGGATCCTCCGAGAAGCACTCGAAGTGCCTGCCCCCGAGCGGGGTCCGGTGGAGGTTGAGCGTCGGGGCCAGCACCACGTCGACGCCCTTCCGGACGGCCTCCGCGGCCAGCAGCCCGCCGAGCGCCTCCACCAGGTCCTCGTCCCAGAGGGCTCCCAGGGCCGAGGCGGACGGGAGCAGCGCGGAGGGGCGTCGCTCGTCCCACGCCTCACCGCGGACACCGGCGGGCCCGTCCGACATCACCATCTCCCGCAGCCCGATGTCGGCCTCCCCGGCCGTGCGCCACGTCGTCGCACCGGTGAGCAGACGTACCTTCTGCTCGAGGGTCAGCTTGCCCACGAGCCGATCGAGCGTCCTGTCGTCCTTCATTCCCGCCCCTCCCTCACAGCTGCTCGGTCAGGGCAGTCGGTAGTCCGCGTTCAGGACCGCGGGCCGTCCCGGGTGGTACAGGTCGTAGCCGCGCGCGTCACACTGGAAGCCGCCCACGATGCAGCCGTCGACCAGCGCCTTGAGGGTGCGCTCCTCCCACGCGTTGAAGAAGTCGTAGTGGAAGGAGTAGCCGCGACCACTGGCCAACCGGACCTGGCTCATGTCGCCGTTGACCGGGAAGGCCATCTTGAACTCGATCATCGGCACGGCGACCGGGTGGGAGACCGGGCACATGTTGTCGTTGGTGCCGGGCTTGACGACCGGGTAGGCCATGTGGCTCTTGTGGTCGGGGGTGTCGAGGTACTTCCCGTCCCAGCAACTGGGGGCCTGCATCCGGAGGTTCAGCTGTACGTCGGGCCGGCTCGGGCAGCTCGCCGGGATGTCGACGTTGAAGAAGCTGTCACCGCATTCCCAGCCCTCGACGAAGCCGCGGTGGCGGCGGAAGTCGTCGGCGCTCTGCATCGGATCACCCACGACGAACCGCAGCCCCTTGGGGAACGGCCGCACGCTGGTGTAGTCGGTGACACCGGCCTTGTAGTAGATGACCTGCGGGCCCACCGGGAGGATCTTCTTGTCCCCGTTGTACAGGGACGGCATCCAGTACGCGGACGCGTCGGCGGGCGCCAGGCAGGTCGTCCTGCCTCCGTAGAGGCTCGCGGTCGTGCTGGCCGCGTTCGTCGTCGTGTTGCCCATGAAGGTGTGGTCATGGGACGTGCCCGGCTGTCCCGGGTACACGATCGGGTCGTCCGGCGCGGTATGCGTGACGGAGCAGTTGGCCTGGAACTCCTTGTGGTAGCGCGGTGGCGGAGTGTGCGTGGACGGTGTGACGCCGGTGACCTGGGGGACGGCCGGTATGTAGCCGTCACCGTCGGGGTCGTCGCCGGACGCCTGGGTCGACACGGCCGTCGTGTGTCCGGTGTGGCTGCCGGCCGCGGCGTGACTGCCCGGATCGGCCGCGGTGGCGACCGTGCCGATGCCGAGGAGCGTTGCGACGAGAGCGCTGCCGACAAGGAGTGCGGGGAGTCGTTTCGAACGCCATCTCATGGCGGGCCTCCAGCCCTTGGGTGGGGGGACGGTGACCCGGCAGGGGGCTGAGCGCCGCCCCCTGCCGGGGCGTGGCGTGCGTGGTGCGTCAGCTGTAGACGCCGAACTCGTGGAGCGAGTAGCCCCAGCCCGTCCCCCTGGCCGTCAGGTGGAGACGGACGTGCCGCGCGGTCGCCGCGACGTCGATGGTGTCGATGTCGCCGTTGCCGGTCGTCGTGGTGTGGACCGTGCGCCAGGTGCTTGCGTCGTCGGACACCTGGACCTCGTATGACTTCGCGTAGGCCGGGTCCCACACCAGCTGGAGCTTGCGGATGGCGGTGGGGGCGCCGAGGTCGACGCGGATCCACTGCGGGTCGCTCCAGTCGCTGGCCCAACGCGTGTTCGGGTTGCCGTCCGTCGCCTTGGCCGGCTCGCAGGGGCAGTCGCCGTACGACGCCTGGAAGGAGGAGGCGGTGGTCGGCTTGTTCAGCGCCACGTTGGTCCCGGAGACCGGCGGGGCGACGACCTTGACCGACGTGGTCTCGATGCCGGCGTTCCCGCGCCCGTCCTCGGCCTGGATGTACACCTTCCAGACGCCCAGCTTCTCGGGCGCGGTGACGGCGAAGGTGCCGTTGCCGGTGGAGCGCCACCGGGCCTCGACGAGCCGCTTGTCGCCGCTCGCGTAGTTGCCGCTGAGGAAGATCTTGTACGTGATCGGGTCGCCGTCCGGATCGCGCACGTCGGCGCGCACGCTGAACTCACCGCCCGCGGGGGCCGAGGCGGCGGGGCTGACGGCCATGTTCGTGATGACCGGAGGTGTGTTGTCACCGCTGGTCGACCCGGTGTAGGCCCTCTTGACGGCGTAGTACGACAGCCTCTTCAGGCCGTCGGGCACGAGGTTGAACCAGACACCGCCGAAGTCGTGCTCGACGCCGTAGTGGAAGAGGGTGGCGCCGAGCGCGACACCCCGGTGGCCGGTGGTGCAGTTCCACGCCTGGGTGTAGCCGTCCGCCTTCTGCACGTCGGTGGGCTCGTCGGGGACCCCGTTGGCGTCGTCCGGCACCTCCCACTCACCGGCGGGCCCGCCCTCGGTGATGATGTAGGGCTTGGTGTAGCCGCCCGCCTCCCAGTCCTCCTGCACGTTGCAGATGTCGCCGTAGGAGTTCATCGAGTACAGGTCGAGGTCGGGCGCGTTGCGCTTGTAGTACGGCCAGGCGCCGGTCCAGGCGTCGGTCGAGGTGACCGGGTGGTCCGGGTCGATCAAGTGGATCTTCTTGGCCACGTCGTTGACGAAGGAGGTGTAGGCGTTGCGCTGGGCCTCCAGCTCGGTGCCGCTGTAGCAGTTCTGGAGGCCGAGCACCGACTCGTTGCCGACGTTCCACATCAGGGTGGCCGGATGCGACTTGTAGGTGTCCACCCACTTCGCGAACTCGGTGAGCATGGTGTTCTTGTACGTCGTGTCGGTCACGTAGTTCACGCAGCCGCCGCTGCCGGGGCCGCCGCCCGGCTGGAGCCAGAAGCCGTTGATCACGCGGATCCCGTGGGCGGCCGCCGAGTCCAGCAGCGGCTTGGTGGAGCCGTCCGTCCCCCAGGTGCGGAGGGTGTTGACACCCATCGACTTCACATCGGGCATGTACTTCGGGGCGTCCGCAACGGCTGGGCCCCAGGTCAGACCTTTGACCGTGTACGGCTGGCCACCGGCGGTCAGCTGCCAGTTCCCTTGAGAGCCGGTGACCCGTCGGCGTTCCCGTAGACCTGGAACTCCCACAGGGAGTAGCCGTAGCCGGTGGATCGTTCGGTTCCCAGCATCCGGACGTAGCGGCCGGAGCCGGAGACGGCGAGGTCGTCGGTGCCTCCGTCACCGCCGGTCACGGTCTTCAGCGTCCGCCAGTCGGTGCCGTTGTCGGACGCCTGGATCTGATAGCTCCTGCCGTACGCTCCCTCCCACGTCAGGACGGTACGGCTCAGGTTCGACCGCTGCCCGAGGTCGACCCGCACCCACTGCGGGTCGCTCCACTGGCTGGCCCAGCGGGTGCCGGTGAGGTTGCCGTCGAAGGCCGCCGACGCCGCGTACCCGTCTCCCTCCTGGGACGAGGCGGTGGCGGGCTTGCCCTGCGACAGCAGGGTGTCCGCCGCCTGGGCGGGCGGGGCGACGAGGGTGAGCGTCGACGCCACCAGCGCGCAGAGGGCCAGTAGCGGGACGCCGACGCGGCGGTGGGCCGGGGCAGGTGGTGAGGCGGCTTTGAACACATCTTCTCCTGGCGGGTCCGAGTGCCGGGCGGGGCCGGGGGCGCTCTCCAGGGGATCCCGGCGCCCGTCGGCGCGTGGTCGCGACGGCGCTCCCGGCTCGGGACGGCGCGGTCGGCGTTCAGGCGGTGCGCGGTGCGAACCGTTCGGGTTCATGCACCGGGTGGTGGCCCCTCCGGGCCGGGTCGCGGGGATGTCACCCGGGCCGGAGGGGAATCACTGCCGGTCGGCACCGGATCATCCGGCGGCCGGCGGACCGGGTGTCAGGGGAAGGACACGACGGTGGACGGCACGGTCGAGGTGCCGGCGGGGAGCGTGGAGGCTCCGGTGTCGTTGATGACGTGGTTGTAGTGGCCCATGCCGCCGAGGGACACCACCAGCAGGCTGTGGAACTTCACCCCGGGCTTGACCGGGGTCTTGAAGCCGTGGTGCTGGCGGATGCTCGGGTCGACGTTGTAGTTGCAGTAGCTGCCCAGGCCCCACGCCTCGTGGGTGTCCACCGAGTCGTCCACCCGGTAGGCGGCGTATCCCTGAGTGGTGCCGTTCTGGATGGCGGCTTGGTTGGGCGCGTCGTACGCCTTCTCGTTCTGGTAGAAGATCGTGCGGCCGCGCTCGCCGTACCACTCGACGTCGTACTTGTTGAAGTGCTCGACGAACAGGCCGGTGGCCAGCACGTCGTCGCCGTTGACGCGTACGCCGTAGTCGGCGCGGTTGGTCTCCCAGCCGACGCCCTCGCCGTGGTCGGCGCGCCACACCCACGTGTGGTCGATGATCGTGTCGTGGCTGTTGACGACCATGCTGGTGGTCGCCTTGCCGGGGCCGGCGCCGCCGATCCGGATGTAGACGTCCTGGACAGTGGTCGGGTTGGCCGCGTGGTCGGCGGCGGCGCCCTGGGGGCCGATCTCCAGCAGGGTCGGGGAGTTGACCGGTCCGGCGTCGATCAGGAAGCCGGCGAGCCTGACCCCGTCCACGTCGGCGACCTTCATCGCCGTCACCCCGTTGTCGGGAATGATCGTGGCCAGGCCGAGGCCGAGCACGATGGTGTTCGCCCGGTTGACGTTGATGGTCCGGTCGACGTGGTACACCCCCGGGGTGAACAGCAGGTGCAGGCCCTGCTCCAGCGCGGCGTTCATGGTGGCGGCGGTCGTTCCCGGCTTGACGACGTAGAAGCGGCTCAGCGGAATCGACTCGCCCTGCGGAGTGCCACTCGCCCAGGTCGTGCCGCGCGCGTCGGTGCGCTTGGCGGGTGCGAAGACCTTGTACTCGTTGCCGTCCAGGTAGAGGAACGGCTTCTCACGGGAGATCGGGGTGGTGTTCAAGGTGGTGTAGCGGGGCTCGGGGAAGCTGGTCGCGGGGGCGCCCTCGACGCCGGAGAAGACCTGGTTCCACACGGAGTTGGACCAGCCGCCGATCGCGCTGTCACGGGTGTACCACTGCTGCTGCGAGTAGTTGCCGATCTGCCCGTCGACCTTGGTGTCGGCGATGTAGCCGCCGCTGGCCCAGCCGTATCCGTTCGGCGCGAGGTTCAGGCCGCCCTTGACGTGCATGCGACGGAACGACGCCGCCTGGGACACCGCCCACCGGTTGGTGCCGCTGACCGGGTTGAGCGCCAGGTTCTCGGCGGCCCGCCAGAAGTTCTGGGTGGCGTTGCCGTTGAACCAACCGGCGTCGACCGTCACGTCACCGTTGATGGTCGTGTCGTCGGGCCGCAGCCCGAGGCCCGCGATCTGGGTGTAGAAACCGATCTGGGCGTTGAGGCCGTGGTACGTGCCCGGCTTGAAGAGGAAGGCGTGCCGGCCGGAGCCGAACTGCGCCGACTCCTGCTGCTTGAACACCTCGTCCAGCTTGGCCTGGATGCCGGGGGTGGACGGGTCGAAGACGTGCACGTTCGGGCCGAGGTCCCCGCCGCCCGGCAGGGCCGGGCCGCCGTCGCCGCCCGTGGAGCCGTACACCTTGAACTCCCAGAGCGAGTAACCGTATCCGGTGGCGCGGGCGGTGCCGAGCATCCGGACGTAGCGGGCCGTCCCGGAGACGTTCAGCGTCTCGGTGCCGCCGGTGCCGGACGTGGTGGAGTAGGCCGTCGTCCAGTCCGTTCCGTTCTGGGACGTCTCGACGCGGTACGCCTTGGCGTGCGCGGCCTCCCAGCGCAGCTCGACCTGACTGATCGTGGCCGTCGTACCGAGGTCGACACGGATCCACTGCGGGTCGGAGAAGGCGCTCGACCACCGGGTGCCGGTGTCACCGTCGACCGCCGCGCTCGCCGGTGTACCGGCGTGCTCCTGGCTCGACGCCGTGACGGGCTTGCCCTGGGACAGCAACACGGGTGCGGCCTCGGCCTCGTGGGCGGGGGCGAAGGCGAGAAGGGCGGCCGCGAGGGCGGTGACCACCACGCCGACGACACCTCGGCGGGCGGATCTGCGTGGCGCCGGTGGCGCCAATGACGGTATGCCAACTGTGGTCATGGGGGGGCTCCTTGGACACGAGAACGCAGCGGGAGAGCGCTCTCCGGAACCATGCCCGTAACGGCACGAGCGGTCAAGGACTCTGTCAGTACTTATCTTTTGGCTTTCATTAAGCGGCAGTTGGCATCTGCGGCCACGCCTGGTTTCCGTCGGGCCGGTGACGTGAGTGGTCGTCGCCGGGGCCGGGGCGTCGGGGGATGGAGTCGAAGAACCGCGTCGCCGGCATCATGCCCAGGGTGGCCTTGCCGAGGACCCGGCAGAGTTTGGAGAGCGATTAGGCCTAGGACAGTGGCCGACCGCCAAGGCCGGTCCGATTGACGCCGCGAGGTGAGAGCGTCATCGGCCCTATCCATCCCTGGCGGACGAGGGCGATCTGGGAAGGCAGCGGTGACACCGGGTCGAGTGCCCTCCCGCGCGCCCAGTTCTCGAACAGCCCCTCGGTCGTCTCGACCGCGGACACCACCATGGTCACCTGCAGATCCCCGTCGCTCCAGGTGTTCCACAGAGCCCAGCCCTCCCGCCTGGGGGCGACGCCGATCCGTGCACACACCTCCTCGTACGCCTCCTCCACCCCGGCCGGCATGGCACCGGGCTTCAGCACCGAGGCTCCGACGAGGCGGACCAGAGGCCGGTCCTCGTCCAGGCAGCCGTCACCCTCGAAGTGGTAGTGGCGCAGAGCCCGAGCAAGCGCGTTCACGCTGCGATGGAGTGGTGTCGCCTCTTCCGGGTCTGCCTGGAACGAGAGCCATCCTTCGTCGGATGCCTCCACACTGACGCGGTGGGCGAGGCGCTCGATCTCCTGGAGATAGTCCAGGTCACTGAGCTCGGGTGAGGTCATGGCCCGAAGTTTCGCACCATGCCGCCGACGCCGACACAGGTTATCGATCCGGCACTCGGCAGCAGGCACCCCGCACTTCCGAGAGACAGGCTCTCGTTGTGTCCCGCGCTCAGGGCCCCTGGGCACCGGGGTCCTGGAGCATGTCGTCCCTCAGTACGTCCGCCCTGATGCGCGGCATGGGGGCGCACGTCACCCGGTAGCGGCCGTTGGGCACGTGCGCCGATCCGGTGACATGCACGGTGAGCGGGCCGGCCCACTCGTAGCCGGACCGCTCGCCATGCCGTGCCAGCGAGTCGGTCAGCTCCTGCCCCACGGCTTGCGCGCAGCGGTCGATCTCGGCGTGCACGGCGTCGGCCAGTTCGACGATGTAGACGTTCGGCACCACGACCCGGCTGTGGCTGCACACCACCGCGTGGTCGTCGCACTCCCGGCGCAGGGCGTCCACGACCTCCACCGGTTCCTTCCCGAAGACCCTGGCCAGCAGCGCCTGCTCGAGGTGCTCGATCGCGCGTTCCCACGGTTTCAGCTCTCCCATGGAAAACGCGTGCCCCCGAGCCCGGGCTTCACTCGGACCGCCGCGAAAGGGTCCTTTCGCACGACGACACCTTCCAACCGCCGCTCATGCGAGCGGGCCTCAGCCGAGGGCCGCATGCGGCGATCGGGTGGGGCCCGTACGGCCCCCCGGCTCAGTCGGTCTCGTCGCTCGTTTCCCCGGCGCCGCGGTGGAAAAAGCGTTAGCTGGGTGACGGCCAACGGCGCAGACTCCTCCCATGGCTGACATGGGGGCATTCCGCGAGACCGTCACGGCGTGGGCGGCCGGCGGCCCCGGCGCCCCCGCGCGCGAGCTCGCCGCGCGGCTGCCCGTCCGCACGGCCGTCCTGCTCGAAGGCCTGAGCGACGCCGCGGCGGTCGACGCACTGGCCGCGAGCCGCGGCCGCGATCTGGCGGCCGAGGGCGTCTGCGTGCTGCCGATGGGCGGCGCGATGAACGTCGCCCGCTTCGCCCGTCTCCTCGGCCCGCCCGGCCTGGGTCTGCGCCTCACGGGCCTGTGCGACGAGCGGGAGCACTCCTACTACGCCCGCGCCTGGGAACGGGCCGGCGCGGCCCGGCAGCGCTTCTTCGTCTGCGCGGCCGACCTGGAGGACGAACTCATCCGCGCCCTGGGCGTGCCACGCGTGCAGGAACTCATCCACGAACAGGGCGACCTGCGCCCCCTCCAGACCTTCCTCCGCCAGCCCGCCCAGCAAGGCCGCGCTCCTGAGCAGCAGCTGCGGCGCTTCCTCGGCACGAAGAAGGGCCGCAAGATCCACTACGGCCGCGTTCTGGTGGAGGCCCTCGACCCCGACGGCGTCCCGGCCCCGTTGGAGGAGTTGCTCGGCAGCGTGTGAAGGGGAGCGGGAGGGAAGCGGTCGGACGCCGCGACATGCGGCAGCTGCACGGCGGGCGAAGCCCATGTCCGGGACGAGGACTGCGTGGGGTCACAACGCCCGCCGCACGGCTGACGTGCCAGGGCCGCCGAACGCGGCGACGGATGACGGGCCGGCAGCTCGCCGGAGGCGGCCAGGCTCAGCACCTGGTCCGCGGTGAACTCCTCGTGGAAGGTGACCACGCTGGTCACGAGTGGGCGGCGGGTTTCGCCCGGACCGGTGCGCTGCCCCGGGGCGTGTCGATACGGTCCGCCCGTGGACGACTTTCGGTTGACCAAGGGCATCGACGCATGGGCGTCACCCGACCACTTCGTACGACTCCGGCTGGCCGCCTACGACGCGGTCACGGACGCCGGGATCGCCTGGGCCTTGAGGGCACAGCCGGCGCGCCCGGCAGAAGTCCGGATCGCTCGGGAACTGCACCAGGACATACAGGCGGCGCGGACCGTCTGGAGCGCGCCGGACACCCCCGACGACCATTGGCCCCCGCTTGTGCGCAGGCTGCACAGCCTGCTCCGCATCAGCACCCTCATACCCGCGCTCCTGGAGAACGGCGGCGGCCAGGACCTCGACGCGGACCTGGTCCAGGCGCTCCGGACGGCCGCCGTGATGTGCGGCGGCTTCGACCGGCCGCTGACCGACCTCGAGGAATCCCTCCGCGACACCTCGCACCACGACCACCACGACCACCATCACCACGGCCGCGCGGCCGACCTCGGCCTGTTGGCGGCGGCGGCCCGGCATGCGCTGACCGCCCTGCTCCTGCTGGACAAGCAACTGCTCGCGAAGATCGCTGCTCAGGGAAGGAGGACCTGAGGCTTGTCCCGTAACCGTGTTGTCAGTGCCTCGGGATACCGTGCGAAGCGGTGGGCCGGACGGAGATCGTGAGGGACTCGCGGCCATGGGGGGTGGGTGGGAAGGTCCCCGGCACCCAGCCCGGGACTGGAGTTCGGTATCCGTGTCCCCACCCCCCACCTCCGCCCGCCGGAGTCCGGCTCGCCCGGTGAACGGGTGGGGTACGAGCTCACACCGCCGGCCGCTGCGGCCCGGGTGCGGGCGTGCAGCAGGCGCATCCCGGACGGCTCCGCGCCAGTCCTTGTGGGCGGCCCAGCGGGGCGAGTCCTCCCTGGCGTGCTCGCCGACCATCTGGCCCTTGTCGGACTCGGTGCCCGCCTTGTCGAGTTCCTTGCAGGACATGCGCGCCCGCCGGCCCGCAACCGGAACGAGGCCGGAGGCGGAGCCGGGCCGGAGCCGGGGAGGGCGTCTTGCGCACATGGTCGGTGTGCGCGCGTTCGGAGCGGGAACCAGACGATCATGGCCGACGTGACCGAGTGGGGAGAAGTGGACCGGCGCCTCACGCGGCGTGCGGCGCATTGGACGTCGCCTCTGGCGCGCCGGGTGCTGCCGATGGCGCGATCCGCGGCCGAGCACACGAAGCTGTGGTGGGCCGCGGCAACGGTCATGTCCGCCGTCGGTGGCGGTCGGGGCCGGACGGCCGCGGCAGCGGGGATCATCGGCATGGGCGCGGCGGAACTGGTCTCCAACGGGCTGTGCAAGCCGCTGTGCGCCCGGCGCCGCCCGCCCGAGGACCTCATCCCCCACGATGACGTACACGAGCGGCCGGACAGCTCGTCCTTCCCCTCCGGGCACACCGCGGCGGCCGTGGGGTTCACCGTGGCGGTCGCGGGCGTCTGGCCCGGGGCGGCGGCGGTCTGCGCGGTACCGGCGGCCATCGTGGCCGTGGAGCGGGTGCACTCCGGCGCGCACTACCCGAGCGATGTCGCCGGGGGTGCCGCGATCGGCCTGGTGACGGGCTTGCTGGTACGCCGATCGCCCCGCCTGCTCCTGCGCCATGCTGCCCGGAAGGCCCGCAGCCGCCTGTTCGGTTGAAGCGCGGCGCCGGCCTGCAGGGCGTGCCCCGTGCATGAGCCGGGCGGCGGGGGCACCACGCTGAAAGCGGAGTTGGGCCGACCCATAGGGTGCCCCCATGCCTGCTTCGTTGAGTTCCACGAAAACCGCCGCCGCGCTGCGCACATCGGCCCGCGTCTCCGTCGAGTTGCTGTTGGTCCTTCTGGCAACGTCGGTGGCGCTGTGGCTTCTGGGGCGGATGTGGTCGGTCGTCTGGCCTCTCATCGTGGGCTTGTTCCTCACCACCCTGACCTGGCCCCTGGCCTCCTTCCTGCGTCGTCGGGGATGGCCCGCGGCCCTGGCCGCCGCGGTGGTGACCGTGCTGTTCCTGCTCGTTGTCACGGGCATCGCGGCGCTGATCGCGGTTCCGGTGGCGTCGCAGGCCGGTGAGCTGGCCGACGGGGTGGCCGCCGGCATCGACCGGCTGCGCGAGTGGGCCGCCGGGCCGCCGCTGCACATCGGCGACGACCAGATCACCGGCGCCCAGGACACGGCCGTGGCCCGCGTCCAGGACAGCCTCGGGAGCATGGTCACCGCGGTGGTCACGGGGGTGAGCACCGTCGTCAACGGTGTGGTCACCGCCGTGCTCGCGCTCTTCCTGATGTTCTTCTTCCTCAAGGACGGTCCGCGGTTCCTGCCCTGGCTGGCCCGTCAGCTCCCCGGGCGCCTCGCCACCGACATCCCGGTCGTGGCCGAGCGCGGTTGGGAGACGCTCGGCGCGTTCGTGCGGTCCCAGGCGTTCGTCGGTCTGCTCGACGCCGTTCTCATCGGCGTCGGCCTGTGGGTCCTCAAGGTGCCGCTCGTGCTGCCGCTCGCGGTCCTGACCTTCGTGTCCGCGTTCGTACCGATCGTGGGTGCGCTCTTCGCCGGTCTCGTCGCGGTGCTCATCGCCCTCGTCTCGAACGGTCTGACGGACGCGCTGATCGTGCTGGTGATCATCGTCGTGGTGCAGCAGCTCGAGGGCAACGTGTTCCAGCCCATGATCCAGAGTCGCGGGCTCGGCCTGCACGCGGCGGTGGTGCTCCTGGCCGTCACGCTGGGCGGCAGCCTGGCCGGCATCGTGGGCAGCCTGCTCGCCGTACCGGCGGCCGCGCTGATCGCGGTGGTCTGGAACTACGTGCGCGAGCAGCTGCGGGAGCCGGAGGTCGACGAGTCGCCTGCGGAGCCGGTCGTCCCTTCGTAAAGGGGCGTGTCCGTAAGGTCGTCGCGGCGGCGGGCCCGGGGAGAGGCTTCTCCCCGGGCCCGCCGTCACGACAGGATCAACTACTGGATCCCCGTCAGCTCGTCTGCATGGGAACAGCGAGCCACTTGTCGGCGATCCAGCCGGTCTTTCCCTTGTGTGCGCCCTCGGTGACCTTCAGATAGGCCCACGCGCCGCCCTTGGCGGTGCAGTAGACGCGCACCTCGGTGGAGGAGGGCACCGTGCCCTTCGCGGTGTAGCCGGTCCCGGGTCCGGTGCGGAAGTTCACCGTAGTGTCCGTCTGGGAGTCGTAGTCGGCGACATTCTTCGTGCAGGCACTGGAGCCCACCGCGGACGCGGCCGGCGCCAGCGCTACGGTGCCGCCGGCCACCACAGCGCCGACAGCGGCCACGCTCGCCAGTCGGGCGGCGATCCTGTGCTTCGTCAATTGATGCCTCTTGCGTCTTTCACGAGCTACATCCCACACCACAGCGGTGGTACAGCCATAACTTCTGGATGAACAGATCACGTTGAGGCTACGGCAGGGACAGCCGGAACAAGATCACCCCCCTCATCGCCGTCGGACGCCGGTCGTCGGCCGTCGGTCGTTGTCAGTGGCTGGGCCTATGCTGCCAATTCATGATCGAGAACAGGCTTGACGCCCTGCTGGAAGCCGGATTCACCGACCGTCTGGACGAGCGCGACAGGGTGCTGCTCGCACGCCGGGCCCTTCTCAAGTCCTGTGACGAGAAGCCCTCCCCGCTTCTGGCGGACAGTTGGTGGTACGCGGTGCCGGGCGAGCGCTACGAGGGCCTGTTCACCGCCTTGGACCTGCACGACCGGTTCCCCGTCACGCTCGACGAAGGGGCGGACGTCGTGCGGCTGCCGCACAGGCCTGGAGCGTTCCCGGTGTTCGTCACGCCCGAGATCGACGGCTGGCGGCTCGTCATCGGGAACCTGGAGGTCGCGGTCGGCGCCGGCTGGGGCGCGTGGATGAGCGCGGTGGAACGGCTGAGCGCCCACTGCGGCGAAGCGCAGATGTTCTTCGAGGACGAAGCGGGTGGAGCGAACGTCTGGGTGGTCGCCGAGCACGGACGCATCCGGCGCCGGTACACGCGCGAGGGCGATCCCGAGTGGGTCGGTGAGCCGCTGCCCTGGGAAGACCTGCGCGTCGACGACGAGGACTTCGATCCGGAGTACGACGAGGCCGAGCCCAACGAGGGCATGGCGGACGTCGCCACTGCCTGCGCCAACCTGTCGGTGGACCCCACCGGGATCGGAGCCGGCAGCCGGATACGCGGCCATGGCTGGCTGGCGCTGACCGCACCGGGAGTGGGCCACAAGGACTTGGGCGTCCTCGTCCGCAGCTGATGGCCGCCACGTGGGCCGTGCGCCGGCCCCGGGGCCGCGTCAGGCGTCAGACGTCAGACGAAGTACCCCTCCGCGTCCTCCTGGCCGTCCGCCTCGGTGAGGACGGCCTCCACCTCGTGCACCGTCATGCCCGTCACCCCGTCGTGGGCTGCCGCTCGCGCCACCAGGCCACCGTCGCCTTGACCTGTTCGTCGAGAGGGGTGGCCCGTACCGCGAACGTGGCCTCGTACGCGCTCGCGTCGGCGACGAACGGACGGTCGAACTGGTAGCGGACCTCCTTCAGTTCGCGAAGCAGCGGGGAGAAGACCGACGCGACCCCCAGCAGGGCCGGTGACAGCCTGCGTACCGTGACCGGACCCGTCCCCGCCTCGGCGGCGAGGCGGTCGACCATCTGGCGGACGGACAGGGCGGGCTGCGTCGGGACGTGCCAGGCGCGTCCCCAGGCCCGTGCGTCGCCCGCGACCTCCACCAGGGCCCTGGCCACGTCGGGGAGGTAGGTCCAGCTGTGCGGGGCATCCGGGTCGCCGAGGGTGGCGACCGGCTTGCCGTGCAGCAGCCGGGGCATGGCGCGGGCGGCCAGGTGCCCGCCGTCGGTCACGCCGGGGCCGAAGAAGTCCGACGGCCGCACCTCGACCGCCCTGATGCGCCCCTGCTCGTGCAGGGTCCGCGCCCGCTCCCACAGCGCGGCGCGCAGCCGTCCCTTCGGGCCGGTCGCCGCGAGGGGCAGGTCCTCGGTCAGGGGGCCGTCCACCGGGCCGTAGCCGTAGAGGTTGCCCAGCATGACGAGGACGGCTTCGGTCGCCTCGGCCGCCGCGCAGACCGAGGCGGCGAGCGGGGGCCAGTCGCTCGCCCAGCGGTGGTAGGGCAGCCCCGCGCAGTTGTGGATCGCGACCGCTCCCCGCGCGGCCTCGGTCAGCCGCTCACTGTCGGCCGCGTCCCACGCCAGGTGCTCGATCCCCGGCTCCGGCGGACGGCCCGATCTGGTGACGACCCGTACCACGTGGCCCTGTTGGGCCAGCAGCCGGGCGGTGGCGGCCCCGGCGGGCCCGAAACCTATGACGACATGAACGCTCACGCTCGAACAGTAGGCGAAAAAACTTCCGGCTACTCTGCCGTTTCCTGTTATCCGCCAGCCCCCCGGCGGTCTCCCAAGCGGTGCACACAACGCGCACCGCCGTCGGAAAAGAGTGGACACGGACCGTGACCCAGCAGAGCATGGCCCCCTTGATCGAGGCCGCACGCAACGGCGACCAGGGCGCTCAGGACGCGCTCGTCGCCGCCTGGATGCCCTTGGTGTACAACATCGTCGGCCGGGCCCTGAACGGCCACGCCGACGTCGACGACGTCGTGCAGGAGACCATGATCCGGGCCCTGGAGGGGCTGGGCGGACTGCGCGACCCCGCGAGCTTCCGTTCGTGGCTCGTCGCCATAGCGATGAACCAGATACGCCGGCGCTGGCGCGACCACCACTCCGCCCCGGACACCGGCGCGCTGCACGACGCGTACGACGTCGCCGACCCGGGCGCCGACTTCGTCGACCTGACGATCGTGCGCCTCGGCCTGTCCGGGCAGCGCCGCGAAGTCGCGGAGGCCACCCGCTGGCTGGAGCGCGACGACCGCGAACTGCTGTCGCTGTGGTGGCTGGAGGCGGCGGGTGAACTCACCCGCCCCGAGGTGGCCGCCGCGATGGAGCTGTCGCCCGAGCACACCGCCGTACGCGTCCAGCGCATGAAGGCGCAGCTGGAGACGGCCCGGCTGGTGGTGCGCGCGCTGTCGGCCGCGCCGCGCTGCCCGGAGCTCGACACCCTCGTCCACGCCTGGGACGGCGTGCCGTCCGCGCTGTGGCGCAAGCGGGTGGCCCGGCACGCCCGCGCGTGCGTGGCGTGCTCGGGCCACTCGTCGGGCCTGGTCCCCGCCGAGGGCCTGCTCGTGGGACTCGGCCTGGTGCCGCTCGCCGCCTCCGCCGTGCCGGACGTGACGCCGACCGGGGCCATGGCGCCGGTGGCGTACGGCGGCGGGCCGCAGGACCAGGGCTCGGGGCGTGGGCCGGGGCGAGGCCGAGGGCGAGGGCAGGCGGGCCGGGACTCGCAGCGGGACCGCAGGCAGCGTTCCCGTCGCAGGCGCCGCGCGCTCGCGGTGGTACTGGGCGCCGCCGTGCTCGGCGGGACCCTGGGCGCCATACGGCTGTGGCCGGACACCCACGACGGCGCGGGCGGCGCGACCGTGCGGACCGCGGCGGCGCCGGAGTCCTCCGCGCCGTCCGTCCCCGCCGCCACGAAGGCTCCGAAGACCACGCCGTCCCCGAGCGCCACGACACCGACCGCGTCGCCGAGCCCCTCGAAGAGCGCGTCCTCCTCCCCCGCCGCGCCCCCGAAGTCCGCGCGGCCGAGCACCGCACCGCCCCGGTCCACCCCGTCCCGGAAGCCGCCCGCGTCCTCGCCGTCGTACCGACCGTCGGGAGGCGGATTCGCGCAGCAGGTCACGGAGTTGGTGAACCGCGAGCGCGCCAACAGCGGCTGCGCGCCGGTGACCATGAACGACAAGCTCGCGGCAGCGGCACAGGGCCACTCCGAGGACATGGCCGCCCGCGACTACTTCGACCACACCTCGCCGGACGGTTCGGGGCCCGGCGAGCGGGTCTCCGCGGCCGGGTACCGGTGGAGCACCTACGGCGAGAACATAGCGCGGGGCCAGCAGACCCCGGCGAGCGTGGTCGAGTCGTGGATGAACAGCCCCGGCCACCGCGCCAACATACTGAACTGCGCCTTCAAGGAGATCGGCATGGGCATCCACTCCGGCTCGGGCGGGCCGTGGTGGACGCAGGTCTTCGGCGCGCGCGGCTGACGCCTCTGGCCGTGCGGGTGCGGAGTGCGGCGTGCGGCGTGCGGGGTGGTGCGTGTGCAACCGGTGCGACGTGTGGTGACGTCCTGTCAGGTGATCTTCCGTACGAACGAAAGGCACACGACTGTGCGACCCGTCGAAGCCCGCACGACCACCCGCCGGACCATCCTCGCCGCCGGAGCCGCCGGAGCCGTGGCAGCCCTCGCCGCCGTCTCCGCGCCGGCCCCTGCGCACGCGGCGGCCCCGGCCCGCGCAGCCCATGGGCGGTTGCGCGGGCTGGAGCGGGAGCACTCGGCCCGGCTCGGCGCGTACGCGTACGACACCGCCACCGGGCGCACGGTGACGTACCGGTCGGACGAACGCTTTCCGATGTGCTCCCTGTTCAAGACCATCGGCGCGGCGGCGGTCCTGCGGGACCTGGACCGCGACGGCGAGGTACTGGCCCGCCGCATCCGCTATACGGCGCAGTACGTCGAGCGCTCCGGGTGGTCGCCGGTCACCAAGAAGCCGCAGAACCTCGCGCACGGGATGACCGTCGCGGACCTGTGCGCGTCCTCCATCACGCACAGCGACAACACCGCCGCCAACCTCCTCCTGCGGGAGCTGGGCGGCCCCACCGCCATCACCCGCTTCTGCCGCTCCCTCGGCGACGGGACCACGCGCCTCGACCGCTGGGAGCCCGAGCTCAACTCGGCGGAGCCGGGGCGGGAGACGGACACCACCACGCCCCGCGCCATCGCGCGGACGTACGCCCGGCTCGTCCTGGGTGACGCGCTCGCCCCCGACGACCGCCGGCTGCTCACCGACTGGCTCCTCGCCAACACCACCAGCCTTGAACGCTTCCGCAAGGGGCTCCCCGCCGACTGGACCCTCGCCGACAAGACCGGCGGCGGCGATTACGGCACCAACAACAACGCCGGGATCGCCTGGCCCCCCGGCCGTCCGCCGGTCGTCCTGGTGGTGATGACCACCAAGCCGGAGAAGGACGCCTCCGGTGACGACCCCTTGGTCGCCAAGGCGGCCGCCGTACTGGCCGATGCCCTGAGGGCCGACGCGTGAGCCGGGTGTACGACGACGAGCGGCTGGCGGGGGCGTATCAGAGCGGCAACGAGATGCCCGAGGAGTCCCTCCGCGACTGGACCGGGCTGATCGGCTCCTTCGCGGGCCGTCCGGCCCCCTCGGTGGTGGAGGTCGGTTCGGGCACCGGCATGTTCTGCTCGGCCATGGCCCGGTGGCTGCGGCCGTCGCGTGTGGTCGGCGTCGACGCCTCGGAGGCCATGCTGCGGCAGGCCCGCCGCTTCAACTCCCACCCCGGGGTGCACTATCTGGCGGGCACGGCGGAGGCCGTGCCCACCCGCTGCGGGCTGTTCGACCTCGCCCTGATGTCCCGGGTGATCCATCACGTGCCCGACCGGCGCCGGGCCGCCCGCGAACTGGCCCGCGTCCTGCGCCCCCAGGGGGTGCTCGTCATCCGGACGACCTTCCGGGAGCGGCTGGACGCCCTGGTGTACGACTACTGGCCGCGCCTGCGGGAGCTGGACGAGCGGCGGTTCCCGTCAAAGGCCGAGGTGCTGGAGGACTTCGCCGCGGCCGGTTTCACGGTCCGGACCGTCACGTCGTTCGCCCGGCCGGTCACCGCGAGCCTCGTGGAGTACCACGCCCGTATGGTCGCCCGGCCGCAGTCGAAGTTCACCCAGCTCACCGCGGTGGAGTTTCAGGACGGGCTGGCCCGCCTGGAAGCCGCCGCTCACGCGGAGCGGGGCTCCTCCCCCGCGCCCGTGGAGGAGCGGTACGACGTGGCCGTGCTCGCGCGGTCGTAGGGTGTGATATCGACGCCGCACGCTGTATGCCGTACGCCGATCGGGTGTCGGGGCACCGCCCTTGGATACGCGCGGCGTCGCCGGGTACCCGGCGCGGCATGAGGAAGCGCGCACTGTGGCAAGGGCTGCGGCGAGAGCCGGCCGACGGCGGGCCGGCCCGCGCGGTGGGCCGGTTCGTGGCCCGGCGGCGCCGGGCGCCGGCGCTGCACCCGGACGGCCTGAACTGCTCCGGGGAGCTGACCGTGCTGGGCTCGGCCCACCGCGCCTGGGGCGTGGCGCTGCTGGACGAGCCGGGGACCTACCGCGTCACGGCCCGCTGGTCGCGCGCGCTCGGGCTGCCGGAGCGGCTCCCGGACGGCTTCGGCCTCGCCCTGAGGGTGGAGGACGCCTCCGGGCCGGGGCGGCCGTGGGACCTGCTGCTCACCACCAGTGGCGCGGGACGGCTGCTGCGCCATGTGCCGCTGCCGCGCCGGCATCCCTTGCGGGGCCCGTACGGGACGCTGACGGCGTACCGGGTCGGGCGGCGGACCTGCTGGCTGGCGGCCGTGCCGCGCGGGCCGCACCCCTCGGTGCGCGGGGGCCTGGGGGCCCTGCGGCGGCATCTGGCGCGCACCGACGTGGTCCTGGACCTCTGCGTGGCCGCGCGGGGGCAGCCGTGGCGGCCCGTGGGCGTCGTGACCCTGTCGGCGCGGCTTCCGTGGACGGGCACCTCGCCGGGCTACGACCCGTACGCGCGCAGCGCCCCGGGCCTGCGGCCGAGCGACCGGCTGCGCGCGCTGCGCCAGGAGGCGTACGGCGGCTCCCGTGAGGGACGGGCGGGGAAAGACGGGTAAGGGTGGTGGGGCCGCGCGCCCCTTGCCCGGTGGACGCGGCCATGGAGCCGGCCCGGCTCGCCGCCCGGTGGCGAGGGGGCCCCGAACGAAAGCGGGACGCATGGTGGAACTTCTGCGACGTACGCGCCGGCTCTACTCGCGTGGGGAGGACCGCCCCCTGGGCGGCTACCTCGCGGCCATGGCGGGGTACGGGCTCTACGCGTCGGGGTGGGCGGCGGCCATCCGGTGCAGGGGTGCGCGGCCGCCGGTGCGGCCGGAGCCGTGGGACGTGGCGCTGACGGCGGTGGCGACGTTCCGGCTGAGCAGGCTCCTCACCAAGAGCTCCGTGACCAGCCCGATGCGGGCGGCCTTCACGACGTACGAGGGTCCGCAAGGGCCGGCCGAGCTGAGCGAGTCCCCCCGGGAGGGCAGCCACAAAGTCGCGGCCGAGCTCCTGACCTGCCCCTTCTGCATGAGCGTCTGGGTGTCGACCGCCCTCACCGCGAGCCAGGTCCTGTGGCCGCGCGGGGCGCGGACGGTGATGGCCGGGCTGGCGGCGACGGCGGGGGCGGACGCCCTGCAGCTGGCCTACTCCCTGCTGACGGAGAAGGCCACGAAGGGCTGAGCCGTGGAGTCGGCGGTCGGTCAGTGCCCCGGGCGGCGCCGGACGCCGACCGCCGCGAGCACCGCTCCGGCGAGCGTCAGCACCCCGGTGACCAGGACGGCCGTGTGCACGCCGTTCATGAAGGCCTGACCGCTGCCCTCCACCACCGCGCTCCTCAGCTGCGCCGTCATGCCGTCGGAGACCGGAGCGACACCCATCGCCACCGCGTCCTTGGCCTCGCCGAGCCCGTGCGCCACGGGCGCCGGCACCCCGGCGCCGGTCAGCTCCGCGGTGAGGGTGGAGCCGACGCGGCCGCTGATGAGGGAGATCAGGACCGAGGTCCCGAGGGCCCCGCCGATCTGGAGGGAGGTGGCCTGGAGGCCGCCCGCAACGCCGCCGTCCCGCACCGGCGCGTTGCCGACGATGGCGTCGGACGACGCGGCCATCACCATGCCGACGCCCAGCCCGAGGGCGATGAACGGCGGCCACATCACCGCGTAGGAGGAGTCGGCGCCCCAGGCGAGCATCCCGAACGACGCCGCCGCCTGCAGCACCATCCCCAGCGGCATCGTGACCCGCGCGCCGAAGCGCTCGGTGAGCGCGGCGCCCAGCGGGGAGGCGACCACGGAGGCGAGGCTCAGCGGCAGGGTGCGCACGCCCGCCTCGACCGGCGTGAAGCCCCGGACGTTCTGGAGGTACAGCATGACGAAGAAGATCACGCCGAGCAGCACGAAGAAGTTGAGCGCGGTGATGACTGTCCCGATGGTCAGCGCCGGGTTGCGGAACAGCCGCATGGGCAGCAGCGGGTGCGCGACGCGCGTCTCGTACCAGCCGAAGAGCAGCAGGAGCAGGAGTCCGGCGCCGATGGCGGCCAGGGTGCCGCCGGACGTCCAGCCCCACGTCTCGCCCTTGACGACGCCGAACACGACGGCGAGCAGCCCGGCGGCGAGCAGCACCACGCCGGGGATGTCGAACTTCTCGCCCGCCGCGGCGGTGTTGCGGCTCTGCGGGAGGACGAAGGCGCTGAAGGCGAGGGCGGCGACGCCGATGGGGGCGTTGATGTAGAACACGGACTCCCAGTCGACGTGCTGGACCAGCAGCCCTCCGACGATGGGCCCGAGCGCGGTCGACACGGACGACACCATGGCCCAGATGCCCACCGCCATGCCGAACTTCTTCGGCGGGAAGACCGCGCGCAGCAGGCCCAGCGTGTTGGGCATCAGCAGCGCCCCGAAGAAGCCCTGGAGCGCGCGGAAGACGATGACGCCCTCGATGGAGCCGGCGAGGCCGATGGCGACCGAGGAGAGCGTGAAGCCGGCGACGCCGACGAGGTAGTACGTACGCCGCCCGAAGCGGTCGCCCAGCTTGCCGCCGAGGATCAGGGCGGCCGCGAGCGCCAGCAGGTAGGAGTTGGTCACCCACTGGAGGTCGGCGGTGGAGGCGTGCAGGTCCCGGCCGATCTCGGGGTTGGCGATGGAGACGACGGAGCCGTCGAGGCCGACCATGAACAGGCCGAAGGCGACGGCGACGAGCGTGAGCCAGGGGTTGGCGCGCCGCCCGCGCGGCGCGGTGTCCGCCGACGGCGGGTGGGGGGCGGGTGCGGCGGGCATGGCGAGGTGGTCCACGGGGGTGGAGGGCATGGGGGTGTGAGTCCTTGAGGGGGTGTGAGGTACGAGCCGTACGGGAGCGCGTGAAGGCGCGGACGCACGCACGTGCGCACGGGAGGCTCGCGCGCACGCAGGCGCGCGAGCGTGTTCGTACGGGAAGCGCGCTCAGCGCTGGGACGCGGGGTGCAGCGTGCGCGTCAGTGATACGAGCGCGCCCAGGGCCGAGCCCAGGGCGTCCAGCTCGCCGTCGGTGAGGGCGTCCAGCGCCTCGGAGAGGTGTCGGGCCTTCAGGTTCCGGACCTCGGCGAGGCGGCTCTTCGCCGTCTCCGTCGGGTAGAGGTGCGCGATCCGCTTGTCGGCGGTGTCCTGGCGGCGCTCCAGGAGCCCCTGGTCGGTCAGTGCGGAGACGAGCGCACTGACGTTGTTGGGCTTCATCATCAGCGCCTCGGCGCACTGCCGCACCGTGGCGCCCTCGCGCTCGGCGACGAGCCGCAACAGCGCGAGCTGGGCCTCGGGGAGCCGGGGGAACGGAAGGTCCCGGACGATACGCCGGTCGAGGGCCCGGTTCAGCGCGGGCAGGCAGGCCACGAGCACGGCGGCTACGCGGTCGGTCTGCGCGGGGTCGGCGCTGGTCTCGGGCATGCCTCCACCCTAGCTATGAACATTTACCTATGTCAACATACCTAATTGCCGGGGCGTGCCGTACGGGCCCGGAAGAAGGCGAGCGTACGCAGGAAGCACTCCTCCACCTCGCCGTCCGACAGCCCCACCCACAGGTGGTCGCCCCGCTCCACCAGCCGCAGTTCCACCTCCACGCCCGCGCCCCGCAACGCGTCCGCGAGCCGGACCGCCTGGCGTACCGGGATGAGCGCGTCGTCGGTGCCGTGCAGCACCAGGAACGGCGGCGCCCCGGGCGTCACCCGCGCGACCGGGCCGGCGGCGCGGGCGCGGCCCGGGGCGTCCGCCGGGGCCGCGCCGAGCAGGAGGGCCTCCGGCGTGCCGGGGTCGCGCGGGTCGTAGCGGCCGGGCGGGCAGTCCTCGGCGAGGTGCTCGACGTCGGTGGGCGCGTACCAGGTGACGCACCCGGTCACGGTCGCGGACGCAGGGGCGGTCGCGGGCGCGGTCGCGGGCGCGTGCGCTTCGTCGCGGCGGAGGTGGTGGTCCAGCGTCGTCAGGGCGGCCAGGTGGCCGCCGGCGGACTCGCCCCACAGGACGGTGCGCCCGGTGTCCACGCACAACTCGCGGGCGCGGGCGTGCAGCCACGCCAGCGCCTCCGCCAGGTCGTCGGTCTGGGCGGGGTGGAGGGCCTCGCCGCTGAGCCGGTAGTCGGGGCACGCGACGGCGAAGCCGGCCTGGGCGAGGCGCGCGAACGGGCCGGGCCGCCAGGCGCGCAGGCGCGGGCCCGGGTCGTCGCGCCTGCCCGTGCGCCAGCCGCCGCCGTGGACGAAGACGACGACGGGCGGGGCCTCGCCGCCCTCCTCGGGCAGCGGCAGCCACAGGTCCACGGCCAGTGGGCGGGCGCCTTCGCGCAGCGCGTAGACGGCCCCGCGCAGGAGCCGCACGCCCGGGGCGGGGTGCGATACCGGCGGCAGTGGCAGCGAGACCGGGTCCTCGGGGGCGAGGAGGTGCCGGGGGAAGGGAGCGGGGCCGGACGTCATCGGCTTCTCCGTGGGATCGGCGGAGGTCAGCGGGAGGAGGGGCAGCGGGAGGAAGAGGTGAGGCGGGGCAGCAGGCGCCGGGCGTTGGCGGTGGTGAGGGAGCGCCAGGTGGAGCCGTCGACCGGGGCCGGGGCGGCGTCGAGCCCGGCGACATGTGCCTCCACCCCGGCGGCCGGGGTCCAGACGTGGTCGCTGCCGTACAGCAGCCGGTCGGGGTCGGCGAGGCCGAGCAGGGCGGGAAGTTGGCGGGGCAGGGCGGGGCCGGCCAGGTCGTAGTACAGGCGGCGCAGCAGCGCCACCGCGTCGGGAGCCCGGCCGTCGGCGGGCATGAACATCTTCATGAAGCCGTTGATGCGGTCGGCCAGCACCGGCAGGGCTCCGCCGCAGTGCGGGACGATGATCTTCAGGTCGGGGTACTTCTCCAGCGCCCCCGCCATGAGCAGGTCGGTGACGGTGCGGGCGGTGTCGAAGACGAACTCGATCATCGGGCGCGGCCGTCCGAGCGCCGAGCGCTCCCAGCAGACCGGCGAGGTGGGGTGCAGGAAGACGACCGCCGCCCGGCGGTCGAGCTCGGCGAGGACCGGGTCGAGCTCCGGGTCGCCGAGGTAGGTGCCGTGGGTGTTGGTCTCCAGCACCACACCGTCGGCCCCGAGGGTGTCGAAGGCGTACGCGAGCTCGTCCAGGGCCCCGTCGACGTCGGGCAGGGGCAGGGACGCGAAGAGGCCGAAGCGGCCGGGGTGTTCGCGGACGGCCCCGGCGCCGTCCTCGTTGACCTCGCGGGCCAGGCGGCGGGCGGCGCCGTCGTCGCCGAAGTGCACTCCGGGGGACGACAGGGACAGCAGCGCGGTGTCGATGCCGCAGCGGTCCATCACCTCCAGGTGCCCGGCGGCGGACCAGGTGGGCCAGGCCGGTACGCCGTCGGGCATGGCGTGACCGGCCTCCTTGGCCTGGCGTACGTAGGAGGGGGTGACGAAGTGGGCGTGGACGTCGACGAGCCCGGGGGAATCGCCGGGAAGGTCAGGGGCGGTCATGGTCGGTCTCCGTGTGGGTTGTGGGGCGCGCGGAGGCGGCGGCGTACGGCCGTGGCGGCGCGCTCACCGAGGACGATGCCGGCCAGGCCGGTCAGGCCGACCAGGGGCGGGGCGGGCGAGGTGAGGTCCAGGAGCCAGTAGACGGCGCCCATGAGGAGCCCAGCGGCGAAGGCGGTCGCCGCGCTCCCGGTGAAGGCCTTCACCGCGCCCCCAGTGTCGCCACGAGTGCGGCCTGCCCCAGGAACATGCCGAGCAGGCCGAACAGTGCGACCGGAGGCGGCGCGGGCGAGGCGACCCGCAGCGCGGCGTACAGGACCCCCACCAGGGCGCCGGCGAGCAGCGCCTCCACGTACGGCACGGCGGTTCAGCTCCCGGTGCGCCACTGGTGGCCGGGCAGGAAGCGCACGTCGTACTGCTCGGGCACAGTGCCGAATGCGTGCGGCTCGGGGACGAACGGCTCCTTGGGGAGGGTGAGTTCCTCGGTCGGCGTGCCGAGGTTCTCGAAGAAGCGCTCGAAGGTGCCGCCGGGGCCGGCCGCCACGCCGACGACCCGGCTGTGGTGGCGCTCGATGCGGTACGCGTGGGCGCAGTTCTTCGGTACGAAGCCGAAGTCGCCGGGGGTGAGCAGCCGTTCGTGCTGCTCGCCCTCCAGGTCCTCGACGAACAGCCGCACCGCGCCGTCGGTGACGTAGAAGACCTCGTAGGTGTCGGGGTGGGTGTGGGACGGGATGAGGTCGCCCTTGGGGCCCTCGACGGTGAAGAAGTTGAAGGTGTTCTCGGTCTGCTCGCCGCCCGCGTAGACCGTGATCAGGTCGCCGAAGAGGTGGGCGCGGTCGCCCATGCCCTTCTCGATGAAGTACGGCGTGCCCGGCTCGGGCGGGATGAGGGAGCGGGTGCGGTACCGGGTGGCGTACTCGATGGTCATGTGTGTCTCCGGTCGTCCACCGAAATTGAATGTCAGGCAACCTGACATTAGGCCCATGGTCCGGCCGGGGGCAAGGGCACGGCCCGTGGCGGCCTACACTTTCGACCCGTCATGGAGAAAAACGGACAGCCCGAGTCGCTCAACCTGCCGCAGCTGCTCGCCCAGGCGAAGTACTGGTTCGACACGGCCGTGTCCACCGCCATGGAGGACGCCGGGGAGCGGCCCATCACCCTGGCCCAGCAGAACGTCTTCGCCCATCTGGCGTCCGACGGTACGACGGTCTCCGACCTCTCCCGCCGCATGGGCATCACGCGGCAGAGCGCGCACCAGGCCGTGCACGCGCTGATCGAGATGGGCCTGCTCGAGCAGGTGCCGGACCCGGCCTCCGCGCGCAGCCGCCTCATCGTGATGACGGACGAGGGACGGCGCGTGCACCTCCTCGCGCGGTCCGTGATCGCCGGGCTGGAGGAGGAACTGGCCCAACGCCTCGGCGAGGCCACCGTGACCGCGCTGCGCGCCACTCTGCAACGCCCCTGGGGTCCTCCCCGCCGGGACCCCGGGACGTCCTGACGCCGTCCCGACGGCGTACCGACGGGTGCTTACCCGGCCACCGCGTACGGCTGTTCCAGCACCGCCGCGATGCCCCGCGCCAGGCACGGAATGCGGTGGGCCGGGATGCCCGCGATGTTGATGCGGCCGGAGGCCGTGCCGTAGACGGCGAACTCGTCGCGCAGGCGGCGCATCTGCTCGGGGCCGAGCGGCAGCGTCGAGAACATGCCCTTCTGCCCCGCCAGCGCCCGCGCCTCGCCCTCCCGGCCCAGTGCGCCCAGGTGGGCCGTCAGGTCGGCGCGGTTGGCCGTGATCCGGCCGCGCATGACGTCGAGCTCGGCCCGCCAGGCGGCGCGCAGCCCGTCGTCCTCCAGGATGGTGGTGACGACGGCGGCGCCGTGCTCCGGCGGCATCGAGTACAGCGTCCGGGCGGCGTTCTGCAGGGCCGTCTCGACGTGCCGCAGGGCGGTGCGGGACCGGCCGAGGACGACGGCGCAGCCGGTGCGGTCGCTGTAGAGGCCGAAGTTCTTCGAGCAGCTGACGGCGATGAGCATCTCGGGCACCCGTGCCGCCAGCATCCGGGTGGCCCACAGGTCGGCCTCCAGGCCGTCGCCGAGGCCGTGGTACGCCAGGTCGACGAAGGGCATCCAGCCGTTGCGGCAGGCCAGGTCGGCCAGCGCCTCCCAGGTCTCGGGGGACGGGTCCACGCCGGTGGGGTTGTGGCAGCAGCCCTGGAGGAGCACGACGTCGTCGCGGCGCGCGGCGCGCAGGTCGTCGAGCATGCCGGGCCAGGCGTACGTCCGTACGGTCAGGCCCGCGGCCTCCAGGATGGGCCGGTGGTTGACGTAGGCGGGGTCGCTGATCCACACCGTGGTGCCGGGGCGGGTGACGCGTATCAGGTCGGCCAGCAGGCGCAGCGCGCCCGTGCCGGCGACGGTCTGGACGGCGGTGGCCCGGTCGGCCGGCCCGTCGGTGCCGCCGAGCACCATGGTCAGCATGGCGCGGTTGAAGGCCGTGTTGCCGGACAGGCCCCGGTACTCCTTGGAGGCGGACCGTTCCGCCAGGCGTATCTCGGCCTCGCGGACGGCCGCCATGACGGGGGTGGCGCCGGTGTGGTCGCGGTAGACACCGAGGACGAGGTTCAGCCGCTCGGGGCGCGGGTCGGCGGCGTACGCGGCGGCCAGGTCCCACAGCGGGTCGGCGGGCGGGGCGGGGAGCAGCTCAAGCATCGGTGGGAACCTCGGGTCGGGTGGTGCGGGTGCGGCCGGTGCGGCCGGCGCCGGTACGGGTGCGGGTGCGGGTGCGGCGGCGGTTGGCGAGGACGACGCCGGCGGTGATCAGGGGTACGCCGACGAGCACGGGCAGCGTCGGCGACTCGTCGAGCAGCGGGATGGCGAGGAGGACGACGGCGACGGGGCTGAGGCTGCCGACGACGGAGGCGCGCTCCGGGCCGAGCCTGCGGATGGCGAACGCGTACAGCAGGCCCGCGCACAGCCCGACGCCGAGGCCCTGCACCACCAGGAACAGCGCGATGTCGCCGGCGGCGGCGTCGGCCAGGCCGGTCGGGAGCACACCGGTCAGGGCGAGGAGCGCAAGCACGGCGAAGGAGGGCAGGCACAGCAGACCGATGGACCCGACGGGGTCGAGGTCGACCTCGCGCAGCCCCACGGTGTACAGCGCCCACAGCCCGCTGGCGACCAGCAGCGTGCCGGCTCCGGCCAGCACGCCGGTGTCGAGCGGGACGAGGTGGCGCCACACCAGGGCGACGACGCCGACCGCGATGAGGACGAGCCCGGCGGCCTGCGTACCGCGCGGCACGCCCCGGCCGCCCGCGACCATGAGCGCGGAGACGAAGAGCGGCACCATGCCGGGGATGATCGCCCCGACGAAGGCCGCGGAGGTCAGGGAGCCGCCGTGCATCGCGGCGAGGAAGAACGGCACCCCGGCCCCGCAGACGATCTTCACGGCGGGCCCCGGCCGCACCGCCCGCAACCGGTGCCGCCGCCGCCACAGCGCGGGCGCCAGCACCAGCAGCGGCACGCCGAACCGCAGCAGCGCGGCGTCGGCCGGCAGGAGGGTCGAGGCGCTCAGGGCGCGGGCGCTGAGCGCGAAGGCGGCCCAGATGCCCACGGTGAGGAGGAGCGCGAGCATGCCGAGGGCGTCGGGGGACGAGCCGCGGGCGGACCACGTGCGCGGCGCACGCGGCGCACGCGGCGCGGCCTCGGGGGCCGCCGGGGCGCTCGTGTTCGTCGGCGTCACGCGTTCCTCCAGCAGGCTTGCTCCGATCCGGCAGTGAGCAACATTAGGTCCTGAGCCGGGGCAGGCGATTGCTACTTTCGCCCCGCAGAGCCACCATGGGGGCAGGATCTGCCAAAGAGCGAGGAACCATGGACGCCGTCGACCTTCACATCATCCGGGAGCTGCAGGCCGATGGGCGGCTGTCCAACCAGGACCTCGCCGACCGGGTCCGCCTCTCCCCCTCCCCCTGCCTGCGGCGCGTGCGCCGGCTGGAGGACTCCGGGCTGATCAGCGGCTACACGGCCATGGTCGACCAGGTGGCCTTCGGGCTGCCGATCACCGTCTTCGTCCGGGTCCGGCTGGAGCGCCACACCGCCGAGGCCGTCAACGCCTTCGAGGAGCACGTCGGGCTCATCGAGCACATCCAGGACTGCTACCTCATGGCGGGCAGCAGCGACTACCTGCTGCGGGTCGTCATCGAGAGCCTGGAGGCGTACGAGGTGCTGGTCCGCACGCGGATCCACGCCATCCCCGGGATCGCGTCGATCGAGTCGAGCTTCGCCTTCGGCAGCGTCAAGCAGTCCCGGGTCTATCCGCGCCCCTCCCCCTCCACCCGTGCCTGAGGGCCCGTGCCTGAGGGCCCGTGCCTGAAGCATCATCGGAGGTATGAGGCTTTCGTTCCTGGAGCCCCTCTACGCGGAGCGGGGCCCGTTCACCTCCGTATACCTGGACACCTCGCGGGACGTCGACGATCCCGAGCGGGCGATCGCGCTGCGCTGGCGGCGGCTGCGGGAGCGGCTGGCGCGGCAGGGCGCGGACCGCGAGTCCCTCGCGGCCGTGGAGGAGGTGGTGGGCGCGGACGCGGAGGTGCCCGGTCTGCACGGGCAGGCGATCTTCACCGCGCACGGGGCGCTCGTGCTCGACGACGAGCTGCCGAGCCCGCCGGCGCACGACGTCGCGCGGTACGGGCTGCTGCCGGACGCCATGCCGCTGGTGGCGCAGCACGTCCCGGAGATCCCGTACCTCGCCGTGGTGGTGCACTACCGGGGGCTGCCGACCGCCGACGCGCACGGCACGGTGACGGTGGCGGCCGAGGCCGGGAGGTGGCCCGTCTCCCGCGTCGCCCCGGGCGAGCGGCTGCGGCGGCGGGTGCCGGTGGCCCAGTGGCACGCCGCCGCGGTGCGGCTGGGCCGCGAGCTGGGCACCCGGGCCGGGCGCGGCGGCGCCGACGCCGTCGTGGTCGGCGGCGACGAGTGGGCGGGCAACGTGCTGATCCGCCGTCTGCCGCGCGAGCTGCGCGACCGGGTCGTACGGGTCGGCGGGCCCACCCCGACGGACACGGCCCGCGCGCTGTTGGAGCCGCAGGTGGCGACCGTCCTGCGCGGGCGCATGGCCGTTCACGACCGGGCCCTCGTCGAGACGTTCCTGGCCCGGCGGGCGCGCGGCGGGGCCACGACGGCCGAGGGCCTCGCCGACACGGTGGCCGCGCTGCAGCGGGGCCAGGTCACGGCGCTGCTGCTGCACCCGCCGCGGCCGTGGCAGCCGGCGGACCTGCTGTGGATCGGGCCCGGGCCCGCGCAGCTGGCGCTCTCGGAGGAGGAGCTGCTCTCCTTCGGCGTCCGGGCACCGCGCCGCGAACGGGCCGACGAGGCCCTGGTGCGGGCGGTGGTGGGCACCGGCGCCGAACTCGTCGTCGTACCGGAGGGGGACGTGCGGCTGCGCGACGGGGTGGGGGCGCTGCTGCGGTACGCCGACGCGGCGACGCCCTCCGATGGCCGTCAGCGCTGATAGGTGCCCATGAGGGCGCCGCTCGCCAGTTCGCGGCCGGCGAGCGCCCGGTGCACGGTGTCCGCCGACGGGGTGCCGTCGAGCGGCAGCGGCTCGGAGACGGCCCACAGGCGGAAGAAGTAGCGGTGGCGGCCGTGGCCCGGCGGGGGCAGGGGGCCGCCCCAGCCGGTGCGGCCGAAGTCGTTGGGCCACTCCCGGCCCCCGGCGGGGGTCTCGCCCTCCTCCACGCCGGTGGTGCCGGGGTCGATGCCCGTGACCAGCCAGTGCAGGAACGTGCCGTTCGGGGCGTCGGGGTCCTCGCAGGCCAGCACCAGCTCCGCGGTGCCGTCGGGCGGAGCCGACCACGACAGGGGCGGCGAGATGTCCTCCCCCTCGCCCGTGTAGCGGCGAGGGATCGCCTGGTGGTCGCCGAACGCCGCGCTGCTGAGGTCAATACCGGTCATGGGCGCGGCTTTACCCGCTCCCGCCCCCGCGCTACCGGTCCGGGCCCGCCGACTACCCGATCAGCGGGCCCTGCCCACCGGTGTCAGGACGCAGCGCGCCGGGCCCGCCGGGCGCAGCGTGATGGCCGCCCGCACCGGCACCGTGCGGTCGACGGCGGTGAGCTCGTACCCCTGGAGGACCATCGCGAGCGCGAGCACCGACTCCAGCATGGAGAAGTGCTGCCCGATGCAGGCGCGCGGCCCGCCGCCGAAGGGGAACCAGGCGTAGCGCGGCCGGGCCTTCTCGGCCTCGGGGGTGAAGCGCTCCGGGTCGAAGCGCTCCGGGTCCTTCCAGTAGAGCGGGTGGCGGTGGGTCACCCAGGGGGCGACGATCACATCGGCGCCCGCGGGGATGGTGTGGCCGCCGATGGCGGTGGCCCGGACGGCGCGGCGGCCGATCACCGGGGCCGCCGGGTACAGGCGCATGGCCTCCTTGAGGACCATGGTCAGGTACGGCAGCGCGTCGAGGTCGGCGGCCGTGGGCGTGCGCCCGTCCAGGACGCGTGCGACCTCGGCGCGGGCCCGGGTCTGCTCCTCGGGGTGGAGGGCGAGCAGGTGCAGGGCGAAGCCGAGTGAGGTCGCCGTCGTCTCGTGGCCCGCGAGCAGGAAGATCAGCACCTGGTCGCGCAGCTCGGAGGCGTCCAGGCTGCCGTCCTCGGCGCTCTCGGCCCGCGCCAGCAGGGTCAGCAGGTCCTCGCCCTCGGCGTCGCTCTTTTGCGCGCGCCGCTCCTCGACGATGCGGTCGCAGACCGCGTACAGCTCGTCCGTCGCGGCGGCGGCACGGCGGTTGGCGGGGGTCGGCCACGCGCGCGGGGGGTTGAGCGGCGAGAAGCCGCGCCGCAGGACGTACTCGCCGATGACGGGGAAGGAGCGCTCCACGACGTCGACGGCGGCGTCGACGTCGACCCCGAAGAGGATGCGGGCGACGGCGCGCAGGGTCAGCCGCGTCATCTCGTCGAGGACGTCCACGGCCTGCGCGCCGTCCCAGCGCCGCAGCATGGCGGAGGTCTCGTCGGTGAGCGCCGACGCGTAGCCGTCGACGCGGCGGCGGGTGAAGAGCGGCTGCACGAGCCTGCGCTGCCGCAGGTAGTCGGCGTCCTGGCTGGTCAGCAGGCCGTTGCCGAAGGACTCCCGGACCTCCTGGTAGAAGGCGTTGTCCTTGCGGAAGTCGGCGGAATCCGTGGCCAGGACCTGCTGGGCACCCTCCGCCGAGAAGACCCCGTACAGCTCCGACCGCAGCCCGGGCGGTCCGGCCGTGAGCCGCACGACGTCCCCGTGCGCGCGCTGGGCCCGCAGGAAGGCGGCGAGCGAGTCGCTCCTGAGTTCCAGCAGGGAGCCGAGCAGCGGCAGGCCCGCCGGGCCGGGTGGGGACGTCTCGGTGGTCGCCATGGGTGCTCCGCTCTCCGCTGTCTGTGGCGTACGTGGCGTACGTGGGTGCTTTCGGGCACGGCGGTGCCCGGCGTCCGCATCCTGCCCGGGCGGGTACGGGCCCACGCGGACCGGCGCGGGCCGATTCCGGCCGACTTTTGGTCTGGACCTGCTTATTGCCCGGGGGCGGCGGCGGCGCCAAGCTGCCCTCATGGACTTGGAGTTGCGCCACCTGAAGACGATCCGGGCCATCGCCGACGCGGGCAGCCTGACCAGGGCCGCCACGGAGCTGGGGCTCGCCCAGCCCGCGCTCAGCGCGCAGTTGCGCCGGATCGAGCGCTCACTGGGAGGCGCGCTGTTCGAGCGCGGGCGCGGCGGGGTGCGGGCCACGGCGCTCGGCCAACTCGTGCTGGAGCGGGCCCGGGTGGTCCTGCCCGCGGTGTGCGCACTCCAGCAGGAGGCGGTGCGGTTCGCCCGCACCCGTGAGCCCGGCCCGGCGCGGGGGCCCGCCTTCCGGCTCGGCGGGACCCACGGGCCGCTGCTGGGCGGGCTGGTGGACCGGCTGGCCGCCGCCGAGCCGGGCGCGTCGGTGACCACCCACACCTCCTGGTCCGAACGCGAGATCGCCGCGGCGGTGGCCGAGGGACGGCTGGACTACGCCCTCGTCGGCGCCTGCGGCGAGAGCGCGCCGCCCGAGCCCGCGGCGGGGCGGCTCGCCTGGACGGAGGTGGCGCGCGATCCGGTCTTCGTGATGCTCGCGGCCGGTCATCCGCTCGCCGCGCGCCCCGAGATCGAGCTGGCGGAGCTGGCCGCGGAGGCGTGGACGGACGTGCCGGGCGACGGCTGCTTCGGCGACTGCTTCGCGGCCGCCTGCGTCCGCGCGGGTTTCACCCCGGCGTGCGTGTACGAGACGGACCTCGCGTCCTGCGTGCACCTGGTGGAGGTGGGGCGGGCCGTGGGGCTGTGCCGCGCCACGTTCCCGGCCACGCCCGGGATGGTGACGCGGCCGCTCACCGGTACGCCGCTGGTCTGGCGGCATCTGCTGGGCTGGCACCCCGAGGCCCCGGCGGCGGCCTGGGCCCCGGCGGTGGTCGCCCACGTGCGCGCCGCGCACCGGGACGCGGTGGCGCGCAGCCCCAGCTATACGCGCTGGCTGGCGTCCCGGCGTACCCCCGCCGTCGTCCATAACGCGAGGGAGAGGGTCAACTGACATCTGCCGCGCGGCCCTTCGCCCTTCCTACCGTTTCGGCAACCTTCACCGAACCGACCGGAAGGGCACTCCCCCATGTCGCACAGAAACGCCGCAGCGGTGTGCGCCGTCGCCGCGGCCGCCGCGGGCGCGCTGCTCCTGGCCGCGCCGCAGGCGGCGGGCGCCGCCGCTCCCCCCGCCCCCGGGCCCCTCACCGCCGCCGACACCCTGGCCGTCTCCGCCGCCCCGCCGGAGCTGCTGGGCGCCCTGCAGCGGGACCTCGGCCTCACACCCGCCCAGGCCGCGCGGCGGCTCGCCAACGAGGCGGAGGCGGGCGCGGCCGCGGCCCGGCTCCAGCAGCGGCTGGCGGGCACGTACGCCGGGGCCTGGGTGGACGGCGCCGAGGCCGGCACGCTCACCGTGGCCACCACGCGGGCCGCCGACGCCGCCGCGATCACGGCGGCCGGGGCCCGGGCCCGGGTCGTGCCGCACACCCTGGCCGAGCTCGACCGCACCAAGGCGGCCCTGGACCGCGCGGCCCTCCGCAACTCCACGGCCGACGCGCCCGTCTGGTACGTCGACGTCCGCGCCAACACCGTGGTGATACGCGCCGTGAAGACGTCGGCGGCCGAGTCGCTGATCCGCGCGAGCGGCGCCGACCGGACGCGCGTACGGGTCGAGGCGACCACCGAACGACCGCGCCCGCTCTACGACATCAGGGGCGGCGACGCGTACTACATGAGCGGCGGCGGGCGTTGCTCCGTCGGTTTCGCCATCACCCGCGGCACCCAGCAGGGGTTCGCCACCGCGGGCCACTGCGGCCGGGCGGGCACGAGCACGAGCGGCTTCAACCAGGTGGCGCAGGGCACCTTCCAGGCGTCCAGCTTCCCGGGCCGGGACATGGCGTGGGTGGCGGCCAACAGCAGCTGGACCTCGACCCCGTACGTCAAGGGCGCCGGCGGCCAGAACGTCCAGGTGACCGGGTCCGTGCAGCAGCCGGTCGGCGCCTCGATCTGCCGCTCGGGCTCCACCACCGGATGGCACTGCGGCACCATCCAGCAGCACAACACCAGCGTCACCTACCCCGAGGGCACGATCACCGGCGTGACCCGGACGTCCGTGTGCGCCGAGCCGGGCGACTCGGGCGGCTCGTACATCTCGGGCAGCCAGGCGCAGGGGGTCACCTCCGGCGGTTCGGGCGACTGCCGCAGCGGCGGGACGACGTTCCACCAGCCGATCAACCCGCTGCTCCAGGCGTACGGGCTGACGCTGAGGACGACGACGGGCCCGGGCGACCCCGGTGACCCGGGCGACCCGGGCGAGCCCGGGGGCACCTGGGCGGCCGGCACGGTCTACACGGCCGGCGATCAGGTGACCTACGGCGGCGCGGCCTACCGCTGCCTCCAGGGCCACCAGGCGCAGGCGGGCTGGGAGCCGCCGAACGTGCCGGCGCTCTGGCAGCGCGTCTGAGCACGGGCGCCGGGCGGACGCCGGGCCGACGCCCGGGGCGCCGCGCACCGCGTACGGGATAATGCCGGGCATGCGCATTTCAGCCAGGGCCGACTACGCGGTGCGTGCCGCGCTCCAGCTCGCCGCCGCGCAGGACACGGGGCCGGTCAAGGCCGAGGCGATCGCCGCGTCCCAGGGCGTGTCCCACAAGTTCCTGGAGTCGATCCTCAACGACCTGCGCCGCGGCGGACTCGTGCACAGCCGGCGCGGCGGGAACGGCGGTTACTGGCTGGCGCGGCCCGCGGCGTCGATCAGCGTCGCCGACGTCATACGGGTCGCGGACGGGCCGCTCGTGTCGGTGCGCGGGGTGCGGCCGCCGGAGTTGTCGTACTCCGGAGCGGCGGAGTCGCTGCTGCCGCTGTGGATCGCCCTGCGGGCCCACGTGCGGCAGATCCTGGAGGGCGTGAGCCTGGCCGACGTCGCCTCGGCCAGGCTGCCGGCCGAGGTGTCGGCGCTCACCGAGAACCCGACCGCCTGGACGAATCCCTGATCCGTCCGATCCACGACCGTCTCACGTTGTGGTCCCACGGTGTCCACGCCTCGAACTGCCCCTTGGGCACGGGGAGTCACCTCTGCCACTATCCCTACTGAATCAGTGGGGAAACCGGAACTCCTGTGAGGTGACCGTGGCGACCGCGACAGCGCCGACATCGGCGGACGACGTGAACTGGCCGCGCGTCACCCGGGAGGTCGCCGACGACCTCGCCGCCGACGCGCTCGCCCGAGACCGGGCGGGCGGCCCGCCGTTCGACGAAGCCGCACGCCTGCGCGAGGCCGGTCTGCCGGCGCTGCTCACACCGCCCGCACCGAAGGCGGACGGCGGCGCCGACTGGCGGACGGCCTGCGCGGCGGTCAAGGAGATCGCGGCGGCCGACGGCTCCATCGGCGAACTCCTCGCGCACCACTACGTCCTGGCCTGGAGCGGCCGCTTCCTCGGCTCCGGCGACGCCGCCGCGCGCTTCGAGCGGCGCGCCAGGAGCGGCCGGTGGCTCCTCGCCGGGGGCATCGACCTGCCCGACGGCGACGGAGGGACCGGGGACGGGGGCGGGAGCGGGGACGACGGCGCCGGGCCCGGCCTCACCCTCGTACCGCGGGAAGGCGGCGCGTACGTCCTGAACGGGCGCCGGCGTTTCGACGCCGGGGTGGCGGTCGCCGACCGGCTGGTCGTCGGCGCCCGATGCACCCGGACCGGGGACTTACTGGTCGTCCTGGCGGACCCGGCGCATCCCGGCGTGTCCGCCGTCCCGGCGGCCGACCAAGTCGGACAGCGCCTGTCGGGTGGCGGCACCGTCGGTTTCGACGGCGTCCCGGTCGGTGCGGCCGACGTCCTCGGGGCCGTGCCCCGCGACGACCACGCCGTCGCGCCGTTCACCGCCCTCGCCCCGCTCGCGCTGCGGCTCATGCGGGTCCACGTCGCCCTGGGCGTCGCCGAGGGCGCGCTGGCGGAGGCGCGCGACGTCAGCCGCGCCGCACAGGCCGCCCGGCCGCCCGCGGCGGAGGGCGCGGACCCGTACCTCCTCCTCGCCTACGGAGAGCTGGCGACCGCCGCGCACACCGCCGCCGCGGTCGTGGAGCGCGCGACGGACGCCCTGGCGCGCGGGCTGCCGGCGGGGGTGGCGCTCGACGTGGAGGAACACGCCGACATCGCCGTGCTCGTCGCCGCGGCGGAGGCCGTCACCAGCAGGTCGGCCGTGCACATCACCACCCGCGTCCTGGAACTCACCGACAGCGCGGGCTTCGACCGCTTCTGGCGCAACGCGCGCGTGCTGACCGCGCACACCTCCCCGGCCCGGCGCCTGCGCGACATCGGCGACCACTACCTCAACGGCACCCTCCCGCGTCTCGCGCCGCTGTAAGCACCTCGATCACACCGCCCGGACGGGTACGGCGGCCGTTCCTGGGGACTCGCATCTCCCGGGAGGACACCGGCCGAGGGAGGTGCCATGACCGCAGGGGTGCCGGCGCTGGACTCGGTGCGGGGCGTGGTCCTGGACACCGACGGGGTGATCACCGACTCGGCCAGGGTGCACGCGGCGGCCTGGAAGGGGGCCTTCGACGCCTTCCTGCGCGACCATCCGCCACCGGACCCGGGGCAGCGCCGCCCGTTCGACACCGGCGAGGACTACGCGCGCCACGTGGACGGCAGGTCCCGCCCCGACGGAGCGGCGGCCTTCCTGGCGTCGCGGGGCCTGCGGCCGGACGACGCCGCGGTGGCCGAGGTGGCCGCCGTGAAGGAGCGGCTCTTCACCGGGCTGCTGCGGGAGCGGCCCGTCGCCGCCTACCCCGGCACGGTGCGGCTGCTGCGGGCGCTGCGCGCGGCCGGGGTGCCGCTGGCGGCGGCGTCGGCGTCCCGGCACGCCCGCGAGCTGCTGGCGGGCGCGGACGTCATCGGCCTCTTCGACGCGGTGGTGGACGGGGCCGAGGCGGCGCGGCTGGGACTGCCGGGCAAGCCGGAGCCCGCGCTGTTCCTGGAGGCGGCCCGCCGGCTGGGGGTGCCCGCCGGGCGGTGCGCGCTCGTGGAGGACGCGCTCGCGGGCGTGGAGGCGGGGCGGCGCGGCGGCTTCGGCCTGGTCGTGGGCGTGGACCGCCGGGCGGGCCCCGGCACGGCGGACGCGCTGCGCCGCGCGGGCGCCGACCTCGTCGTCCACGACCTCGCGGAACTCCTTGCCCACGGACGAGGGAGCCCGGACGTGACGGACTGGACGTGGGGGTACGAGGCGTACCTTCCGGAGGAGGAGAGCCTGCGGGAGTCCCTGTGCACCCTCGGCAACGGCTACTTCGCCACCCGGGGCGCCGCCTCCGAGTGCGCGGCCGACGGCACCCACTACCCCGGTACGTACGTGGCCGGGTGCTACAACCGCCTGACGTCCGAGGTGGCCGGGCGCACGGTCGAGAACGAGGACCTGGTCAACCTGCCCAACTGGCTGGTGCTGCGCTACCGGCTGAACGGCGGGGGGCGGCCGGGCCCCTGGCTCACCCCGGACAGCCGCCGGCTCCTCGAGCACCGCCAGACGCTCGACCTGCGCCAGGGCACGCTGGAGCGGGTGACACGGTACGAGGACGAGCAGGGGCGGCGGCTTACCGTGCGGCAGCACCGGCTGGTGCACATGGGCGACCCGCACCTGGCGGCCCTGCGTACGGTGTTCACGGCCGAGAACTGGAGCGGCACGCTGGAGGTGGAGGCCGCCCTCGACGGGTCGGTCGAGAACACGGGCGTGGCCCGCTACCGGCAGCTGGCCACCCGCCACCTCATCCACGTGCACACGGGCGACGCCGCCTCCGACACGGTGTGGCTGCGCTGCCGCACCACCACCTCGGACATCCGCGTCGGCATGGCGGCCCGCACCACCGCGGAGGGCGCGGACGGCACGTCCCACCATCCGCAGCGGCGCGCGGTGCAGCGCATGCTGCTGGCCATGGAGCCGGGGCGGGCGGTCGTCGTGGACAAGACCGTCGCCCTGCACACGTCCCGCGACCCGGCGATCGGCGACCCGCTGCACGCGGCCGTGGACCGGGTGCGGCGCGCCGGGTCCTTCGAGGAGCTGCTGGCCTGGCACCGCGCCGCGTGGCAGCAGCTGTGGCGGCGGGCCGAGCTGGAGGTGCCGGACGAGGCGGGCCGGATCCTGCGGCTGCACCTCTTCCACGTCCTGCAGACCCTCTCGCCGCACACCGGCGACCTCGACGTGGGCGTCCCGGCGCGCGGGCTGCACGGGGAGGCGTACCGGGGCCACATCTTCTGGGACGAGCTCTTCGTGCTGCCGTACCTGAACCTGCACTTCCCCGAGACGTCCCGGGCGCTGCTCACCTACCGCTACCGACGGCTGGAGCGGGCCCGCTTCAGCGCGCTGGACGCGGGGTGCACGGGGGCGATGTACCCGTGGCAGAGCGGCAGCGACGGCCGCGAGGAGGCGCAGCGGCTGCACCTCAACCCGCGCTCGGGGCGCTGGGTGCCGGACCACTCGCACCTCCAGCACCACGTCGGCTCGGCGATCGCGTACAACGTGTGGCAGTACTGCGAGGCGAGCGGCGACAGCGAGTTCCTGCACACCAAGGGCGCGGAGATGCTGCTGCAGATCGCCCGCTTCTGGGCCTGCCGCGCCCAGCTGGACCCGGCGCTGGGCCGCTACCGCATCCGCGGGGTGGTCGGGCCCGACGAGTACCACGACGCCTACCCGGGCGCCACCGAGCCGGGCCTCGACGACAACGCGTACACCAACGTCACGGCGGCCTGGGTGCTGGCCCGCACCCTGGACCTGCTGCGCTCGCTGCCCGAGCCGCGACGCCTGGAGCTGGTGGAGCGCACCGGGCTGCACCACGGGGAGCTGGAGCTGTGGGAGGACGTGTCGCGGATGCTGCACGTGCCGTTCCACGAGGGGGTGATCAGCCAGTTCGAGGGGTTCGGGGAGCTGGCGGAGTTCGACTGGGAGGGGCACCGGCGCCGGTTCGGCGACATCCGGCGGCTGGACCGGATCCTGGAGGCGGAGGGCGACAGCGTCAACCGCTACAAGGCGTCCAAGCAGGCGGACGTGCTGATGCTGGGCTACCTGTTCTCGCCCGCCGAGCTGCGCACGCTCTTCAGCCGGCTGGGCTACGTCCTCGACGAGGAGATGTGGCGCCGCACCGTCGACTACTACCTGCACCGCACGAGCCACGGCTCGACGCTGAGCGGCCTCGTCCACGGCTGGGTGCTGGCGCGGGTGCGGCGGTCGGAGGCGTGGCGGTTCTGCCAGGAGGCACTGGAGGGCGACATCGCGGACATCCAGGGCGGTACGACGGGCGAGGGCATCCACCTGGGCGCGATGGCGGGCACCCTCGACCTCGTCCAGCGCGGCCTGACGGGCCTGGAGACGCGGGGCGGGGCGCTGCGGCTGGACCCGGTGCCGCTGCCGGAGCTGTCGGAGTTCTGCTTCACGCTGCGCTACCGGGGCCACTGGGGCGTGTCGCTGCGGATGGCACCGGGGAGCCTGCACATCGCCGTGCCGGGGTCCGGGCGCGACCCGATCGACGTGGAGCTGCCGGAACGGGCGGTGCTGGTCGAACCGGGCGAGGAGTGCGAGCTGCCGCTGCCGGTGGTGCGCTAGCCGGCGCTGGCCGGAGGGCTTCAGGCTTGTTCGAGACGCCGGCGTGCGTGCCGGTGGGCGTCCCACACGTCGACCCGGCGACCGGTGACCTGGGTGGGCGCGAGCGCGACCCACCGCGCGTCCTCGGGGTCCGGCCAGGGGGCGCGGTACGCCCGCCGGTCGAGGCGGCGTACGGCCTCGGGGTCGGTGACCGGGCGGGGTTCGCCGACGATCAGGACGCTCCAGCCGCGGCCCACCGCATCGTCGATGTGGTCCACCTCGAAGGCGATCTCGCCGCCGGGGCCGGTCGCCGGAAGGGCGTCGGGCGGCGTCCGGAACGCCACCTCGCCCTCGGCCACGACATAGGTGACCGGCATGATCGCGGGGTGGCTGTGGCTGGTCAGCGCGACCCGGCCGACGCCGTGGGTGCCGAGCAGGGCGCCGCACTCGTCGCGGCTCAGCTCGGTGAGGAGCGGCCGCTGGGCGGGGACGCCGGAGCCGGGCGGAAGGTCGGCGGTGCCGCCCTCCAGCTCGATGACGCTGGTCTCCAGCGCGTCGGCCAGGCGCAGCAGGAAGCCGATGCCGGGGGTGGCGGGCTGTTCCTCCAGGTACTGGATGTAGCCGGGCGCCGAGCCGGCGCGGCGGGCGACCTCTTCGCGGCTGAGGCCGAGCTCCTCGCGGCGGGCGGCCACGCGGCGGCCGATGTCCCCGCAGCAGTGGCCGTGGCCCTGGGAATGCTTCTCGGACATGAGGCACCGTCCCTTCGGTCGAAGGGCACCCTGTCCTCACCGTAGCCACCGGGGCCCGGGTCCGCACGCCCCGGCGCCGCCCTGCCCTTGCCGCAGCGGGTCCTGCTTCTCGCCCGGGGTCCTACTGCTCCCCCGGCCCCGGATCCACCACGTCGCGGCGGCGGCCCAGGGTCTCCTCCCGCTCACGCTCGACGATCGCGGGGTGGTGCAGGTCGAAGGCGGGCGACTCGGAGCGGATGCGCGGCATGGTGATGAAGTTGTGGCGGGGCGGCGGGCAGGAGGTGGCCCACTCCAGGGAGCGCCCGTAGCCCCAGGGGTCGTCGACGTCGACCCGCTTGCCGTGGCGGGCGGTCTTCCACACGTTGTAGAGGAACGGGAACGTCGACAGGCCCAGCAGGAACGAGCCGATGGTCGACACCATGTTGAGCGCGGTGAACCCGTCGGCGGCGAGGTAGTCGGCGTACCGGCGCGGCATGCCCTCCGCGCCCAGCCAGTGCTGGACGAGGAACGTCAGGTGGAAGCCCGCGAACAGCGTCCAGAAGTGGATCTTGCCGAGCCGTTCGTCGAGCATGCGCCCGGTCATCTTGGGCCACCAGAAGTGGAAGCCCGAGAACATCGCGAAGACGATCGTCCCGAAGAGCACGTAGTGGAAGTGGCCGACGACGAAGTAGCTGTCGGTGACGTGGAAGTCCATCGGCGGCGAGGCGAGGACGACGCCGGTCAGCCCGCCGAAGAGGAAGGTGACGAGGAAGCCGACGGCCCACAGCATCGGGGTCTCGAAGCTGAGGGAGCCCTTCCAGGTGGTGCCGATCCAGTTGAAGAACTTCACGCCGGTCGGCACCGCGATGAGGAAGCTCAGCAGTGAGAAGAAGGGCAGGAGCACCGCGCCGGTGGCGAACATGTGGTGCGCCCACACCACCACCGACAGGCCGGTGATGGCGATGGTGGCGCCGATGAGGCCGATGTAGCCGAAGAGGGGCTTGCGGGAGAAGACCGGAAGGACTTCGGTGACCACGCCGAAGAACGGCAGCGCCAGGATGTACACCTCGGGGTGGCCGAAGAACCAGAACAGGTGCTGCCACAGCAGCGTGCCGCCGTTGCGGGGGTCGAAGACGTGCGAGCCGAAGGCGCGGTCGGACTCCAGGGCGAGGAGCGCGGCGGCGAGCACGGGGAAGGCGAGCAGCACCAGGACGGAGGTCAGCAGCACGTTCCAGGTGAAGATCGGCATCCGGAACATGGTCATCCCGGGGGCCCGCATCCCGATGATCGTGGTGATGAAGTTGACCGCGCCGAGGATGGTGCCGAACCCGGAGAGCGCCAGGCCCATGATCCACAGGTCGGCGCCGATCTGGGCGCTGTGCTCGCGCCGGTTGAGCGGGGCGTAGGCGGTCCAGCCGAAGTCGGCGGCGCCGTTGGCGGTCAGCAGGGAACCGACCACCATGAGGCCGCCGAAGAGGAAGAGCCAGTACGACAGCATGTTCAGGCGCGGGAACGCCACGTCGGGCGAGCCGATCTGGAGCGGCATGACGGCGTTGGCGAACCCGGCGAAGGTGGGGGTGGCGAAGAGCAGCAGCATCACGGTGCCGTGGAGCGTGAAGGCCTGGTTGTACTGCTCGTTGGTGACCAGCTGCATGCCGGGGCGGGCCAGTTCGGCGCGGAGCACCAGGGCCAGGGCCCCCGCGAAGAGGAAGAAACCGAACGAGGTGACCAGGTACAGGTGTCCGATCCTCTTGTGGTCCGTCGTGGTCAGCCACCCCACCAGGGCGCGGCCCCGACGGCGCCAGGGGGAGGAGGAGACCGGTGCCGGGGCGACGGGCTCGGTCGATGTCACCATGGGCCGCAACGCTACGCAGTACCGCGGGGCGCGGAGGGTTTGGCTCGCCTGGCCGTGGCCACGTCACTCGTATTGGGCAGCGGTCGGGAGCGGCGGGCGGTGCCGGGCGGCGTTCCCGGCGCGCTCAGTCCCGCCCGCGCGCACGCCGGAACCGGGCGAGGCCGTCGGCGAGGTCCACGATGGGGTCGGGGTAGTCGTGACGGGCCCGCTCGCGGGGCGGCAGCGTCCACGGCTCGTGCACGGCCGGCCCGGCCAGGCCGGCGAGTTCGGGCACCCAGCGGCGTACGTACGCGCCGTCGGGGTCGTAGCGCTTGCCCTGGGCCACCGGGTTGAGGACGCGGTTCGGCCGGGAGTCGGTGCCGGTGCCCGCCACCCACTGCCAGTTGAGCTGGTTGTTGGGGATGTCGCCGTCGACGAGCAGCTCCAGGAAGTGCCGGGCGCCGACGCGCCAGTCGACGTACAGCGTCTTGGCGAGGAAGCTCGCGGTCAGGAGGCGGCCGCGGTTGTGCATCCAGCCCTCGTGCGCCAGCTGCCGCATGGCGGCGTCCACGACCGGGTAGCCCGTCAGGCCCCGGCGCCACGCCTCGATGTCGCCGGCGGCGGTCCGCTCCGTACGCCAGTGGTCGTGGCGGGTGCGGTAGTCGCGGGTGGCGGCGGCCGGGCGGGCGGCGAGCACCTGGCGGTGGAAGTCGCGCCAGCACAGCTGCCGGACGAACGCCTCGGCGCCCGGGCCGCCGGCGCGCCGGGCGCGGTGGACGGCCTCGGTCGCCGAGACCGTGCCGAAGTGGAGGTGCGGCGAGAGGCGGGAGGTGGCGTCCCCGGCGAGGTCGTCGTGGCCGTCCTCGTAGCCGGCCGCGCCGGTGCGCAGCCAGGCCGTGAGCCGTGCGCGCCCCTCGGTCTCGCCGCCGGGCGCCAGGCCCGGGGAGGTGCCGGGCACCTCGGCGCGCGCGGGGAGCGGCCCGGAGGGGACCTCGTCGGGTACGGGCACCCGGCGGGGGGCGGCGAGCGGCTCGCGCAGCCGTACGCCCGTCCAGCGCCGGTGGTAGGGGGTGAAGACGGCGAAGTGGTCGGAGGCGGCCGGGGTGAGGGCGCCGGGCGGCACCGCCGTGACCACGGCGTCGTGGACGTGCAGGCGGCGGCCGTCCGCCTCCAGCGCGGCGCGGAGGCGGTCCTCCCTGCGGGTGGCGTAGCGGGTGTACTCGGCGGCCATGTGCACCGCGTCGGCACCCGCCTGGGCGGCGACCGCGCGGGTCTGGGCCACCACGTCCCCGGAGCGGACGACGAGCCGTCCGCCACGCCTGCGCAGGCCCGCGTCCAGGTCGCGCAGGCAGTCGGCGAGGAAGGCCCGGCGGTTGGGCGCCGCGAAGCCGGCGGCCTCGATGGCGGAGTCGAGCACGAAGAGGGGCACGACCGGCCCGCCGCCGGCGAGGGCGGCCCGCAGCGGTGGATGGTCGTGGAGCCTCAGGTCGCCCGTGAACAGCACGACGGAGACCGCGCGGTCGGTGGCGCCGCTCATGGCGCGGCCCCGGTGCGCCGGGCGGCCCGCGTCCGGGACCGGCGGCTCCGCTCCTCGTCCTCCGCGGCGCGGGCGATGTTGCGGGCCATGCCGCCGAAGACGGTGGCGTGGAAGGGGGACACGGCCCACCAGTAGGCGTGCCCGAGGAGGCCGTGCGGATGGAACAGGGCGCGCTGGCGGTAGCGGCTGCGGCCGTCGCCGTCCTCCTCGGCGTACATCTCCAGCCAGGCGAGGCCGGGCAGCCGCATCTCGGCGCGCAGCCGCAGCAGCCGGCCCCGTTCGATCTCCTCGACGCGCCAGAAGTCGAGCGAGTCGCCCACCCTCAGCCGGTGCGCGTCCCGGCGGCCGCGGCGCAGGCCGACGCCTCCGGCGAGCCGGTCGAGCCAGCCGCGCACCGCCCAGGCGAGGGGGAAGGAGTACCAGCCGTTCTCGCCGCCGATGCCCTCGATGACCCGCCACAGGGAGTCGGGCGAGGCGTCGACCCACCGGGCGCGCCGGTCGGTGTAGAGGCTGCCGCCCGACCAGTCGGGGTCGGTCGGCAGCGGGTCGCTCGGCGCGCCGGGCACGGACGCGGAGGACCAGCGGGTGGTCACCCGGGCCTCGCGGACCCGGCGCAGGGCGAGGGCGAGGGCCCGGTCGCAGCCGATGGGGTGGCCGGGCGGGTCGGGGACGTGGGCGGCGATGTCGTGCTCCCGGCAGACGACCTCGTGGCGCAGCGACTCGGCGAGTGGCCGGGCGATGCCGGGCGGTACGGGCGTGACGAGGCCGATCCAGAGGCTGGACAGGCGCGGGGTGAGCACGGGCACGGGCACGATCAGCCGTCGGGGCAGCCCGGCCACGGCGGCGTACCGCCGCATCAGGTCGCGATAGGTCAGGACGTCGGGGCCGCCGATGTCGAAGGTGCGGTTCACGTCGGCGGGCATGTCCGCGCTGCCGACGAGGTAGCGCAGGACGTCGCGCACGGCGATGGGCTGGATGCGGGTGCGGACCCAGCTGGGGGTGACCATGACAGGCAGCCGCTCGGTGAGGTAGCGCAGCATCTCGAAGGAGGCCGAGCCGGAGCCGAGGACGACGGCGGCGCGCAGCACGGCGGTGGGCACGCCGGAGTCGAGCAGGATCCGGCCGACCTCGGCGCGGGAGCGCAGGTGCGGGGAGAGCGCGCGCTCCGGTACGCCCGCGGGGGTGAGCCCGCCGAGGTAGACGAGGCGGCGGACGTGGGCGCCCCGGGCGCAGCGGCCGAAGATGCGGGCGGCCGTGCGGTCGGTGTTCTCGAAGTCCGGGCCGCTGCCAAGGGCGTGGACCAGGTAGTACGCCACGTCCACGCCGCGCATCGCCTCGCGCACCGACTCCTCGTCGGTGACGTCGCCGCGGACCACCTCGACCCGGTCGGCCCACGGGAGGTCGCGGAGCTTGCCGGGCGAGCGGGCCAGGCAGCGGACGCGGTGGCCGGCGGCCAGCAGCTCGGGGACGAGCCGGCCGCCGATGTAGCCGGTGGCGCCGGTGACGAGGCAGAGCGCCGGGCCGTCGGGGCGGTTCATGGGGCTCCCTGGGGGTCCGAGGCGGTGGGTCCGTGTCCTTCCACCCTCGCCTCCGCGCGGCCCGGGCGCCTGGTGGACACGACCGCGCGCGACGCATTGACAGGAGTGGGCCGCGAGCCGAGACTCTTCGCCCGCACAAAAGTGAAACCGATTTCACCACGCGAACGGACTTTCCCAGGGACGGTCATGACTTCTCCACGCACGTTCCGTACGGTCTTCCCCGTGCTCGCCCTGTGCTGGCTGGCCGTCTTCTTCGACGGGATGGACGTCAACATCTACGGCGCCGTCATGCCGCACATGCTCGACGACGCCGGGCTCGGCCTCACGAAGGCGAGCGCGGGCGCGATCGGCAGCTGGACCACCTTCGGCATGCTCATCGGCGCGCTCGCCGCCGGGAACGTCACCGACTGGCTCGGGCGCCGGCCCCTGCTGGTCGCGAGCATCACGCTCTTCTCGTTCGGCTCGGCGCTCTGCGCGCTCGCGGGCAGCCCGGCGTTCTTCGGTGCCGGGCGGTTCGTGTCGGGCCTGGGGCTCGGTGGGCTGATGCCGCTGTGCCTGGCGATGGTGATGGAGTTCGCGCCGCCGCGCCGGGCCGCCCTGACGACAGGGCTGCTGATGACCTCGTACCACGCGGGCGGCATGGCCGCGACGGGCCTCGGCCTCACGGTGGCGCCCGCCGCCGGGTGGCGCTGGGTGTTCTGGGCGGGCGCGGTGCCCGCCGTCATCGCCGTACCGCTGCTGCTCAGGCTGCTGCCCGAGTCGCCCGGGGTGCTCCTCGCGCGGGGCGAGCGGGAGCGGGCGGACGCGGTCGCGGACCGGTACGGGCTCGCGCGGCCGACGCCCGTGGAGGCGCCGGCGGCCGGGGCGAAGGGCCGCCTGGAGGCCGTACGGGCGCTGTTCCGGCCGGAGTCGCGGTGGGCGACGCCGCTGCTGTGGCTGGCGGCCTTCTGCGGGCTGCTGCTGGTGTACGGGGTGTCGACGTGGCTGCCGCAGATGATGCGCGCCTCCGGCTACGGGGTCGGCTCCTCCGTCAGCTTCCTGCTGGTCATCAACGCGGGCGGCATCGTCGGTCTGCTCATCGCGGGCCGCACCGCCGACCGGTTCGGCCCGGTGCGGGTGTCGGCGATCTGGTTCGTGCTCACGGCGGCCGGGGCGCTGCTGCTGCGGTCGCAGCTGCCGCTGGGGTGGACGTACGTGGTGGTCGCGGGCACCGGTGTGGTGCTCTTCAGCGCGCAGGTCATGGTGTACGCCGCCGTCACCACCGTCTACCGCGACAGCGAGCGCGCCGCGGGCCTCGGCTGGGTGACCGGCGTGGGCCGTACGGGCGCGGTGTTCGGCCCGTGGCTGGGCGGGGTGCTGGCGGCGAGCGGCCACGACAGCTGGGGCTTCACGGCGTTCGCCCTGGCCGGGCTGGCCGGCGCCGTCGCCATCGCCTGCGTCCCGCTCGCCGCGCGCTCCCCGCGCGGCGGGGCCGCTCAGCCCATCGGCAGGCCGGTGTAGTTGTCGGCCAGCTCGGCGGCGGCGTGCGGCGAGGTGGCGATCCGTTCGAGCTGCGCGAGCTGGAGGCGGGTGTCGAACGGCGACTGCGCCGGGGCGGCGTGCAGGGTCGTCGTCATGGCGTACGAGAAGTGCTCCGCCCGCCACACCCGGCGCAGGCAGGTGTCGGAGTACGCCTCCAGGAGCTCCTCCGAGCCGGTGTCCGCCCGGTGCGCGAGGGCCCGGGCGAGCACCACCACGTCGGCCACGGCGAGGTTGAGGCCCTTGGCGCCGGTGGGCGGCACGATGTGCGCGGCGTCCCCGGCGAGGAGGAGCCGCCCGTGGCGCATCGGCTCGGTGACCCAGCTGCGCATCGGCAGCACCGCCTTCTGCGTCACCGGGCCGCGCTTCAGCCGCCAGTCGGGCGCGGAGTCGAGGGCGAAGCGGGCGTCCAGCTCGTCCCAGACGCGCTCGTCGGGCCAGTCGGCGGGGTCGGTGCCGTTCGGGACCTGGAGGTAGAGGCGGCTGACGGCCGGGGTGCGCATGCTGGCGAGGGCGAAGCCGCGCGGGGAGTGGGCGTAGATCAGTTCGTCGTAGACGGGCGGCGCCTCGGCGAGGATGCCCAGCCAGGAGTAGGGGTAGGTCCGCTCGTACGTGGTGCGCAGGTGTTCGGGGACGGCGGTGCGGGCGATGCCGTGGAAGCCGTCGCAGCCGACGACATAGTCACAGGTGAGGGTCTGTTCCCGGCCCTCGTGGGTGTAGCGGATGGCGGGGCGGTCGGTGTCGGCGCCGTCGACGGCGTGGACCTCGGCCTCGAAGAGCAGCGGGCCTCCCTCGGCGAGCTGGAGGGCGACGAGGTCCTTGACCACCTCGGTCTGGGCGTACACCGTGACCCTGCGCCCGCCGGTGAGGGCGGGGAAGTCGAGGCGGTGGGCGCGCCCGTCGAAGCGCAGCTCGATACCGTCGTGGACCAAACCCTCGCGGTCGAGGCGCGCCCCGGCGCCGACGGAACGCAGCACGTCGACGGTGCCCTGCTCCAGGATGCCGGCGCGCTGGCGGCGCTCGACGTACGCGCGGTCGCGGCTCTCCAGCACGACGCTGTCGACACCGGCGCGGTGGAGCAGCCGGGCGAGCAGCAGTCCGGCCGGGCCGCCGCCGATGATCCCGACGGTGGTGTGCATGCGCTCTCCTGTTCGCGTAGTGAAGTAAACTTCACAAGAATGGGTGCGCCGAGTCTGCGCGCGCCGCCCGGGGCTGTCAACGCCCCCGTTCCTCTATGAGGGAGAGCCGATGCCTTCCACCAGCCCCGCCGACCCGCCCCCCGAGGCCGTGGCCCCGCTCATGCGCGGCATCGCGGTCCTGCGCGCGCTCACCGACGCGGACGCGCGGCTGAGCCTCAGCGAGCTGGAGCGCGCCACCGGCCTGGCCCGCGCCACCGTCGACCGGGTCACGGCCACGCTGGCGCGCATGGGGTACGTACGCCTCGACGGCCGCGACGCGGCGCTCGCCCCGCGCCTGATGGAGCTCGGCAACGCCTACCTCGCCGCGATCCGGCTGCCCGACCTGCTGGGTGCCCACGCGGACGCGCTCGCCGACGAGCTGGACGAGTCGGTCTCCCTGGCGGTGGGCGACGGTGACGGCATCCGGTTCGTCCACCAGGCCACCCGGCGCCGCGCCATGTCCCTGAGCTTCCGCATCGGCGACCTGCTGCCCGCCGAACGCACCGGGCCCGGGCCGCTGTTCGCCGCCGAGTGGACGGCGCAGGAGTGGGCCCGGTGGCGCGAGCGCCGCGCCGCCGACCCGGAGGACCGGGGCTTTCCCGCCGTACCACCGCGCCACCGCGAGGCCGAGGCCGACTTCGAGGAGCGGGTGGCACGGGCGCGGGAGCGGGGCTGGGCGCTCGACGACCAGCTCATCGAGCCGGGCCTGGTCGCGGTGACCGTGCCGGTCCGGGCCGCCGACGGCCGCGTGGCGTGCGCGCTCAGCGTGGTGAGCCACACCAGCCGGCACAGCGCCTCCTCGCTGCGCGACGCCGCGCTCCCCCGGCTGCGCGCGGCGGTGGGCGCCATGGAGCAGGCGCTGCGGGAGGCGCCGCCGCCGGGCCCCGGGGCACGCCCCGACGCGCTGGCCGCCTGGACGGGCGCCTCCAAGCAGGAGCTGGGCCGGGACTTCATCGAGTCCCTCGCCCGGGGGCTGACCGTGCCGACCGCCTTCGGCGAGGGCCGCGACGCGCTCACGCTCAGCGCCGTGGCCGAGGCGACGGGCCTGGCCCGGGCGACCGCCCGGCGGGCACTCATCACGCTGGAGCACCTCGGCTACGTCACGGCGCACGAGCGGACGTTCCGGCTGACGCCGCGCGTGCTGGGCCTCGGGTATCCCCCGCTGTCGCGCACGACGCTGTCCGCCATCGCCGCGCCGCACCTGGCGGAGCTCGCCACGCGCGTGCACGACTCGGCGTCGCTGGCCGTGCTCGACGGGGACGACATCCGGTACACGGCGCGCGTCGCCACCAGCCGCATCATGAGCGTCAACATCACCGTCGGCACGCGCTTTCCGGCGTACGCGACGTCCATGGGCCGCGTGATGCTGGCGGGGCTGCCGCGCGCCGAGCGCGAGGAGCGGGTCGCGCGGGCCGAGCTGCGCGCACTGACGCCGTACACGGTCACGGACCGGGGCGAGCTGGCCGCGGTCCTGGACGGGGTCGCCGCGAGCGGCCACGCGCTCGTCGACGAGGAGCTGGAGGAAGGGCTGCGCTCCATCGCCGTACCCGTACGCGACCGGGCCGGGACGGTGGTCGCGGCGGCGAACGTCGCCATGCACAGCGTGCGGCGCAGCGCCGAGGAGTGCGTCGCGGAGGTCCTGCCCGAGCTGCGGACGGCGGCGGACCGGGTCGAGGCGGACCTGGCGGTGGTAGGGCGTTTCGCCCGGGTCCCGGCGGAGTGATCCGGAGTGCTCAGAAGACGGAGAGGCCGGTCAGGGTGGTGAAGCGGTCCAGGGCGGCCACGCCCGCCACCGAGTTGCCGCGCCGGTCCAGGCCCGGGGACCAGACGCACAGGGTGCAGTGACCGGGGACGACCGCGATGATCCCGCCGCCGACGCCGCTCTTGCCGGGCAGGCCGACCCGGTGGGCGAAGTCCCCGGCGGCGTCGTACGTCCCGCAGGTGAGCATCACGGCGTTGATCTGCTTGGCCTGGCTGCGGGTCAGCAGGGTCGAGCCGTCGGCGCGTATGCCGTGCCGGGCGAGGAAGCCCGCGGCCAGGGCCAGGTCGGCGCAGGACGCCTCCAGCGAGCACTGGCGGAAGTACTGCTCCAGCAGCTCCGGGACCGGGTTGGTGATGTTGCCGTACGAGGCCATGAAGTGCGCGAGGGCGGCGTTGCGGTCCCCGTGCGCGGCCTCGGAAGCGGCGACCTTCTCGTCGAAGTCCAGGCCGGGGTTGCCGCTCTCGGCGCGCAGGAAGTCCCGCAGCGCCCCGGAGGCGTCGCCGCCGGTGAGGGCCTGGAGGCGGTCGGTGGTGACGAGGGCGCCCGCGTTGATGAACGGGTTGCGCGGGATGCCGTTCTCGTACTCCAGCTGCACCAGCGAGTTGAACGGGTTGCCGGACGGCTCCCGGCCGACGCGCTCCCACAGCGCCTCGCCGTCCCTCGACAGCACCAGGGCGAGCGTGAAGACCTTGGTGATCGACTGCGCGGAGAAGGGCCGCCGCCAGTCCCCCACCCCGTACACGGTGCCGTCGAGCTCGGCGACGGCCATCCCGAAGCGGCCCGGGTCGGCCTCGGCGAGGGCCGGGATGTAGTCGGCTGGGCGGCCGCGGTCGCGGTCGGGGACGGCGGCGATCTCGGCGGCGATGCGGTCGAGGACGGAGGCGAAGCGCGGTGACACGCCCACACAGTACGGGCTACGGGAGCTGCGGAAGCACCCGGTCCGGGGTGAGCGGGAGCTCGCGGAAGCGGACGCCGGTGGCGTGGTGGACCGCGTTGCCGATGGCGGCGGGCGTGCCGACGACGCCGATCTCGCCGATGCCCTTGCTGCCCATCGGATTGAGGTGGGGATCCTCCTCCTCGACCCAGTGGGCCTCCACGTCCGGCACGTCGGCTTGGCTCGGCACGTGGTACGCGGCCAGGTCGCGCTCGGTGAAGTCGCCGAACGCCGGGTCCACGGTGGAGTGCTCGGTCAGCGCCATGCCGAGGCCCATCACCATGCCGCCGATGAACTGGGAGCGCGCGGTGCGCGGGTTGAGGATGCGCCCGGCGGCGTACACGCCGAGGAGCCGCCGGACCCGGACCTCGCCGGTGGCGGTGTCGACCGCCACCTCGGCGAAGTGGGCGCCGAAGGCGTGGCGGGCGAACGGCGGGGTGCGCTCGGCCTCCTCGGTGGTGTCCGCCGTGGACGACAGGCCGCCCACGGGCAGCGGCCCCTCGTGGCGGGCGAGCCGCTCGGCCAGGCGCGTACACGCCTGGTGCACGGCCGAGCCCCAGGAGGCCGTGCCGGACGAGCCGCCGGCGAGCGGGGCGCGCGGGAGGCGGGTGCAGCCGATGCCGATGCGTACGGAGCCGAGGGGGGTGGACAGGGCGTCGGCGGCGATCTGGGCGAGGACGGTCCGGGCGCCGGTGCCGATGTCGGTGGCGTTGACGTCGACGGCGTAGGTGCCGTCGGGCAGGGCGGTCGCGGTGGCCGTGGACGGCGCGAGCAGCACCGGGTAGGTCCCGGCGGCCACGCCCGTGCCGGTCAGCCACCGCCCCTTCGGACCGCCGCGACGGGACGCCGGGCGCGGGTCGCGGTCGTGCCAGCCGAAGCGGCGGGCGCCCTCGCGCAGGCAGGCGACGAGGTTCCGGCTGGAGAAGGGCAGGCCGCTGTCGGGCTCGGTGGCGGGATCGTTGCGGACGCGCAGCTCGACGGGGTCGAGGCCGAGGGCGTCGGCCAGTTCGTCCATGGCCGATTCGAGCGCGTACATGCCGGACGCCTCACCCGGGGCGCGCATCCAGGACGGGGACGGTACGTCGAGGGGCACGACCCGGTGGCTGGTGAGGCTGTGCGGCGAGGCGTACATGACCCGCGCGGGGACGGCCGCCTGCTCGACGAACTCGGTGATCCGGGAGGTCTGCGTGGTGACCTCGTGGCCCACCGCCATGAGGGTGCCGTCCCGCTCGGCGGCGAGCCGGACGCGCTGGACGGTCGGCGCGCGGTGCCCGACGGTCGTCGGCAGGTCCTTGCGGGGCAGCGCCAGCTTCACCGGGCGGCCCGTGTGGCGGGCGGCCATGACGGCGAGCACGACGTGCGGACGGGGCGTGCCCTTGGAACCGAAGCCGCCGCCGACGTGCTCGGAGACGACCGTGATCCGCTCCTCCGGGACCCGGAACATCCCGGCCAGGACGGCGCGGACGGGCCCCGCGCCCTGGCTGGAGTCGTACACCGTCAGGTGGTCGGAGCCGTCGGCGCCGTCCCAGCGGGCGTAGGCGGCGTGCGGCTCCATGGGGTGGTTGTGCAGCGGCGGTATCCGGTAGGTGGCGTCGACGCGTACGGGCGCGGCCGCCCAGGCCGCCTCGGCGTCGCCGCGCATCCGGCGGGCGGCGCTGCCGCCGTTGGCCTCGTCGGGCTCGTACGCGTCCGGGTGGTCGGCGCGGAGGGTGACGTCGTGCGGCTCGGCGGCGTACGTGACGTGGACGGCCTCGGCGGTGGCGCGGGCGGCCTCCAGGGTCTCGGCGACGGCGAGCGCGACGTACCAGCCCCGGTGCGGTACGCGGTCGTCCCGGAGCACGGCGAGGGCCGGGTCGTCGGGCTCGCCGAGCCGGGGCGCCGTCCACGGTGTCAGGACGGCGAGGGCGCCGGGGGTGGCGAGGGCCGCCGAGGTGTCGACGGCGGTGACGCGGCCCCGGGCGACGGTGGCGGGGACGGGCCAGGCGTACGCGCAGTCGGGCGGGGTGTGCGGAAGCTCGGTGGCGTACCGCGCGGTGCCGGTGACCTTGTCGCGGCCTTCGAGGCGCTCGGCAGGGGCTCCGAGGCCGCCGCCGGCGGGGGTGGCCGTCGCTGCTGCGGCGGCGCCAGAGGTGGTCTGGGTAGGGCGCATCGCGGCTCTCCGGGTGCGGTCGGTCGGCGGGAGGATCGTGCGAGGTGGGCGCGTCAGTGGTGGGCGAGCTCTCTGGCCTGCGCGAGCTGCGCCAGGGCGCGGCGGGCGAGGTTGCGGGCGAGCGGCACCTTGAAGGCGTTGTCGCCGAGCGGCTCGGCGAGGGCCAGTTCGGCGTTGACCGCGTGGCCGATGTTCGCGGAGTTCGGCGGGTGGCCGAGGAGCGCGGCCTCGGCGAGGCGGGCGCGCCACGGGCGGTGCGCGAGGCCGCCGAACGCGAGCCCCACCCGGCGTACGCGCCCCTTCTCGTCCACGTCGAGGACGGCGGCGACGGAGGCGAGCGCGAAGGCGAAGGACGCGCGGTCACGTGCCTTGAGGTACGTGGACGGCAGCCCGGCCGTCGACGCCGGGAGCGCGACGGCGGTGATCAACTCACCGGGCCGGATGACGGTGTCCCGCTCCGGGTGGTCGCCGGGCAGGCGGTGGAACTTGGTCGCCGGGACGGTCCGCCCGCCGTCCGGGCCGCGCAGTTCGACGGTGGCGTCGAGCGCGGCGAGCGCGACGGCCATGTCCGACGGGTGCGTGGCGATGCAGTGCGGCGAGTGGCCCAGGACGGCGTGGTCGCGGTGGACGCCGGCGAGGGCGGCGCAGCCGGCGCCCGGCTCGCGCTTGTTGCACGGCTTGGAGGTGTCCTGGAAGTACGGGCACCGGGTGCGCTGGAGCAGGTTGCCGCCGGTGGTGGCGACGTTGCGCAGCTGCCCGGACGCGCCGGCGAGCAGCGCCTGCGACAGGGCAGGGTAGCGGGTGCGTACCAGCGGATGGGCGGCGAGGTCGCTGTTGCGTACGGTCGCGCCGACCCGCAGCCCGCCGTCCGGCAGCTCCTCGACGGCGTCCAGCGGGAGCCGGCTGACGTCGACGAGGGTGTCGGGCGTCTCGACGCCGTGCTTCATCAGGTCGACGAGGTTGGTGCCGCCGGCGAGGTAGCGGGCGCCGGGGCTGCCGGCGTGGGCGGCGGTCGCTTCCTCGACGCTGGTGGCGCGTACGTACGCGTAGGGCTTCATGAGCGGATCACGTCCTCGTCACGTCCTCGACGGCGGCGACGATGTTCGGGTACGCGCCGCAGCGGCAGAGGTTGCCGCTCAGCCGCTCGCGGATCTCGTCGGCCGTGAGGCGGACGGGCCCCTGAGCGGGCGGCGCGGCGGGGTCGGTCGCGTACGAGGGGTGGCCGGCGGCGGCCTCGTCGAGGGCGCCGGCCGCCGAGCAGAGCTGGCCGGGGGTGCAGTAGCCGCACTGGAAGGCGTCCCGGTCCAGGAAGGCCCGCTGGAGCGGGTGCAGCTCGCCTCCGCCGTCGCCGAGGGCCGCCAGGCCCTCCACGGTGGTGATGTCGCAGCCGTCCTGCGCGACGGCCAGGAGCAGGCAGCTGTTGGCGCGCCGGCCGTCGACGAGCACGGTGCAGGCGCCGCACTGGCCGTGGTCGCAGCCCTTCTTCGCGCCGGTCAGGCCGAGGCGCTCGCGCAGCAGGTCGAGCAGCGTCGTGCGGTGGTCGACGGCGAGGGTGTGCTGCGCGCCGTTCACCGTGAGGGTGACGTGCGAGTGCGTGGGGGCCTCGGGGGACCCGGGGGACGGCGCGGCCGGCATCAGAAGGCCTCGTCGCCCTCGTCGGGGACGGTGTGCATGGCGGCTTCCTCGGCGGAGGCCGCGGCTCCGGCGATGCCCACGTCGCGGGCGACGACGTCCTTCTCGGTGTCGGCGTGGGCGCCTTCGTCGGGCGCGACGAGCCGGCCGGAGCGCTCGCGTCCCACCTGGTCGTCGAGGGGTTCGCCGTCCCCGCCGGGCAGGTCCCCGATGCCGTTGGACACGGCCTGGGGGTCCTCGGGCTGCAGCGCCGGGTCCGGGACCTCCTCGGCCAGCCGCTGGTCCAGGCTCTCGCCCTCGCGCTGCTCGCGGGCGGTGGTGCCGGTGTGGTCCACGGCCAGCGGCCGCTCAGGCGGCGACCAGCCTTCGTCGTACGGGTCCGCCTCGCGGTCCGACAGGGTGTCCTCGGGGTCGAGGATGCCCGTGTCCTCCCGGTCCTCGGCGACGGGCTGGTAGACCTCGTCACCCATCGATTCCTCGGTTCCCATGGCGTGGCTCCCGTGTGCTGATCGGGCCTGACCCGGACGTCAGGCGCTACGCCTGATCGCGTATCCAGACTGGAACAGGTCACACCTCCCGGCATTCCGGGCGAACCAGTCAGTGGGCGTCGCGGTCGGGGTGCCCCGGTCCCGACCGTTCCCCGTCCTCCCAGGACAGGAAGCCCAGGGACGGCGTGTCCCAGCTGAGCACCCGGTCGGCCTGCCGGTGGGTGAGCTCGGCGAGCCTTCTCGCCTCCTTGATCACGTCTCCGTGCTCTTCGACCAGCTGGTCGTATATGGGCGAGCCGGGGCGAGAGGTTCGGGTGCTCATGCGTGGTTCTCCTGGGACCGGGGACATCGGTGCGGTCGCCGGGCGCCGCCCGGCCACCCGCCCCTGCCCGAAGTTCCGCGGATCATGCCACCGGATTCGCACGCGCGTGCCCTCCATGCGTACGGGCGCGGCCCCGCCCTCAGTACACGTGCTCCTGGGTACGGCGTACGCACGCGAGGACGACATCGCGCAGGCTGCCGGTGCGGCGCAGCAGCTCCCGCTGGACGCGCGCGCCGTTGCCGTGGGCGAGCAGCTCGGCGACGCCCTTGCGGGCGTCGGGCAGGTCGCCGTTGGCCTCCAGGGCGTCCTCGACGTGGGCGAGCAGCGCGTGCACGACGTGCTCGGCGGGGACGGGCCGCATGGTCAGGGGGTGGAGCAGCTCGTCGTCCACGCCGGAGCGGCTCGCCCGCCACGCCGCGGCCCGCAGCAGGCCGACGGTGTGGCGGGCCGGGGGCACGCCGTCGCGCCACTCGCGGGCCGCGGTGTCGACCAGCGCGCGGGCGAGGGTGGCGATCAGGGCGGTGGTGGACGCGTCCAGGCAGACGTCCGGGGCCCTGACCTCGACGGTCGGGTAGGCGTGGGACAGCCGGGCGTCGAAGTAGATCATGCCTTCGTCGTGCAGGACGCCCGTGCCGAGGAGGTCGCGAACCTGCTGGTGGTAGCGGTCGGCGGAGCCGAAGAGCTCGACCGGGCCGGCCGAGGGCCAGCGGCCCCAGACGCGGTTGCGGTAGCTGCTGTACCCGCTGTCGCGGCCCTGCCAGAAGGGTGAGTTGGCGCTGAGCGCGAGCAGCACGTGCAGCCAGGGCCTGACGCGGTCGAGGACGGCGACGCCCTCCTCGTCGGACTCGACCGACACATGGACGTGGCAGCCGCAGGTGAGCTGCTCCTGGGCGGTGAGGCCGAACTGCTCCTGCATCCAGCGGTAGCGCGCGCCCTCGGTGAAGGCGGGCCCGGCGGGCAGGGGTGAGGTCGCCAGGGCGGCGACGGCGCCGCCCGCCGCGGCCGCGTGCCGGGCCGCCTCCGCGCGCCAGCGCTCCACCTCGGCGTGCAGCTCGCGCATGCCGGAGCACGGGTGCGTGGCGAACTCCAGCTGCTGACCCTGCAGTTCCTTCTGGAAGGCGTTCTCCCTTCCGTCCCGGCTCTCCTTGGCGGCGAGGGCCAGCACGGCCATGGACAGCGCCCGTGGCTCGCCGCTGTGCGGATCCACCAGCAGGAGTTCCTCTTCCACTCCGACAGTGCGCAACGGAAACCACCTTTCCATCGCATCCGGCGGGGACCACGCGGGACGCCCATCATCCCGGGTCCGGGCAGGCCGCGCACCGCCCACCACCGGGATCTGGCGAGTTCCCGTCGAACCCGGCTTGAACCCGGACCAGGACCCGGGCCCGGACGCGACGCCCGAGCGGCACCCATCCGTGGCGAACCACTGACGCACTGTCACCGGCCCGCTATACGATCGGCTCGATCGGCGTAACCCCGGGGCCCAGGGAGGCGGAATGGACGAGATGGAACTGAGGGTGGATGCCGGACCCTCGGCCTCCCCCGAGCAGCTCGACCGTCAGGTCACGTCCCTCTACCAGGACTTGCGCGCGCTCGGCCGGTTCCAGGTGCGGCGCAAGCCGGCCCTGGCCCCGGGCGGGTCCATGGCCTCGGCGGGGTACGAGCTCGGGGTCCTGGTCGTCAGCGGGGCGTTCTCGGCCGCCGCCGTGAAGGCGATGAGCAATGTGCTGGTGGCGTACATCCAGCGCTCCAAGGCGCGCTCCGTGGCGTGGGAGTTCGACGGCCACAAGGGCACCTTCGAGGCGCTGTCCGCCAAGGACCAGTCGGCGCTCGTCGAGGTGGTGGCGGCGCGGATCGCGGCGGGCGCGGACGGCGCGGAAACGGACGGCGCGACGGGGGACGGCGATGGCGGGACGCAGAATCGCGCTGCTGGTCGCGACTGACGGGTACGTCGACCCGGGGCTGAACCAGCTGCGGTCCCCGGCGCGCGGCGCCGGGGAGCTGGAGGCGCTGCTCAGGGACCCGGCGGTGGGCCGCTTCGACTTCGTCCGCACGCTCTCCAACCGCCCCAAGGACGAGATCGAGCGCGAGATGGAGGCGCTGCTCGCGCACCGCGCCCCCGACGACCTGGTGCTGCTCTACCTCTCCTGCCACGGCGTCCGCAACGACACGGGCCGGCTCTTCTTCGCCACCATCGGCACCGACCTCGGCCGCCCGCACACCACCGCCGTCCGCGCCGACCTCGTCCACCAGCTCCTCGACGAGTGCGAGGCCCGCGCCAAGATCGTGCTGCTGGACTGCTGCTACAGCGGCCTCTTCCACCGCGGCACCCCCATGTCGCCCGCACCCGTCGACGTCGAGTCGGCGCTGGTGGGCCGCGGCACCTTCGTGATCACCGCCTCCACGGCGCTGGAGTACGCGTACGAAGGCGACCAGCTCACCCTCGACAACGCCCGCCCCGGCTCCCGGTTCACCACGGCGGTCAACGAAGGGCTCGCCACGGGCCTGGCCGACCTGGACCGCGACGGCGTGATCACGCCCGACGAGCTGTACACGTACGTCCACGACGCGGTGGTCAACCAGGTGGGGCCCGAGCAGACGCCCACCAAGTCGGGCCAGTACGAGGGGCACGTGCCCCTCGCGTACGCCCCGGTGATCGACGCCGCGGCGGGGCCCTTCGCCGCCCGGACCGCGAAGGCCGACGAGCTGCTGCTCGGCGCGCTGCTCCCGCCGCCGGTGGACACCCCGGACCGGGGGTTCATCTGCGACTCCTGGGAGGGCGCGTCCCGGCTGCTGGTGCCGATCGGCCGCACCGAGGCCACCTCGGGCGGGGAGTCGATGTTCCTGGACCTGGCCGGGCGGGAGGGCAACGCCGCGGTGGTCGGCCGGCTGGGCAGCGGCAAGACGACCCTGCTGCGGGTGATCGCGATGTCCCTGGCCCTCACCCACACCCCGCACGAGGTGGAGTTCTACCTCCTCGAAGGGGCCGTCAACCGGCTCGGGGTGCTGCGGTCCATGCCGCACGTGCGGTTGGTGGCCGCGCCGCACGAGCACAGCGCCGTCCAGCAGGTCCTGACGGCCGTGCGGGACGCGGTCGCGGCGCGGCGCGCGCTCTTCCGGGACCGGGGCATCGACTCCGTCGAGGAGTTCCGCGAGCTGCGTGCGGCCGGTGAGCTGCCGGACGGCAGCGGCAGCGACATCTTCGTGGTGATCGACGGCTGGCTGGACTTCCACTGGGAGGACCCCGCCTTCGCCGACACCATCCACCGCCTGGTCAACACCGGACTGAACTACGGCGTCCACCTCCTGGTCTCCGCCCGCCGGTGGAGCGACTTCGGCCCCGGCCTGCTGGGGCTGCTCGGCACCCGGGTCGAGCTCGCCCTCGAGGACCCGTCCGAGTCGTACGTCGACGCCACCCTCGCCTCCAGCATCGGCGTCGGCTGGGCGCTGGCCCGGCGCCGGCGCTTCCGCGTGGCCGTACCCCGGCTGGAGGACGCGACCAGTACGGCGGAGGCCCGGCGGGCCCTGGCCGACACGACGCTGCGGATGCGCGAGCGCTGGCTCGGCGCCCGGCGGGGCGGCGGAGCCGCCGCGACCCCGCCCGACCCGCTCACGTCCTACGCCACGCTGCTCGGCCTGGAGGACCCCGCCCGCCTGGACGTGGCACGCCTGCGGCGCCGCCGCCGGGCGGACCAGCGGCTGCGCGTCCCGCTCGGTCTGGACGACGACGGCGGGCCGGTCCACCTCGACCTGAAGGACGCCTCCCAGGGCGGCATGGGCCCGCACGGCCTGTGCGTCGGCGCGACCGGCTCCGGCAAGTCGGAGCTGCTGCGGGCCCTGGTGCTGGCGCTCGCCGTCACCCACTCCTCCGAGACGGTCAACTTCCTCCTCGCGGACGCCAAGGACGGCTCCGGGTTCGCCGCCCTGGCGGAACTGCCGCACGTCTCGGCCGTCGTCGGCGGTCTGGCGGACGATCCCGCCCTCGTGGACCGGCTGCGCGAGGCGCTCACCGGCGAGCTGCGGCGCCGCCAGGACCTGCTGCGGGACGCGGGGAGCTTCCCGCACGTCACCGCGTACGAGAAGGCCCGCGCCGACGGCGCCGCCCTCGAGCCGCTGCCGTCGCTGATGATCGTGGTGGACGAGTTCGGCGACCTGCTCACCCCCCGGCACGACTTCCTGGAGCTGCTGATCCGGATCGGCCGGCTCGGCCGGTCGCTCGGCATCCACCTGCTGCTGGCCTCCCAGCGCCTGGAGGAAACCAGGATCCGCGGGCTCGACGCCTTCGTCTCGTACCGCATCGGCCTGCGGGCCTCCTCGGCGGCCGAGTCGCGCGCCGCGATCGGCGTGGCGGACGCGTACCACCTGCCGCAGGCCCCGGGCCTCGGCTACCTCCGGTCCGGGACGAACACGCTGGTCCGGTTCAAGGGGGCGTACGTCTCCGGCGCGGCCGGCCCGTCGGAGGAGTCGCTGCTCGACCTCGCCGTGCGGCGGCTGCGCGGGCAGGGCCCGGCCGCACACCGCGTGTGGCTGCCGCCGCTGGACACGCCCCCGGCCCTCACCGACCTGCTGCCGCCCCTGGTCACCGACGACGAGCGCGGACTGCACCCCCGGCGCTCCGCCGACGGCCCCGAGGGACGTCCGGCGCCGCTCACCGTGCCGGTGGCGCTGCTGGACAAGCCGGAGGAGCAGCGCCGCGAGGTCCGGTACGCCGACTTCTCGGGCCCCGCGGGACACGGTCTGGTGATCGGCGCGCCGCAGTCCGGGAAGTCGACGCTGCTGCGCACGCTGATCTGCGGGCTCGCCCTCCTCCACACGCCGCGCGAGGCGCAGTTCTACGTCCTCGACTTCGGCGGCGGCTCCCTGCGCCTGCTGGAGGGCCTGCCGCACCTGGGCGGGCGGGCGTCCCGGCTCGACGGGGAGCAGGTGCGCCGTACGGTCGCCGAGATCGCCGGCGTCCTCGCCGAGCGCGAGGCGTTCTTCCGGCTCCACGGCATCGGTTCCATGGAGGAGTACCGCAGGGCCCGCTCCACCGGCGAGTGGGCCGAGGACAAGTGGGGCGACGTCTTCCTGGTCATCGACGGCTGGTCGGCCTTCCGGAGCGACTACGAGCAGCTGGAGGAGACCATCGTGGACCTGGCGGCGCGCGGCCCCGCCCACGGCGTCCACCTGATCCTCGCGACACCACGCTACGCCGACGTACGCCCCGCCCTGCGCGACCGGCTCGGCCCCGCGACCGAGCTGCGGCTCGCCGACCCCGCGGAGTCGGAGATCGACCGGCGCAAGGCGGAGGCCGTCCCGATCGGCGCTCCCGGCCGTGGTCTGAGCCCCGGCGGGTACCACTTCCTGGCCGCCGTACCGCGCCTGAGCGAGGGGCCCGACGGGCCGGACGCGTCGGCTGAGGCCGCCACCACGCACCTGGTCACCGCGATCGGCGAGGCCTGGGCGGGCCCGTCGGCACCGCCCGTACGGGTGCTGCCGGCGCTGCTGCCGCTGGAGGAGCTGGGCCGGCAGCGGGAGGACGACCCCGGGCGGGAGATCACCATCGGCATAGACGAGGCGAGCCTGTCGACGGTGACCATCGACTTCGAGTCGGACCCGTACCTCGTCGTCGTCGGGGACCACGAGTTCGGCAAGTCCTCCCTGCTGCGGCTGATCGGCCGGCAGATCACCTCCCGGTACGCGGAGCGGCAGGCGGTGCTGGTCGTCGCCGACTACCGGCGGTCCCTGCTGCACGACCTGCCCCCCGACCGCACGCAGTACTGCGCGAGCGGCGCCCGGCTCAAGGAGGTGGTGGCCGAGCTGGTGGCGGTGCTCCGGGAGCGGATGCCCGGCGTGGACGTCACGGCGGAGCAGCTGCGCGACCGCAGCTGGTACACGGGCCCCGACCTCTTCGTCCTCGTGGACAACTACGAGCTGGTCGCCACCGCCTCGGGCAACCCGCTCCACCCGCTGCTGGAGTTCCTGCCCTTCGGCCGGGACCTGGGCCTGCGTCTGGTGCTGTGCCGCAGCTCGGTCCGGGCCTCGCGGGCGATGTACGAACCGCTCACGCAGGGCGTACGGGAGCAGGGCGCCCAGGAGATCACGCTCTCCGGCGACCGCCCGGGCCGCTGCACGATGACGGACCGGCGCGGCGCGTCCCGGCGGGTGCAGCTGGCGTACGTGCCGCCGCGGGACGCGACCGACTGAGCAGAGCCTGCGGCGGCGCTGTCAGGCGACGGAGCCGATGCGGCCCGCCGGGGCGTCGGGGCCGTCGTGGTGGATCGGGGTGTGGGCGCCGGTGAGGGAGACGCCGCTGCCGCCGCGCCGGGCGGCGACGATCTCCGCGCCGATCGACAGGGCCGTCTCCTCCGGCGTACGGGCGCCGAGGTCCAGGCCGATCGGGGAGCGCAGGCGGGCGAGCTCCAGTTCGGTGACGCCGACCTCGCGCAGCCGCTTGTTGCGGTCCTGGTGGGTGCGGCGGGAGCCCATCGCGCCGACGTACGCGACGGGGAGCTTCAGGGCCAGTTCGAGCAGGGGCACGTCGAACTTGGCGTCGTGGGTGAGCACGCACAGCACGGTGCGGCCGTCCACCTCGGTGGACTCGAGGTACTTGTGCGGCCATTCGACCACCACCTCGTCCGCCTCCGGGAAGCGGGCGGGGGTGGCGAAGACGGGGCGGGCGTCGCACACGGTGACGTGGTAGCCGAGGAACTTGCCGACCCGGACCAGCGCCGCCGCGAAGTCGATGGCGCCGAAGACGATCATGCGGGGCGCGGGGAGGCTGGACTCGACCAGCAGCGTGAGCGGCTGTCCGCAGCGGGAGCCGTCCTCGCCGATGACGAGCGTGCCGGTGCGGCCGGCGTCGAGCATGGCGCGGGCCTCGCCCGCCGCCGTGCGGTCCAGCTCGGGGTGGCCGCCGAGGCTGCCCTCGTACGAGCCGTCCGGGTGGACCAGCAGAGCCGTACCGAGCAGCTCCGCCGGTCCCTCCGTGATCCTGGCGAGGGCCGCCGCCTCCCCTCCGGCGGCGGCCGCCAGCGCGGCGGGGTAGACCCCGCCGCGAACCGGGGTGACGAGGATGTCGATGATGCCGCCGCAGGTCAGGCCGACCGCGAAGGCGTCCTCGTCGCTGTAGCCGAAGCGCTCCAGGACGGTCTCGCCGTCCGCCAGCGCCTGCTGGCACAGTTCGTAGACCGCGCCCTCCACACATCCGCCGGAGACCGAGCCGATCGCGGTGCCCTCGCTGTCGACGGCGAGAGCGGCGCCCGGCTGCCGGGGCGCGCTGCCGCCGACGGCCACCACGGTGGCCACGGCGAAGTCGCGTCCCTGCTCGACCCACCGGGTGAGTTCCTCGGCGATGTCCAGCATGTCGGCCTCCTTCGAGAGAGCTTCGGTGTGGAGGGCCCGGTCTTCCGTCAGTGACCGGTACCCATGGCGAAGTAGAAGATGAACACCGCCGACAGCACCCACATCAGAATGCTGGGCTCGCGCCACTTGCCCTGGGCGGCCTTGATGACGCAGTACGCGATGACACCGGCGCCGACACCCGTGGTGATGGTGTAGGTGAACGGCATCAGCACGACCGTGAGGAAGACCGGGACGGCGACGGACCAGTCGGTCCAGTCCACGTGCCGGGCGTTCTGCAGCATCATGGCGCCGATGACCACCAGGGCGGCGGAGGCGACCTGGCCGGGCACCAGCTGGGTGAGCGGGGTGAAGAACAGGCACGCGGCGAAGAAGAGGCCGGTGACCGAGGCGGACAGGCCCGTACGGGCGCCCTCACCGACGCCGGTCGCGGACTCGATGAAGACGGTCTGGCCGGAGGCACCGGCGCCACCGCCGATGATGCCGCCCGCGCCGTCGATGAACAGCGCCTTGTTCAGGCCGGGCATCTTGCCCTGGGCGTCGGCGAGCTTGGCCTCCTGGCCGACGGCGATGATGGTCGCCATGGCGTCGAAGAAGCCGGCCAGCACCAGGGTGAAGACGATCATGCTGACGGCGGCGTAGCCCAGCTTGTCCCAGCCGCCGAAGCTGACCTGGCCGAAGAGCGAGAAGTCCGGCATGGAGACCGGGCTGCCGTGCAGGATCGGCGCGGCGCCGCCCCACTCCTTCTCGCCGATGAGGCCGGTGGCGGTGCCGATGACGGAGACGACCGTGCCGACGACGATGCCGAGCAGGATGGCTCCGGGGATCTTGCGGGCCTGGAGCGCGAAGATCAGCAGGAGCGTGAAGGCGAAGAGCGCGACCGGCCAGCCGGTCAGGGAGCCTCCGACACCGAGGGTGACGGGGCCGCCGCCCTCGCCCTTGCCGACGAAGCCGGCGTTGACGAAGCCGATCATCGCGATGAAGAGGCCGATGCCCATCGTGATGCCGTGCTTCAGCGCCAGCGGTATGGCGTTCATGATGACTTCACGGACGCCGGTGACCACCAGCAGACAGATCACGGCGCCGTAGATGACGCACATGCCCATGGCCTGCGGCCAGGTCATTTCGGGGGCGACTTGGGTGGAGATGACGCCCGCGACGCTCAGGCCCGCCGCGAGGGCGAGCGGAACCTTGCCGATGAAACCCATCGCCAGAGTGGTGACCGCTGCTGCGAGGGCGGTGGCCGTGATCAGCGCGGGCTGGCTCAGCTTGTCGCCGAGCGAATCCTCGCCGCCGAGCAGCAGAGGGTTGAGCAGGAGGATGTAGGCCATCGCCATGAAGGTGGTGATGCCGCCGCGCACCTCTCGCGCGACCGTGGATCCTCTGTGGGTGATGTGAAAGTACCGGTCGAGCCAAGACCGTCCGGCGGGGACGCGAGAGCCGGAGCCCGCGTCGTCGGCGACGGTCTTCGGCTCCACTGACGACTGGGTCATGGTGCCTACTCCCAAGGTTCAAAGGGGCACCCGCATGCACAGGGGCATAAAGCTGCGGGATTTGGGATGGTGCGTTGGCTGCACGACCCGGGGGACGGCCCGAGACGAACGGGGTTCTGCGTGGGGGTACTTCGTCGGTGTGGGGGGGTTGGGGGATGGAGGATCGGTGGGGGGTGAAGCGTGGGGGGAACCGCGAGCGGCGCGGTTGCTGCTCCGGGCGGTGCGGGCTGGGAAGTGTGACGTTCCTGGGAGGCACGCACCACCCGGAGGGCTTGCGGGCCCCGGGGCCTCACGGCCCCGAGGGCTTACAGGGTGCCGGTGAGGTGCTCGGGGCGTACCGGCGTCTTGTTGAGCTCCAGGCCCGTCGCGTTCCGGATCGCCGCGAGGACGGCCGGGGTGGAGGACAGGGTCGGGGCCTCGCCGATGCCGCGCAGACCGTAGGGCGCGTGGTCGTCGGCGAGCTCGAGCACGTCGACCGGGATGGTCGGGGTGTCGAGGATGGTGGGGATCAGGTAGTCCGTGAAGGAGGGGTTCTTCACCTTCGCGGTCTTCGGGTCGACGATGATCTCCTCCATGACCGCCACGCCCAGGCCCTGGGTGGTGCCACCCTGGATCTGGCCGACGACGGACAGCGGGTTGAGGGCCTTGCCGACGTCCTGGGCGCAGGCGAGCTCGATGACCTTGACCAGTCCGAGCTCGGTGTCGACCTCCACGACCGCGCGGTGCGCGGCGAAGGAGTACTGGACGTGGCCGTTGCCCTGGCCCGTCCGAAGGTCGAACGCCTCGGTCGGGCGGTGGCGCCACTCGGCCTCGATCTCGACGACCTCGTCCTCCAGGACGTCCACCAGGTCGGCGAGGACCTCGCCGCCGTCGGTGACGACCTTGCCGGCTTCGAGCACCAGCTCGGCGGTGGCCCACGCGGGGTGGTAGGTGCCGAACTTGCGGCGGCCGATCTCCAGCACCTTCTCGCGGACGAGCTCGCAGGAGTTCTTCACCGCGCCGCCGGTGACGTACGTCTGGCGGGAGGCGGAGGTGGAGCCGGCCGAGCCGACCTGGGTGTCGGCCGGGTTGATCGTCACCTGGGTGACGCCCAGCTCCGTGCGGGCGATCTGGGCGTGGACGGTGATGCCGCCCTGGCCGACCTCCGCCATCGCGGTGTGGACGGTCGCGACCGCCTCGCCGTTGATGACCTCCATGCGGACCTTGGCGGTGGAGTAGTCGTCGAAGCCCTCGGAGAAGCCGACGTTCTTGATGCCGACCGCGTAGCCGACGCCGCGGACGACGCCCTCGCCGTGCGTGGTGTTGGACAGACCGCCGGGCAGCGCGCGGACGTCGGCGCCCGCGGTGGTCTCCCACTGGCGCTCGGGCGGCAGCGGGCGGGCCTTGATGCGGCGCAGCAGCTCGGCGACCGGGGCGGGCGAGTCGACCGGCTGGCCGGTCGGCATGAGCGTGCCCTGCTCCATGGCGTTGAGCTGGCGGAACTCCACCGGGTCCATGCCCAGCTTCGCCGCGAGCTTGTCCATCTGGGCCTCGTACGCGAAGCACGCCTGGACCGCGCCGAAGCCGCGCATGGCGCCACAGGGCGGGTTGTTCGTGTAGAGCGCGATGGCCTCGATGTCGACGTCGTCGATGACGTACGGGCCGACGGAGAGCGAGGAGGCGTTGCCGACGACGGCCGGGGAGGCGGAGGCGTACGCGCCGCCGTCCAGGACGATCTTGCACTTCATGTGCGTGAGCTTGCCGTCCTTGGTGGCGCCGTGCTCGTAGTAGAGCTTCGCCGGGTGCCGGTGGACGTGGCCGAAGAACGACTCGAACCGGTTGTAGACGATCTTGACCGGCTTGCCGGTGCGGAGCGCCAGCAGGCAGGCGTGGATCTGCATCGACAGGTCCTCGCGACCACCGAAGGCACCGCCGACGCCGGAGAGCGTCATGCGGACCTTCTCCTCGGGCAGGCCGAGGACCGGGGCGATCTGGCGGAGGTCGGAGTGCAGCCACTGGGTGGCGACGTAGAGGTCGACACCCCCGTCCTCGGACGGCACGGCGAGGCCGGACTCGGGGCCGAGGAAGGCCTGGTCCTGCATGCCGAAGGTGTACTCGCCCTCGACGATCACGTCGGCCCGCTTGCGGGCCTCCTCCACGTCGCCGCGGATGATCGGCTGGCGGTGCACGATGTTCGGGTGCGGTACGTGGCCGGCGTGGTGGTCGTCCCGGCCCGGGTGCAGCAGCGGGGCGTCCGGCGCGAGCGCGGAGGCCTCGTCGGTGACGACGGGCAGCTCCTTGTACTCGACCTTGATCTTCGCGGCGGCGCGGCGGGCGGTCTCCGGGTGGTCGGCGGCGACCAGGGCGACCGGCTCGCCGTGGTGGCGCACCCGGCCGTGGGCGAGGACAGGGGTGTCCTCGATCTCCAGGCCGTAGTTCTTCACCTCGGTGGGCAGGTCGTCGTAGGTGAGGACGGCGTAGACGCCGGCCTGCGCGAGGGCCTCGGAGGTGTCGATGGACACGATCTCGGCGTGCGCCACGGGCGAGCGGAGGATCTGGCCCCAGAGCATGTCCTCGTGCCACATGTCCGAGGAGTAGGCGAACTCGCCGGTGACCTTGAGGGTGCCGTCGGGGCGGAGCGTCGACTCGCCGATACCGCCCTTGGTCTGGGAGCCCTGGGTGACCTTGGTGGGGGTGCCCGCCGGGGCGGACGCGACTCGGGTGTTCTGAGCCATCAGACTGCCTCTCCCTGACGAGCGGCCGCCAGGCGGACCGCGTCGAGGATCTTCTCGTAACCGGTGCAGCGGCAGAGGTTGCCGGAGAGCGCCTCGCGGATGTCCTCGTCGGACGGCGACGGGTTGCGCTCCAGCATCTCGTCGGCCGCGACCAGCAGACCCGGGGTGCAGAAGCCGCACTGGACGGCGCCCGCGTCGATGAACGCCTGCTGGATCGGGGAGAGCTCGCCGCCCTCACCGGTCTGCGAGTCGGTGCCCTTGGCGGACCACTGCTGGGCCGCCTGGAGGGAGGTGCCCTCCTTGCCGCCGGAGCCGGCCGAGCCGCACGCGCCGGTGCCGCACGCGCCGCTGTGCTCGGCACGCTGCTTGGCGTAGTCGGCGAGGCCCTCGACGGTGACGACCTCGCGGCCCTCGACCTGGCCGGCCGCGACCAGGCACGAACACACCGGGACACCGTCCAGGCGGACCGTGCAGGAGCCGCACTCGCCCTGCTCACAGGCGTTCTTGGAGCCGGGCAGGCCCAGGCGCTCACGCAGGACGTACAGGAGGGACTCGCCCTCCCAGACGTCGTCGGCCTGCTGCGGACGTCCGTTGACCGTGAAATTGACGCGCATGGTTATGCAGCTCCTTCAAGGGTGCGGCCGGTGCCGCGGTACTGCTCCCAGGTCCAGCCGAGCGTGCGGCGGGCCATGATCCCGACGGCGTGACGGCGGTACTTGGCGGTGCCTCGTACGTCGTCGATCGGGTTGCAGGCGGCGGAGGCGAGCTCCGCGAACTGCTTGGCGATCGAGGGAGTGATGATCTTGCCGTTGTCCCAGAAGCCGCCCTCTTCGAGCGCGGCGTTCAAGAACTCCTCGGCCGCCTTGGCCCGCACCGGGGTGGGGGCCGC
>NZ_JBIWJG010000018.1:0-120908 GCF_044765045.1 Streptomyces sp. NPDC093546 | reverse complement strand
CGGCCCCCCCCCCCCCCCCCCCCCCCCCCCCCGCGGGGGGGGGGGGGCCCCCCCCCCCCCCCCCCGCCCCCCCCCCCCCGCGGCCCCCCCCCCCCCCCCCCCCGGCCCCCCGCGGCGGGTGGGGCTGGACACTGATCGCCAGGGTGGCCAACGAGGTACGCATCCTGCCCGGGCCCGGCGGCGGGAAGACCGTGCTCGCCCGACTTCCCTGGTGATCCGGACCACTCGACGAGAAGAGGTCCGCGATCGGGCCGCAGATGGCGGCATCCCCACCCTCTGTGTGGGTAGGCGCGGGCTCGTGTGTCAGAAAGACGATGGCGACTCCCCCGGTGCCTTCCCCATAGTCGGGATCGAGGTGGACGGGGACGTGGTGGCGGCCGAGCTGCTGCGGGCTACCGCTGGGGCGGTGGCCACGCTGCGCGCACAGTCGGCCGCCATTGCCGGCCGTGCTCCTGCAAAAGAGCTACCCGACGTATGACGGCGGTCGGCCGGGGCAGGCGAGATATATGGCCGACCTTGGAGAACTTCTGCAAGTAACCATGCGCCGCCGCCACCTCACTGCTCAGGCTCTCGCGGAGCGGGCCGGTATTCGCACCCCGCGGATCAGGGCCTTTGCGCAAGACGGCGCACAGGGACCCGTTCCCCCCACAGAGGAGGAACTGGCTGAAATTGCCGCAGCCTTGAGGCTGCCGCTGGCCGATGTCCTGGACGCCGCCCGTACTCCGGCCGGGACGATGGCCTGACACCTCCACCCGTCGCGGCGGTGATCGCGGTCCTGCTGCCCGCCGTCTTTTTAGGGCTGATGCTGGCGCTGGACCGCTACGAGGAACGCCTGTTCAACGCCCGTCGCGCCCGGCACCGCCGCCTCCGCGCGGGTCGGCACGTCCGCCCGTCGGCAACGCCCAAGCCTCCGAGGTCCTCGGCCTCGGTGCGTTAGCACGCTCATGGCGCCGCGTCGGCTCCGAACCCTGCGACGCCGAGGACGACACGACCGGGGTCGGCCCGCAGAGGGCCTGCCTGCCAGCCCCGACGGACGGAAGCAACCGTTGAGTTACCTGGGCTGGTTGCCGTGATCCCGCTACACCCATACCGCACCAAAGGCCCTCCTGGCGTCCTCGGTGCCACCCCGGACCAGCCTGTCAGCCCCTTCGGACGCTGGCACCTCGCGGCCCTGCTCGGCCTGGAGTTCGACGCGGAGATGGCCCGCCAGCGCGTCATCGACGGCGGCCATCCCGAAAGTGAGGAGCCGTACGTCGAACCGCGCGACACCGCCAAGTGGACCGAGGAAGAGCGCCGCCGCCTCGACTGGACCCATCCCTCACCCTCCGTGTCATCAGTTCGCGAGCGCCACGCATGCCCGTCCGCCAGTGACAGCAGCAAGGATCGACCATCTGTGCATGTCAGACGCAGTGGCGGGAACCTGCCGCACATGAGCGGCTTGGCTGATCTCGAAGAAGGCGACCGTCGGCTCACCCGGCGCATGGCGCACTGGACCTCGCCCCTGGCGCGGCGCGTGCTGCCGGCGGTGGAGTCGGCGGCCGAACGCACCAAGCTGTGGTGGGCCGCGGCGGCGGTCATGTCCGCTGCCGGCGGCTACCGGGAGCGGAAGGCCGCGGTCGCGGGACTGGCCGGCATGGGGGTGGCGGAGCTGGTGTCCAACGCGGTGTGCAAGCAGCTCTACGAGCGGCGCAGACCGCCCAAGGAGCTGATCCCGCATGAGGATGTCCACGACCGCCCGGACAGCTCTTCGTTTCCTTCCGGGCACACCGCTGCCGCTGTCGGCTTCACCGCCGCTGTCGCCGGCACCTGCCCCGGATGGGGCGCTGCCTGCGCGGTCCCGGCGGTGGCGGTCGCAGTCGAGCGGGTGCACTCCGGCGCGCACTACCCCAGCGACGTGGCCGTCGGCGCAGTGATCGGAGTGGCCAGTGCCTGGCTGGTCCGCCGGGCTCCCGGGCTGTGGGCGCGCAGCCTGCTGTGAGCGGCCCGGGAAGGGATTGAGGATGGCTCCTTTTCGTCCGGGTAGGCGCTGCGGTGACACGCCCACGACAATCCGGAGGTCTGTGCAATGGCGGCGCGCTATGAGGTCCGGCATCAGCCCGGCAAGGGCTACCACTTCGTGCTGATCGCTACGAACGAACAGGTCATCGCGACCAGCGAGCACTACGAAAGCCACCGTGCCGGCCTGAACGGCATCGACTCGGTCAAACGCAACGCCGACGCCCCACCAGGACGTGACCGGAGGCGAGGGCAAGCAAAGCTGACCACGATCGAAAGGGGCAGCCCTTCGTATGGGGCGGTACTTCGAGGAAGGGCGGGTGAATGACCATGAGCACCGTTGAGCGCCCCACCGGGTCAAGCGGCAAGGACGACTCGGTTGGGGCGCTGGTGACGCAGGCGTCGCAGCAGTTGTCGCAGCTGGTGCGTGATGAAATGCGCCTGGCGCAGGCGGAGATGGTCCAGAAGGGCAAGCGGTTCGGTGTCGGCGGTGGTCTGTTCGGCGGAGCGGGCATGGTGGCGTTCCTCGCGCTGCAGGCCCTGGTGGCCGCGGGGATCGCCATGCTGGCCCTGGTGCTGCCGGTGTGGTCGTCGGCGCTGATCGTCTGCGGCGTGCTGCTGGTGATCGCCGGTGCCCTGGCCCTGGTGGGCAAGAAGCAGGTCGCCCAGGCCACCCCTCCCACGCCCGAGCGGGCGATCGACAGTGTGAAGGCCGACGTGGCCGAGATCAAGGAGAAGGCGCACCGATGAGCGACAAGTCGCAGTCACGTGACGAGACCCCGACGCCCGAGGAGCTGCGCGAGAAGACCGAGGCCACACGCGAGCAGCTCGGGCAGACGGTGGAGGCTCTGGCCGGCAAGGCGGATGTGAAAGCACAGGCCCAGCAGAGGACGACTGAGGCAAAGGTGCAAATGCAGCAGAAGGCAGAGCAGGTCAAGGACAAGGCGGCCCAGGCCGCGCGGGCGGCGCAGGACAGGCTTCCCGACCCGGTCGCTGAGAAGGCCGCCCAGGCCAAGGAACAGATCACCCAGGCCGCGGCCACGGTGGCGACCAAGTTCCAGGAAAAGACTCCCGAAGCGGTCACCGAGAAGGCGAGCCAGGTCACGCAGGCCGCGCGCCAGCGTCGCGGATCCTTGATGGTGGTGGCTGCCCTCGTGCTGCTGGTGCTGGTCAAGAAGCGCCGCAACAAGGGGCGCCGGTGAAAGCCTCCAAGATCGTCTACAAGCCCGTGGGTTTGGCACTCGGGGCCGCCAGCGGCATGATCGCCGGAGCGGCGTTCAAGCAGGCATGGAAGATGCTCGGGCACGACGATGACGCTCCCGATGCCACCGATCAGGACCGCACCTGGCAGGAAGTCCTGCTCGCCGCGGCCGTACAGGGAGCGATCTTCGCCGCCGTCAAAGCCGCCGTCGACCGGGCCGGCGCCGCCACGCTGCACCGCCTGACCGGCACCTGGCCCGGCTGACCCACGCCGACCGCCCGTGGAACCGAGGAAGGAACAGTGGCCCCACACCGTGAACTGCACGCCCTCACCGCGGTGGCCCTGACTGCCACGGTTCTGGTCGCGCGATGGTGGTCGGTGTCCCGCCACCGCCGGCGGTACGGGAATCCCAGCGCCGCCAGGGCGCCCTGGCGGCGCACCGCCCTCCACACTCCCTCACCCGATCCGGGGGGACCGGCTGGCAGAGCTTCACGCCTCAATGCTCGACTCCACCGCCGGCCAAGCTCTGCGCGAGACCGACAGACACCTCGACCGGTACTGGAAACAGCTCCAACCGTTCTACGTCCGGCACGAGGACGAGCCCGGCGCCAGTCAGGGCTGATCAATGCCCACCCGCTGACCCTGGTGTCGCCGGGCGCCCGTTCCAGCGCCTCCTGCGGGCGAAGAAGAGGCGCTCCGAGGCACCGCTTCCCGGGAAGGGGCCGCGATGGTGCAGGCGCTGCCAGATGCGGGGGTGACGTCCGAGTGCCAACCTGGTGAATAGGGCTGAAGCAATCGCCAGGAGGTGCCGTCATGGGCGTAGAAGGAATGAAGCAGCGGGCCAAAGAAATGGCTGAGAAGTTGCGGCAGCAAAAGGGCCAAGGTGAGCAGAGCGGCAAGACGCGGCACAAGGTCCAGGGCCGTAACAAGCTCATCGAGGAGCAGATGAAGAAGATCCAGGAACGGCGACACCGGCATCGGTGAACGGAGCCAGCCCTAGTCCGCGTAACGCCGCACAATCCTGAAAGACGCTGAAAGACTCATCGGCGCAGGTCAGGGACGGGTGCAGCCGCATCAACGCTGGTCAGTGCCACCAGGTAGACAACTTCAAGAAGATCTCCTCTTGGGTCGCATCTCGTGCGTCCATCTGGCCTCAGCAGTCTCGGCCGCCTGCCGGAGCACAGTGCCCGTACGTCTCACCCATCGGCGCGTCACTGCTTTGGACTGTCAGCGCATGAGAGCCGGGATGATGTCAGAGCCGTACGCGTCGATCGTCGCCTCCTTGGCGTCGTGCATCGCGTACACCCCGAACCAGCGGCACTGGTCGCGCGCGTGCGCCAGGTCGTCGCCGACGTACGCGGGCGCGGCGACGCAGATGGTGATCGAGGCGGGGTCGCGGCCGGCCTCCTCGGCGGCCTTGCGTACTGCGGCGATCATCCACTCGGTGAGGAAGGGGTCGGCGAGCTGGAGGATGAAGCCGTCGGCCTTCTGCCCGGCGAGGGCGAGGGCCTTGGGGCCGTACGCGGCCATCCACACCGGGAGCTTGCCGTTCTTCACCCAGGGGATGCGGACCGGCTGGCCGTCGACGAGCGCCTCGCGGCCCTCGGCGAGGTCGCGGATGACGTCGATCGCCTCGCCGAGCCGGGCCAGGGTGTTGGGCTTGCGGCCCGCGACGCGCATGGCGGAGTCGCCGCGGCCGATGCCGCAGACGGTGCGGTTGCCGACATGTCGTTGAGGGTGGCGAAGGTGGAGGCCGTGACCTCCCACGTCCGGGTGCCCGGGTTGGTGACCATCGGGCCGACGCGGAGCTTCGTCGTGTGTTCGAGGATCTGGCTGTAGACGACGAAGGGCTCCTGCCACAGGACGGCGGAGTCGAAGGTCCAGCCGTAGCGGAAGCCGTTGCGCTCCGCGCGCCGCATCAGGCCGACGACCTGCGACGCGGGCGGGTCGGTCTGCAGGACGAGTCCGAAGTCCACGGCGGGGCCTCCTAGTCGAGGTACTGGCAGGTGGAGCGGGGGGTGTACAGGCCGTGCCCGGCCCGGCCGGTGAAGGTGCGGTGGTCGATGATGACCTCGCCACGCGAGAGGACCGTCTCCACCTGGCCCGTGACGGTCTTTCCCTCGTACGCCGAGTAGTCGACGCTCATGTGGTGCGTCTCGGCGGACATGACCTGTTCGGCGTGCGGGTCGTAGATCACGATGTCGGCGTCCGCGCCGGGCGCGATCCTGACTCAGAAGATTGCCTCGCCGATGAGTTCGCCGAAGCGAGGATGGTGGAGACTCCGCCGCTACCCGTCGTCATCGAGAAGCACAGGCGGTGACGACATACAGCTCTTTGCTGGTCCACGCCTGCCGGACCTCTCATGCCGCCGCCGGTTACAGGCGGTCGATCCGGTCTCCCCGGCAGCGGTTGCGGGCGTCGAAGACATACGTCGCATGGCGCTCCACCAGACCGTAGTCGAGGTCGTCGTAGTCGGTCAGGACCACGACCGCGTCCGTGGCCGCGATCTCCGCCTCGGTCAGATCGACGCACAGCACCCCGGGCGGCAGCAACTGTGGGTCGGCGTGCGGCTCCACGGCCCGGACCCGCGCGCCGCGCGCCATCAGCAGTTCGGCGACGCTGACGGCGGGAGACTCCCGTACGTCCCCGGTGTTAGATGCTGGGCGCCCATGTCGCCGCGACCTCCCAGCACCTGGCCAAGCTGCGCGCGGCAGGTCTGGTGACCTCCCGGAGGGAGGGCACCAGGATCTACTACCGCGCCGGAGGCGCGCAGGTGCGGGGCCTGCTGGAGGTGGCCGTACTGGCGGCTCGTGAGGCCGCGGCCGATGCCGGCCCGGAGGTCGGCGCCGAGGAGGCCCCGGCGGTCGCGCAGGAAAGGCCCGCACCCGTCGGCGGGGCACGGCGGGCGCACCGGCCGGTGACCGAGCGGTAGGACCCAGGGCAGCCGTCTATCCGGCTTGTCGCCAGGAGGCGGAGGCGACCGCGGGCTCCATGCTGATGCGGGCGACCGCCATCTCGACCGGGGTGCTGTCGGCACCGTCGGCGGTGATTTCGGCGCGGATGCGGACTGGGCCGTCCTCGGGACCGCCAGTCGAGGCCACAGCATGGAGCCGGCTGGCGGAGCCGGACAGCGACTACACCAGCAACGTTCGGACATGGGCCTCGTCGCAGGCGGCGACGACCGTTTCGACGGTGTAGGGGGTGGGAACCTCGTCGCCGGAACCGGGCTGGCGATCGAGGCGGTGGGCGATGGACCGTACGGCGGTGTTGACCGCGACCACGGCGACCGCGCCGGCCATGGCGAAGCCGTGCAGCCCAGCACCGGCCAGGGAGCCGACGGCGGCCGAACACCAAAGGGTGGCAGCGGTGTTGATGCCGGAGACGTTCAGCCCGTCGCGCATGACACCGGCGCCGAGGAATCCGATGCCGGAGACGACCTGGGCGGCGACCCGGCTGGGGTCGCCGGAACCGAAGGATGTCGACAGCAGGACGAAGAGGGCGGCTCCGGTGGCGACGAGGGTGTTGGTGCGGAGCCCGGCCATGCGCTGGCGCCACTGGCGCTCGACGCCTATGAGGGCCCCGGCGAGCATGGCCTCCCCCACGCACGCGGCGAAGTTCAGTGCGTTCATCGTGCTCACTCCTTGCGAGGGGCGGTCTCGTCGCTGTCGACGAGGCGGTACTCCCGCGGTTCGGCGTCGTAGGAGTACAGCTCGGCGTAGCGGCCCCAGTCGGTGGCGGTCTCCAACTGCCGGGTGACCTGCTCGCTGGTGAAGTGGTGGGCGAGCACGTCGCGGAAGAACCCGGCACGCAGGGTGCCGTCGCGGTTCTGACGCAGACTGGTGGTGATCAGCCGGATCAGCGGCGCTCCCAGGGCGGCCTCGGCGAAGATGGTCTTCGACTGCTGGACGTCGGCGCCGGCGAAGGCGGTACCCGTGTCGGTGAGCAGCAGGTCGCCGTCGCTGACCTTCGCGAAGCCGAGTAGGTCGAGGGCGTCGACGAGCGGGAGGATGTCGTCGATCTCCAGGCCGAGGTCGTCGGCGAGATCTGCCAGGTCGCTGCTGCCGCCGCGGTGGAGGAGCATTTTCACTCCTGCGCCGTCGCCGGGTCGGGTCATCTCCGAGCAGAGCGTCCACGGGGCGCTCAGCCCGCGGTCGGTGAACAGCTGCTCCAGCTGCGCGCGCCGCTCGCCGTACGGGACGTGCGGCAGCTCCTGGCCGTCGAGTTGGAGGAGGTCGAAGGCGATGAAGTGCGCCGGCATCTCCTGGGCGAGGCGGCGGCGGTCCTCCCTCCGGAGACGGCTCGCCGCTGGAGCGCCTCGAACGACATCCGGCCCTCTACCCACACGACCAGCTCGCCATCGAGGACCAAGCCGTCGGGCTGGTCCGCGGCCCGGCCACGCGGTGAAGACGATCGCCCGGTAGCCGTCGAACAGCCGCTCCCGCTCGCCCGCGACGAGGAAGTCGATCGTGGTGTCCAGGACGGCGGTGAGGGAGTCCTTGCCCTTGGCGCGGCCGTGGTGGGACCTGGCCTTGCCGAGCTTGCCGCGGGTCTCGCCCTGCATGGCGATCTGTACGTCGGTGAGGTTGCCCCCGGCCTTGCCGTGGGCGTCGTGGTCGATCACCGGGCCGCCGCCCGGGCCGCCGGCGGGGCCGCCGGCGGAGTTGATCTGCAGGCCGTCCTTGCCGACGCCGAAGCGGCCGGGCATGAACCCGCCACGCAACTGAAGCAGGCAGCCGACCAGCGGCCACTGGACGATGCACGAGCATCAGCACGCGCCCTCACCTGGCGCGTGAACCGCCTCACTCAGCAGCCCACCGTCAGCCCCCGAGCCCCCCATGCCCGCAGGATTACCGGCACAGGGCGGGCTCACCCGGCCCGAACGGAACCGCTGCCCCCGCATCAGCCAGCCCCGACAGGTGGTGCAGGGTCGACGCCGTCGACGGCTGAAGACTTGGGCAGCAGCCAACCCCCTCGCACAAGACTTCACAAAATCACGGCAGGCTCTGACCTCGGGAAAGGACAGAGCCCGCATCGTGGGGAGGCCCCGCTCTTTGCGAGGCCCGCCGATCACCGCAGACCTACAGTTCCGCCAGCGCGATCACCCATTTGGGGGTCAGTAGGGGCTACAACCGAGCACCCCTGAAACGACTACCCCACGTGGCGCACGGATGTCAGCGGATCCGCGTACGCACGGGCTGCGGGAGCCACTCGACCGGAGAGACGATGGGAAGCACCACGTCCCCCCGCTTGCAGCACTGCGGTCACCACCGGCCCGGTGGAAGGAGACATCTGGCCATGGATACAGACGGGTTCCAGGCCGATCTCGGTCCCGCTGGGCGGGCGGAGCTGGGGCCTTCGCCGCCGGGTGGGTTGCTGGACGTGCTGGGGGTGGCGGCGGTCGTCCTCGACGCGGACGGGCGGATCGTGTTCTGGAGCCCGCAGGCCGAGGCGCTGCTGGGCTACAGCGCCGAGGAGGCGCTCGGCCGGTTCGCCGCCCACCTGATGGTCGCCGACGAGCACGTCGACCTGGTGCTCCGTCTGTTCGCCCAGGTGATGGAGGGTGAAGGCATCTGGGCGGGGGTCTTCCCCGTACGGCACAAGGACGGCGGCACCCGGCTGCTGGAGTTCCGCAACATGCGGCTCCTGGACGACCGCGGTGATCCGTACGCCCTGGGGCTGGCCACCGACCAGGCGGTGCTGCGGCGGGTGGAGCAGGACCTGGCGCTGTCCGTGCGGCTGGTCGACCAGTCCCCCATCGGGCTGGCCGTCCTCGACACCGACCTGCGGTACGTCATGGTCAACCCGGCCCTGGAGCGGATCAACGGCCTGCCCGCCGAGGAGCACCTCGGCCGGACCGTGCGCGACGCGCTGCCCTTCCTCGACGCCGACAGCATCGAATCCGCGATGCGGCGGGTCCTGGCCACCGGTACGCCGCTGGTGGACCAGCATGCCGTCGGCCGCACCGACGCCGACCCGAACACCGAGCACGCCTGGTCGGTCTCCTACTACCGGCTGGAGGACCCGAGCGGGAAGGTGCTGGGCGTGGGCACCTCGGTGGTCGATGTCACCGACCGCCACCGCGCGGCCCTGGAAGCCGACCGCGCCCGGCATCGGCTGGCGGTGGTCGCGGATGCCTCCGTACGCATCGGCACCACGCTGGACCTCGTGCAGACCGCCCGCGAGCTGGCCGACGTCGCCGTCCCCGAGCTCGCCGACATGGCCGCCGTGGACGTCCTCGACTCCGCCCTGACCGGCCACCGCACCACCGCACCGGCCCACGGGCCCGCGCTCTTCCGCGCCCTGGCCGTCGCCGCCGCCTACCCCACCGACGTCACCACCGCCGCCGACCCTCCCGGCGAAGTGGCCCGCTACGAAGCCGACCGCCTGGTCACCCGGGTCGTCAACACCAGCCGGCCCGTCATGGTGCCCCACGTGGAAGAGGCCGACCTGTCCCTCATCGCCCGCGACCCGAGGGCCGCGACCATGCTGGCCCGGGCAGGCGTCCACTCCTACCTGGCCGTGCCACTCGTGGCACGCGGCGAAGTCCTCGGCGCGCTCGACCTCGTACGTGCACGCAACCCGCACCCCTTCACCGAGGACGACGCCACCCTGGCCTCCGAGCTGGCCGCCCGCGCCGCCGTCTGCATCGACAACGCCCGCTGGTACCAGCGGCAGCGCGACACGGCCCTCACCCTCCAGCGCAGCCTCCTACCCGAACCACCCCCGCCCCTGTACGGCCTGGAAGTCGCCTCCCGCTACCAGCCCGCCGGAGCCGCCGGCGAGGTCGGCGGCGACTGGTACGACGTCCTCCCCCTGCCCGGTGACAGGACCGCGCTCGTCGTCGGCGACGTCATGGGCAGCGGCATCAACGCCGCCACCACCATGGGACGGCTCCGTACCGCCACCCAAACGCTCGCCGGACTCGGACTCCCGCCCACGCAGGTGCTCCGCAACCTGGACCGGATCACCGCGGGACTGGACCCCTACATCGCCACCTGCATCTACGCGCTCTACGACCCCCACGCCGCGCAATGCCACATCTCCACCGCCGGACACCTGCCGCCCGTCCGCATGCGGCCCGGACAGACCCCCGCCCTGCTCGACCTGCCCACCGGCGCCCCCCTCGGCGTCGGCGGCGTCCCCTTCAGTACCACCACTGTCGATCTCGCCCCCGGCGACCGGCTGGTCCTCTACACCGACGGGCTGGTCGAGACCCGCGACCAGGACATCGACGCCCGCCTCGGCGCACTGCTCACCCTCCTCGACGGCCCGCACCCCCACCTGGAAGACACCTGCGACTACCTCCTGGAAGCCCTGCGCCACCCGGACGACCACGACGACGTCGCCCTGCTCATCGCCCACGTCCGCCACTGACCCGCGGTCCGCATCGCGCAGTGGCCCGTACGCCTTCTCATGAAGGCCCGCGGCAATCAGTGACGGGGGTGCCTTATGGGAGACGCCAGAGCAGCGCGAAGCCGGGCCTTCCGAATGGGAGGCCCGGCTTCATAGCGAGGGGGCAGTGCTCAGCTGGCAGGCGCACGCATGAGCCGGTCCCGCGTGCTGTCAGGGTGTACTTCGACGGCACCAAGCGCCGGTAGAACCACTTCGTCTGAGCGACACCTCCGTCGGCCTGACGACATCGCCACCCGGCACAACCTTCTGACGTGATCAAGAGTCTGACCGGGCGCGCAGCTCCTAGTGCGCGCCCGATTGCTTGAGAGGAACCCGCTTTGATCCATGTTCGTCCCGCCCGACATCAGCTCGTCGCGGCCGTCACCACCGTTCTGGCCGTGACCGGCGGTGCGAGCCTCGCGACGGCGCCCGCGATCGCCGCGACGCCCACCGCTGCCGTCGCCGCGGACGCCGGACCCGCCGACGCGCAGGCGGCCGTCGACGGTGTCATCTCCATCCCCCGCACCGACCAGATCCTCAGTGTCGGCCCGACCGGGTTCCTGTCGGTGGAGCGCCGATGGGACCACACGTACTACCGCTGGACCAGCACCGTCGACGGCACCACCACGGGGCTCCCGGAGTGGTCCAGCGGGTACCGCGGCGGCGGTTCCGACACCGTCGTCGCCAAGGAGGACGGCACGACCCGGTACCTGCTCCATGACATGTCGTCGCCGGGCAGCGAGCCCGTGGTCGTCAACCAGACCGACACCCGGCTCTACTGGAAGGGCGTGGTCGGCAGGACCCTCGTCTTCTCGTCCTGGGACAGCCAGAACAAGGTGGGCCAGCTCCGTCTGATCGGCGAGGGGAACCAGGCGGGCAGCGACCGGCAGGTGACCGGCCTCGCACCGAACTCGAGGGTCCAGAGCGTCGAGGCCCTGTCGGACAGCTCGGCGCTCGTCCGGTACGTCTCGGCGGATGCCGACACCGACCGCTCCTACCTCGCCGTCGTGGACATCGCCACCGCCTCCGTCGTCGAGAAGCGCGAGGTGGGCGTGTCAGCGTACGACACCGACACGGCCCTCTCCGGGGACCGCTGGGTCTGGGTCGACGCCCCGACGTCCACGCACGCCAAGCTCATGTACGCCACCCGCGACGGTTCGGGGAGCACGCCGGCCGTGGAAGCGGCCGACCTGGGCAACTCCATCCGCCCGCACGTCGGCGTCCTGGGCGACTGGGTCACGTACGCGGCTCCGGGCGGCGCCGCCGCGACCGAAGCGTCCCCACGCTTCGCGCTCAGTGCCGTCAACCTCGTCGACAAATCCACGGTCAAGCTCCTCGACCACGCCTCCTCCACCGTCCCCACCGCCGACGGCGCGCTCCTGGTGCGCGGCGGTACGGTCGCCCACGGCGAGGGGGTCTACCGGATCGCACTCGGGGCGGACGGCAAGCCCACCGCCACGCTCATCGCGAGCACCGGCGAGCCGACCGTGCTCACGCTGCACACCGCGGCCACTCCCCCGGTCATCGACCTCGACAAGAACAACGGTCAGGCCCTGCTCCGCTGGGTGCTCTCCCGGCCCAACGCCAAGGGCTCCGTGACGGTGCGCCATGTCGGCACGGGTCGCAGCGTGCGGTACGACTTCGCGCAGGCGAACGCCTACGAGGGCAAGGGATCCGTTGACTTCCGCTGGGACGGGATGCTCCCCAACGCCGCGGGCGTGAAGGAGTTCGCGCCCAGCGGCGACTACGTCTGGGACTTCACCGCCTCCCCGCTCAACGGCATCGGTCCGGACGTCGCGCAGAGCGGCACCTTCAAGGTCACCCGTACGGCCGGCCTGCACGACTACACGGACAACAGCACACCGGACCTGCTGTCCCGTGACGCCGCGGGCGTGCTGTGGCGCGACGACTCGGCCAAGGTGGCGTCCGCGCCGCAGCCGTACTCGACGGGTCGGGTGAAGATTGGCGGCGGCTGGCAGATCTACAACCAGCTGGAGGCCGTCGGGAACATCGCCGGCAGCCCGGCCGGCGACCTTGTCGCCCGTGACAACGCCGGCGTGCTCTGGCTCTACCGGGGCCACGGAAACGGTTACTTCGCCGGCCGTACGAAGATCGGCGGTGGCTGGCAGATCTACAACAAGATGACCGGCGGCAGCGACCTCGACGGTGACGGGAAGTCCGACCTCCTCGCCACCGACGCCGCCGGCGACTTGTGGTTCTACAAGGGCACGGGCAGCACGAGCGCGCCGCTCGCACCCCGCAAGAAGATCGGCCGGGGCTGGGGGATCTACAACCAGCTCACCGCCACCGGCAACATCACCGGCACCTCCGCCGGAGACCTCGTCGCCCGCGACAAGGCCGGTGTCCTGTGGCTGTACGAGGGCAAGGGCGACGGCACCTTCGCCCCGCGCACGAGGATCGGCGGGGGCTGGGGCGTCTTCACCCACCTCGTCGGCATCGGCGACGCCGACCGCGACGGGCGGGCCGATCTCTACGCGGTAGGAACCTCGGGCGCCAAGTTCTACGCGGGCACCGGCAACACGGCGGCTCCGTTCAAGCCCGCCGCCCCGGGCAACCTGCTCTCGAGCTCGGCACCCGTCAACTCGGTTTTCTGACGACGTGGGCCTCCATCCGGTGACCCTGTTCTAACGGGACATCGGGACGATCGCCCACACGGTCCTTTCGACGCGGCCGTCGTTGGCGCCCAGGCGCCGGTGAGGGCGGATACGAGCAGCGGCCCGCATCCGCCCTCTCCAGGTTCCGTGGCAGGGTGCCTCGGACACCCATGCACAGCAGCACGGCGATGGGGTTTCACCCGGCGCTCTCTGAGCCGATGTGGACGACCAGCGAAGCAGCGCCGTCCTCTGCGGCGATCGCGCGGACGAGTTCGGCCGCGCGGCGACGGTGGGACGGCTCGGACAGGCAGGCCGTGATCACGTCGCCGAGGGCTTCGGCGGTGAGGTCCTGGAACGGCACAGGCCGCGGGGCGACTCCCAGCTCGTGCAGCCGAGACGCCCAGAAGGGCTGGTCGGCCATGACCGGAACGGGCACGGCGGGCACGCCCGCCCGCAGGGCGGCGGCGGTGGTGCCCGCGCCGGCGTGGTGGACGACGGCCGCGGTGCGCGGAAACAGCCAGTCGTGCGGGACGTCCCCGACGGCCAGGACGTCGGCGCCGCAGCCGTTCAGACCGGCCCACCCCGCCTGCACCACCGCGCGCACGCCTGCCCACTTCACCGCCGCAGCCCCCAGCCCACTGAGCCGTTCCCCCTGCCCAGCCGCCATACTGCCGAACCCGATGAACACCGGGGACGGACCGGCCTGTAGGAAATCCACCAGTTCGGCCGGGGGGGCCAGCCGTCCGGCGCGCGGGCCACCAATAGCCCGCCACTTCGACCCAGGACGGCCAGTCCTCGGGGCGCGGCACCACCAACGGGCTGAAGCCGTGGAAGACCGGCCGGACGTCCCCCGGTGCCGTGGGCACGCCAGCGGGCAGCCCGAGGCAGGCACGCAGCCGGGTCACGGCACCCGCGAAGACCCCTTCTGCAAGTGGGCGCACGTCACGCAGTACCCGCCGTCCAAAAACCAGAGATTGTGTCAGCTCCCCACGGCCGAACTCGCCAATCAGAATCCCGTCCTCACGAGAATGCTGGCGGAAACCCCCCGTTGGTCGAACAGGCACGCGCCGACGCGCGCCCGTGGTAGCTAGGTTCTGTCTCTCCGATCACGCTGGTTGCCCTGGGACTCAGCCACCGCGCTAGGGTCCTGGAGGGTACTGCCTCCAGGACTCAGGGGTTCAGCGCCGATTGCGGTCCGGACTCGTGAACCTGAACCTGACTACGTTCTCCTCGGTGGCCCACCGGTGGAAGCCGGCCTTGTCCAATACTCGGACCGAGGATGAGTTCGACAGTTCCACGTTGGCTGACACGGTGTGGACATCAGGCGCGGTGAGGGCGAACTCGGCCAGGGCCTGGGTGGCCTCGGGGGCATAGCCCCGGCCGCGGCGGGAAGCCACGATGCCGTATCCGATCTCAAGGACACCTTGGCTGGGTGGCCAGAACAGGCCGATGGAGCCCACCACCAAGCCGCTGTCGCGCTCGATGATCAGGCGGTGGCCATAGGTGCCGAGCCACTCGGGGTACTGGTCAAAGAGGCTCGCGACCACGCGATCGCCGTCGGCGGGAAAGTCGTCCGCCCAGCGCGGGGACCGGGTGTCGTCGAGGACCGCGGTGGCCTCGCTCATGGTCCAGGACCGAAGGACGAGGCGCTTGGTGACCACGTCGGCGTGGGCGGATGGAGAAGAGGAAGACATGTGTCTCTCCTGGTCGTATGAGCGACCGGGCCGCGCTTTGCTATTGCGCGGGCCGGATGAAGGCATGCTGATGAGGGCCGACGGCGGCCATATTCATCAACCTCCCCATCCCGAGATCACGCGTCTGTCGCGCTAGCGTGACGGTAGTAGCTCCTCCTCAGTCAGGGCAACTCATTTCCGGGCCGCTGGCCGGGGCTTCTGCTCGCTGAAGGTCGTATCCCTTCGAGGGGCGGTTCATTGTTCTGATCATGCTCAGCAGGGGGGATCTCACCGATAACGAGTGGGCGGTGCTGGAGCCGCTGTTGCCCAGGAGCAATAACCGGTGCGGCCGGTGGCGGGATCACCGCCAGGTGATCAACGGGATCATCCATCGGCTCAGCACCGGCTGCCAGTGGCGCGAACTGCCCGAATATTTCGGCCCGTGGCAGACTGTCCACAAACGGCACATGCTGTAGTCGGCCGACGGCACCTGGGAGAGGCTGCTCCTGTACGTCCAGGCCGTCGCCGACGCGGCGGGCGGCATCGAGCCTTTTCCAACCTCATACCTGTGCTGCTCCTCGGCCTGCTGACGACTGCACGCACCAATCTGTAGCGAGGTCATGACCAGCAGATCCGCAGTCGGTCCCGGCGGCCCAGACGCTTCGCCGAGCATGGTCAGCGGCGCTGACATCCGGGTTAGAAAGGGCTCAGCGCTCCGGCAGCTCCCATGAAGCGAACCAATGGGGGAACGGTCCGGCGGAGGGCGGGAACGCGAACGGCGAGGTGCGGTCGGTGAGCAGGCGCAGCACGAACTCGCCGGTACCGCAGTCGAAGCGCTGCCACTCACCGCCCACGTACTGCACCAGAACCGGCCAGTCGTCGGGATCGGCCGGTCCGGTCAGCCAGTGGAAGGTCAGCTCCTGCTCGGAGGCACCCCATTGGAGCACGCCGCCAGGCGCGGGGTGGACCGGGTATGGCCGGTACAGGTCGGCGTACCGTGCCATGTCCTGGCCCCACGAGACCAGATTCGTGCCCAGCGCACCCGGCACCAGCAGGTCCAGGTACTCGTCGAAGCTGCCCGCGCCGAAGGCGTCGACGATGTCCTTGTAGTCACCGGGCAGCGCGGTGCCCAGCGCGGCCTCCGTCGCGGCCCAGTCGACGCCGCGCCGATCGGGCTCCGTCCACCCGGTGACCTGCCGCAGCAACTCCACCCACCCGACACCGGGCGGGCGGGTGAACGCGCGCCGGGCCAGGATCACGACGCGGCGCGGGCCATCGGGGGAGGCCGTCACGCCGTATCCGAACCAGTGCTCGGTCAGCACCCACCCGCGTAGCTCAAGCAGCCCGCCCTCGCCGCCGATGGGGAGCCCGCCGTCCCCGCCCACCGGCGGACCGTCGGGCACCCCTGCCGCCGTACCCCCCACGACCCACGCACGTACGGGCAGACTTGCCCCGTCGACCACGTCCGCGGCGACGCGCTCCAGCTCGGCCAGATCCTCCGCCTCACTGGGCACACAGACATGCCCTGCCCCATGAGTGGGCAGCGGGCAGTGCAATTCGGGCGCGCGCCAGGCGTCGTTCAGACGGGCGCGCAGAGCGGAGGCGTCCATGCGGCCAAGTGAACAGCACCGCACTGACACTGAGCTTCTTCAACCTGCATCAGCAGTACGCCGTTGGGCTGACAACAGGGTGAAGCCCCTGGTAGATGGGTTTTCGACCAAGATCACCAATCTGCCAGGAGCTTACGCGTGCTTGTTTACCCGTCCGGTATCGATCTCTCCAGCCGCACTCTGCAGCACCTATCCGGTCTCCTCGCAGGCCACCGAAGTCGGATCGGCTCCCGGTGGCGGCGCCTGACCTGTGGCCGGCAGGCCGTGCTCGTCCTGGCCCACCTGCGCTGCGGCGACACCTACGCCCGCCTCGGCAGCAGGTTTCCGCGTCGGGATCGCGACGGTCCACCGGTACATACGCGAGGCCGTAGACCTCCTGGCCGCTCTCGCGCCCACGCTGGAACAGGCCATGACGACGGTACGGAAGAAGGCGTACGTGATCCTCGACGGCACCGTGCTGCCAATCGACCGCATCGCCGCCGACAGGCCGTACTACTCGGGGAAGAAGAAGCACCACGGGATGAACGTGCAGGTCCTCACGGATCCAGCCGGCCGTCTGATTTGTACTCGGACGTGCTACCCGGAGCCGTGCACGATCTGACCGCGGCCCGGACCCACGGCATTCCCGCCGCTCTCGCCGCTGATGACGTCAAGTGCTGGGCTGACAAGGCGTATCAGGGCGCAGGCCCTGCTGTCCGCGTCCCGTCCCGGGGCAAGAACCTGCGCGGCTGGCGTCGTCGTCACAACCGCGATCACGCCAAGATCCGCAGTCTCGGCGAACGCGCCATGACCACCCTCAAATGCTGGCGCCTCCTGAGGAAGCTCCGCTGCAGCACCACCCGGATCACCGCCGTCGTCCGTGCCGTCGTCGCACTCGAACTCGCCACCTGATCAAGATGGAAAAGGCTCATCGACTGGAAGATCAACATCGACTCCACGTCGATCCGCGCCCACCAGCACGTCGCCGGGGCCCCGAAGGTGCCGCCTCGAACACCACCCGGCTCCTTAAAGGGATCCGCACAAAGATCAGTTCACGTGCGGGCGCACGTCCGCACGTGCCCGTTCCTGGCGGAGGCGGTGCACCAGGCGAGGCCCCCGGCCGCTCGCGCGGTGGGCTGACCTGCAAGGTCCACCTGAGTGCGGACGGCAAGTGCCGCCCGCTCTCCCTGATCATCACGCCCGGCCAGCGGGCGGACTGCACCCAGTTCGAGCCGGTCATGGACAAGATCCGCGTCCCCCGGCCCGGCACGGGCAGACCTCGGCAGCTACCGGACAGCGTCGGCGCCGACAAGGCATACAGCAACGGCTTGATCCGCTCCTACCTGCGGCGACGCGGTATCCGGCACGTGATCCCGGAGAAGAGCGACACCAAGGCGGCCCGCCTGCGAAGGGGTTCACGCGGCGGCCGGCCTCCCGGCTTCGACAAGACCCGGTACGGGCCGTCGGTCGCCCAGTCATCGTGTTCAGTCGGTAAGTGCGGGGATGATGTCGGAGCCGTACGCGTCGATCGTCGCTTCCTTCGCGTCGTGCATGGCGTAGACGGCGAACTGGTCGACGCCCAGTGCCCGGAGCGCCTTCAGCTTGGCGATGTGGGCGGCCGGAGGGCCCAGGAGGCAGAAGCGGTCGACGATCTCGTCGGGGACGAAGTCCGTCGAGGGGTTTCCGGCGCGGCCGTGGTGGCTGTAGTCGTAGCCCTGGCGGGCCTTGATGTACGAGGTGAGGGCCTCGGGGACCATGGACGAGTGCTCGCCGTAGCGGCTCACCAGGTCGGCGACGTGGTTGCCGACCATGCCGCCGAACCAGCGGCACTGGTCGCGCGCGTGCGCCAGGTCGTCGCCGACGTACGCGGGCGCGGCGACGCAGATGGTGATCGAGGCGGGGTCGCGGCCGGCCTCCACGGCGGCCCTGCGCACGGCCGCGACCATCCACTCGGTGAGGAAGGGGTCGGCGAGCTGGAGGATGAAGCCGTCCGCCTTCTGGCCCGCCAGGGCGAGGGCCTTCGGGCCGTACGCGGCCATCCAGACCGGGAGCTTGCCGTTCTTCACCCAGGGGATGCGGACCGGCTGGCCGTCGACGAGCGCCTCGCGGCCCTCGGCGAGGTCGCGGATGACGTCGATGGCCTCGCCGAGGCGGGCGAGGGTGTTGGGCTTGCGGCCGGCGACGCGCATGGCGGAGTCGCCTCGGCCGATGCCGCAGACGGTGCGGTTGCCGAACATGTCGTTGAGGGTGGCGAAGGTGGAGGCGGTCACTTCCCAGGTCCGGGTGCCCGGGTTGGTGACCATCGGGCCGATGGTCAGCTTCCGGGTGTGTTCCAGGACCTGGCTGTAGATGACGAACGGCTCCTGCCAGAGCACGGCGGAGTCGAAGGTCCAGCCGTAGCGGAAGCCGTTGCGCTCCGCGCGCCGCATCAGGCCGACGACCTGCGACGCGGGCGGGTCGGTCTGCAGGACGAGTCCGAAGTCCACGGCGGGGCCTCCTAGTTCAGGTACTGGCAGGTGGAGCGCGGCGTGTAGAGACCGTGCCCGGCCCGGCCGGTGTAGGTGCGGCGGTCGATGACGACCTCGCCGCGCGAGAGGACCGTCTCCACCCGGCCCGTGACGGTCTTCCCCTCGTACGCCGAGTAGTCGACGCTCATGTGGTGCGTCTCGGCGGAGATGACCTGCTCGGCGTGCGGGTCGTAGATCACGATGTCGGCATCGGCGCCGGGGGCGATCGTGCCCTTCTTCGGATAGAGGCCGAACATCCGCGCCGGGGTCGCGCAGGCAATCTCGATCCAGCGGCGCCGGCTGATGTGCCCATCAACAACAGCCTGATGCAGAAGGTCCATACGGTTCTCCACGCCCGGAAGCCCATTGGGGATCTTGGAGAAGTCACCGCGGCCCAGCTCCTTCTGCCCGTTGAAGCAGAACGGGCAGTGGTCGGTGGAGACGACCTGGAGGTCGTTGGTGCGCAGCCCCCGCCAGAGCGCCGCCTGGTGCTCGCGCGGCCTCAACGGCGTACTGCACACGTACTTGGCGCCCTCGAAACCCGGCTCGGCGAGGTTGTCGGTGGACAGGAACAGGTACTGCGGGCAGGTCTCGCCGAACACCGGCAGGCCCTTGTCGCGAGCGGCGGCGAGCTCGGCGACCGCCTCCTCCGCCGACACGTGCACGACGTAGAGCGGGGCGCCCGCGACGCGCGCGAGCTGGATCGCGCGGTGCGTGGCCTCCGCCTCCAGCAGGACCTTGCGCACCTCGCCGTGGAAGCGGGGATCGGTCTCACCACGGGCGAGGGCCTGCTCGACCAGAACGTCGATGGCGATGCCGTTCTCGGCGTGCATCATGATCAGGCCCCCGTTGACCGAGGCCCGCTGCATGGCACGCAGGATCCGCCCGTCATCCGAATAAAATACCCCCGGATACGCCATAAACAATTTAAACGAGCTCACGCCTTCCTCGACAAGAAGGTCCATCTCCTTGAGAGAATTCTCGTCGACGTCGGAGAGGATCATATGGAAGGCATAGTCGATGGCGCATTTACCGTCGGCTTTGGCATGCCAGGCGTCCAACCCCTCACGCAGGCTGTGGCCGATGGTCTGGACAGCGAAGTCGACGATGGTCGTCGTCCCGCCCCACGCCGCCGCCTGGGTCCCCGTCTCGAACGAGTCCGACGCAAACGTTCCACCGAAGGGCAATTCCATATGCGTGTGCGCATCGACACCGCCCGGAATCACGTACTTCTGTGATGCGTCGATGACACGCTCGGCGGTCCACTGCTGGCTGCCCGGCGTGGCCATGGCCACCACCCTGCTGTTCTCGACCAGCACGTCCGCGTGCAGTTCTTCGGCGGCAGTGATCACAAGACCGCCGGAAATGAGAGTCCGAGTCATGCGTGAGAAGTCCCTTCACATCGCATCCGAGGAGAACAGAGGCGCCGACCACCGCTTTCACATCCGCGGCAACCTGGCCAGTCGTGGAACTGCCGCCCGGCGCGGCTGGACAGCTCAGCCGTCCACCCGCGCCCTCACCCCCCGGCACGCCGGGCGCCCCGCGCCCTCGACCGTGCCGAACGGCCCTCCTCCCCCAGCGCACCGCCCGTCACCCGTGAACATCTCTGGTCACGCGCGCCAACGAAACCCTTGAACGAGCTCACGCCTTCCTCGATCAACAGGTCCATCTCCTTGAGCGACGCGTCGTTCACGTCGGAGACGATCATGTGGAAGGCGTAGTCGATCGCGCACTTGCCGTCGGCCTTGGCGTGCCAGGCGTCCAGTCCCTCGCGCAGCGCGTGGCCCGCCGTCTGGACGGCGAAGTCCACGATGGTGGTGGTGCCGCCCCAGGCGGCGGCGCGCGTGCCGCTCTCGAAGTCGTCGGCGGAGAAGGTGCCGCCGAAGGGGAAGTCGAGGTGGGTGTGGGCGTCGACGCCGCCCGGGATGACGTACTTGCCGGTCGCGTCGATCACGCGCTCGGCGGACGCCGTCCAGGAGGCGGCGGTGTCCGTGCCGTGGGCGGCGAGGGCGGCGACGCGGCCGTCCTCGATCAGGATGTCGGCGTGGGTCTCGTCGGAGGCGGTGATGACGAGGCCGTTGCGGATGAGGGTGCGGGTGGTGCTCATGGTGCGGCCCCCTTCGGCGGCTGGTTCGGCTCAGACGGAGCGCAGGGCCTGTTCGAGGCGGGCGGCGCCCTCCTCGGCCTCGGCGACGGTGAGGGAGAGGGGCGGGGCGACGCGGAGCGCGGTGGTGTGGTGGCCGCCGCCCTTGCCGATGAGCAGCCCGCCCTCGCGGGCCGCCTCCAGGACGGCGGCGGCCGCCTCGGGGTGGGGCTCGTCCGTACCCGGCTTCACCAGCTCGATGCCGATCATCAGGCCGCGGCCGCGTACTTCCCGTACGCACGCGACGCCGGCGCCGATGGCGCGCAGCCGCTCGATGAGCAGGCCGCCGACGCGCCGGGCGTTGCCCTGGAGGTCGTGTTCCAGAAGGTAGGAGAGGTTGGCGAGGCCGGCCGCCATGGTGATGGGCGAGCCGCCGAAGGTCGAGATGGAGTTGGCGGACAGGCAGTTCATGACCTCGGCGCGGGCGACGACACCGCCGATGGACATGCCGTTGCCGATGCCCTTGGCGAAGGTGAGGATGTCGGGCGGGCCGCTCGCGGCGTGCGCCTGCCAGCCCCAGAAGTGCTCCCCGGTGCGGCCCCAGCCGGTCTGCACCTCGTCGGTGATCCAGAGGGCACCGTGCCGGGCGAGCACCTCGCGGAAGGCGGCGTACAGCCCGTCGGGCGGGGAGGTGAAGCCGCCGACGCCCTGGATGGGTTCGGCGATCAGCGCGGCGACGTCGCCGGTGTGCCCGAGCAGGTCCTCCAGGTCGGCGACGCACGCCTCGATGAACCGCGCGTCCGTGAGGTGGGCGTACGGGCCGCGGCTGCGGACGGCGCCGTGCACGTACAGCGTCTGGAGCGGGGAGAGGGTCGTCGGGGTCCAGGCGCGGTTGCCGGTGATGGAGACGGTGGAGAAGGAGCGGCCGTGGTAGCTGTTGCGCATCGCCAGGATCTGGTTGGTGCGACGGTACGCGGTGGCCAGGAGCAGCGCCGTGTCGTTCGCCTCCGTACCGGAGGTGGTGAAGAAGACGCGGGCGTCGGGGATGCCGGAGAGGTGGGCGACGCGCTCGGCGAGCTCCACCATGGGGCGGTTGAGGTAGAGGGTGGAGGAGTGGAGGATCCGGCCGGCCTGCTCGGTGACGGCCTTGGTGACCTCGGGGAGGGCGTGGGCGGTCATGGTGGTGAGGATGCCGCCGAAGAAGTCGAGGTAGCGCTTGCCGCTCGCGTCCCAGACGTACCGGCCCTCGCCGTGGGTGATCTCGATCGGCTCGGCGTAGTAGAGCGCGAGCCAGTCGGGGAGGACGGCCCTGTGGCGGGCGTGGAGATCGTGGCCGTTGCCCGTCGTGTTCATGGCTTCACCAGCCCGTCGTAGGCGTCGGGGCGGCGGTCGCGGTAGAACGCCCAGGTCTGGCGTACGTCGTCGATGAGGCGGAAGTCCAGGTCGCGGACGACCAGTTCCTCCTCCTTGTCGGAGGCGACGTCGCCGACGAACCGGCCGCGCGGGTCGACGAAGTAGCTGGTGCCGTAGAAGTCGTTGTCGCCGTACTCCTCCTGGCCGACGCGGTTGATGGCGGCGACGTAGTAGAGGTTGGCGACGGCGGCCGCGGGCTGCTCCAGCTGCCAGAGGTGGGAGGAGAGACCGCGGTGGGTGGCGGACGGGTTGTAGACCAACTGTGCGCCGTTGAGGCCGAGTTGGCGCCAGCCCTCCGGGAAGTGGCGGTCGTAGCAGATGTAGACGCCGACCCGGCCGACGGCCGTGTCGAAGACCGGCCAGCCGAGGTTGCCGGGGCGGAAGTAGTACTTCTCCCAGAAGCCCTTGACCTGGGGGATGTGGTGCTTGCGGTACTTGCCGAGGTACGAGCCGTCGGCGTCGATGACGGCGGCGGTGTTGTAGTAGAAGCCGGGGCCCTCGATCTCGAAGACCGGGACGACGATCACCATGCCGGTCTCGCGGGCGAGGTCCCGCATCCGGCGGACGGTCGGCCCGTCGGGGACGGGCTCGGCCCAGCGGTAGTGCTCCGGCTCCTGCACCTGGCAGAAGTACGGGGCGTTGAACACTTCTTGGAAGCCGATGACCTTGGCGCCCTGCCGGGCAGCCTCGCGGGCGTGCGCCTCATGCTTGGCGATCATGGATTCGGTGTCGCCGGTCCAGGCCGCCTGGACGAGGGCGGCGCGCACGATGTGGGACATGAGCTGCTCCTTCGGCACGGCGTCGACGAGCCTCTGCGAGTCTCTACGCACGTAGACGCGGTGCGTAGACAGTGAACGTAAGCCTCGTCACATCGCGGAGCAAGACCGCCGCCGTGAACCGACGGAGTCGATCACGTTTCGCACCCGAGTGGTCGACACCCGGCGCTTCTCGGGCGTTTTCAGGTGCGCAGCTCATGGCGGTATCGCCGCCGCCGGGCCTGGCGGACGGCCGTAGCCCGCGCCGCACGCCGGGCCGCGTGCCGTACGCGCCCGGCCGCCCGGCCCCAATGCCGCCGGCCGCCGGCCGCTGCGGGTTTCCATCCACGCGCATCTCTTGACGCGACCCTCACGGGGTCCCAATACTGACCGCCACATCGATTGGCCAAATCGATTTGGCCCCCGTCCGGGCCGGACCACAGCCGAAGTCGGAGTGCGCCGAACGGAGCTCGCCCGTGTCCAGTCCCCGCCCCACGCCCCCCGTCCCCTCGCCACCGGAGGCCACCGCCCCCGCCACCGCCTCCACCCCCGGTCCCGCCCCCTCCCCCGCCGACGCCACCAAGACCCCCACCACGACCACGAAGGCGACCGCGACCGCCGTGCATCCGGTGGACGAGTCGCGGCCCCTCGGCCGCATCCTGCTCTTCGGGGTGCAGCACGTGCTCGTCATGGCCGCGACCCCCATCTCGGCCATCTTCCTGATGAGCGCCACGCTGCGGCTCGACGCCGCCCTCACCGTCAACCTGCTCTCGGCCGCCTTCGTGCTCTCCGGGATCGGGTCCCTGATCCAGTCGCTCGGCCCCTGGAAGTTCGGCCCCAAGCTTCCGTTCGTCATGCTGCCGGGCGGCGCGCCGCTCATCCTCTTCCTGGCCATCGCCGAGCAGCACGGCCTGCCCACCGCCACCGGTGCGGTGATCCTCACCGCCGCGTTCTACTTCGTCGTCCTGCCCGTCTTCTCGCGCCTGCTCGCGTTCTTCCCCGCCCTCGTCATCGGCACGATGATCGTGATCGTCGGCGTCAATCTGGTGAAGGTCGGCGCCGTGCTCGTCACCGGCCGCCCCGGTACCCCGGGCTTCGCCGACCCCGCCAACCTGCTCCTCGGCATGGCGACGATCGGCTTCACCGTCGCCTTCTACGCCCTCTTCAGCGGCGTCCTGCGCCAGCTCGCCGTCATGCTGGGCCTGATCGCCGGCACGGTCCTCGCCTTCGCCCTCGGCAGCGTCGACTTCAGCCGGGCCGCCGAGGGCGGACTGGTGAGCCTGCCCCAGGCGCTGCCCTTCGGCTCCCCCGAGTTCAACCTGATCGCGGCGCTCCCGCTGATGCTGTACAGCCTCGCCTCCATGGCGGAGGCCACCGGCCAGACGGTGATCAACGCGGAGGCGGTCGGCAAGGAGGTCGACAAGAGGGCCGACGTGCCCAAGACCATCCGCGGTGACGCGGCCACCTCCTTCATCGGCGGGTTCTTCGGCCTGCCGCTGATGGTGACGAGTGGCGAGAACATCGGCATCGTCCGCGTCACCGGCGTACGCAGCCGGTTCGTCACCGCCGCCGCGGGCGTGGTCCTCATCCTCATCGGCGTCCTGGCGCCGGTCACCCGCGCCATCAGCGTCATCCCGTCGGCCGTCGTCGGCGGCACGGCCATGGTGGTCTTCGCCGTGATCACCGTGCTGGGCGTGCAGATGCTCGGCCGGGCCGGTGAGCTGGACCGCCACACCAACACGTTCATCTGCGCCGTCGCCCTTGCGCTCGGACTGCTGCCCATCCTCATCCCCGGCGTGTACGGCGGCTTCCCGCCGAACGCCCGGATCCTCCTCGAGAGCGGCGTCGCCGTCGGCGCCACCGTCGCCGCCGTCCTCAACGTCCTGTTCCACCACGTCCGGCTGCCCCTCCCCCGTACTCGTACGCGTACCGAAAGCGACCGATGAGAGACCTGACCCCCGACCGTCTGAGTACCGACGACACCCGCGGACTGCTGCTCGCGCCCGACGCCGTCCTCACGCCCGACGGGCTGATGGACCACTACGCGGCCGTCGTCGAGGGCGACACCTTCCGCGCCGTCGGGCCCGTACAGCAGGTGGAGCGGACGCATCCGCACCTGCGGCCGGTCCGGCTGCCCGGGTACGTCCTGATGCCCGGGTTCGTCGACACCCACCACCACCTCACGCAGAGCTTCGGCGCGGCGCTCGCCTTCGGCGAACCGTCCGAGATCTTCCGGCGCGTGTGGGTGCCGCTCGAAGGGGCGCTGGACGAGGAGGCGGTGTACGTGGCGGCGAAGCTGGCCGCCCTCGAAGCGCTGCGCGGCGGCTTCACCACCGTCGCCGAGGCGGGCACCCGCGCGTCCGTGGACGTGGAGCTGGTCGCGGCGGCGGCCCGGGACGCCGGCATCCGCTGCGTCCTCGGGCTGGTCTGCAACGACCTCGACGGCGACACCGACACCACGCTGGCGGCGGCCGAGAAGCACCTGGCGCGGTACGGCACCGAGGAGCTGGTCCACCCGTCCCTGGCGATCTCCGTACCCGAGGCGGCGACGGAGCGCGCCCTGGCGCGTACCGCCCGGCTGGCCGCCGAGGCGGGGGCGGTCGTCCAGATCCACGTCAACGAGCACCTGGCGGCCGTGGAGCGCTCGCTCGTCCAGCACGGGCTGCGGCCGCTGGAGTACCTGCACGAAGTCGGCGCCCTGGGGCCGCAGTTGCTCGCCGCGCACGCCACCCTGCTGACGCCCCGCGAGGTCACGCTCCTCGCGGACAGCGGGGCGGCGGTCAGCTACAACCCGGTCGCCAGCGCCTGGAAGGGCAACGCCGTCGCCCCGGCGACGACGATGGCGGAGCGCGGCATACGCTTCGGGCTCGGCACGGACGGCACGCGCGGCGACGCGTTCCGGCTGGCGGAGGCGGCCGAGTTCGCGCAGCGCCTCACGTACGGGCTCGCCACCGGCGACTCGTCGTGCGGCGGCGGCTGGACGTGGCTGGACCGCGCCAACCGGGGCGGCGCGGACGCCGTCGGCCTCTCCGCCCGTACGGGCACGGTCACCGAGGGCGCCGCGGCCGACTTCCTGCTGGTCGACGTGGACACGCCCGAGCTGCGGCTGAGCTGGGACCTGCCGTGGGAGCTCGTACGGCGCGGCAACCGCGACCAGATCGACGCGGTGTTCGTGGCCGGGCGGCTGCGGCTGTGGCGCGGCCGCCCGGTGGACTGGGACGGCCCGGCGCTGGTGCGGCGGGCGGCCGAGCTGGCCCAGGAGGTGCTGCTCCGGGCGCCGGTGACCCGCGTCCACCCGACGGCCGCCGAGGGGTGGGCGGCCCGGCCGTGAGCACGGAGACACTGATCGTCCTCGCCGTCACGGTGGCCGTCGCGGCGTTCGTCCAGGGGGCCAGCGGCCTGGGCTTCGCGCTGATCGTCGCGCCGGTCGCCGGGCTGCTGGACCCGGGGCTGGTCCCCGTGTTCGTGCTGGCGTCGATGATCCCGCTCAACCTGTACGTGGCGTGGCGCGAGCGCGCCTCGCTCGACCTGCGCGGCGCGGGCTGGATCACGGCGGCCCGGCTCGCGGCCACGCCCGGCGGGCTGATGCTGCTGTGGGTGATCCCGGACCGGCGGCTCGGCCTGTTCGTCGGGGCGGCGACCGTGCTGGCGGCGGTGGTGAGCCTCGCCGCGCCCGCCTTCACGCCCGGCCGGGGCGCGTACGTCGGCGCGGGCCTGGTCACCGGCCTGACGGAGACCGCAACCGGGGTCGGCGGGCCGCCGCTCGCGCTGGTGTACCAGCACCGGCCGCCGGCGGAGCTGCGCGCCACGGTCGCCGTCTGCTTCCTCGTCGGGGAAGTGGCGTCGCTGGCGCTGCTGTTCGCGACGGGCGGCGGCGACGCCGGCCAGCTGGGCTGGGCGGTCGCGCTGCTGCCCGCGCTGGCCGCCGGGGCGTGGCTGAGCCGGCTGGTGCACCACCGGCTGGACGCCCGCCGGATGCGGCTGTTCGTGCTGGTCTTCGCGCTCGTCTCCGGCGCGGTGCTCATGCTGGGGGTGTGACGCCCGGCGTGCGCCGCAGGGACGACGCGCGAGGCACCACGCGCGGCTCCGGGGGCGTGGCGACGGGCGCCGTGGCCTCGCCGCGCAGCCGGCCGAGGAGCAGCTCGACGGCGTCGTCGGCGGCCCGGTCCAGGTGCAGGTCGACGGCGGTCAGCGGCGGTTCGCAGGTGCGGGCGCGCAGGCCGTCGTAGCGGGTGACGACCATGATGTCGTCGGGGACGCGGCGGCCGCCGTCCCGGATGGCCCGTACGGCTCCGACGGCGAAGACGTCCACCAGCGCGCAGACGGCGTCGACGTCGGGGTGCTCGGCGAGCAGGGCGGCGCAGGCGGCGTATCCCGCCTCCTCGCCGCCCTGCTCGGACGCGGTCGCCACGACCGGCGTCCAGCCGTGCTCGGCGGCGGCGCGTTCGTACGCGGCGCGGGCGTCCACGGTGGAGTGCCGCGCGCCCGCTCCGACGATGAGGGCCGGGTGGCGCGCGCCCTGCTCGCGCAGGTGGGCGAGGAGCAGGTCGACGACGAGCCCGGCGCGCAGGTCGACGTACGGCGCCTCGTCACCGGCCGCGACGGGCCGGCCGAGCGCCACGTACGGCAGGCCGCGCTCGCGCAGCTGCGCCACGGCCACGTCGTCCTGGTCGGGTTCGACGACGATGGCGCCGTCGATGTCGACGGAGTACAGCGGGGAGCCGGTCCGCACGGGCGGGACGAGGACGAGCGCGTAGCCGTGGACGAGCGCCCGCTCGGCGGCCGCTGCGGCGACCTCCATGTAGAACCCGAGGCGCGAGGGCCCACCCGCCACGGCGAACGGCATGGAGGAGGCGAGGGCGATCGCCTTGGCCTCGCCGCGGCGCAGCCGCTGGGCCCGCAGGTTCGGCCGGTAGCCCAGCTCCGCGGCGACCTTCTTGATGCGCTCCCGGGTCCGGGGATCGACCTTGCCCAGCCCGTTGAGGGCGTGCGAGACGGTCGTACGGGACACGGCGGCCGCCTTGGCGACGTCGGCGATCGTCGGCGGCCGCGAGACGGCCGGGCCGCCGACAGGGCCGGTGCCGGTGTCGGGACCGGTGCCGGGACCGGGAGCGGATCCGGAGGGGGGCATCTGGCTGGGGGCTCCTCGCTCGAGGTGGATGCTGCCCACATCTTCCCCGACCTCCTCCGCCACGGAAAGGCTCGCCCGGAGGCCGGCCCAAAGGCTCGCCCCCGGCCGGTGCACCGGCCGGGGGCGAGAGCGTGTCGCGTCAGCGCCTCATGGGCGACGCCTCACGGGCAGCTGGCGATGGTGCTGCGCGCGCGGTCCGGGGAGGCGTGCTCGACCTTGCACTTGTCGACGTCGAGGCCGCCGTCCACGACGCCCCAGCCGGGACCGGCGGACAGGACGCCGTCGTTCGTGCCGCGGATGGTGTCGACGCCGGGGCCGCCCTGGATGGTGCCGCCCGCCTCGGGGCCGACGGCCTTGGCCTCGATGAGGTCGTTCTCCGAGCCGCCGAGGACCCGGCCGCCGAAGTCGATGGTCCCGCTGGTGATGCGGTCCGTGCCGTCGTTGCCGAAGACCTGGCCGCCGCCGCGGGCGTAGTCGCCGGGGGCGCCGTGGACGCTGCCGACGGTGATGCGGTCGTTGCCCATATCGCCGTAGACGGTGGCGCCGTGGTCGGCGGTGCCGCGCACGGTGGCGACGATGATGGTGTCGTGGCCGCTGTTGCCGCGGATGGACGACGAGCCGTGGCGCGGCATCAGGTGGCTGGTCTGAATGGTGTCGTCGCCGTCGCCGCCGAGCACCTGGGAGTCGAGGATGAGGCCCTTGACCCGGATGTTGTCGTTGCCACCTCCGCCCCAGATGATGACGTTCTCGATGTCGTTCTCGCACTCGATCTTGTCGTCCCGGCTGGTGCCGTTGACGCGCTCGCCGGGCTCCACGGCCTTGCCGTTGACCGTGCACTGGTGGCTGGGGAGCGCGCTGTGCTGCGCGTCCTCGGCGTGGGCGGGGAAGGCCGTCAGGGACGTGGCGATGACGGAGGCGGCGAACGCGCCGCGCACGGCGACGCGGGACTTGCGGGAAGTTCTGGGCATTCCTGGATCTCCTGTGGCTGCTCGTGCCGACGAGCTCGTCCTTGCCCGGTCGGTCCGCCCGTCCCACGGTCATCCGATGGTCTGTCACCCATTCATACGATCAAGTGTGTTTATTTTCCCATTGGTCCGTCCGGGGGGAGCTGGCTCCGTGCGGCGAGGCGCCGCGGGTTGGGCCGGGAACACATCGCCCTGGCCTGAACGGACCTGACGGACCTATGGGAAAGCGAGCACCGGGATGACACAGACCACTACGGCGGAGACCCCGCCCGCGCGCTTCTGGGCGATCGACGACCTGCCCGGCCTGGAGTTCGACCCGCTGCTGGAGGAGTTGCTGCGCGAGGAGCCCGTGGCCCGTATCCGCCTGCCGTACGGCGAGGGCGAGGCGTGGCTCGTGACGCGGTACGAGGACGTCCGGCTGGTGACGTCGGACCCCCGCTTCAGCCGGCGGGCGCTGGTGGAGCGCACGGCGAAGGCGACCGGGATGACGGCGCACCAGATCGCCTCCAGCGCGGGCTTCAACTACGTCGACCCGCCGGACCACTCCCGGCTGCGCAAGGTCGTCGCCCGGGCGTTCACCGTGCAGGGCATGAAGCGGCTGCGCCCGTTGGCGCAGCAGACCGCGGACCGCCTGCTCGACGAGGTGGAGCGGCACGGTCCGCCCGCGGACCTCATGGCGATGCTCCACGGGCCGCTGCCGCTGTCGGTGGTCAGCGACCTGCTCGGCGTACCGGAGGAGGACCGGCCGCGGCTGGCCGGCTGGCCCGACCTGATCATGTCGACCGGGCCGGGCCCGGAGCGCAGCCGCCAGGTGAAGGCGGAGCTGACCTCGTACATCGTCGAACTGCTGGAGCGGCGCCGACGCGAGCCCCGGGAGGACCTGGCGACGGTGCTGGCGGACGCCCTGGACCGCGGGGAGCTCAACCAGGAGGAGGCCGTCTCCGTCACCACCGCGATCCAGGTCAGCGGCGCGCACGCGGTCCGCAACAACAGCGCCAACATGGTGTACGCGCTGCTCACGCACCCCGCGCACCTGGCCCGGCTGCGCGCCGAGCCGGAACTGCTGCCGCGGGCGGTGGACGAGCTGCTGCGGTTCATCCCGCACCGCAACGGCGTGGGCCTGCCGCGCGTGGCCACGGAGGACCTCGAGGTCGGCGGTGTGCTGATCCGCGCCGGCGAGGTGGTCTACGCCTCGTACCTCGCGGCCAACCGCGACCCGGAGGTCTTCGACGACCCCGACGCGCTCGACTTCGACCGCGGCGAGCTGGGCCACCTGGCGTTCGGCCACGGGCCGCACCACTGCATGGGCGCCCAGCTCACCCGGATGGAGTCGGAAGTGATGCTCTCCAGTCTGCTGAACCGGTTCCCCGGCCTCCGGCTCGCGGTGGAGCCGGAGGACATGGTGTGGCAGAGCAAGGGCCTGATCCGGGGGCCGCAGACGCTGCCCGTGGCGTGGTGAGCCTTACGACGCGGGCCTGACCACCATCGCCGAGCCGCCGCCGCGCCGGGTCTTCTCCGCGGCGGCGAGCCAGCGGCCGTCGGGCAGACGCTGGATGCCGGTGGCCGCGCCGATCTCCGGGTTCTCGCGGAAGCGGTGGCCGAGCGCCTCCAGTTCGGCGCGCACGGGGCTGCCGTAGAGGGCGGGTTCGAGCTCGGTCGTCGTCTGGTTGCGCTGGCTGGCGCGCGGCGCCGCGATCGCCTCGACCAGTGGCAGGTCACGGTCGACCACGCCCGTCAGGGTCTGCAGGACGGTCGTGATGATGGTGGCGCCACCCGGGGAGCCCAGGGCCAGGACCGGCCGGGCGTGGCCGTCGAGGACGACCGTCGGGGACATGGAGGAGCGCGGGCGCTTGCCGGGGCCGGGGAGGTTCGGGTCGTGGACCGCCGGGTTCGCCGGGGCGAAGGAGAAGTCCGTCAGCTCGTTGTTGAGCAGGAAGCCGCGCCCCGGCACGGTGATGCCGCTGCCGCCCGTGGACTCGAGGGTCAGGGTGTACGCGACGACGTTGCCCCACTTGTCGGACGCCGTCAGATGCGTGGTGTTCTCGCCCTCGTACGTCGTCGGGGCCGCGGTCCCGCCCGCCGCGCACGGCTCCGGGTCGGGGTCGCGCGGGTCGCCCGGCGCGAGCGGGCTGGTCAGTACGGCGTCGTCGCGGATGAGGCAGGCGCGCGCGTCGGCGAACCGCTGTGACAGCAGCCCGCGCACGGGGACGTCCTCGAACGCCGGGTCGCCGACCCAGCGCCCCCGGTCCGCGAACGCGACGCGGCTCGCCTCGATGAATCGGTGCAGGTACTGGGCCTTGGAGAGGGACGACAGGTCGGTGCGCTCCAGGATGTTGAGCGCCTCGCCGACGGTGGTGCCGCCCGACGAGGAGGGCGCCATCCCGTAGACGTCCAGGCCGCGGTAGGACATCTTCGTGGGCTTGCGCCACACCGTCTCGTACCGGGCGAGGTCACGCTCCGCCAGGTCCCCGGCCCGTACGGTCCGCTGGGCGCCCTCCCGAACCGGCGGGTCCTGCACGGTGCGGACGATGTCGCGGGCGAGGTCGCCCCGGTACAGCGCCCCGGTGCCGTGCCGGCCCAGCTTCTCGTACGTCCGCGCCAGATCGGGGTTCTTGAACGTCGAGCCGACCTCCGGCAGGCGGCCGCCCGGCAGGAAGAGCTCGGCGGAGGCGGGGAAGTCGCGGAACCGGGCCTCGTTGGCGGCGGTCTGCGCGCGGAAGGTGGCGTCGACGGTGAAGCCGTCGCGGGCCAGCCGCTCGGCGGGCTTCAGCAGGTCGCGCAGCGGCTTGGTGCCCCAGGCGTCGAGCGCGGTCTTCCAGGTGGCGGGCGTGCCGGGGGTGCCGACGCTCAGCCCGCTGGTCATGGCCTCGGCGAAGGGCAGGGGCGTGCCGTCCGCGCCGAGGAAGAGGGAGGCGTCGGCGGAGAGGGGCGCGGTCTCGCGTCCGTCGATGGTGCGCACCGTGCGGGTCTTGGCGTCGTAGTGGACGAAGTAGCCGCCCCCGCCGATGCCCGCCGAGTACGGCTCGGTGACGCCGAGCGCGGCGGCCGTGGCCACGGCGGCGTCCACGGCGTTGCCCCCGCGCCGCAGGACCTCGATGCCGGCGGCCGAGGCGTCGGGGTCGACGCTGGCGACGGCGCCGCCGTACCCCACCGCCACCGGTGACTTGGCGGGAGGGGTGATGGCGCTGCTCTGCGGCGGCGGCGCGGCCGCGCCCACCGTGAGGGCCGTCGCGGTGACCGCGACGAGCGAGAGGGTCCGTACCGTGGGGCGACGCATCCGTACCTCCAGTCAGACGACCGTCGAACGACCGTCCGGCGAGCGTAACTTCGGGGAGGGCACCCCGCCAGGACCCCGCCGACACGGTGTCACCGGCGGGGCACCCGCTAGCATGCGCGCCCATGTATGACGACCTGCTCAACATCGTGCTCGGCGTGATAGCCACCGGGGTCAGCGCGGCGCTCGGCTGGCTGGCCCGCACGGCCCTGTGGCGTCGCGGACTGCGCCGCAAACAGGCCTTCTTCGGGCTTCCGGGGAACGCCGAGTGCCTGCTCGTCGTCAACCGCGACGCCGGCACCGACGGCGCCGTCCGGCGCTTCGACGTGTTCGCGCTGCTCGAACTGTCGGCGCTCATCAAGGACTGCGGGGCCCACGCGCGCATCGTGTCGCACGACGCGGCGCAGCAGGGCTTCGGGGAGCGCACGGAGTTCTGCCTCGGCGGGCCCTCCTCGAATCGCCGTATGGAGGCGCATCTGCGGATCCTGCTGCCGGGGGTGACGGTCAACACGGAGATGGAGCCGGCCGAGGAGCGCAGCGCCTTCGCGATCGGTGCCGAGCGCTACCTCATCGACCCGGGCATGCACGAGTACGTGCTCCTCGCGCGGCTGACGGCGGGCGAGGGCCGGCGGCCGGTGTTCCTCTTCTGCGGGCAGCGCGCGATCACCAACCAGGCGGCCGCCCGCTACCTGGTCCGCCACCACGAGAAGCTGGCCCGTAAGTACGGCGCCGACGGCTCCTTCGTCCTCCTGCTGAAGGTGGTCAATTCGCAGGCGTACGGTCCCGACGTGGTGGAGCTGGTGGCGGATGTGACGCGGGAGGCGCGGACCGCCGTCGAAACCGCGGCATAAGTCACATCCGGCACGGGCGGAAATCTTCCGATTTAACGCAACCGGTCGCCTCCGATCGCCCTCTCCCTCGGCGACGAATGATCGCATCGGAGGTTTTCCCGTTGAGCCTGCTCCGCCGCACCCGCCCGCGCCGCCCCTTCCGCACCACCGCCCTGGCCGGTACCGCGGGCCTGGCCATGGCCGCACTGACCGCGTGCTCGGGCGGCTCCGGCGCCGCCCAGGCCGCCGACGGGGGCGGCAAGGGGGCCAAGCCCGAGACCCGTATCTCGGTGAACCTCTCCGGTCAGCAGGCCCGGGCGGGCGAGCCGGTCCGCGTCACGCTCGCCGAGGGCACGCTCAAGCAGGTCACGGTCACCGACTCCCAGGGCGCCACCCTGGCGGGCACGCTCTCCGCCGACGGGAAGTCCTGGACGTCGGCGCGGAAGGCCGCCCCCGGCACCGGCTACACGGTCCAGGCGCGGGACGCGAACGGCGGCACGGCCACGGCGGGCTTCACCACCGCCGCCGCCGGCAAGGTGAACAAGCTGACGCTGGCCCCGGGCAAGAACACCACGGTCGGCATCGGCCAGCCGCTGTCGATCGTCTTCGACCACCCCGTGAAGAACAAGGCCGAGGTGGAGAAGCACCTCAAGGTGACGACGTCGAACAGCACCGTCGGCTCCTGGGGCTGGATGCGGGACTGGTCGGGCAAGGACCGGGTCGACTGGCGCCCGAAGCAGTACTGGCAGCCCGGCACCAAGGTCACCCTGAACGCGGAGCTGAACGGCATCGACACCGGCGAGGCCGGCGGCTGGTTCGTGCGCGACTACGCGACGACCTTCACCATCGGCAGGAACCAGGTGGTCAAGGCGGACCTCGACACCCACCGGCTGAAGCTGCTGCGGGACGGCGAGGTGGTCGAGGACCTGCCCATGTCGGGCGGCACGCCGGGCGGCGAGAAGGCGTCGTGGCGCGGGAAGACGGTGCTGATGTCGAAGGAGGGCACGATCAACATGCGCTCCGAGACGGTCGGCCTCGGGGACGCGTACGACAAGATGGTCGACTACTCGATGCGGCTGACCTGGTCGGGGATGTACGCGCACGCCGCGCCGTGGAACGCCCGCTACATGGGCAACGCCAACAAGAGCTCCGGCTGCCTCGGCATGACGACCGCCGACGCCCGGTCGCTGTACGAGAAGGTGCAGGTCGGCGACCCCTTCGAGGTGACGGGCGGCGACGCCAAGGGCACGCAGGCGCTGAACAACGGCTACGGCGAGTGGAACCTGTCCTGGGCCGACTGGCAGGCGAAGAGCGCCCTGCGCTGACCCCTCGTTGACACGGCGTCCAACAATCGTTACCAGCGCGTAACTTACCGATGGGTTACTTCCGGTAAGTGACACGTGCTTTCCTTCGGTTCACCTTTCAATTTGATGAGGGAGTGAACCGTGGGAAAGCCGCGCGCAGCCCTGCGTACGACGACGACCGGCGCCGTCTCGGCCGCCCTGCTGGCCGGAACGGCCCTGGGGTTCGCCCCCACCGCCGCCGCCACCGGGACGAGCACCGGGACGACCGCCGGTATACGTTTCGTCGACATCACCGGTGACGGCGGCACCGTGCTCAAGGCCAACGTGGTCACGCCCGCGGGCGCCGGCGCGGACGGCCGCCGCTACCCGGTGATCGTGCTGCCGACCAGCTGGGCCACGCCCCAGATCGAGTACCTCGCCCAGGCGAAGAAGCTCGCCGACTCCGGCTATGTCGTGGTCAGCTACAACTCCCGCGGTTTCTGGCAGTCCGGCGGACACGTCGAGGTGGCGGGCCCGCCGGACATCGCCGACGCCTCCAAGGTCATCGACTGGGCGCTGGCCCACACCCCCGCCGACCCCGAGCGCGTCGGCATGGCGGGCGTCAGCTACGGCGCGGGCATCAGCCTGCTCGCCGCCGCCCACGACGAGCGCGTCAAGGCCGTGGTGGCGATGAGCGGCTGGGCCGACCTCATCAACTCCATCTACAGCGGCCGTACCCAGCACCTCCAGGCCGCCGCGATGCTCGGCGGCACCGGCTTCCTCACCGGCCGCCCGAGCGCCGAACTCCAGCAGACGCTCAAGGACTTCCTCGCCTCCAACCTGGACCGCGAGGACGAGATGATCGCCTGGGGCGCCCAGCGCTCCCCCGTCACCCAGCTCGACCGGCTCAACGCCAACGGCACCGCCATCATGCTGGGCAACGCCTGGGGCGACACCATCTTCCCGCCCAACCAGTACGCCTCCTTCTACGAGAAGCTCACCGGCCCCAAGCGCCTGGAGCTGCGCCCCGGCGACCACGCCACCGCCGAGGCGACCGGCCTGCTCGGGCTGCCCAACGACACCTGGACCAACGCCCACCGCTGGTTCGACCACCACCTCAAGGGCGCGGCCAACGGCATCGACCGCGAGCGGCCGGTCCAGCTGAAGTCCCGCTCCGGCGGCGGCTACGAGGGCTACCCCGACTGGAAATCGGTCGGTGCGACCGAGCGCAAGATCGCCCTGGCGGACAATCAGAAGGTGTACGCCAACGTCGACTCGGGCGCCAACGGCGGTGTCGTCATGCTCTCCAACGCCCTCGACCAGTTCCTCAAGCTCCCGCCGGTCGCCTCCATCCCGCTCCTCCCCCGCTCCTTCGCCGCCGTGTGGCAGTCCGAGCGGTACGACTCCGCCCAGCGCGTCCGGGGCACGGCGAAGCTGCACACCACGGTCACCAGCACCGCGTCGAGCGGCACCCTCGTCGCGTACCTCTACGACGTGGGCCCGCTCGGCGTGGGCAAGCTGGTCAGCAACGCGCCGTACACCTTCCACGACAAGGTGCCCGGCGAGCCGTTCGCCGTGGACCTGGAGCTGTTCTCCACGGCGTACGACGTGCCGGCCGGCCACCGTCTCGCGCTGGTCGTCGACACGGTCGACCCGCTCTACATCGAGCACAACCCGTCCGGCGCGCGGCTGACCTTCTCCTCACCGGCGTCCGACCCGTCGTACGTGTCGGTGCCGCTGCGCGAGGAGTGATCTCCGGCCGCCGCCGGGCGGGATTGGCCCTCTCGTCAGGGCTTGGTGGGGCCCCCGGGCAGCAGTGGCCCCGGTTCGTCCGGGGCCGCCACCTCCAGGCCCTTGGTCTTGGGGCTGCGGCGCTCCTTCCTGGCCACCCAGGTGGCGCACCAGGAGAGCAACATGCACATCCCGATGTAGATCGGCGAGATCACCATCACCACGGGGATGAACGGCAGATCATAGTCGAGGTTGGACGCGATCAGCTTGCCCGCGTGGAGGAACTCCTCGTAGGTGATGAGGAAGCCGAGCGAGGTGTCCTTCAGGGCGACCACCAGCTGGCTGATGATCGCGGGCAGCATGGCGCGCACGCCCTGCGGCACCAGGACGTAGGTCATGACCTGCGTCTTGCGCATGCCGAGCGAGTACGCGGCTTCCCGCTGCCCGCGCTCCACGGAGTTGACGCCGGTGCGGAACACCTCGGCGAGGACCGAGCCGTTGTAGAGCGTCAGTCCGGCGACGAGCGCGGGCAGCGGGTGCACCCGCAGCGCCACGAAGATGAAGAAGATCATCACCAGGACGGGCATCGCGCGGAAGAACTCGACCACGAGCGTGGCCGCCCAGCGGAGGACCCGGTGCTCGGAGAGGCGTCCGAGGGCGAGCACCGCCCCCAGCGCGAGCGACAGCACCGCCGCGAGCGCGAAGGCCTTGAGCGTGTTGCCGAGCCCGCGCAGCAGCAGCTCCTGGATGCCCTCGTACGCGAACGGGTTCCACTTGGCGTACGTGAACTGCTCGGTGTCGAACAGCAGGTGGAGGACCCAGCCGACGAGGGCGAGGATCGCGGCGGTCGCCACCAGCCCGTAGGTGAGGTGGCGCCGCCGGGCCCTGGGGCCCGGGATGTCGTAGAGGGCGGTGGTGGTCATCGGGCGACTCCCCAGCGCTTCTCCAGCACGTTGAAGAGCGCGCTGATGGTGAGGGTGACGATCAGGTACCCCACGGCGATCCAGATGAAGGTCCAGATGATGCTGTAGCCCAGCTCGTTGAGGGTGCGGTACGTGCCCAGGAGCTCGACGACGCTGAACGCGCCCGCGATCGCGGAGTTCTTGGCGAGCGCGATGAGGGTGGAGCCGACGGGCGGGATGACCGCGCGGAAGGCCTGCGGCAGGACGACGTTGCCCAGCGTCTGGCCGAAGGTCATGCCGAGGCTCCGGGCCGCCTCCCCCTGCCCCGTCGGCACGGTGTTGATGCCGGAGCGCAGCGCCTCGCAGATGAAGGCGGAGGTGTAGCAGCCGAGCGCGATGACCGCGAAGAGCGTGAAGGGCAGGACCAGCCCGAAGCGCGGCAGCCCGAGGAGGACGGCGAAGAAGAGGAGGGTGAGCGGGGTGTTGCGCAGGACGGTCACCCAGGCGGCGCCGAAGACGCGCAGCGCGCGGACGGGCGCGACGCGGAACGACGCCATGACGAAGCCGAGCGCGAGGGCGAGGAGCGAGGAGTAGACGGTGAGTTCGACGGTGCCGAGGAACCCCTCGCCGTAGACGGACCAGTTCTCTGTCAGTACGTCCATGACTGCTGCCTCCTCAGCTCACCGGGTAGCGGTCGATGGCCGGCGGCTTCGGCGCCGGGGCGCCGGAGAGGCCGAGCGTGGCGTCGTACGCCTTCTTCCAGTTGCCGTTCCTCTCGTTGGCCGCGAGGGCGTCGTCGATGGCGAACCGCAGCGCGTTGTCGGAGCGCGGGACGCCGATGCCGTACGGCTCCTGCGAGAAGGGCCTGCCGACCACCTTGAGCTCGTCGGGGGCCTTGGCGGCGAAGCCGAGGAGGATGGTGTCGTCGGTGGTGACGGCGTCGACCTGGAAGGTCAGCAGGTTGTCGACGCAGACGGCGTACGTGTCGTACGCGACGAGGTCGGCGTCCGGGTACTCGGCGGCGATGCGCTGGTAGGGGGTGGAGCCGGCGGCCGAGCAGACACGCTTGCCCGCGAGGTCCCGGGGGCCCTTGATGTCGTCCTCGTCGGTGCGGACGAGGAGGGACTGGCCGGCCATGTAGTAGGGCCCGGCGAAGCCGACGAGCTTCTTGCGGTTGTCGTTGATGGTGTACGTACCGACGTAGTAGTCGACCTGGCCGTTCTGGAGGGCGGTCTCGCGGTTGGCGGAGGCGATGGTCCGGAACTCGATGGTGTCCGGGTCGAAGCCGAGGTGGGCGGCGGTCATCCGGGCGATCTCGATGTCGAAGCCGGAGTAACGGCCGGTGGCCGGATCCTTCTCCCCCAGGTACGGCTGGTCCTCCTTGGCGCCGACGACCAGGTGGCCGCGGCGCTTGGCGCGGTTCCAGGTCGGCGAGTCGGGCAGCCGGAAGCCGGTGGCCACCCGGTAGACGGGCAGTTCGTCGGGCTGGGGCCCCTTGACCGGCGGGCTGCCGTCCTTGCCGCAGGCGGTGGCCGCGGTGGCGAGCAGCACCAGCAGGAGGGCCACGAGAGCGTGTTGTACGCGCGTCATCGTCGTACCCCCTCTCAGTGCTTGAGGATCTTGGAGAGGAAGTCCCTGGCGCGCTCGCTGCTCGGGGCGGTGAAGAACTCCTCGGGGGTGCGGTCCTCGACGATCCTGCCGTCGGCCATGAAGACGACGCGGTTCGCGGCGGAGCGGGCGAAGCCCATCTCGTGGGTGACGACGACCATGGTCATGCCGTCGCGGGCGAGCTGCTGCATGACCTCCAGAACCTCGTTGATCATCTCGGGGTCGAGGGCGGAGGTCGGCTCGTCGAAGAGCATCACCTTGGGATCCATGGCGAGGGCCCGGGCGATGGCCACGCGCTGCTGCTGGCCGCCGGAGAGCTGGGCCGGGTACTTCTCGGCGTGGGCGGCGAGGCCGACGCGGTCCAGCAGTTCGCGGGAGCGGCGGTCGGCGTCCTCCTTCTTGCGCCTGCGGACCTTTATCGGGGCGAGGGAGACGTTCTCCAGCACGGTCTTGTGCGCGAAGAGGTTGAACGACTGGAAGACCATGCCGACATCGGCGCGCAGCGCGGCCAGCGCCTTGCCCTCTTCGGGGAGTTTCTCCCCGTCGAGCGTGATGGTGCCGGACTCGATGGGCTCCAGCCGGTTGATGGTCCGGCACAGGGTCGACTTGCCCGAGCCGGACGGGCCGATGACGACCACCACCTCCCCGCGACCGACGGTGAGATTGATGTCCTGCAGGACGTGCAACTGTCCGTAGTACTTGTTGACGTCCCGCAGCTCGATCAACGGATCGACGGCCATGCGCTGCCCTGCCCCTTGCTCGCTGTGTCGAGGTCAGCGCAAACTATCCAGCTCTGAAAGGGACTTAACACCACCGACACGCATAAAGGCCGCGTAAGCTACATAAGCCGTATTTACCGAAATTGTTGTCCGTCAGGCCTCGGCCGCTTCGGCGTACACCTGGGACAGCTGGGGCGACCCGCTCATCGCCCATTCCAGACCGGCCTCGACGACATGGAGCTCCCGGCCCGAGGCGAGTCTGACCACCGGGTAGCCGGCCGGCGTCAGGTGCCAGGCCGCGCCCGGGACCGTCCGCACGATGACCGTACCGAGGTACAGGCCCGCGTCGTTGCCGAGCCAGGGCAGCTCCTCCGGGTCGTCGCGCCAGCGCGGCAGCAGCTGGTCGATCGCCTCCAGTGAGCGCGGGGTGTCGTCGAGCCGCACCCCCAACTCCTTGACCCTGGCGCGCAGCAGCGCGCACTCGGCGAGCATGTTCGCCACGCCGTCCGGGTCGCCGCCGCCCACGGCGGAAGGGGCGCGCGCACCGCCGCGCTCATCGCCGCGCCGCTTGCGCCAGGTGTCCAGGAAGGGGATGTTCATACCGTCCAGCGTCGCACCGAACCGGTCGGCGGCACTACAGGGCGCGCGCTACACGTCGAGGTCGACGACGACCGGCGCGTGGTCGGACGCGCCCTTGCCCTTGCGCTCCTCGCGGTCGACGTAGCTGTCCTTGACCGCGTCGGCGAACGGCTTGTTGCCGTACACCAGGTCGATGCGCATGCCGCGGTTCTTCGGGAAGCAGAGCTGGCGGTAGTCCCAGTACGTGAACGGGTGGTCGTACTTGAGCGGGCGCGGCACGATGTCGCCGAGCCCGGTCTCGCGCAGCCCGGCGAGCGCGGCGCGCTCCGGCGGGGTGACGTGCGTGGAGCCCTCGAAGGCGGCGGCGTCGAAGACGTCGTCGTCCGTCGGGGCGATGTTGAAGTCGCCGAGCACCGCGAAGGGGCGCGGGCCCGCCGCGTCCTCGGCGACCGCCGCCTGGAGCGCCTCCAGCCAGCGCAGCTTGTACGCGTAGTGGTCGTGGGCGACCTCGCGGCCGTTCGGCACGTACACCGACCAGACCCGCACGGGGCCGCAGGTGCCGGAGATCGCGCGGGGCTCGGCGACGCCCTCGTACTCCGGGCCGCCGGGCAGGCCGTGGACGACGTCCTCCAGGCCGACCCGGGAGACCAGGGCCACGCCGTTCCACCGCCCGGTCGCGTGCACCGACGACGCGTAGCCGAGGGCGCGCAGCTCCTCGGTGGGGAACTGCTCGGCGGTGCACTTGGTCTCCTGGATGCACAGCACGTCCGTGCCGCTGCTCTCCAGCCAGGCCAGCAGCCGGGGCAGCCGGGCGGTGATCGAATTGACGTTCCAGGTGGCGATGCGCATGACGGCAAGCCTAACCGGGGCCACCGACAGTCGGCGGTGGCCGACGGGTGGTGGGCGTCAGAGGTCGGTGGAGTCCCCGGGGGCGAGCCGGCCGTGGACCGTGCCGCCGAGGGCGCCGATCTGGCGGTCGTAGATCGGCCGGGCGAGGTCGGTGAGCAGGGCGTCGTGGATGTCGATGGCGCGCTGCGGGTTGACCTCGCGGACGTAGTCGATGACCTCGGAGATCTTGTTCCAGGGGGCCATGACCGGCAGCATCAGCGTCTCGACCGGCCGGTCGGGCACGGTGAGCGCGTCGCCGGGGTGGAAGAGGGAGTCCTCGACCAGGAACCCGATGTTGGTGATCCGCGGGATGTCCGGGTGGATCACGGCGTGCAGCTCGCCGTGCACCTGCACGTCGAAGCCGGCCGCGGTGAAGGTGTCACCGTGGCCGACGGTGTGGACCCGGCCCGGGAAGGCCGCCGAGAGCTGCTCCGCCACGCTGCGCAGCGTCCAGATCTCGGCGCCCGGGTGGGACTCCAGGGCCGCGCGGAGGCGGTCCTCGTCGAAGTGGTCCGGGTGCTCATGGGTGACGAGGATCGCGTCGGCGCCGAGCGCGGCGTCGTGTTCGCTGAACCCGCCCGGGTCGATGACGAGGGTCCGCCCGTCCTTCTCCAGCCGGACGCAGGCGTGGGACTTCTTGGTCAGCTTGAGCTTCGTCTCCATGAGGGCATCCTCTTACGCCACGGAGGGTTACGCCTCGGGGGGCGTCGTCTCCTCTCGGATCACCTGCTGGGCGACCTTGAAGGCCGAGTTGGCCGCCGGGACGCCGCAGTAGACGGCGGTCTGGAGGAGCACCTCCATGATCTCGGCGGGCGAGAGGCCGTTGCGCAGGGCGGCGCGGGTGTGGAAGGCGAGCTCCTCCAGGTGGCCGCCCGCGACCAGCGCGGTGAGGGTGACGACGCTGCGGGTGCGGCGGTCGAGGCCCTCGCGGGTCCACACCTCGCCCCACGCGTAGCGGGTGATCAGCTCCTGGAAGTCGCGGGTGAAGTCGTCGGCGGCGGCCGTGGCGCGGTCCACGTGAGCGTCCCCGAGGACCTCGCGGCGCACCTTCATGCCGGCGTCGTACGGGTCGGGCCGGCCGGCGGGTGCCGCTTCCGGCGACGACACGGCGGGAGCGACGGGAGCCGCCGCGACGGGGGGCGTGACGACGGGTGCGGCGGCGACCGGGGGCGCGACGACGGGTGCGGCGGTGACCGGGGCGGCGGGCGCTCCCGGTGCGGGTGCCGGCGCGGCGGCGACGGGGCCGGGGGCGGGGGGCACGGGGGCGGGGGCGGGGGCGGGCGGCGCGAGGGGCCCGGGGTGCGGGGCCGCGGCGGCGATGGCGGGCATCACGGGCGGCGCCGCGAGGGCGGCCATGGTGTCCTGCCACGAGGTCGAGAAGTGGCGTACCAGCAGGTCCGTGACGGCGGCGGGCTGCTCGACGGGCGCCAGGTGCGACGCGCCGGGCACCACCGCGAGGCGGGCGTCCGGGATGCCGGCGACCAGGGTCCGGGCCTCGGCGGGGCCGGTGACGGTGTCCTCCGAACCGACCAGCACGAGCGTGGGCACGCCGACGCGGCCGAGTTCCGCGCGTACGTCGAAGGCGGCGAGCGCCTCGCAGGCGGCGACGTAGCAGCCCGGGTCGGTCGTACGGACCATCTGCACGGCCCACTCGACGATGGCGGGCTGGGCGGCGGCGAAGCCGGGGGTGAACCAGCGTTCGGGCGCCGTGCGGGCCATGGGGTCGAGGCCGTTGGTGCGGACGATCACGCCGCGCCGGCGGAACTCGTCGGCGGTGCCGAACCGGGGCGAGGAGGCGACCAGAGCGAGCGAGGCGAGGCGGTGCGGGGCCCGCAGGGCGAGGTCCGTGCCGATGGCGCCGCCGATGGAGCAGCCCACGTAACCGAAGCGGTGGACGCCGAGCCCGTCGAGCGTGGCGAGGAGCCGGTCGGTCAGCTCGGAGACGGCGGACGCCGGTTCGGCGGGCGCGCCGCCGTGCCCGGGCAGGTCGAACCGGAGGACCCTCCACTGGCGGGTGAGCTCGGGTATCTGCCGGTCCCACATGTGCCAGGTGGTACCGAGGGATGACCCCATGATCAGCACAGGGGCGTCTTCTGGCCCGTCAAAGCGGTATTGCAGGGTGTTCGTCGGTGTCTCACTCACCCGCCTGACCCTCTCATCTCTCACAATCGCTCACAGCGTCGGGTCGAACCTAGCGGTTCCTTCCCCTCCTCCGCGGATCAGGTCCAGAGCCGGCCGCAGGGATCAGCCGGCCTTGGCCGAGGCTTCGGCGCGGGCCCGGGTACTCGCGAAAAGCCAGTGCCGGCACGTCGCAGCAGGCCCTCGCGCAGCGGGCCCTCGCACTTCCGTACGCGGGCTCGTCACTGAGCACACTGCGGGCACGCCATCGCCGCAGAAGAGCCGGCCTGATCGACAAGACACCCCCTAGCCGATTCGGCCGCTCTCCGGGGCCCGGCCCAGAGACGCCACCAGCAGGGCGGCGAGCGCCAGGCCGCCGCCCAGCCACATCACGGCCTCGATCCCGGCGCCGTCCGCGGTGAGACCGCCGACCAGGGCGCCCAGCGCGATCGCCCCGTTGAAGACACCCACGAAGAGCGAGGACACCGCCTCGCGGGCGAGCGGCGCGGCGGCCAGCAGCCAGGTCTGGGTGCTCACCGACACGCCGCCGTACGAGATGCCCCACACCGCGAGCAGCGCACCGGCCGTCAGCACCGAGCCGCCGAGCAACGGCAGCGGCCCCACCGTGGCCGCCAGGACCAGGGCGATCACCAGGAGCGTGCCGCGCGGGGAGCGGCCCGCCCCGGCGCCGGCCGCGAAGTTCCCGAGGACGCCGGCGACGCCGTAGACGAGGAGCAGGGTGCCGATCATCGTGGGGCCGACCCCGGAGATCTCCTCCAGCGCGGGCCGTACGTACGTGTAGGCGGCGAAGTGCCCGGTGACCAGGAACGCCACCACGGCGAGCCCGGTAGCCACCCGCGGGTTGCCGAACAGCTTCAGCACGCCGCCGAGCCGGATGTCCTGCTCGGCCGGGAGCGGCGGCAGCAGGGCCGCGAGCGCGATCAGGACCACCGCGGCGAGGGTGGCGATGACGGTGAACGCCGTTCTCCAGTCGGCCAGTTCGCCGATGTACGTACCGGCCGGGACGCCCAGCACCGAGGCCACCGCGATCCCGCTGAAGATGAGTGAGGTGGCCGGGCCGGCGGCGGCGCCGGGCACGAGCCGTACGGCGAGTCCGGCGGCGACCGCCCAGACCACGCCCATGCCGATGCCGACGAGGACGCGGGCGACCACCATCACCCCGAAGTCGGGGGCCCACGCCGCGAGCAGATTGCCCAGCGCGAGCACCGCCATCATGGAGCACAGCAGCACCCGGCGGTCCAGCCGGCCGAGCAGCGGCGTCAGCAGCGGCGCGGAGACCGCGCCCACCAGACCCGTGAGGGTGAGGGTGAGCCCGGCGGTCCCCTCGCTCACATGGAGCGCGTCGCCGATGGGGGTGAGCAGCCCCACCGGCAGCATCTCGGAGGTGACCACCGTGAACGTCGCCCCGGCGACGGCGGCGACCGCGGGCCAGCCCCCGGGTCGTGCGGACTGCCCCTCTCCGGGCGCCTTGCCTGCGATTTCCCCTGTCTGTGCCATACGGCCAGCCAACCCGCAGGGCCGTTCGGGAACAACGGCCAATCCCTCATCCTTCCATGAGTGGGATTAATCGATCGGGGGGAAGGAGGCCGGGATTCCGTGGGCGGTATCGAGATCCGCGAGTTGGAGGCGTTCCTCGTCCTCGCCGAGGAGCTGCACTTCGGCCGGGCGGGCGAGCGGCTGTACGTCTCCCAGAGCAGGGTGAGCCAGCTGCTGCGCGCCCTGGAGGGGCGAATCGGCGCCCCGCTGGTCGAGCGCACCAGCCGCCGGGTGCGGCTGACCTCGCTCGGGGAGTCCTTCGCCGACAGCCTGCGGCCCGCGTACGACGGACTGCGCGCCACCCTGGACGAGGCGCGGGCCGCCGCCCGGGCGGAGATGGGCGGGGTGCTGCGGATCGGCTTCCAGGGCACCGTCGACGACTACCTCGCCCAGGCGATAGCCCTGTTCGAGGAGGAGTGCCCGGGGTGCGTCCTGGAGCTGACGGAGATCCCGCTGTCGGACCCGTTCGGGCCGGTGCGCCGCCAGGAGGTGGACTGCGCGGTGGTGCTCCTGCCGGTACGGGAGGAGCACCTGGTGCTCGGGCCGGTCTTCTCCCGGCAGCCGCAGACCCTCGCCGTCTCCGCCCGGCACCCGTTCGCGGCCCGGAAGTCGGTGTCGGCGGAGGAACTGGCCGACTGCCGGCTCATCGGCGTGGGCGCGGGCGGGGCGCCCGGTCCCGCGCCCGCGTACTGGCGCCTGGCGCAGGCCCCGGACCGCACCCCGGAGCTGCGGCCGATCCCGGCGGGCCCGCTGGTCAACACCCTTCAGGAGGGGCTGAGTCTGGCGGCGGCGGACCGGGGTGCCATGCTGCTGTGCCGGTCCACGGCCGACTACCACGGGCGGCGCAGCTCCATCGCCTTCGTCCCGGTCGACGGACTGCCCCCCTCCGAGCTGGGGCTGATCTGGCACCGCTCCCATGTCCCCCCGACCGCCCTCGCCTTCGCGCGGGCGGTGAAGGGCGTCACGCCGGGTCGGTGACCGTGACCCTCCCGGTGGGGGCCTCACGGAACCAACCCGGCCGACGCTACTTCCGCTCCTCCACCTCCACCTGCTGACCGGGCCGTCGCCGGGAGGCCGCGCGCCCCCGCCGGTGGACTCGACGCCGGCGGGGCGCGTCACCTCTCACGGACGGGGGTCAGTCAGTCCGCGTCCGCGCGGGAAAGAGCCCCGGTGATCAGCCGGGTGGCGAAGTCGTGGTCGTCGGTGATCCGGTTGATGTGCTCCGCGAGCAGGACGGCGGTGGCTTCCAGAGGGGTCATCTCCTCCTGGGGCCACTCCCCGTACTGCTTGCGCCAGAGGCTGGGGCTCAGGTCGGTACCCGCCGCGATGACCAGGCCCGCCATGGTGGGGATGGTCTCGGGAGGGAAGCTCTTGGGCATGTTGCGCATCGTGCCCACGAGGCTCGGCACCACGTACTCGAAGACGTCCCGGCCGTGGTCCTCGTAGGCCATCCGCAGCCACCGCATGAACATGTAGATCAGCGTGCACGCGCCGTCCAGCAGGTCACGGAGCTCCCTGCGGCTCAAGGACGCGGTGTACTGGTTGATCAACTGGCGCTGCTCGGCGTCGATCTCGGTCCTGCCGGCGTAGATGGCCTTGAGCTGGGAGTCGATCACCATGAGCGCCGCACCCACGTCACCGGCGGGGGCGTTCTGGGGGTCGCAAGGCGATGACACAGGACGGTTCCTCCTCACGTGACCGCGGCAGGCGGCGCGGCCTGCCCGTACGGTAGACCGCCGGGCTGACGCGGGTCCGGCGAATCCCGAGAGACCGCCCGTGCGGGGAGTACGCCCGGCAGGACCCCGTAGGCGCAGGCGCCAGATCACGCCAATCACGGGAGTCCCGGCTCCCTTCCCCTTGCCAGTGCGGGGTGCTCCGGATACACATGGCCGCCAACAACGCGGGGCTGACGGGTCGTATGGGGCCTCGGGCCGCGAGGACGGGGGGAAGCGTGTGACGTACGAGCGCCTCCTCGCCCGCGTCGTATCCGGGCTGCTGATGGAGCCACGGAACCGGCCGAGCGTGGGCAGCAGGCTGCGGCGCAAGGGCGGGCCTCCCGTCATCGAGGTCGTGGGGCTCGACCGGACGCAGCAGAACGACCTCCTGTGGAGCCTGCGCCACACGTACGCGGAGCGGCTGCCGGTGAACGTGCCCGAGGTCCCGGTCGAGAACGGGGTCGCGGATTCCTTCTGGTACCTGTCGACCCGGATGTCCGGGCTGGGCGGGCCGGCCGGACGGCGCGCCCCGGCCTTTCCGCGCTTCCACCTCGGGCTCCTCGCCCACACCTGGGCCGCCGACCACGCCGACCTGGGCCTGGACCGGCTGCAGTACGCGCACCGCGCCCTCGTACGTGACCTGAGTCGGCGGCGGCAGGAGGAACCTCCCCGCCGCGACCAGCTGCTGCGCGAGCTCGAGGTGCCGCTGGCGGGGACCGGCACGCTCGGCGGCCTCCTGGCGATGCTCTCCACGCTGGTGCGCTTCCTGACCGGGCGGCCGCGGCCCGACCGGGTGGCCCTGCGCTGGTGGGGGCGGGCCCTGAGGGTGCAGAAGGGAGGCGCGTTCTCCAACCGGGAGGCGATCGCCATCAGGCTGTTCTACTTCTTCCGGCCGCGCCCGCCGCGCCCCGACGACCCGGAGGACGTCCGCGTGGAGGCGGCCCGGGCGGAGGCGGCTCGCGTGGACAACCGGAACGAGTTCCTCATCGCCGCCTTCCTCGCGGACATCGACGCGCACTACGGCCTGCTGCGCCGGCTCAACAGGAACCAGCCCCCGCTGATGCTCCTGCGGGTGCACAACGCACGGGGCCGGGCCGTCCTCGACACCTACCTCGCCGCCTACCGGACCCTGCGCCGCGTCGTGGGGCGGCGTACGGCCACCCATCCCGTGGTCCTTGTGGTCAGCGACGACGACGCGGGCGCCCGGCTCACGGCGGCGCCCCTCGACGAGCTCGAAGCCCTCCTCAACACCTGGACCCTGCGGCTGGAGGGCGACGTGCGCGAGCGGCGGCTGCTGCGGGTGACGGTGCGGGAGGCGGCATCCGCGGCACGGCCGCCCACCTCAGGGGAGGGGCAGTGACAGACACTCCGGACAGGCCCGGGCCCGGGCACGGCCCGGTGACCATGGTGGCGCTCGCCCTGGGCGTGGTCCTCGCCCTGGTGGCCGGCTGGATCCTGTGGGACCGGTACGGCCCCGAGGACCCCGACCCGTGCGGCCCGGGCCTGCACACCACCAGCGGCGAGTGCATCGGGGTCAGCGACGGCGGCGGCACGCCCTTCATGGACGACCTCGCCGAGGTCATGAAGCGCATCAAGGAGGAGAACGACCGCATCGACGGCCAACCGCACGTCACCATCGCCCTGATGATCCCGATGACCTCCGACCACGAACCGGTCAGGCGGCAGATCCTGCACGAGGTCCAGGGCGCCTACATCGCGCAGTACTTCGCCAACGGCGCCACCGCGTCCGAGAAGCAGAGCGGTGGCGAGCAGCCCAAGATCCGCCTCGTCCTCGCCAACCCCGGCAAGAACCGCGATCAGTGGCGGCCGGTCGCCGACCAGCTCGCCGCCCTCTCCCGGGACAAGAAGCACAACCTCCGTACCGTCTTCGGCTTCGACCTCAGCGTGCGGCCGACCGCCGAGGCCATCGCGTATCTGACGAAGGAGAAGAAGATACCGGTGGTCGGTGGCCCCATCACGGGCGACGAGTTCACCGGCTACCCCCTGTTCGCCCGGGTCGCGCCCACCAACAGCGACCAGGCGGACGCCCTGGTGCACTTCGACAGGAACCTGGACCTCGAGCACGCCATCCTGGTCAAGGACACCAGGCCGTCGGACCCGTACAACGAGTCGCTCCTGCAGGCCTACGAGGGGAAGCTGCGCCGGTCACCGCACGAGCCGATGCCCTTCGAGTCCGAGGGGACGGACACCGAGGGCGCGCTGGCCGGCGAGTTCAAGCGGATGGCCACGGACATCTGCGTACTGCGGCCGCAGGTCAACACCGTCTACTTCGCCGGCCGGCCCACGCATCTGCGGCAGTTCCTCAACGAGCTGGCCAGGAACCGCCCGTGCAAGAACGAGCCGTTCACGGTGGTCAGCGGGTCCGGCGCGTCCACGCTGTACGCGGACACGAAGCTGGACTGGGACGCCCTGCGCGGCCTGCGCGGAGACGGCGGCCGGTGGGAGGGGAAGGTGACCGTCCTGTACACCTCCGTCTCGCACCCCGACGGCTGGATCGGCAAGCGGCCGCGGCCGCCGGAGACGGGTGGTTCACCGGCGGTGGTCCGCGAGCTGATGCAGCGGCTGGCGGCGCCGCCCCCCGTCGGGCCGATCGGGCCCGCGGACATCTACGACTCGCGCACCGTCTCCGTCCACGACTCCGCCAAGACCGCCATCGCGGGGATCAGGCTGCACGCGGAGGGCCGCAAGAGCGGCTACATCCCCACCCTGCGGGAGATCGGCACCGACTGGAACGCCCTCAGGGGGGTGCACAAGGTCGACGGGGCCAGCGGCTGGATCTGCATCGACAACAAGGGCAACGCCTACAACAAGGCCGTCGCCGTGGTCCGGCTCGACCCGGAAGTGCGCGGTGAGCGGCCGACGTTCGTGGGACTCGCCTGGCCGAAGGCCTCCCCGCCGCCCAAGGGCCAGGAAGGCAGCGGGGCCTGCCAGATCCCCCGGTCGTAGGTCTTGTCAGGGGGTCGCGGTGGAGACGACGTACACGCGCGGGGCCGCCGGGTCGGTGAGGTCGACCGTGATGTCGCGGGTGGGCCGCGGGTCGGGCCGCCGGTGCGTGGTGCCGGCCCAGTCGTGCGTGTCGGGGAAGTGCCAGCCGACCGTGTGGGCGTCGCGCTCGCCGATCGTGATCTGGTCCGCGACCAGTTCGGAGCGGCTGGTGCCGACGTCCTGGAGGAAGTCGTCCAGCCCCGAGGCGTCCGTCGTGAACTGCACGTACAGCCGGCTCGACTTCCAGTTGCTGGTCTCGAAGTACGCCACGTCGGTGGCCGCGCCGGGGATCGGCACCTCGAAGACGCGGCGCTTCATCTTGGACGGCCAGCTGTCGCGCAGGCCGGAGGCGGAGGACTCGGCCTGCTTGTCGCGGCCGCTGCTCCGGCTCTGCTCGGCGGAGATGACGAGGTAGCCGGCCGGGATGCCGATGAGCAGGGCGATGACGACCGCGGTCAGCCAGCGGCGGCGGATCATGTGCCGCCGGTCCTCCCCGGGCTCGGGTACGGGCTGGTGGGGCACGGTCATGGCTGCGGTTCCTCGGTGGAGCGGGCGCCGCGCGGGGTGCGCAGCGCCTGGGCGTAGCGCTCGTACCGCTCGTGGCGCTCGACGCGGCGGCGGTTGGCGCGGCGGAAGCGGCGGGCGACGAGCCGGGCGAGGTCGGCGGCGCCGACCATGCCGGCCTCCGGGCCGAGCTGCGCCTTGGCGATCCGGGCCTCGGGGCGGTAGCCGCGGCCGGTGAGGTGGCGGCGGAAGGCGTCCCGGGCGGGCCCGATGAGCAGGTCGTCGGCGGCGCTGACGCCTCCGCCGATGACGAAGCAGGACGGGTCGAGGGCGGCCGCGAGGTTGGCGATGCCGACGCCGAGCCACTGGCCGATGTCCTGGAACAGCTCCACGCACATGGCGTCGCCCTCGCGGGCGAGCTCGGTGATGAGGGGTCCGGTGATGTCGGGGATGGAGCCCTTGACCCGCTCGATGATGTTGTACGCGACCGGCGAGTCGGCCGCCGCGAGCTCGCGGGCCTCGCGGACCAGGGCGTTGCCCGAGCTGTACTGCTCCCAGCAGCCGCGGTTGCCGCACGGGCAGCGGTGGCCGCCGGGGACGACCTGCATGTGCCCGAACTCGCCGGCGACCCCGTACTTGCCGCGCTTGACGCGGCCGTCCTCCAGGATGGCGCCGCCGATGCCGGTGCCGAGCGTGATCATGACGAGGTGGTCCTCGCCGCGGCCGGCGCCGAAGCGCCATTCGGCCCAGGCGGCGGTGTTGGCGTCGTTGTCGACCATGACCGGGACGGCGAGGCGGGCCTGGAGGGCGTCGCGCAGCGGCTCGTTGCGCCAGGCGAGGTGCGGGGCGAACAGGACGCGGCTGCGGTCGGCGTCGACCCAGCCGGCGGCGCCGATGCCGACGGCGTGGACGTCGTGCCGGTCGGAGAGGTCGAGGACGAGCTCGGTGATGGTGTCCTCGACGACCTTGGGGCTCTTGGACTTGTCCGGGGTCTCGGTCCTGAGCTGCTCGAGGATGGTGCCGTCGGCGTCGACGACGCCCGCCATCACCTTCGTACCGCCGATGTCGATGCCGACGGTGGGCACGCGGGGGGCGGTGAGGTGGGAGCGGCGTTCGCGGGCGGAGATGGTGCGCAGGACGGTGGCGCGGGCGGAGCCGCGGTGTGCGGGGTCGCGGTACGTGCTCACGTGTCCTGTCGTCCCTCGTGGGGGGTGGGCCGGGCGGTGCGTGGGGCGCCGGAGCCGGCGGCGGGCGGCGCCCGCCGCCCCCGATTCTGCCAGGTACGGGGACGGGGGCGGCGGTGCGGCGGGGTTACGGCGCCTCGGGCCGCGGGCCGGCGGGGGCGCCGGGCGGGGAGGTGGCGGGGGGCGGGGCCGGGGCTCGTTCGAGCTCGTGGCGGAGGCCCTCCAGCTCGCTGCCGCCCGCCATCTGACGGGTCAGCTCGTCGAGCGTGACGGAGTCCTTGGTGTGGCTGCCGGCCATCACACCGCGCTTCAGCAGTACGAACCGGTCACCGACCAGGTACGCGTGGTGAGGGTTGTGCGTGATGAGGACCACGCCCAGGCCCGCGTCGCGCGCGGCGGCCACGTACTTGAGGACCACCCCGGACTGCTTGACGCCGAGCGCCGCCGTCGGTTCGTCGAGGACGAGGACCTTGGCACCGAAGTGGACGGCGCGGGCGATGGCCACGCACTGCCGCTCGCCGCCCGACAGGGTGCCGATCGGCTGGTCGACGTCGCGCAGGTCGATGCCCATGCGCAGCAGCTCGGCTCGGGTGGTCTCCCGCATGAGGTCGACGTCGAGCCGCTTGAAGGGGCCGGCGCCCTTGGTGGGCTCGGACCCGAGGAAGAAGTTCCGCCAGACCGGCATGAGCGGGACGACGGCCAGATCCTGGTAGACGGTGGCGATGCCCCGGTCCAGGGCGTCGCGCGGGGAGGCGAGGGAGGTCTCCTCGCCGTCGATGCGCAGGGTGCCGCCGTCGTGGGCGTGCAGACCGGCGACGATCTTGATGAGGGTGGACTTCCCGGCGCCGTTGTCGCCGAGGACGCAGGTGATCTCGCCCGCGTGGACTTCGAGGGAGACACCCTCCAGGGCGCGGATGTTGCCGTAGTACTTGCTGACGTCGTCGAGCTGTACGAGAGGGGTGCTCATGCCGTGGCCTCCGCACGCTTGCGGACCCAGGCGTTGAGCAGGGTCGCGAGGAGAAGCATCGCTCCGAGGAAGAACTTGAACCAGTCCGGGTTCCACTCGGCGTACACGATGCCCTTGCTGGTCATGCCGAAGATGAACGCGCCGACCGCCGAGCCGATGGCCGACCCGTACCCGCCCGTGATCAGGCAGCCGCCGATGACGGCGGCGATGATGTAGATCAGCTCGTTGCCGACGCCCTCGCCGGACTGGACGACGTCGAACGAGAACAGCAGGTGCTGTCCGGACACCCAGGCGCAGAAGGCCACGCCCATGTAGAGGCCGATCTTCGTCGTACGGACCGGGACGCCGACCGCGCGGGCGGCGTCGGCGTTGCCGCCCACCGCGAAGATCCAGTTGCCGAAGCGGGTGCGCAGCAGGATCCAGGTGGCGAGGGCGACCAGGGCGAACCACCACAGGATGGTGACCTTGAGGTCGACGCCGCCGACGGTGACGTGCGAGGCGAAGAGGGTGCGGGCGGAGGAGAAGCCCTCCATGTCGGCGATGGTCTTGGTGGAGACCGTGCCGCTGATGAGCTTGGTGAAGCCGAGGTTCATGCCGGTCAGCATCAGGAAGGTGCCGAGCGTGATGATGAAGCTCGGCAGTTTGGTGCGGGTCAGCATGACGCCGTTGAACGCGCCGACGGCGAGGGTGACGAGCAGGGAGACGGCCACGCCGACCCAGACGTTGGCGGTCATCTGGTAGCTGAACATCGACGAGACGAGCGCCGACGTCGTCACCAGCACACCGGCCGACAGGTCGAACTCGCCGCCGATCATCAGCAGGGCGACGGGCACGGCCATGATGCCGATGGTGGAGGCCGCGTACAGGACCGTGCCGAAGCTGGAGGCGCGCAGGAAGCTGTCGGCGGCGAGGGCGAAGAAGAGGAAGACGGCGGCGGCGCCGACGACCGAGCCGAGTTCCGGGCGGCCGAGCAGCCTGCGCAGCGGCGAGGTGCGCAGCAGGCGCTCGTCGCCGCCGCCGGTGCCGGGGGCGCCGTCCTTGTCCTTGACGGGTGGTGCGGTCGCTGTCATCGGGTTCCCCGCTCCGTGTATTCCGTGAGCTTGGCGGCGTCCTGCTGGGTGATGATCTGCGGGCCGGTGAGGACGGGCCTGCCGCCGCCGAGTACGTCGGCGTTGTAGCGGTGCAGCCACAGCAGGTCGACGGCCTCGTACCCCTGGAGGTAGGGCTGCTGGTCGACGGCGAAGCCGAGCTGCCGGGCCTTGAGGCCGGCGGCCACCTTGGCGTTCAGGTCGAAGGTGTCGACCTCGGCGTCGGACCCGGCGGTCTTCTTCGCCTGGACGGCGGCGTCCGCGAACGGCGCGCCGAGGGTGACGACGGCGTCGATGGACCGGTCCGTCTGGAGCTTGGCCTCGATGGACGCCTGGACGTCGGGCATGTTGGTGCCGTCGACGTAGAGGTTCTGCACGTCGCCGTCGAAGGTCTTCTTCACGCCGGCGCAGCGCTGCTCGTGGCCGACGTTGCCCTGTTCGTGCAGGACGCACAGGGCCTTCTTGCGGCCGCGCCGGTCGAGCTCGTCGCCGACCGCCTCGCCCGCGATGTTCTCGTCCTGGCCGATGTGGGTGAGGGCGCCGAGGGCCTTGGACTGCTCGGCGCCGGAGTTGACGGTGATCACCGGGATGCCGGCCTTGACGGCCTTGGCGACGGCCGCCTTCATGGCGTCGGGCTTGGCGAGGGTGACGATCAGGCCGTCGACCTTCTTGTCGATGTAGGACTCGACGAGCTGGGCCTGCTGCTGTCCCTCGTCGCTGTGGGCGTAGAGGAAGGTGATGTTGTCCTTGGCGGCCGCTTGCTTGGCGCCGTTCTGGACGATGTCCCAGAAGGTGTCGCCGTCGCCGGAGTGGGTGACCATGGCGACGGTCCACCTCGGGGTGTCCACGGCGGCCCGGCCCTGGGCGGCGGCCGCCTTGCGGGCGTCCTCGGCGCGCTTGCCGCCGGTGGCGCTGCACCCGGCGAGGGCTGCGGCGAGGGAGAGCCCGAGCGCCGCCGCGAGAGCCGTGCGCAGGGCGCCGCGCCATGCTGCTTCCGAACTCCCCGCACTCCTCGGACTCCTCGAACTCCTTGGACTCCTTGCCACGACGCCGTGCCCCTTTTGCTCTGTTCGCTGTCCTTGCCGTACGACTGGGCAAGTATCGGTCATGGCGATGTGTCCGGTTTTCATCGGGTCCCGCGGGCGGTGAGGTCCTCCAGCCGCTCCACGTCCTTCTCGGTGACGAGGGCGGGGCCGGTGAGGACGGGCTTGCCCCCGCCGAGGACGTTGAGGTTGTCCTTGTGGAGCCGGAGCGCATCGACGGCGAGGTAGCCCTGGAGGTAGGGCTGCTGGTCGACGGCGAAGCCGATCTGCCGGGCCTTGAGCTGGGCGACGACGGCCGCGTTGAGGTCGAAGGTGTCGATCTCGGCGTGGGAGCCGGCGCTCTGCTTGGCCTTGACGGAGGCGGCGGCGAAGGGCGCGCCGAGGGTGACGACGGCGTCGATGTCGTCGGCGCTCTGGAGCTTGGCCTCGATGGAGGAGGTGGCGGCGGGCATGTTGGTGCCCTCGACGTTGAGGTTCTCGACGGTGCCCTTGAACGTCTTCTGCACGCCGGCGCAGCGCTCCTCGAGGGAAACGTTTCCCTGCTCGTGGATGACGCACAGGGCCTTCTTCTTGCCCCGTGCGGTGAGCTCCTCGCCGACGGCCTCGCCCGCCACGGACTCGTCCTGGCCGATGTGGGTGAGGGCGCCGTACGCGGCGGAGTGCTGCCCGCCGGAGTTGATGGTGATGACGGGGATGCCGGCCGCGACGGCCTTGGCGACGGACGCCTTGACGGCTTCGGGCTTGGCCAGGGTGACGATCAGGCCGTCCACCTTCTTCGCCACGTACGAGTCGATGAGCTGGGCCTGCTCCTTGCCTTCCTTGTTCGCGGCGTAGAGGAACGCGGCGTTGTCCTTGGCGGCGGCTTGCTCGGCGCCGTTCTGGACGATGTCCCAGAAGGTGTCGCCCTCGCCGGAGTGGGTGACCATGGCGATGGTCATGCGGTCGCTGGTGGCGGGGCTGCCGCCGCCGGCGGGGGTGGAGGGCTTGTTCTCGGCGTCCTTGCCGCCGGAGTCGCTGCATCCGGCGGCGGTGACGGTGAGTGCGACTGCGGTCAGCAGGGCCGCTGCGGCCGTGCGGGGGGTTCGCATGGTGGTCGTCCGCCTTCTGTGCCCGGCGCCGCCCGGTTGCGGCTGGGTGAGTTTCTACGGCGGTGGCGACGACCCGTCAATACTTTGTCCGAACATTCTTACGCGCCCGCTGTGTGCTGCGTGCCGGAGACGGAGTCACGGCCGGACGAGGAGCTGGAACTCGAACGCGTACCGCGACGCCCGGTAGAGGTGCGAACCGAACTCCACGGGCCGGCCGGTGTCGTCGAAGGTGGTGCGCTCCATGGTGAGCAGCGGCGCGCCCGGCTCCTCGGTGAGCAGCTCCGCCTCCAGCTCGGTGGCGGCCCGGGCCCCGACGGACTGGCGGGCACTGTGCAGCGTGATGCCCGCGCCGCGCATCAGCCGGTACAGGCCGGTCTCCTCCAGCTCCTCGGTGGCAGGGTCGAGCAGGCCGGGCGGCAGGTGGTTGCGCAGCCGCGCCATGGGCTCGCCGTGCGCGAACCGCAGCCGCTCCAGGAACCGGACGTCGCTGCCCTCCGGTACGCCGAGGGCGGCGGCCACCTCCGCGGTGGCGGGCTGGAAACGGTTGGTCAGGACGATGGTGGCGGGGCGCTGGCCGGCCGCCTCGAGGTCGTCGTACAGGCTGCTGAGCTCCAGCGGGCGCTTGACCTGGCTGTGGACGACCTGGGTGCCGACGCCGCGGCGGCGGACGAGCAGGCCCTTGTCGACGAGTGCCTGGATCGCCTGGCGGACGGTGGGCCGGGAGAGGCCGAGCCGGGTGGCCAGGTCGATCTCGTTGCCGAGGAGGCTGCCCGGGGTGAGGGCGCCGCGCTCGATGGCCGCCTCCAGCTGCTGCGAGAGCTGGAAGTAGAGCGGCACCGGGCTGGTGCGGTCGACGCTCAGGGGGAGCCGCGCGACGGGGGCGACCTCGTCGCGATCGCGTCCGCCGCGGCCGGCGACGCGTCCGGCGCGGGCGCGCGTGTCTCGGGCTTCTGGGGTCTGCTTGGGCACGGCCCCGAGCGTATCCGCATGCCATCATGACGGGAAGTCGTGAAGTCCGATTGTCCTGACAAACGCTTGACATGGCACCGGGCCCGGCACCACCTTGGGGGCCATGCGCATCGGACTCATCGGAACGGGACGTATCGGCGCCTTCCACGCCGGAGTGCTCAGCCGCCACCCGGAGGTCGGGGCACTCGTGGTCGCCGACGCCGACCCGGCACGGGCGGCCGAGGTCGCCGGCATCACCGGCGCCACCGCCGCCCCCACCGTCGACGACGTCTTCGCCTGGGGCGTGGACGCCGTCGTGATCGCCTCGGCCACCGCCGCCCACCCCGATCTCATCGCCCGCGCCGCCCGCGCCGGCCTGCCCGCCTTCTGCGAGAAGCCCATCGCCCTCGACCTGCCCGGCACCCTCACCGCGCTGCGCGAGGTCGAGTCCTCCGGCACCCCGCTCCAGCTCGGCTTCATGCGCCGCTTCGACGCCGGCTACCGGGCGGCCCGCGACGCCGTGCGCGCCGGGCGACTCGGCCGGCTGCACACCGTACGGGCCATCACCTCCGACCCGGCGCCGCCGCCCGCCGCGTACCTGCCGCTCTCCGGCGGCCTCTACCGCGACTGCCTGGTCCACGACTTCGACATCCTGCGCTGGGTCACCGGCCGCGAGGTCACCGAGGTGTACGCGACCGGCTCCGACACCGGGCACGCCATGTTCCGCGACGCGGGCGACGTCGACACGGCGGCCGTGCTCCTCACCCTGGACGACGGCACCCTCGCCACCGCGACCGCCACCCGCTGCAACGGCGCCGGTTACGACGTCCGCATGGAACTGGCCGGCGAACGCGACCAGATCGCGGTGGGCCTCGACGAGCGCACCCCCCTCACCTCCACCGAACCCCTCGGCCCTCCCCCGGCCGACAAACCGTGGCCGGGCTTCCTCGAACGCTTCGCCCCGGCGTACGAAGCCGAGCTCGACGCCTTCGTCCGCCTGGCGCGCGGCGAGCGCGACAACCCCTGCGACGGCCACGAGGCCCTGCGGGCGCTGCGCATCGCCGAGGCGTGCGAACTGTCGCGCCGCGAGCGCCGCCCGGTACGGCTGGAGGAGATCGCGTCCGCGCTGTGAGGCCCCGCGCGCAGTCGCTGTCGCCGAGGCCGGGTAAGGTCGCTCTCTTCGGGCGGCTCGGCCCCCGGAGTCCCCAAGGCGACTGCCCATGAATCCGCTGAACCCGCTGAACCCGCGCCCGGCGACCGCTCGTTCCGATGCCGCGCTCCACCACGTGTGGCGGCTGCCCGCCGCCGACGCCGTGAAGGGCTTCAAAGCCCTGTGGTGGAGCGTCGGGCCCGCCGGGGAGCTCGCGGTCATGCTGGTCCACCGGCGCCACCTCGAGCGCAGGCGCTCCATCAAGGGATGGATCGGCTGGGGCGCGGACACGCCGTTCACCGGTGAGTTGGTCACCGTCGCGGGGCAGGAGGAGCGGCGCACCGTCGTGAAAGACATCCGGGTGCGGCCCAGCCACTTGGCGTTGCTCCCGGATTCCCGGTTCCTGCTGGTGAGCGGCCGGACGTTCCGCAACGAGCCCGGGGGCTCCTGGACGCCCAACGCTGTGGTGTTCTCCCCCTCGGGCACCCCCGAAGCCGAGTTCTGCGTCGGCGACGACATCCCCGCCCTGGTCACCGACGTCCACGGAGGCATCTGGACGGCTTACGGAGACGAGGGCGTCTACGGCGGCCACCCCGAGTCGGGAGCGGGCCTCGCGGGCTGGAACACCCGGGGCCAGGCGGCCTGGGCACCCGGGGGACGGCTGCCCGCCCACCCCCTGGAAGGCTGCACCGCCGCGACCGAGGACGAACACGTGTGGCTCGTCTGGTACTCCGGCAGCAGCACCGGCGGCACCTTCCTGACGCGGATCACCCCGTCCACCGGCGACGTGGTCAGCTACCCCAGCCCCCTCCCCGATCCGGACGGATTCGCCGTCCGCGGCAACCGGGCGCTCCTCACTCGCAGGAACCACAACAAGCGGTCCGTCGAGCTCATACGTGCCGAGCTCACCGGCACCACCTGGGCCGTGACCAGCCGCCACCGGCTCCGGGTGCCCGGCCGCGTCGTCCTCCGCTGCGGTCAGGGCCGCGACGGCTCCCTCTGGCTCCGCGCGGGCGACACCTGGCTGCGCGTGGAAGCATGAGCACGGGGGTGTTCCCGCCGTGAGCGGTTTCCTTCGTGTGCGCATGCGCCGATGATGATCGGGCTCCGCAGCCGGAGCAAACAGGGGCGACAACGGGCGCGACAGACATGGCGCGGACCCTAATCGGCCGCTCGCCGAAGGCGTCAACCGCCCTGCCGCGTCATCGCGACTACAGACAGGCCCTAGTCGTCGAATTCGAAGCCCGCGGTCTCCGCACGGGCAATGATGTCGCGGACCGCCTCGGGGCTCGTGATGACGGATGCAACGGCCGTCTTAAGCTGCGCGAGGTCGCTCGAACTCCCGACCGCGCAGAACATTCCGGCCTCGCTGTCGAAATCGAGGCGCTCGGCAATGTCCGGCCAGGCAAACCGCACGAGACCTTCCCAGAAGTACCCGTTCGGCTCGTGCCCGGCGGCGGCTACTGCGGCATCGGCGGCCAGGCCGCCGGCATCCCACGTCAACGAGTGCTCGCCGTCGAAGGCATGCAGGTGGATGGTCACGGCGCGATCCTCTCACGGCCACTGCGCGGGCTGCCGACTCCTTCACACTGCTCGTCCGGTCCCTCGCCGCTGCCGATCCCGGTGAACCTTTTCAGCCCCGCACCGCCGCTGTCGTGATCAACAGGCTGGGAGACACCACTGACAACGCCGCCGAGCCTGCTCACCCACCGAGTTGGGCTTCGCCCGGCGCCCTCCCACCCTCGACGGATCGCCGTACGCGGTCCACGCCGCCGCGCGCGTCAGCCACCCGTCTGCGGGGCCGACAGCACCGTGCCCTGCGCCACCGCGCAGAGCGTCTCGTCCCCGCCCTCCCGGTCGACCGTCAGCAGGTCGCAGCGCACCACCGCCTGCCGTCGCCCCGCGTGGACCACGGACGCGCGGGCGATCAGGGTGCGGCCGGTGGCGGGGCGGACGTACTGGATGGAGAAGCCGGCCGTCAGCACCGCCGGGCCGAGGGCGGCGCCGGCGGCGAAGGTGAGGGCGTTGTCGGCGGCGTACGAGAGGACTCCGCCGTGGAGGAAGCCGTTCTGCTGGTGGAGCTCCTCGCGGATGTCCAGCTCCAGCACGGCGCGGCCGTCGCCGAATGCGGTGATGCGGGCGCCGAGGAGCCGGCTGAAGGGCTGGCTGTCGAGGGCCTTCTGGGCGAGGGCGAGGTCGAGATCGGATTCGTTCATGGGTTGTTCGTCACCACCTGACGGGAAGGCGGCGGACGCCGCGCATGAGGAGGCCGGGCAGCCAGTCGAGCGGGCCGGCGGAGGGGTCGGGTTCGAGGGACGGGAAGCGTTCCAGCAGGGCGCGGAGCGCGATGCGGGCCTCCAGGCGGGCCAGCGGGGCGCCCAGGCAGTAGTGGATGCCGTGGCCGAAGGCGAGGTGGCCGCCGGTGTCGCGGCGGATGTCGAAGCGGTCGGGGTCGGTGAACCTGGCCGGGTCGCGGTCGCCCGCGGCGAGGCCGACGAGGACGGTCGCGCCGGCGGGGATGACGGTGTCGCCGAGGGGCACGGCCTCCAGGGCGAACCGGGCCGTGGCGGTCTCGACCGGCCCGTCGTACCGCAGCATCTCCTCCACCGCTCCGTCCAGCAGCCCGAAGTCGGCGCGCAGCGCCGCCATCTGCTCCGGATGGGCGAACAGGGCGCGCATCCCGTTGGAGACGAGGTTGACGGTCGTCTCGTGCCCCGCGATCAGCAGCAGGTACGCCATGGCCCGCAGTTCGGCGGCCGAGAGCCGGTCGCCGTCCTCGGCGCGCGTACGCAGCAGGGCGGAGAGCAGGTCGTCGGTGGGGCGGGAGGAGCGCTTGTCCTCGATGAGTTCGTCGAGGTACGCGCCGAGGGCCTGTACGGCTTCGAGCTCGGGGTCCGCGCCGGTCGGGGCGACGATCTCGGTGGACCAGGCGCGGAAGCGGGCGCGGTCGGCGGTGGGCACGCCCAGCAGTTCGCAGATGACGGTGATGGGCAGGGGGAAGGCGAGCGCGTCGACGAGGTCGGCGCGCCGCTCGGGTACGTCCATGGCGTCGAGCAGCTCGTCCGTGACCGCCTGGACGCGCGGCCGCAGCGCCTCCACGCGCCGCCCGGTGAACTCGCGGGCGATCAACTTGCGCAGCCGCGTGTGGTCGGGCGGGTCCACGACCAGCAGGTGCGGCCCGATGAGCTGCTCGTCGAGCATGCTCGGGAGACCGGCGGCGGCGGGCGACTTGGCCAGCCTCGGGTCGGCGAGCGCGGCTCGCGCCTCCGCGTGGCCGACGATCAGCCACACCTCGTGGCCGAGGCGCGTACGGACGTGGTGGACGGGTCCGCTGTCGCGGAGCTTGGCGTAGTACGGGTACGGGTCGGCGTTGAACTCCTCGCCGTACGCGCCGAGATCGACGATGGCCATCGGCCCAGCCTACGCGCCGGCGGCGGCGCGGGGCAGCCTCTCAGGAGACGGTGGCGGGCGGCGGGGTCCAGCGGTGGCGCGGGGGGACGGTGGCGCTGACGCCGTAGTCCTTCTTGAGGTGTTCGGGGATGGCGTAGTGCATGACGCGGCCCCGGGTGAGGGACGACAGCTCGAAGACGGTGGTGAGGTGTCCGAGCCGGTCCAGGGCCCAGGCGCCGAGGGGCGAGCGGTCCTCGATGGTCTCCAGGACCCCCAGCAGGTGGGGGGCCGCCTTGACGACGGTGTCCCAGGCGGTACGCGGGACGTCGAGCCAGTCGGCGCAGGTGTCTCCGATGAGGTGGCGGATCAGGGCGGAGACGACGGGGTCGAAGAAGGTCCCGGGGACGACCTCTTCGTACAGGTCGATCAGCTGGCGGGTGAGGCGGACGCCTTCCTCGCTGGGGCCCATGTGGCGGACCATGTACAGGTCCAGGAACCGGCGCCCCTCCTCCAGGGTGTGCGGGACGGCGTCCTGGTCGACGCCGAGCATGGCGCCCACCACGCGCCAGGCGTAGAAGTACGCGGCGGCCCCTTCCTCGCTCATGTGGATGCCCAGCCGGTGGAGGCTGTCCAGGACCAGCAGGGAGAAGAACATCTGCCCGCCGAGCATGTCCTCCTGACAGATCGGCACCCCCAGGGCACCGGTGTCCCAGCGGTCCTCGCGCCGGAGGTGGTGGCGGATGGAGGCGTGCAGGAGGCGTACCTTCTGGGCGGCCGGGATGAAGCGGCTGCCGGCCTCGAACGCGCCGGGCTGCATGAGGTGGACGGTGAACTGGCCGGTCTCCGCCATGCGCTTGTTGGGGTAGTTCAGCCCGTGGGTCGTCGACAGCAGCCTGGCGACGTGCGGGACGACGTAGCAGGCGGGCATGGAGGCGAACGACAGGGCGGTGGAGATGTGCACGTTGTTGTCGATGAAGAAGAGCCGCGCCTTCTCCATCTCCTCCCAGTCCACCCAGGACGGCGGCGCGGCGGTCTCCCGCAGGTAGTCGCGGGCGACGTCGGGCAGTCCGTCCGGCAGGGGGGCGCCCGCGGCGGAGACGTAGCGCATGAGGGTGTTGAACGTGCCCACCTCTCCCCGCGCGAACAGCGTGGCCACGACGGCGTCGGCCAGCTCGTCGCCCTTGTCGCGCAGGGCGTCCATCGAAGCTTCGGTGTAGGTCATCGCTCTCTCCTTGAGGGGGGCCGCGCCGGCGGGGACGGGGGTGGACAGGGGTGGAGGGCCGGGGGATGTCAGTGCAGGCGGTCGGTGGCCCGCCTCGCCAGGTCGGTGAGGACGCGGTGCGCGTACGGCGGGATGTCGAGCTCGTCCAGGGTCCGGACGGCCTGTTCCACGCGCCCGCGGATCAGGTGCTCGATCCGCTCCGGTGCCCCGACCCGCGCCATGAGCGCGCGTGCGGCCGCCAGGTCGCCCTCCCCGGTCTCACCGGTCTCTCCGGTCTCGGTGCCTTCGGTGCCTTCGGTGCCTTCGGTGCCTTCGGTGCCTTCGGTGCCTTCGAGGATGCGGGCGAGCAGCCGTCTTCCCTCGGGGTCGGCGGCGCGCCAGGTCTCGGCCAGCAGCGCGGTGGGGCGGCGGGTCCGCAGGTCGTCCAGGTCCGCCTTGCCGGTACGGGAGGAGGAGCCGAACAGGCCGAGCAGGTCGTCGCGCAGCTGGAACGCCTCGCCCAGCGGCAGGCCGTAGGCGGAGTAGCCCTCGCGGAGTGCGGGGCCGGCGCCGGCGAGCAGGCCGCCGATGAGGAGGGGTTGCTCGACGGTGTACTTGGCGGTCTTGTAGCGGATGACCTGCAGCGAGGCGCCGAGGTCCGGCGTGGTTCCGGTGCGCAGGATCTCCAGGCACTCCCCCGCGATCAGCTCCCGCGCGAGGGTGGCCCACAGCGGTCGGGCGCGGGAGAGGTACGCGGCGGGCAGGCCGCTGGTGGCGAACAGCTCCCCCGCCAGCGCCATGAGGTGGTCGCCCACGAGCATGGCCAGGGAGCGGGCGGTGGCGGCGGTCTCCCGGGGCCGGCCGGCGAGGGCCGCCTCCAGGGCCAGGTGGGCGGTGGGCAGGCCGTGGCGCAGGGTGCTGCCGTCGATGAGGTCGTCGTGCACGATCGCCGCGGCGTGGACGAGCTCCATCGAGGCGGCCGCGCGTACGAGGGCGTCGCTGTCCGGCTGCCCGGCCGCTCTCCAGCCCCAGTAGCAGAACGCCGCCCGCAGGCGCTTGCCGTGCCGGGCGGCGGCCTGGAGCTGTTCGGCCACCGGCTTCAGGTCGTCGTCGATGTCCAGCAGCCGGTCGGCCTCCTCGGCCAGGAAGTCCCGCAGTGTGCCGTCGATACGGGCTTTGAACGCGGCCGGGTCCCAGCGGTCGGACATCGTCAGACATCACCGTCAGGGGCCCGGCGGTGGGTGGTCCGGCCGTCGGCGGTCCGGCCGTCGGCGGCGGCCCGCCGCTCGACCACGTGCCGGGCCAGCACCTCCAGGTACGCGGGGGGCACGTGCGCGTACCGGTCGAGGGCGAGGCGGCCTCGCGCCTCCAGGTCCCGTTCGGCGTCGCGGGCGAGATCCACCGCGTCCGACCGGCGCAGCAGGGTGCCCAGTGTGCCCGCCACCGATCCGACCGCGCTCACCGCCAGATCGGCCAGCCCGGCGGCGAGCAGCACCGCCCGCCCGTCCGGGCCGCTCGCCCGTCGTGTCGTGTGCGTCATGTCCGTAGAGTCCCCATGTCCCAGAGTTCGCGAAGTCCCAGAGAGCGCGGGTCGAGCAGCGACGCCCGTCCGGGCGCCCGACCCGACCCGATCATGGCGGCGCGGGAGCGCCGAAGATCGGCGAATACCCCAATGGGTGACAAACGACAGGCGTGTTTCCCGCGGCATGGCGATGGGTAGCACAGGGTCTGGGAGCGCTCCCATCCACCCGGCACCCCACTCAACCGGAAGATGGAGCCGCACAATGACTGGTCATGTTCTCGACAGTCGCGCCCGCACCGTCGCGGGCCGTCCGCGCCGACCCCGATGGGCGGTGCACCTGCTCACCCTGCTCTCCGCGGCGCTGCTCAGCCTGATCCCCTGGTCCGGCACCGCCTCGGCGCACGGTTCCGTCGTCGACCCGGCGTCCCGCAACTACGGCTGCTGGTTACGCTGGGGCAGCGACCACATGAACCCGGCCATGCAGCAGCAGGACCCGATGTGCTGGCAGGCGTGGCAGGCCAACCCGAACGCCATGTGGAACTGGAACGGCCTCTACCGCAACGGCGTCGGCGGCAACCACCAGGCGGCCATCCCCAACGGCCAGCTGTGCAGCGGCGGCCAGGCCGAAGGCGGTCGCTACAACGCCCTGGACGCCGTCGGCCCGTGGAAGACCACGAACGTCACGAGCAACTTCACGGTCAAGCTCTTCGACCAGGCCAGCCACGGCGCGGACTACTTCCTCGTCTACGTCACCAAGCAGGGCTTCAACCCCGCCACCCAGGCGCTGAGCTGGAGCGACCTGCAACTGGTCAAGCAGACCGGCCGCTACGCCCCGAGCCAGAACTACGTGATCGACAACGTCAGCGCTCCGGGCCGCACGGGCCACCACGTCGTCTACACGATCTGGAAGGCCTCGCACATGGACCAGACGTACTACCTGTGCAGCGACGTGAACTTCGGCTGAGCCACTGAGCCACTGAGCTGCTCAGCCGCTTTGAGCTGCTGTGAGCTGCTGAGCCACATCGGAGCCCGGGCCCGCGGTGCCGCCGATCACCGCGGGCCCGCGGCGCTCCTCCCCCACCACGTCCCGGCGAGCACGAGCGCGGCACCGCCGAGGCCCACCGCGCCCACCTGCTCCCGGGCGACCGCGATCCCGGCCGCCGCCGCCCACAAGGGCTCGGTGCCGAGCAGCAGGCTCACGCGGGACGGCGAGGTGCGGCGTACCGCCCACATCTGCACGAAGAACGCGAACAGGGTGCAGAACACGGCCAGGAAGAGCAGCCCGGCCCACTCACGCGCCCCGAAGCCCGCCGCCACCGCCCACGGTGACGCGCCGGTCCCGGGCACGACGACGGCGATCAGGGCGAAGACGGCCACGGCGCCGCCGAGCTGGACCGTCGTGAGCGAGAGCGAGTCCGCGCCCTGGACGGCTTTGATGCGGGACATGGCCAGCACATGCACCGTACGCGCGAGTGCGGCGAGCAGCATCAGCAGGTCGCCGCCCGACGGCGCGGTGAGCCCCCCGCCCTGCGTCAGCAGCACCACGCCCGCCAGCGACGTCCCGGCGGCGGCCAGGAAGGAGCCGGACGGGCGGGTCCCGGTCAGCGCCGCCTCGGCGAGCGGCGTGAAGATCATGGTGAGGCTGATGATGAGCCCGGCGTTGGTCGCGGACGTGTGGACGACGCCGTACGTCTCCAGCAGGAAGATGCCGCTCAGTACGGCTCCGAGGGCTCCCGCCCCGCGCCACTGGGCAGCCGTCAGCGCGCGCAGCGCTCGCCATCCGGCGGCGACGAGCACGGGCAGGACGACCGCGAAGCGCAGCACCAGTACGGCGATGACCGTGTGCGCGGTGGTGATGCCCTTGGCGGCGAGGTAACTGGCGCCCCAGACGGCCGCGACGAGCAGGACGGGCAGGTCGGTGAGCCACGCCCTCCGGGCGTACGGGGGTGCGGATGCGGCGAGCGACGACATGCGCCTGGATCTCCAACGGGCGAGGCGGTGTGGAGACTTCGGCGGCTCGCACGCGGACGATCACCGTACCGGGGCCGCGCTCACCGGTCGAGGTCGACGTCGAGCTCGAAGGAGCCGAACTGAGCGGGCCCGGCGGTCCGGTAGGTCTGGATGGCGATGCCGGTGGTGGTCGTGCGGTGGCCGGTGAGTTCGAAGGCGGTCGGGGTCCCGCCGTCGGGGAAGAGGCGGCGGCCCTTGCCGAGGAAGACGGGGTAGACCAGCAGGTTCAGCTCGTCGACGAGGCCGTGCGCGAGGAGGCTCTGGGCGAGGCGGGCACTGCCGTGGACCTGGATCTCGCGGCCGGGGCGCTGCTTGAGGCGGTTCACCTCCTCGGCCAGGTCGCCTTTGAGCACGGTGGTGTTGTGCCAGTCGGCGTGGTCGAGGGTGGTCGAGACGACGTACTTGGGGAGGGTGTTGAGGCGGCTCGCGACGGGGTCGTTCTCGTCGGTGACCTTGGGCCAGTACGAGGCGAAGATCTCGTACGTCCGCCGGCCGAGGAGGAAGCAGTCCACGCGCTGGAAGACCTCGTCGATGAACCGGCCGAACTCCTCGTCCACGAACGGCACGCTCCAGCCGCCGTACTCGAAGCCGTCGCTGCGGTCCTCGTCGGGGCCGCCGGGGGCCTGCATGACTCCGTCGAGCGTCATGAAGGTGGTGAGGGCGAGCGTGGCCATGGCGGTGCCTTTCTCATCAGGTCCTTCTTCATCGTCCGTCACATGGTCGGACCGCGCGCGTGGCCGGAACTCATCGCTGGTCCGGCAGTGGATCTCCAGCGGGCACGCGGCGTGACGGCGGCCACGCGGCGTAGCCGTCCATACGGCAGGGGCGCGGGCGTGAGAAGGCGCGAGGGCGCACCGGTGCTGTCGGGCCGGTGCGCCGCTCGCGTGCGGGCAGGTGTCGTGCTGCCCGGGTCATGCGGTCAGCTGAGCTCCTCGTGGCGGGCCGCCAGGCGCTTCGCGCCCTCGTCCGTCAGCGAGCCGAACAGCCGCAGGCGGGAGATGCCGCCGTCGGGGTAGATGTCGATGCGGACGTGGGTGCCCACGACCGGCTCCGGCAGGACGAACCGGTGGTTCGTGTCCGGCTGAAGGCGGGTGCGCGCCATGAACTCGGTCCACTCGCCGCTCTCGCCGTCGCGTACGGAGAGGGCCGCCCAGCCGGCGCTGTTGCCCTTGAGGTACGCGGTGTCGATCTCGACCGCGCGGATCGCGGACTGCTCGACCAGCTGGTAGCGGATCCAGTCGTTGCCCTTGTCGCGCCGGCGGCGGGTCTCCCAGCCGTCGTCCATCTTGCGGGAGCGGCCCGGCTGGATGGTGTTGGTGGCCGGCGAGTAGAAGCGGTCGGAGGCGTCCTCGACGCGGCCGCCGTTCTCCAGCGCCACGACGTCGAAGGTGCCGAGCACGCCGAGCCACGCCGGGTCGGGGGCGACCTCGCCGTAGACGCGCAGGCGGGCGATGCCGCCGTCGGGGTGCTGGTTGACGCGCAGGTGCGTGAAGCGCTGCTCGACGTCGACGGCGAAGCCGTTGGCCGCGTGGCCGCCGATGGCGGTGCGCGGGACGAGCGTCGTCCACTTCACGTCGGGGGCGAGGAGGGCCTCGGGCGACGGGGAGCCGGCCACCGAGGTCGCCTCGATGGAGACGGCCTGCGGGTAGTTGCCGCGGAAGTGGGCGGTGTCGACGACGATGCCGCGTACGACGCCGGGGGCGCCGAGGCGTACGAGCGCCCAGTCGTGGTCCTCGGCCGTGGGGTGCGGCTCGTCGGCGGAGACACCGCGGCGGCGGCGCGTCTCCCAGCCGTCCATGATCTTGCCCTTGTGGCCGAAGTGCTCGGGGTCGAACTCGGCGGGCTCGGGCTTGAGCATGTTCTCGCGCTCGGCGAAGAACTCGTCGTTGGCGGCGATGACGCCCGCGCCGAGGCGGCGGTCGGCCAGGTCGACCAGGCTGGTGAAGGCGAAGTCGGCGGTGCGGTAGTCGGCGTACGGGTCGCCGCCGCCGTAGGGGTTCGCGTCGCCGGTGAAGCTGGGTATGGCGGTCACGGGTGTCACTTGGTCCTTTCGAGGAGCCGGCCACTCGGCTCGGCCAGGGTGCCGTTGTCGGCGATGCGCACACCGCGCAGCCAGGTGGACTTCACGACGCCGTGCAGGGTCTTGCCCGCGTACGCCGTGACCCGGTTGCGGTGGTGCAGCTCGGCGGGGTCGACGGTGAAGGTCTCGTCGGGCGCGAGGACGGCGAAGTCGGCGTCGCGGCCCGCTTCGATGGCGCCCTTCTGGCCGAGGCCCGCGAGGCGCGCCGGGGCGGTGGACATCCAGCGGACGACGTCCTCGAGGCTGCGGCCGCGGCGGCGGGCCTCGGTCCAGATGGCGGGCAGGCCGAGCTGGAGGGAGGAGATGCCGCCCCAGGCGGTGGCGAAGTCGGGGGTCTTGAGGTCCGCGGTGGAGGGCGAGTGGTCCGAGACGATGCAGTCGATCGTCCCGTCGGCGAGGCCCTCCCACAGGGCGTCCTGGTTGCCGGCCTCGCGGATGGGCGGGCAGCACTTGAACTCCGTCGCCCCGTCCGGGATCTCCTCGGCCGTGAGGGTGAGGAAGTGCGGGCAGGTCTCGACGGTGACCTGGACGCCCTCGCGGCGGGCGGCGGCGATCATCGGCAGCGCGTCGCTGGAGGACAGGTGCAGGACGTGCACGCGTGCGTTGAGCCGCCGGGCCTGGTTGATGAGGTTCTCGATGGCGGTGTTCTCGGCGTCGCGCGGCCGGGAGGCGAGGAAGTCGGCGTACTTGGCGCCGCCCTTCTGCGGGGCCGCGTCCAGGTGGTGCGGGTCCTCGGCGTGCACGATCATCAGGCCGCCGAAGCCGGCGATCTCGGCGAGCGAGGCGGCCAGCTGCTCCTGGTCGAGCTGCGGGAACTCGTCCACGCCGGACGGCGACAGGAAGCACTTGAAGCCGAAGACGCCGGCGTCGTGCAGGGGCCGCAGCTCCTTGACGTTGTCGGGCAGGGCGCCGCCCCAGAAGCCGACGTCGATGTGGGCCTTGGGCCGGGCCACCTCCTGCTTGGTGCGCAGGTTGTCGACCGTCGTGGTGGGCGGGAGGGAGTTGAGCGGCATGTCGACGAGGGTGGTGATGCCGCCGGCCGCCGCCGCGCGGGTGGCGGTCCAGAAGCCCTCCCACTCGGTGCGGCCCGGGTCGTTCACGTGGACGTGGGTGTCGACGAGGCCGGGGAGGACGACGTGGTCGCCGACGTCCTCCAGGCGGGCGCCGGCGGGCACCTCGGCGTCGTACGGCAGCACCGCCGCGATCCTGCCGTCGGCGACGGCGACCGAGGCGGCGCGCGTCCCCTCGGGGGTGATGACGCGCGTCGAGCGCAGTACCAGATTCACGTCCACGTTCCCGTCGTTCTCCATCCACATCGTCCTACAGCAGAGGAACTTCAACGAACTGTTGAAGCTTGCGATGGAGTCTTCACTCCGGATCCGGCGCCGTCAAGAGGCCCCCCGGGGCGGCCCGGGTGGCGTGCGGGCGGCTTGGATGTTTCCATGAAGTGGAAAGATAATTTCATTCAAGGGAACGTAGCTACCCACAGAGGGAGGTCCGGCGAGCAGCCCCCGATCCCGGCGAGCACCCGGACAAACGGCCCCTGACCGGCAAAGACGTCCCACTGCGGGCGATGTGCCCGGCCGGACGGCCCGGTAGGCTGCTGACTTGCCCATCCGCCCCGAAAGGACCGTGCCGTGCCGACGTCCAGCGCCAGCACCACCGACGCCGCCAAGCCCGCCCCCGCGACCGGCGGTGTGCAGTCCCTCGAGCGTGCCTTCGACCTCCTGGAGCGGATGGCCGACGCCGGGGGCGAGGTCGGCCTGAGCGAGCTCTCGTCCAGCAGCGGACTGCCGCTGCCCACCATCCACCGCCTGATGCGGACGCTGGTCGCCTGCGGCTACGTACGCCAGCAGCCCAACCGGCGGTACGCGCTGGGCCCCCGCCTCATCCGCCTCGGCGAGTCCGCGTCGCGGCTGCTCGGCACCTGGGCCCGCCCGTACCTCGCCCGCCTCGTCGAGGAGACCGGCGAGACCGCGAACATGGCGCTGCTCGACGGCGACGAGATCGTGTACGTGGCGCAGGTGCCCTCCAAGCACTCGATGCGCATGTTCACCGAGGTCGGCCGCCGCGTGCTGCCGCACTCCACCGGCGTGGGCAAGGCGCTCCTCGCGCACACCCCGCCGGAGGAGGTCCGCGCGCTGCTGGCCCGTACCGGGATGCCGGCCGCGACCGAGAAGACCATCACCACGCCGGAGGGCTTCCTGGACGCCCTGGTGCAGGTGCGGGAGGCCGGGTTCGCGGTCGACGACAGCGAGCAGGAGATCGGGGTGCGCTGCATCGCGGTCTCGGTGCCCGACTCCCCCACCGCCGCCGCGATCTCCATCTCCGGCCCGGCGGGCCGGGTGACGGAGGCGGCGACGGAGAAGATCGTCCCGATCCTCCAGGAAGTCGCGCAGGACCTGTCGACGGCGCTGGCGAACACCGCCGCCGCCAACGGCCAGGGCTGAACTTCAGAGCCGGAGCGGCCGCGGCCGCGGCTCGGACAGCCTGCCGTCCATGACCGTCACCGTGCGGTCCACCCGGTCCAGGTGGGCGCGGTCGTGCGTCACCAGCACGGTGGCCGTGGAGCGTGCCCGGGTCAGCATGACCAGCAGGTCCAGGACCGCCGCGCCCCGCTCGTGGTCGAGCGCGCTGGTCGGCTCGTCGACCAGCAGCACGGCCGGGTCGTTCATCAGCGCCCGTGCGATGTTCACGCGCTGGCGCTGACCTCCGGAGAGCTGGTGCGGCCGCCGCCCGGCCTGGTCGGCGAGACCGACGGCGTCCAGCAGTTCCAGGGCCCGCGCGCGGGCAGCCCCGCGGCTCCCCCGGCCCGAGCCCGAGCCACCCGACAGGTGGGCCATCACCACCAGCTGCTCGGCGGCCGTGAGCGACGGCAGCAGGTTCGGCTGCTGGAACACGATCCCGATGCGCGTGCGCCGCAGCGCGGCCCTGCCCGCCCGGTCGAGGGTGCCGGTGTCGGTCCCGGCGACCACCACCCGCCCCCGGTCCGGCGTCACCAGCGTCGCGGCCACCGCGAGCAGGCTGGACTTGCCGGAGCCGGACGGGCCGACGACCGCCGTGAGAGTGCCGGGCGGGACGGCGAGCGAGACGGAGTCGAGTGCGGTGACCCGCCCGTCGCCGTCCGGATAGGTCAGGGTCACCTGGTCGAGAAGAAGGCTCATCGGGCGCTCCCCAGCGCGGTCAGCGGGTCGACGGCGGTGATCCGCCGGATGGACAGGGCGGCCCCGAGCATCCCCAGGGCGATCATCACGGCGGCCGGTACGAGGACGGTCGCCGGCTCCAGCACGAAGGGCACGTCGCCCCCGCTCACCAAGGCGCCGACGCCCACCGCGAGGCCCGTCCCGAGCAGCGTCCCGCCGGCCAGCATGAGCGCCGCCTGCCCGAGGGCGTCCTTCAACAGGTACGGCGTGGACGCGCCGAGCGCCTTCAGCACGGCCACGTCGCCGGCGCGCTGGATCGTCCACACCGTGAAGAAGGCCCCGATGACGAGCGCGGAGATCACGAACAGGAAGCCGCGCATCAGCTGGAGCGAGCCGTTCTCCGCCTGGTACGAGCCGATGGCGGTGAGCGCCTCGGCGACGCCGAGCGTCCGCGTACCGGCGGCCCGGTCCCCCGCCGCCACGTCGATCCCCGCGCCCCGCAGGGCGACGACCGTCGCGCCCGTGCGCCCCGAGGCGTGCCAGTCGGCCAGCGACGTCCACACCACCGGCGTATGGCTGTACGAGGCGTCGCCCGCGACCGCCACCACGGTCAGCTCCCGGGAGCCCAGCCGTACCCGGTCCCCGGGGCCGGCCACGCCGAGCTCGTCGGCCGCCGACCGCGACAGGACCGCCTTCCCGGGCCCGAGCTTCGCGCTCTGCGGGGCGAGCCCGGCGCCCGGCGCCGTACCGAAGGCGGAGACGGCCGCCGTGCGGCCGTCCGCGGCGGTGGCGTTCAGGGTGCTGATCCCAAGGGGCTCGGCGGCGGTGACGCCGGGCTGCCGGGACCAGGTGCGCCACGCGCTCTCGGGGACGGCCGAGTCGGCGAAGGACACCGACCGGCCGGGGGGCGGGGCGGCGAAGGCGAGCCGGTCGGCGGGCAGCCCGGTGATCGCCGAGACGTTCTCCCGCGCGAGCCCGGCCGTCAGCCCCGACAACAGCCCCACCAGCAGGGTGATCAGCACGATCACCGTGCCCATCAGCGCGAACCGCCCCTTGGCGGACCGCAGATCTCTCCATGCCACGAACATGCCGCCCAGCCTGCCCACGCTCCGCCCGGTGCCGCATCGCGCGCCGGACGGCCCGGGCATCAAACTTTCGGTTGAGGACGGCGGCGGCGTTGCTGCCTACCCTGGACGGGCCATGGATCCGCGTTCCCTCACCCCCGTCCTGCGCGTGCTGCGCCTCTGCCTCCATCTGCTGCTGGCGGGGCTGCTGGCCCTCGCCGCGCTGCGCTCCTCCGGCGACCCGGCCGTGGTGGCGGCCGCCACGCTGATGGGCGCGGTGTACGCGGCGGGCTCGGTCCTGCGGCCCGTACGCACCTCGGTGCCGGCCGCCGCGCTGTGGCTGGGCGTGCTGGGCGTGGCCTGGCTGGTGCTGCTGGGCCTGACGCCCGACGGGCTGTGGGCGGCGTTCCCGCTGTACTTCCTGCACCTGCACCTGCTGCCGGTGCGGTGGTCCCTGCCCGCGGTGGCCGCCACCGCGGGCGCGGCGATCCTGTCGTACGTCCACCACGGCGCGCCGATGAACCCGGGGGCGTTCATCGGGCCGCTGCTGGGGGCGGCGGTCGCGGTGGCGACGGTCCTCGGCTACCAGGCGCTGTACCGCGAGAGCGAGCGGCGCAGGCGGCTCATCGAGGAACTGATCGCGACCCGCGCGGAGCTCGCGGCGGCGGAGCGACACGCGGGCACGCTCGCGGAGCGGGAGCGGCTGGCGCGCGAGATCCACGACACGCTCGCGCAGGGCCTGTCCTCCATCCAGCTGCTGCTGCGGGCCGCCGAGCGCGCCCTGCCGGGCGGCTCCCCGGCGGGCGTGCACATCGAGCGGGCGCGCCGCGCGGCGCAGGAGAACCTGGCGGAGGCGCGGCGGTTCGTGCGGGCGCTGGCGCCGGCCGACCTGGAGCGCGGCTCGCTGGCGGCGGCGCTGGAGCGGCTGTGCGAGCCGGGGCCGGGACCGGAGCCGGGGCCCCGGGTGCGCTTCTCCGTGAGCGGTACGCCGCTGCCGCTTCCGACGCCGTACGAGGTGGCGCTGTTGCGGATCGCCCAGTCGGCACTGGCGAACACGGTGCGGCACGCGGGTGCCGAGCGCGCCGAGATCACGCTGACCTTCATGGACGCCTCGGTGACGCTGGACGTGGTGGACGACGGCACGGGCTTCGACCCCGCCGCCTCCGCGGCCTCCCCCGGGGGCGGGTTCGGGCTCCCGGCGATGCGCTCGCGGGCGGAGTCGCTCGGCGGGACCTTCACCGTGGAGTCCGCGCCCGGCCAGGGCACGGCCGTGGCCGTGGCCCTTCCGCTGCCCCGGGAGGAGGCGGTATGACGATCCGCTTGCTGCTCGCCGACGACCATCCCGTCGTACGGGCCGGCCTGCGCGCCGTCCTCGACACGGAGCCGGACTTCACGGTGGTCGCCGAGGCCGCGACGGCCGAGCGCGCCGTGGAGCTCGCCCCAGAGGCGGACGTGGTTTTGATGGACCTGCGCTTCGGCCCCGGGATGGACGGCGCGGAGGCGACGGCCGCGATCACCGCGGGCGCCGGCGCGCCCCGGGTGCTGGTGCTGACGACGTACGACACGGACGCCGACATCCTCGCGGCCGTCGAGGCGGGCGCGAGCGGCTACCTGCTCAAGGACGCGCCCCCGGAGGAGCTGGCGGCGGCGGTGCGAACGGCGGCGGCCGGCCAGTCCGCCCTGGCGCCGGCGGTCGCGCACCGCCTGATGGACCGGATGCGCACCCCGGCGCAGGCGCTGACGAAGCGCGAGCTGGAGGTGGTGCAGCTGGTCGGCGAGGGCCTGTCCAACCAGCAGATCAGCAAGCGGCTCTTCCTGAGCCAGGCGACGGTGAAGTCGCACCTGGTGCACGTCTTCGCGAAGCTCGGCGTGGACTCGCGCACGGCGGCGGTGGCGGCGGCGAGGGAGCGCCGCCTGATCCGCCGCTGACGCCTTCAGACGGTGGCCTGGGGCTGTTCCGGGCTGAGGTGGCGCACCCCGATCCGGTCGGTGTGCGGGACGAGCAGGCCGCGCAGTTCCTCGGTTGCCGACTCGAGGAGGTGGCCGTCGCGGGTGGCGTGGAGTGTTTCGAGGACGAACGCGACGCGGGCGGAGTCCTCGGTGACACGGGTGCGGTGGGCGTCGCGGTGGTTCCAGTGGCGCGTCAGGACGCCGGTGCCGTCGGCGTAGACGATCTCGCCGGGCTTGGGGTGCTCGACGGTGCCGGGTTCGCCGAGCGGCGTGAACTCCTCGGAGCCGTCCGCGTACCGGATGTCGACGTCGCCGTGCACGTGGTCGAGGTCGAAGGCGCCGGCGGGCAGGCCGTGGCGGACGGAGACGGCGTTGTAGGAGTCGACGGCCGGATTGATCCGCGGCAGGGTGCCCCTCTTGGCCATACGGCGGCCAAGGGCGTCGACGCTGGGGCGGACGCGGCGCGGGTTGGTGCCGAAGGAGCGGTAGGCGGTGTGCCATGCCGCGATGCGCGGGTCGGTCTCGTCGGCGGGCTGCCAGGCGCCGTCGGCGAGCCGCTGTTCCAGTGCCTCCAGGGCGGCGGCGGTGCCCGGCCAGGACGCGCGGCCGCGCAGGCCGGTGGCGGTCACCAGCGCGATGCGGGTGTCGGGGAAGGCGTCCGCGACGGCGGGGGTGATGCGGAAGGTGGTCATGGGAGGGGGTGCCGTTCCTTCGTCCTACGAGGGTGGGTGGTCAGGGCGTCCAGGGGCCGATGCGGTCCAGGCGGCGGCGCTGCTGGGCGGCGGCGGGGAGGTCGAGGCCCTCGGCGCGTGCGGTGAGGCGGTCGGCGACGGCGGCGCGGTGCTCGACGGGCTTCTGGTCGTCGTACTTGAACTTGGCGCGTACGTCGGTCACTTCCAGGCGCAGGCCGCGGATGCCGGGCAGCAGCCGGCCGTACGGGGGTTGGTCGACGGCGATGGGGGCGTGGTCGCCGTCGGGCTGGAAGTGGGCCATCTGGCGGCGCAGCAGCTCGGCCTTGGCCTCGGGCTCGTCGACGATCGTGGCGCGGCAGGTGAACTGGACGGCGGTGTAGTAGCTGGTGGGGACGCCGTCGGCGGGCGGGGTGTCCGGCTTGGCGCGCCAGGGGCCGGGGATGAAGGCGTAGTCGCCGAAGGCGGTGAAGAGGACGTTCGGGTCGTGCTCGATCGCCTGCCAGGCGGGGTTGGGGCGGGCGAGGTGGATCAGGAGGTGGCCGGGCTCGCCGGTGAAGTGCGTGGGGACGGCGGCCGGCGGCCGGCCGGGCAGACCGTTGACGCTGAGGATGCCGAAGTCATGGCCGTCGGCGATCCAGGTCTGCCATTCGGCTTCGTCCAGGCTGGCGTCCCAGGGCTGGATGAACATGCGGGGCTCCTTGCGGTGGTGCGGTGGTGCGGGGTGGGGCGGTGGTGCGGCAGGCGGTGTTGCTGCGGTCAGCTCAGGGCGAGGAGGCTGACGGCGACGGCGGCGGTGCCGAGGCCGACGAGCTGGCCGCGGTGGATGCGCTCGGCGAGGACGCCGCGGGCGAGCAGGACGGTGCCGGCCGGGTAGAGGGCGGTGATGACGGCGACGACGGCGAGGCCCCGCTGCGGGCGGCGAGGAGGAACAGCAGGTTCGCCACCGAGTCCAGCACGCCGGCGGCGGCCGACATCGCGTACGCGGGCCGCTCCGTCCCGAGCCTGCGGAACATCAGCGCGGCCGCGGCCAGGGTGACGGCCGAGGAGACCGCGCGGCCGATGATCAGCGGGGCGACGCCGCTGTCGGACGGCGCCTGGTGCAGGAAGACCAGCTGGAGGGCGATGGCGGCGCCCGCGCCGAAGGCCAGCAGCAGCGCCGTACGGGACGGGCGGGCCGACCCGGCGCCGTGCCCGGCGCTGACCAGCACCACGGCGGCCAGCGCGAGCGGCAGGCCCAGAAGGCCGGCGAGGCCGAGGTGCTCGCCCTGGAGCAGGCCCATGCCGACGGGGAGGATGGCGGAGACGAGCGCGGTGACGGGCGAGAGGACGTTCATCGGGCCGATCGCCAGCGTCCGGTAGAGCAGGGCGAAGGCAGCGGCCGAGGCGACACCGGACGCGGCGCCCCAGGCCACTGCGCCGGCGCTGAACGAGGCGCCGAGCACGGGCCACAGCACCGGTTCGACCGCGAGGGAGGCGGGCGCGGCGATCATCACGGTGCGCAGGACGTGGGCCTTGCGGGCGCCGAGACCGCCGAGGAAGTCGGCGCAGCCGTAGGCCAGGGAGCTGCCCAGGGCCAGGAGCAGAGCGATCACGGTACGTACATCCCTTACCATTTGCAGTGGAACGACCAGACCGTACATTGAAACGACCGCCCGCTGTCAACCAAACGACCGGACGGTGCATTGAAGTGATCCACTGGCGAGGATGGTGACCGGATGACCGAGACAGAGGCGGCCCTCCGCACGCTGGCCCACAACGTCCGCACGGCTCGCACCCGCGCGGGCCTCTCCCTGGACGAGCTCGGCCGGCGCGCGAAGGTCAGCAAGGGGGCTCTGGTCGGCTTGGAGAAAGCCCAGGGGAATCCGAACTTCGCCACCCTGGTCCGGCTCGCCGACACCCTCGGCGTCTCGGTGTCCGCGCTGCTGGAGGGGCCGGCCGAAGGCCGCGTCCGCGTGGTGTCCGCCGACGCCGTGCGGCCCCTGTGGGTGGGCGAACAGGGCAGCGAGGCCCGGCTCATGCTGACGACGTCGGGCGCCGCCCCGGTCGAGGTCTGGCGCTGGCGGCTCCACCCGGGCGAGGAGTACCCGAGCCACCCCCACCAGGCGGGGGTCGTCGAAACGGTCAGCGTGACGTCAGGGCGGATGACCCTGATCGTCGACGGCGTCGAGCATCCGGTCGAGGCCGGACAGACCGCCGCCTTCGACGGCGACGCCCCCCACACCTACCGCGGCGCGGGCGACGGCCCCTGCCACCTGATCATGACCGTCCACCTGCCGCCCGGCCCGGCCTCTCCGAGCTGACCCACGGGCCGCGCGGCAAGGCCTTGAGGAGGTGGGCAGGCACCCCCTCAGGACGCGTCGATGTAGGCGAGGTGGGCGCCGCAGACGGTGCAGCGGAAAAGCATGGCGGTCGCATCCCCGCCAAGGCTGGTCAGGAACCGCTCGCGTCGCGTTTCATCGCGCCAACCCTCCATGCGCAGGTCCGCCCGGAGCTGGTCGAGGGCTTCCGGATGCGCCGCCAGCTCGGTGTACCCGACTTCGCCGACGAAGGCGGCGGCATCCCCGCAGTGGACGAGCCAGCGGGGGTCCTGCCAGGCGCTGAAGCCGGGGGTGCGGCGGGTGACCTCGTGCACCACGTCCTCGCCGACGCCGTCCAGCCCGTAGGAGTCGGTGAACTCGCCCGCGAAGCGTTCGGCGGCGCTGCCGTCGGCGATGCACCACGGGCAGAAGCGTCCGCCGACCTCCTTGGCGGTGTAGAAGGTCGCCGTGTAGATCCAGCCCGTGGCGCGCTCGCAGCAGACGCACCTCTGCGCGCTCGCGCGGATGGACCCGCTGGTGACGGGGTCGGGGTGGTAGCGGAAGGAAGGCAGGCCGACGTTCATGCCCCTTGCTCCCACGGAGCGCGTTGCCTCCGCAAGAGGAAGAAACGGGTTCTCCGTCACTCCCCCGTCGACCCCGGCGGCCCCCCGAAGAGCTCCACGGCGTTGCGTACACCCGTGAGGGCGGCGCCGAGGGCGCTGACCGAGCCGACGGCGCCCGCGATCAGCAGCAGGGAGCGGCGCAGGCGGGGGACTTCGGGGGCGCCGTCGCGGGCCATCGCGGCGAGCGCGGCCAGTTCCTCCTCGGCGATCCCGCGGTCCAGGAACTCGGCGGGATGCGCGGCCAGTTCCCGTCGCAGGCGGGCGACGGCGGAGCGCAGCTCCGTGACCCTCGGGTCCTCCGCGCCCTCGCCGCTGCCGCCGCCGGTCGCACCCTTCTGCCCCATGCTTCGCAACACTGCTCTCTTCCCCCTCACACGCACACCCCTGTGCGGTCTCGCAAACCCGCCGCGGTGGTGGTCGGATACCGGACGGTTGCGGACAGATTAACGGTCCGCGCACCGGCGCGCGCCACACGGGGGGAGGTCCCTCAGCTCGCCTGTTCGACGTCCAGCGCGCCTCGCCAGACCGTCAGGTCCAGGGTGATGTAGTCACTGGGGTCGGACTCGGGCGGAAAGCCCTGGACCGTGATGAGGGCCACGTCCCCGGCGCCCGACTGGAGGCAGAGGCGGGAGCCCTTGGTCAGCATGTCCTGGGAGATGTAGGTGGCGAACCGCGTCTCGGTCGTGCACGTCGCCAGCGACGGGTCCTGGCCGTTGCGCAGGAGGACGAGGCGGCCGCCGTCGTTCGAGGAGAGGCCGAGGCTGTACTTCAGGTCGTAACCGGTGCTGTTGTCCTTGGGCTTCACGGGGTCGTCGGCGAGGGACACCTCGTAGCCGCTGGGCAGGTCGATCGCCTTGTACGTGACCGGCTCGGGCGCCTTGGGCGGGGTGGCGGGGCCGGAGGGCTTGGCGGGGTCGGCCGCCTTGGGGGTCTCGTTGCCGGCGGCGGTGCCGTCGCCCGTCCCGCTGTCGCCGCCTTGGGCCGGCGTCTCCCGCGCCTGCGTGCGCTTCGTGGCGTCGTTGTCCTGGAGCAGGAAGAAGGCGGTGACACCGCCCGCGACGGCGAACGCGAGCACCGCGGCCACGACGGCGAAGAGGACCGTACGCGAGGACGACTTGCGCGCGGCTGCGGGTGCGGGCGCAGGCACCGGCGGGGGCGTGGGCGCGTGCGCCGCCATCGGTGCCGCCATGGGCGCGGGCGTGGGCGCGTGCAGGTGCTGCTGCTGCGGGGGCACGGGCGGGCCGAAGCCCTGCGGAGGCGCGGAGGGAGTCGCCGGGGCCGTCGGCGGGTGCGGCACGTGCGGCGCGGCGACCGGAGCAGCCGGAGCGGCGGGAGCGGTCGGCGGCACGACGGTCGGCGGCGTCGCCGGGGGCGGCGGAGTCGTGGCCGCCGCCGGGGCCGGGGCGGCGGTACGGGTGGTGATGTCCGCGGCGACCGCGCCGGGCAGCCACTCGTCGGGGCGGCGCAGCGCGGTCTGGTCGCTGGCCCCCTGGCACAGGGCGAGCAGGTCGGTGACGGACGGCCGGGCGGCCGGGTCCTTGTCCAGGCAGCGGGTCACCAACTCCCGCAGCCGGTCGGGCAGTCCGGTGAGGTCGGGCTCCTCGTGGACGATCCGGTACAGCACGCCGTGCGAGGTGCCCTCGCCGAAGGCGGGGCTGCCGGTCGCCGCGTACGCCGCCACCTGGCCGAGCGCGAAGATGTCGGTGGCCGCGGTGACCTCGCGGCCCGCCGCCTGTTCCGGCGCCATGAAGGACGGGGTGCCGATGGTGACGCCGCTGCCGGTGAGCGAGGTGGCGTCGGCGGCGCGTGCGATGCCGAAGTCGATGACGCGCGGCCCGTCCGCGGCGAGCAGGACGTTGGCGGGCTTGAGGTCGCGGTGGACGATGCCCGCGCCGTGGATGACCTGGAGGGCCTCGGCTATCCCGGCGACCAGCAGCAGGACGGTGTCGACGGGCAGCGGCCCGTGGTTCCGTACGGCGTCGGCGAGGGAGGGCCCGGGCACGTACGCCGTGGCGAGCCAGGGGCGGCGCGCGTCGGTGTCGGCGTCGATGACGGGCGCGGTGTACAGCCCCTGCACGCGCTGCGCCGCGCGCACCTCCTGCGCGAAGCGGCGCCGGAACTCGGCGTCCTCGGCGAAGTCGGGCCGGATCACCTTGATGGCGACCGGCCGGCCGCCGGGGGTGTACGACAGGTACACGGCCCCCATGCCGCCGGCGCCGAGCCGGGCCGACAGCCGGTAGCCGGCCACGGACCGCGGATCGCCCTCCTCGAGCGGCTGGAAGACCGTTCCGCCGCTTCCCCCACGCGGAGCACCACTCATCAACCCATGTCTCCTGACCAGGACTTGGCACCGCACACACGCCAATGCCGAAAGCCGCACCCTATCCAAGCCGGGCCGGGGCCGCGCCATGAGGTATGCACTCCCCATGGAAGAGACCAGAGAAGAGACGAGAGGCCAAGAGCCGGTCGTCGTCGGGCTGCTGCTCGCCGCGGGCGGCGGCCGCAGGCTCGGCGGGCGCCCCAAGGCGCTGCTGGAGCACCGGGGCCGCCCCCTGGTGGAGCACGCGGTGCGCGTGCTGCGCGAGGGCGGCTGCGCGGTGGTGCACGTGGTGCTGGGGGCGGCCGCCGGCGCCGTACGGGAGCGGGCGTCGCTGCCCGGGTGCGTCCTGGTGGACAACCCGGAGTGGGAGCGGGGCATGGGCTCGTCGCTGCGTGCGGGGCTGGAGTCGCTGGCCGGTTCGGGCGCGGACGCGGCCGTGGTGTCGCTGGTGGACCAGCCGGGGATCGGGGCGGAGGCGGTGGCCCGGGTGGTGGGCGCGTACCGGTCGCGGGACGCGCTGGCGGCGGCCGCGTACGACGGGAAGCGCGGTCATCCGGTGCTGTTCGGGGCGGACCGATGGGCGGAGGTGGGGGCGAGTGCGGAGGGCGACCGGGGGGCACGCGCCTATCTGAGGGAGCACGAGGCGGTGATCACTCTCGTGGAGTGCGGGGACGTCGCGGAGCCCTACGACATCGACACGGCGGCGGATCTCGCGCGGTTGGAGTGAACGCCATGTGTATGAGGTGGCACCCAGAGCCACGTTGTGTCGACCCAGAGAATCTCGACATCAACAGACCATTGAACTTCCACTATGAGGAAACTAGTATCCACTGTTCAGAAGCACCCGACCGTCAGAAGGCGCCCGTGACCGTATCTCGGCTCCCGCGGCACTCAGTGCCGCGCGCGTACGCCCGGCGGCCGCGGCATGGCGCCGCGCCAAAGCCCCCGCTGAAGGAAGTGACAGCTCATGTCCGCACCAGCGCCGTCTCCGCTGGCCATCGTCGAAGCCGAGCCCCTGCCCCGGCAGGACGAGGTCCTGACCGATGCGGCCCTGGCCTTCGTGGCCGAGCTGCACCGGCGGTTCACGCCCCGGCGTGACGAGCTCCTCGCCCGCCGCGCGGAGCGCCGCGCCGAGATCGCCCGCACCAGCACGCTCGACTTCCTCCCGGAGACCGCACAGCTCCGTGAGGACGACAGCTGGAAGGTCGCGCCGGCCCCGGCCGCGCTGAACGACCGCCGCGTGGAGATCACCGGCCCGACCGACCGCAAGATGACCATCAACGCCCTCAACTCGGGCGCGAAGGTCTGGCTCGCCGACTTCGAGGACGCCTCCGCTCCCACCTGGGAGAACGTCGTCCTCGGCCAGCTCAACCTGATCGACGCCTACGAGCGGCGCATCGACTTCACCGATCCGCGCACCGGCAAGTCGTACGCCCTCAAGCCCGCCGACCAGCTCGCGACGGTCGTCATGCGCCCGCGCGGCTGGCACCTGGAGGAGCGCCACCTACGCTTCGACGGGCGGCCGGTCCCCGGCGCGCTGGTCGACTTCGGCCTGTACTTCTTCCACAACGCCCAGCGCCTGATCGACCTGGGCAAGGGTCCGTACTTCTACCTCCCGAAGACGGAGTCGCACCTGGAGGCCCGCCTCTGGAACGACATCTTCGTCTTCGCGCAGGACTACGTCGGCATCCCGCAGGGCACCGTCCGCGCGACCGTCCTGATCGAGACGATCACGGCGGCGTACGAGATGGAGGAGATCCTCTACGAACTCCGCGACCACGCCGCGGGCCTCAACGCGGGCCGCTGGGACTACCTGTTCTCCATCGTCAAGAACTTCCGTGACGGCGGGGCCAAGTTCGTCCTGCCGGACCGCAACGCGGTGACGATGACGGCGCCGTTCATGCGCGCGTACACCGAGCTGCTGGTGCGCACCTGCCACAAGCGGGGCGCGCACGCGATCGGCGGCATGGCGGCGTTCATCCCGTCCCGCAAGGACCCCGAGGTCAACAAGGTCGCCTTCGAGAAGGTCAAGGCGGACAAGGACCGCGAGGCGAACGACGGCTTCGACGGCTCCTGGGTCGCCCACCCCGACCTGGTCCCGATCGCGATGGCCTCCTTCGACGCGGTGCTCGGCGACAAGCCCAACCAGAAGGACCGCCTCCGCGAGGACGTCTCCGTGGCGCCCGGCGACCTCATCGCCATCGACTCGCTCGACGCGAAGCCGACGTACGAGGGTCTGCGCAACGCCGTCCAGGTCGGCATCCGCTACATCGAGGCGTGGCTGCGCGGCCTCGGCGCGGTGGCCATCTTCAACCTGATGGAGGACGCGGCGACGGCCGAGATCTCGCGCTCGCAGATCTGGCAGTGGATCAACGCCGGTGTCGTCTTCGAGAACGGCGAGGAGGCCACCGCCGAGCTGGCCCGCAAGGTCGCCGCCGAGGAACTCGCCGCCATCCGCGAGGAGATCGGCGAGGAGGCCTTCGCGGCCGGCCGGTGGCAGGAGGCGCACGACCTGCTCCTGAAGGTCTCGCTGGACGCGGACTACGCGGACTTCCTCACGCTGCCCGCGTACGAGCAGCTGGTCGGCTGAGGCCGCCACCCGATCACTCCGCCCCCCGGCGTCGCACGGCGCCGGGGGGCGGAGTCATGTCCGGAGTCGTGTCCGGGGCCACCTATAGGGGGTGTCTTGTCGATCAGGCCGGATCAGCGAGCGGCGTCTGGTGCGTGTGATCGCAAGGCGGAGGAGGGAGCCACTGCGGAGCATTGGCGACCGACGACAACGCGGCTGGGGGCACCCCCAGGCGAAGCTCTGGGGGAGCGCGTGCCAGACGCCGCGAGCCCGGCAAGATCGGCAAGACACCCCCTAGGGCGCCGGGACGACCGAGGCGGCTCGCTCGCTCCGCCGGGCTCCGGCGACCAGCAGCCCGACCGCGACCCAGGCGAGCACCCAGGGCGCCGGCTCGACCATCACGGCGCCGAGCAGGGACCAGACGCCGAGCGTCCAGGCGACGAACGGCGGCGGCACGATGCCCCGGCGGTCCAGCCACAGCACCAGCAGGCCGACCACGATGAGCGGGATACCGAAGCTGCCCGTGGTCAGCCAGAAGGCCCCCATGGCCGGACCCATCTCGACGATGCCCTCCTTGAGGGGCCACAGCTCGGCGGTGAACCACGCGTCCGCGTACCGCGGGAGGGTCAGCACCAGAGCGCCCAGCGTGTGCCCGAGCCCCAGGAACACGAAGATGCGGCCAGCCCACTTGATCATTCGAACCCCCACGTCATCACTGCCCGCCCATTACGGAACCAGCAGTTTCGATACTAGCGGTTCCGTATAGTAGGCCCATGATCACCCCCAAACAAGGAGTCGGGCGCCCCCGGGACAGTCAGGTGGATCACGCGATCGTCCGCGCCACCCGGGAGCTGCTCGGGGAACGCGGGTACGCCGGGCTCACCGTCGGCGCGGTGGCGGAGAGGGCCGGGGTCGGCAAGGCCGCGATCTACCGGCGGTACGCCACCAAGCAGGAGATGATCTTCTCCGCCGTGGTGCACGACATGCAGGAGCAGGCGCCGCCGGACACCGGCTCCCTGCGGGAGGACCTGGCGGCACTCTGCGGGATCATCGCCGCGCAGCTCGGCTCCGCGCCGATGGACGTGCTCGCCGGGCTGCTCGCCGACATCTACGGCGACTCCTCGCTCGCGGCCCGGTTCTCCGAGACGTTCCTCGCCCGCGAGCGGCTCCTGGTGACGGAGGTGCTCCAGCGGGCCGTGGCGCGCGGCGAGCTGGCCGAGCTGCCCGATCCGGTCACCGTGCAGGCGCTGCTGGTGGGGCCGGTCTTCGTCTGGCTGCTGATGCTGATGGCGGACCGCGACAAGGTGCCGGAGTTCGCCCGTACCGTCTCGGAGTCGGTCGCCAACGCCCTGCTGTCGGGGGTCGTCTGACGATCGGGCCCGTCAGGCGACGGTCACCGTGCGCTGGGCGGAGAAGTCGCCCCAGGTGCCGTCCGGCAGCTTGGCGCGGAGCTTGACGCTGTAGCGGGTGCCGGGCGGATCGGTGACGGTGAAGGTGTACGTCGCCGTCCCGGGCGGCGGCTCGGCGCCCCAGACGATCGTGGTGGCGAACCTGCCGTCGAGGTACAACTGGTGCTCCTTGACCGGAGCGCCGCCGTCGGTACGGGGCGGGGTCCAGGTGAGCCGGATCTCGCCGCCCTTGAGGGCGGTGGCCGCGAGGTCGGTGGGGGCGGTGACGGGGCCGGCGCCGGGCGCGGGGGCGGTGGTGAGGTCGACGGCGTCGCTGTCGGGTGAGGAGTTCTCGGCGGCGTCGCGGGCGCGGACGGTGAAGGTGTAGACCGTTCCGGGACGCAGGCCGGTGAGGCGTGCCGTGGTCGCGGTGCCGGCGACGCTGTGGATGCGGGAGTCCTCCTGGTAGACGTCATACGCCGTGACCGCCCGGTCGTCCGAGGCGGGCCGCCAGGTCAGCGTCGCCGCCCGGCTGCCGTCGGCGGTGCCGCGCAGGCCCGAGGGGCGGGAGGGCGCGGTGCGGTCGTCGGGCGTGGGCGCGGGGGTGGTGACCGGGACGGGGGCGCTGGGCTCGGAGACGTTCCCGGCGGCGTCGCGGGCACGGACGGTGAAGGTGTACGCGGTCGAGGGTGCGAGGCGGTCGACGTCCACCATGGTCCTGGTGCCCGGGAGGGTCGCGACCTTGCGGCCCCGCTCGTGGACGTCGTAGCCGGTGACCGCGGTGTCGTCGGCGGCCGGCTGCCACATCACATGGACGGAGGTGGCACTTCCGGCCTGCGCCGTCACCCCGGTGGGCGCCGAGGGGCGCCCGGTGTCCTTGTCCTGGGGCGTCGCGGAGGTGCACGCGCTCAGCAGGAGGGCGGCCACGCAGACCGGGGCGGCGGCGAGGAGGGAGGAGCGTCGCACGGTCGGGCCTCCAGGTCCGGAGTATTGGTCCAGACCTATATGGCACAGGGTGCGTCGGGGCGGCAAGACCCCGGAGCCCCTCGGAATCTCAGGCGCGGGTCGAGGCGACGGCGGCCGAGGAGGTCGACGAGGCCGCGGGTGACGCCATCGGCGCCGTGAAGATCGTCGACGCGGAGTTCTCGCGCAGCGCCGCGTAGGCCCGCTCGACGGCGTCCGCCCGTACGGGCCGGGCCTCGGCGACCGCGGTCAGATCGCCGGCGCACTGGAGCTCCCAGCGGGGGAAGCGCCGGCGCACGCGCGCGACGCGGGCGCTGGGCGCGAAGTACAGCATGGTGGTGTTCTCGTGGGGGTTGTGCGCGGACCCCTCGTAGACCATCGAGCCCGCGCCCTCCAGCCGGTCCGCCAGGGCGGCGAGCGCCGCGGGCTGGGGCCGGTCCAGGAAGAGTCCCACGTGGTTCTCGAAGCCGTGGGCGCGCTCCTCCTCGGCGACCTCCGGGCGGTATCCCGGGCTGGACCGCGGAAAGAGGAATATCTCTACCTGCGGCCCTGGACTGGCCGTCGCGTTGAGGCGCGTGACGAGTATTCGCGCGTCTTCCGGCAGCCCGTGGCGCTCGACGAGCCGGCGCTTCACCAGAACGCTCGGAATTACCGCCGAAGCCCGCCAGCCATTTTCCTCGAAGTACTCGACGGCTGATTCTTCGGAGGCGGGGAACAACAGGGTCGCACAGTGCGACACAATGCACTGGCTCTTGATTTCCTGTTTCAGCGCGCCGGGCATCCAGGGCGGGAGAAGAGTCTCCAGGGAGCTCCGGGACGCATGATGCGCGTAGTCAACAGCATGCTGGAGGCGCTGGATGTCGCACGCGTCGAATGCCACGTGATTCATGTCGCAGCCTTTCTGTTGCCGACGCTCAATTAAAAGCACGTCACACGTTAGGCGGCACTCGGTTCTAGCCCGATCGGGTGAAGGGCCCCTGGGCGGCGGGCGTGTACGCCGGGTTGGTCCGCTCTGCGTTTGTGCCTTTTCGGATCCACCCGCATTTTTGATGGGGGACGTCCTGGGAGGGCTGTTGAAAATGACGCCATACAGCGGAAAGAATTCTCCCCGGATTCTGATCGCGGGTGCCGGAATCGGCGGGCTGACGACCGCACTCAGCCTCCACGCCGCAGGTCTGGACAACGTGGTGGTCGTGGAGTCGTGCCCGCGCCTGCGGGCCGTCGGCGCGGGCATCAACCTTCAGCCCGCCGCCGTCCGGGAGCTCACCGAACTCGGTCTGGGCGACGACCTCGCCGCACGGGCGGTGGCCACGGCCCGGCTGGAGTACCACCACCGCTACGGCGGCCTGGTCTGGTCCGAGCCGCGCGGCCGGGCGGCCGGCTACCACTGGCCGCAGTACTCGGTGCACCGCGCCCACCTCCAGGAGGTGCTGCTGCGGGAGGTGCGGCGGCGGCTGGGGCCGCACGCCGTGCTCACCGGCAGACGCCTGACCGGCTACGAGCAGGACCCGGCCGGCGGAACGCGGCGGCGCGTGCGGGTGTACGCGGCCGACGACCCGGCCCCGTACACCTGCGACCTGCTCATCGGCGCGGACGGCATCAACTCGGCCGTACGGGCGGTGATGTACCCGCGCGAGGGGCCGCCGATCTGGAACGGCATCTGCATGTGGCGCGGCCTGAGCCACGCGCCGCCGTTCCTGGACGGGCGGACGATGGTCATCGTGGGCTGCAACTCCCGCGTGAAGGCCGTCGTCTACCCGGTCTCGCCGCCGGACGCGGCGGGCCGGTCCACGCTGAACTGGGTCGTGGAGACCCGCCCCGGCGGCGGCCCCGCCACGGTCCCGCCCGCCGACTGGGACGCGGCCGTGCCCCCCGGCGTCGTCCTGCCGCACCTGGCCGGCTGGCGCGTCCCCTTCCTCGACCTCCACGGCACGATCGCGGCGGCGCCGCGCGTGCTGCGGTACCCGATGATCGACCGCGACCCGCTGCCGACCTGGGTCGACGGCCGGGTCGTCCTGCTGGGCGACGCCGCCCACCCGCTGTACCCGACCGGCTCCAACGGCGCGTCCCAGGCCATCGTCGACGCGCGCGTCCTGGCGTACCAGCTCGCCCACCACGACATGGACGAGGCGCTGGACCGGTACGACCGCACGCGCCGCCCGGAGACCGCCCGGCTGCTGGCCGCGCACCGGCGCCTGGAGCCGGACCCGCTGCTCCATCAGGTGGAGATGCTTGCCCCGGACGGCTTCTCCGACATTCGCGAGGTCCTGCCGGATCACAAGCTGGCGGACATCAGGTCCTGCACGCGCAAGGTCACCGGGGTGGACGCGGCGGGGCTCAACGCACGCTCCTCCTGGAGCGTCCCGGCACGAACGGCTTCCGCATGCGCTTCGTCCCCCCTCTCCGCTCACTCCCCTCGCTCGGGACGGGGCTGACGTCGGCCGCCCTGCTGCTCGCGCTGCTCCCGGCGGCGGCGCTGACGGTCCCGGCGCGCCAGCCCGTAGCCGGGGCCGCGGTGGTGGAGGGGACCGGCACCCGGTACGGCCCGGCGGCGCGGCTCGGCGACGGCCGGATCCGGGTCTTCACCGACTACGCGGGCGGGCGGCCGCGCTCCGTGGGCGTCGTCCTCACCGCCTCCGCCCTCGCCGGCCTGCCCACGGCGCCGACCGACGGCGAGCACTGCGTGGACGCGGACGGCGACGGGCGCGTCCACCCGTCGCACGAGTGCGTCGGCGGCCACGGCCTGGAGCTGGCGCTGCCGTCCGGCGGCCGGCCGGACCTGCCGTTCCGGTGGGTCCTGTTCAACTGGAACCCCGAGGGCCACCAGCCCCACGGCCGCTACGACGTCCCCCACTTCGACGTGCACTTCTACCTCGTACCGCGAGAGGTCCGCGACCGCATCCGCCTCGGCCGCTGCGCCCTGCTCATCGACTGCGCCCAGCTCCCCACGGCCGCCGCGCCCGTGCCCGCCGACCACCTCCCGCCCGGTTATCCACCCTCCAGCCCGGAGACGGCGGAGGGCGCCATGGGCGAACACCTGGACAGCCGCCCGCCCGACTCCGGTGCCCTGTCCGGACACACCTTCATCTACGGCGCCTACGCGGGCGAGATCATCTTCATGGAGCCGATGCTCACGAAGGCCTTCCTCGAGGGCCTGCGCACAGCGCCCGGTCACCACGCCTGCGCCCCGGTTCCCCAGCCCCGCTCCTGGCAGGTCCCGGGCCGGTACCCGACGCGCTACTGCATGGCGTACCGGCCCGGCCACGGCGACTACACCGTCACGCTGACCGGTTTCACGCCCTGACGGGCTTCAGGCCCTGACCGCCGGGCGGCGCGCGTTCTTCACCGCGCGGGCGGCGAGGGACGCGACGCGGCTGTCGGGGTGGCGGGCGCGCAGGTCGTCGAGGAGGACGAAGGCGGAGGGGTGGGCGGCGGCGAGGGCGTCGACGAGGGCGGCCGCGCCGCCCGGCCAGGCCGCGGCGGCCGCGTCGAAGGCGTCGAGCAGGGCCGTCGGGGCGGGCTCGGGCTCGCGGGCCTCCTCCTGCTCCTCCTCGGCGGCGGCCGCGTCGATGAGGGCGCGCATGTCCTGCGTCCAGCTCGTGTGCAGCTCGTCCAGGAGGAGCAGCGCGCGGGCGCCGAGCGGGACGGGGTCCAGCGGGGCGCCCTCGCCGCGGTCGCGGAGGAGGCGGTGGGCGTAGGCGCCCACGACCGGGTCGGTCAGCGCGGCCCGGAGCGGGGCGTCGGGGATACCGGCGAGCGCCAGGTGCGAGAAGAGGGTGGTGCTGGGGTGGGCGGACGCGGAGACGGCGGCGAGCAGCTCGCTCCAGGCGTCGTCGGCGCCGGCCCCGTCTCCGGCCCGGCCGGCCGTCCAGGCCGTGAGGGTCGCGGCGGCGATGGCCGGCGGCCAGTACTCGACGGCGGCGGCGACCCGGTCCGCGTGCCAGGTCAGGACGGTGTCCCGGTCGGGGGCGGCGACGTGGGCCACCGTCAGCAGGTGGCGCATGACGGCGTCGCCGAGCGGGGTGAGGCCGTAGGCGTCGCCGGTGCGGAAGACACAGCCGGTCTCGGCGAGCCGGTCCACGACGGCGGCCAGCGACCGGGCGTGGCCGTCGAGTTCGGCGCGGTCGGCTGCGGTGAGGCCGGGGCGGTGGAGCAGGGCGGACAGCTCCTGCGGTGACGGCGTGGTGTAGGCGGCGGGGGCCGTCTCGGGGACCTCGGCCGGGGCGTCCTCCAGCTCCGGCGGGAGCGGCGGCCCGCCGGCGACGTCGGAGGCCTTGCGGGCGACGGACTCGGGGGTGCCGCCGCGTTCGTAGAGGGAGTACAGGACGTGCGCCGCGTCGAGGGCGTACTCGTCCTCCCCCTCCTCGTTGTCGGCGGCGATGCGTTCCACCGTGGCGGCCAGGATGTCGGCGGCGAGTTCGGTGAGCTCCTGCGGGGTGCCCTCGGTCCAGACGGAGGTGGCCGGGTCGGGGAAGCCGCAGCGCTCGGCGAGTTCGCTCAGGTCGCCGTCGGCGCCCGCGGCGAGGGCGGCCGGGAGCGGGGCCGCGTGCAGGAGGTCACGGAGCTCGTCGGGCGCGGGGAGCGCGGGCGGTGGCGGCAGCGGGAGGCCGGTGTCGCCGTAGTAGTCGAGGTGCTCGTCGAGCAGCCGGTCCGCGAGGGCCACGTGCGGCAGGGACTCGGGGCCGGGCGCGAGGTCGGCGTACGGGCCGGCGAGCGCCTCGGCGAGCCCTGCTGCGGTCCAGCGGTCGCTCAGCTCGGCGGCGAGGCGCTCCAGTTCGTCGGGGCCCGCCGCGTCGAAGGCCGCGCCGGGCAGCAGGCGGCCCGCGGGCGACGCGCCCTCGGCGTCGCGGGCGGAGGCGTCGAGGAGCGCCTCGGTGAGCAGCGCCCGGGCGGCGAAGGTGCGGGCGGCCACGTCGGCGCGCCGCACCTCCGGCGGGAGGGGCCGCCGCTCGGGGCGCGGGGTGCGCGCGTACGCGGCCAGCCAGTCCCGCACGGCTCCGGGGTCGTCGGGGTCGACGCCGTCGGCCTGGAGGAGGGACGCGTACCAGCGGGGCCAGGTGAGGTTGAGGGGGTCGTTCACGGCCCGCTCGTACTCCGGTACGGCCTCCTGTACGGCCTCGAGGAGGCGGGCGTGGCGCTTGCCGTTCAGGCGGTGCGCGGCACGGACCCGGTCGGCGAGGGCCGTGAGCACGCGGGGTACGGCGGCGAGCTCGTCCGGGGTCGCGTGGAGCAGCACCGGCAGGTCCTCGTGCAGGACGTGGCGCAGGAGCTGCGGCGTCGGCTCGGGGACGCCCGCGCGACGGTCGGCGCCGCGCAGGGCCAGCAGCGTCAGGACGGCGTCGGCCGGGCGTAGAGGCAGGGTGACGCCCTGCTCCGTCTCCGCCCAGCTGAGGAAGTCGTCACGTCCGGTGTTCAGGGCAGTGGTACGGGTCACTCGGGTCACTCCCGGAGCGTATGGGCGCCCGGCGGGAGGGAGCGGCGTACTCACGTGGTGTTGGTTCGAATGGGCGATCAGAGTCCGTTGTCAGTGGCGTGCGCTTCACTGGGTTCATCACTCTCCGTGACGATGGAGGGGCCGAGGGACCGGGGATGAGGGACGGGGGACGACGTGGTGTCGGTGCTGACGTATGTGACGCCTGCCGGGCTGCGGGAGCGCGGGTGGACGGACGCGATGGTGCGCGGGCTGCTCGGTGAGCCGGATGTGCAGGGGCGCGATCCGCGGCGCTGGTCGGTCGCGCCGGTGCGGCTCTATCTGCTGGCGCGGGTGGAGGCGGTGGAGCGGGCGCCGGAGTTCGCGGCGTGCGCGGCGGCGGCCGGGCCGGGCTCGGCCGCCGCCCGGGCGGCGGCGGACAAGCGCCGCCGGGCGGTGCTGGCGGCGATCCGGGCGGAGCCGATCCGCGTGCCGATGCTGCCCGGCCCGGAGCTGGAGCGGCGGGCGGTACGGCACCGACGGCTGACGGCCGAGGACCGGCCGGGCGATGGCGGGGGCGGGGGTCCGGGGCCCGGTCGCGGCCCCGGTCCCGGTCCGGCGGGGGCGCTGGTGCGGTGGCAGGTGGACTATCTGCGCCATGCGCTGGGGCGGTACGACACGCTGCTGGACGGGCTGTTCGGGGCGACCGGGCGGGCGGAGGCCGAGCGGCTGCTGCGGCGGCGGGTGTACGAGGCCATCGCGCAGGCGTACCCCCGGCTGGCGGCCGAGTGCCGGCGGCGGATCCGGTGAGGGCGGGACGGCGAGGGCGGGACGGCGATGAGTTCCGGGGCCCGTGCCGGGTCGAACACCACGGAAACCGATGAAAAAGTCTATGAAGGAGGAAGCCATGCTCGATCTCGGACCCACGGCCCGGCGGGTCGCGGCGCTGCTGGACGGTGTCGGCGGCGACCGGCTGGACGCACCGACGCCCTGTCCCGACTACGCCGTGCGGCATCTGCTGGGCCATCTCGCGGGGCTCGCGCTCGCCTTCCGGGACTCCGCCCGGAAGGACTTCGGGCCCACCACCGACACGAGCCCGGAGGACGCCCTGCCGACGCTCGACGGGGACTGGCGCACCGCGCTCCCGCGCCGGCTCGACGAACTCGCCGCCGCCTGGCGGGCCCCGGAGGCGTGGGAGGGCACCACGCGGGCGGGCGGTGTGACCCTGCCGGGCGAGGTGGCGGGCATGGTGGCCCTCAACGAGCTGGTCCTCCACGGCTGGGACCTGGCCCGCGCGACCGGCCAGGAGTACGCCGCCGACGAGGAGGCCCTGCGCGTGTGCGAGGCGCTGCTGGCTCCGACGGCCGACAGCCCGGAGGAGCGGGGCCCGTTCGGGCTGCCGGTGAAGGTACCGGACGAAGCGCCGCTGCTCGACCGCGTGGTGGGGCTGAGCGGGCGGCACCCGGACTGGCCGGGGGCGTAAGGGAGGGTCGGTCGGTGGACGGCGCACCTCGGCCCCGTAAGGAGGTCTCCCTACGGGGCCGGGGCGGGGACGGCTGAGTGCGGTCGGGCTTGGTGCGGTCGGGCTAAGTGCACCGGTCAGTGCACCGGTGCCGTCTTGGCCGTGCGGCTTTCGGAGATCTCCTCGCCCGGCTCCATCGGCGCCGTCACCTCGTCGTCGTCGCTGCGGCCGCCGAGGTGGTTGAAGACCAGGTTCAGCAGGACGGCGGCGACACAGCCGGTGGAGATGCCGGAGTCCAGGATGATCTTCGCGGTCTCCGGGAAGGCGTGGTAGAACTCCGGCGCCGTGATCGGGATGATGCCGACGGCCAGCGAGACGGCCACGATGAGGACGTTGTTGTCCTTCTCCAGGCCGGCCTTGACCAGCGTCTGGATGCCGCTCGCGGCGACCGAGCCGAAGAGGACCACGCCCGCGCCGCCCAGCACCGGGCGGGGCACGACCGAGATGAGCGAGGCGGCGACCGGGGACAGGCCCATCAGGACCAGGAAGCCGCCGCCCGCCGCGACCACGAAGCGGCTGCGGATGCGGGTCATCGCGACCAGGCCGATGTTCTGCGCGAAGGCGCTGCACATGAAGCCGTTGAAGAAGGGGCTGATCGCCGAGCCGAGGGTGTCGGCGCGCAGACCGGCGGCGATGGTCTTCTCGTCGGCGGGCCTGTCGACGATCTCACCGAGCGCCAGCATGTCGGCGGTCGACTCGGTCATCGACACGAGCATCACCACGCACATGGAGATGATCGCGGCGAGCGCGAACTGCGGGGCACCGAAGTGGAAGGGGGTGGGGAAGCCGATGACGTCGGCCTCGGTGACGGGGCTGAAGTCGGTGACGCCGAAGGGTATGGCGATCAGCGTGCCCAGTACCAGGCCGATGAGGACGGCGATCTGCTTGACGAAGCCGCGTGTGAAGCGGCGCAGCACCAGGACCAGGACGAGCGTGATCGCCGCGAGGGTGAGGTAGGTGGTCGAACCGTAGTCCTTGGCCGCCGGATTGGGCCCTTGGGCCCAGCCGAAGGCGACCGGCAGCAGCGAGACACCGATCAGGGTGATGACCGTGCCGGTGACGACCGGCGGGAAGAAGCGGACCAGCTTGCTGAAGAACGGCGCGGCGATGAAGCCCAGCAGACCGGCGACGATGATCGCGCCGAAGATGACCGGCAGGGCGTCGGCCTTGTCGTCGGTGGTGGCGACGATCGCGAGCATCGGCGCCACGCCGGCGAAGGTGACGCCGTTGACGAACGGCAGCCGGGCGCCGATCTTCCAGATCCCGAGGGTCTGGAGGAAGGTGGCGAGGCCGGCGGTGAAGAGGCTGGCGCCGGTCAGGAAGGTGAGTTCGGTGCCGGAGAGGCCCACGGCCGCTCCGACGATCAGGGGCGGGGCCACCACACCCGCGTACATGGCGGCCACGTGCTGGAGGCCGCTGGTGAGCATCTTGGCGGGCGGAAGCGTTTCGTCGACCGGATGCTTCCGGTCCGCGGCGGCTGCTCCCACGTCCGGGGACTCGGGGTCGGGGGTGTTGTCGGGGTTGCGAAACCTGGGCTTGGCGGCCACGGCGGTTCCTCCGGTCGGTTACACGTGCGACGACGTGGATTTCAGGGAGGTGGTGCGGTGTTGCAGGTGGTGCGCCCGGTGCGTGTCGTCGGGACGTGGGGGAGGAGACACGCGTCACCGTTCCGGGAGGTGCGGTACCAGTCGTGGTACGCACCCCCCGGCCCGGCTGCCATGGACCCCGCTCGGGTCCACGGCGACCGGTCGAGGGCCGTCCCCCTCGACCGGACTTCGTGGATCGCCCGCCCGGCCGGAAGAACCGGCCGGGTGGCGATGTCCGCCCGGGTGTCAGGTACCCGGCCGGAGTGCGGTGCCAGGGGTTCAGCCCTGGGCGGCGATCCGGGCGAGGCGCTGGGCCTCGTCCCGGGTGGAGCGCGCGATGGCGTCCTCGTCGACCGTCAGCAGGCGGTTGTCCTCGACGATCTGCTTGCCGTTGACGAAGGACGCGGTGACCGGGGCCGCCGCGCCGAAGACGAGGGCGGTCACCGGGTCGGCGATGGAGGCGTGCGCGAGGGTGTCCAGCTTCCACAGCACCAGGTCGGCGAGCTTGCCGGCCTCCAGGGAGCCGATCTGCGAGGCCCGGCCGAGGACCTGGGCGCCGCCGTAGGTGCCGAGGCGCAGCGCCTGACGGGCGTTCAGGGCCGCCTCGCGGTGCGCGCCGAGACGGTTGATCAGCAGGGCGTTGCGCAGCTCGGTGTGGAGCTCACCGGACTCGTTGGAGGCGGTGCCGTCGACGCCGAGGCCGACCGGGACGCCGGCCTTCAGCATGTCCGGTACGCGGGCGATGCCGGCGGCGAGGCGGGCGTTGGACGACGGGCAGTGGGCGACGCCGGTCTTGGTGCGGGCGAAGGCCGCGATGTCGGAGTCGTTCATGTGGACGCAGTGCGCCATCCACACGTCCTCGCCGAGGAAGCCGGTCGACTCGAAGTAGTCGGTGGGGCCCATCCCGAAGAGCTCGTGGCAGAACTTCTCCTCCTCCACGGTCTCCGAGCCGTGGGTGTGCATGCGCACGCCGAGGCGGCGGGCGAGCTGGGCGCCCTCCCGGAGCAGCTCGGTGGAGACGGAGAAGGGGGAGCACGGCGCGACGGCGACCTGGGTCATCGCGTCGAAGGAGGCGTCGTGGTGCTTCTTGACGGTCTCCTCGGTCGCGGCGAGCGCACCCTCGGTGGTCTCGACGGCGAAGTCGGGCGGCAGGAAGCCGTCCTTCTCGCTCTTGTCCATGGAGCCGCGGGCCAGCGTGAAGCGGACGCCCATCTCGGACGCGGCCTTGATGATGGCGCCGGACAGGTCGCCGGAGTTCTTCGGGTAGACGTAGTGGTGGTCCATGGCGGTGGTGACGCCGCCGCGGGCCATCATGGCCAGGGAGCCCTGGGCGGCCGCGTACCCCATCTGCTCGTCGATGCGCGCCCACGTCGGGTAGAGGGCGACGAGCCAGTTGAAGAGGTTGTGGTCGGTGGCCAGGCCACGGGTGATCCACTGGTAGAAGTGGTGGTGCGTGTTGATCAGGCCGGGGGTGACGAGGTGGCCGGTGGCGTCGATGCGCCGGACCACGTTCTCCAGGCCCTCGGGGGCCTTTCCTGCTCCGATCGACTCGATCCTGTTGTCCGCGATGACGAGGTGACCCGAGGCGTACTCGGTGTCATTGGCGTCGACGGTCGCGATCGCGCAGTTCTCGATCACGATGCGCTGGGCTGCCGAAGGTGCCATGGTGCTTCCTTCTTCGTTCAGTGGCGGTGTGGGCACGGCAGGACCCTAGGAGGATTTGAGTGCCGGGGCCGCGTGACGGCTCCGGGTGCCGAGATGGTGGAAGAACAGGTTGAGCAGGACCGCGACGAGCGCGCCCGCGCTGATCCCGGAGCCGAGCACGGTCTGTGCCCACGCGGGGAATCCGGCGTAGAAGGTGGGCGCGGCGAGCGGGATGATGCCGGCTCCGAGTGCGACGGCCACCAGGATGATGTTGGAGCTGTCGTCCAGTCCGGCCTCGGAGAGCGTACGGATGCCGCTGACCGCGATCGAACCGAAGAGCACGATACCGGCACCCCCCAGGACGGGCATGGGGACCAGCGAGACGACCGCGCCGAGCACCGGGAAGGCGCCGAGGACGAGCAGCGCGCCGCCCGCGACCGCGACGACGTAGCGGCTGCGTACGCGGGTGAGGGAGACGACTCCGACGTTCTGGGCGAAGGCCGAGGTCGGGAACCCGCCGAAGACGGGGCCGATGAGGGTGGCGATGCCGTCCGTGCGCAGGCCGCGGGTGATGGTCTTCCCGTCGGTGCGCCGCTCGCAGATCTCGCCCAGCGCGAGCATGCCGGCGCTGGACTCGGTCATCAGCACCAGCATCACGATGCACAGGGAGAGGATCGCGGCGGGCTGGAACTCGGGCGCGCCGAAGGCGAAGGGCGCGGGCAGCGCGGCGACCGGTGCCTCGCGCAGCGAGGTGAAGTCGGCCATCCCGAAGGGGATCGCGGCGAGCGTGCCGATGAACAGGCCCAGCAGCAGGGCGATCTGCTTGACGAAGCCCCTGCCGAAGCGCTGGAAGAGCAGGATCACGACGAGCGTGAAGGCGGCGAGCGCCAGGTACTTCATGGCGCCGAAGTCGGCGGCGTGCGCGTCCCCGCCCTGCGCCCAGCCGACCGGTACGGGCATCAGGGTCACCCCGATGAGGGTGATGACGACGCCGGTGACCAGGGGCGGGAAGAAGCGGAGGAGCCGGCCGAAGAAGGGCCCGACGGCGAGGCAGAAGACTCCGGCGACCATCACCGCGCCGTAGATGGCGGGCAGTTGATGGCCGGGGGCGCTGGTCTCGGCGATGGCGAGCATCGGCGCGATGCCGGCGGAGGAGGCGGCGTTCACGAACGGCAGCCGGTTTCCGGCGACGTTGGTGATGCCGATGGTCTGGAGGATGGTCGCGAGCCCCGCGATGAGCAGGCTCGCGGCGATGAGGCGGGTCATGCCGGCCGCGTCCAGGCCGACGGCCTGCCCGATGATGAGCGGAGGGGTGACGACACCCGCGTACATGGCGGCGATGTGCTGGAGCGCGGCGGGGACGAGCCGCGAGAAGGGCAGTTTCTCGTCGACGGGGTGGCAGTCGACGCCGTCCGGTCCGGCGGCGCTCTTCGGTGCGCGGTGGGCCGCGGAGGTGAGCACCTCCGGGGCGGCACCGGGCGGCGCGGTGGTGTCCGGCGAGGTGGAACACGGGCCTTCGGATGCCGGCCCTGCAGGCTGTGCCATTGCTGGTCCCTCCGGTCCGGTGCCGCCCCGCCCGACCGGGGTCGGTCGAGCGGGGCGGTCAGCGGCCTGGCTCAGAGGTTGGTCATGTCGACCGGGATCTGGGGCTCGACGCCGTCCCGCAGGATGGTGGCCTCGATCAGGCCGTACGGGCGGTCGGCCGCGAAGTAGACCTCGTTGTCGTTCTTGAGCCCGAACGGCTCGAGGTCGACCAGGAAGTGGTGCTTGTTCGGCAGGGAGAAGCGCACCTCGTCGATCTCCGACCGGTTGTTGATGATGCGCGCGCCCATCTGGTACAGCGTCTGCTGCAGCGAGAGGGAGTAGGTCTCCGCGAAGGCCTGGAGCATGTGCTTGCGGACCTGCTCGTAGGACTTCTCCCAGTTGGGCATCCGCTGCTCGTCGTCGGTCCAGTTGAACCGCCAGCGGCCGGAGACCTGGGTCGCCAGGATGCGGTCGTACGCCTCCTGGAGGGTCGTGTACTTGTCCTTCACGTAGCCCCAGAACTCCGAGTTGGTGGAGTTCATGACGACCAGGTCCTTCAGACCGGAGATGACCTGCCAGTTCTCACCGTCGTAGGTGATCTCGCTGACGCGGGTCTCCTGGCCCTTGCGGACGAAGGAGTGCTTGACCTCGTCGGCGCCGATGAACTTGGAGTTGGCGTCCGAGGTCTCGATGCGCTCCCAGGCGTACTCCTCGATGCGGATGCGCGCCCGGTGGATCGGCTCCTGCGACGTCACGAAGTGACGGGCGAGGTGGATGCCGAACTGCTCGGCGGACTCGATGCCGTACTCCTTGGCGAACGCGTACACCGTGTTCTTGGTGGTGTCGGTCGGCAGGACGTTGGCGTTCGAACCCGAGTAGTGCACCTCGTCCATGTCGCCGGAGAGGGCGACCGAGACGTTCAGGTCCTTGATGTGGTGGGTGTCGCCGTCCCGCGTGATCTTGACGACGCGGTTCTCTGCTTTGCCGTACTGGTTCTGGCCGAGAATCGTGGGCATGTGTCTGCTAGCTCCCTCGGTAAACGGAGTAGCCGAACGGGTTGAGCAGCAGCGGTACGTGGTAGTGCTCGCCCGGTACGACGGCGAACGTGATCGCCACCTCCGGGAAGAACGCGCCGCTGTCCCTTACGCGGGGGGCGTCCTGCTGCGCCTCGGCTTGCTTCTTGTCGAAGTACGCCTCGGTCTCGAAGTCGAGACGTACGTGGGTGGTGCCTTCCGGCAGGGCCGGCAGGTCCTTGCAGCGCCCGTCCGCATCGGTCCGCGAACCGCCGAGCGCCACCCACTCCGCGCCGGAGCCGCTGCGGGCCGCGAGGGAGATGGCGACGCCCTCGGCGGGGCGACCGATGCTGGTGTCCAGGATGTGCGTGGACACCGAGGCGGTGGTTTCCGTGCTCATGCGTGTGCTTCCTCTACGAGACGGGTCAGGCGGATGCGGTTGATCTTGCCCAGTTCGGTGCGGACGATCTCCCGCTCCTGCTCGGGCGAGTTCTCGATCCGCTCGCGGACCGCGTCGCGCATCTGCTCTCCGGTCCGGCCGGTGGCGCAGATCAGGAAGACGTGCCCGAACTTCTCCTGGTAGGCCAGGTTCAGCTCGAGCATTTCCGCTTTGAGCGCCTCGGAGGCGCCGGCCATCCCGCTCTGCTCCCGGGAGGAGGTGGGGTCACCAGGCTTCGGGCGGCCGATCGGCGGGTGCCCCGCCATCGCCTCGGCCAGGTCCTCCGCGGTGAGCTCGGCCATGGCGGCGTCGCTGGCGAGGAGGAGGGCTTCGGTGGTGGCGTACGGGCGCTGGGCCAGCAGCTTGCTGCCCCACGCCGAACTGGCGCACACCTCGTGCAGGGCGGCGAGCGCGTCGCTGTCCGCCGAGGTGTTGAACCGGGTGAGGCCCGCGGGGGTCTCGGGGGTGCTGTCGTCCCCCGAAAGGCGCTGTGAACTCGAGGTCACGGGAGCCTCCGTGGCTGTTTTTCGCTGTGCTTTGACGGGCTGCGGATAGCTAACGCCCTCCGCCAACGCCCCGTCAACACTTTGTTGAAACTTCGGGGACACAAAAGCCGCCGTCCCGACATGCGGACGGCGGCTTTCTACCGAGTGTGTTCAGCTACTCACTCTTCGCGGCGTTTTCCCTGTTCAGGTAGTTGTAGACGGTGAAACGACTGACGCCGAGGGCGTTCGCCACCGTCTCCACGCCGTGCCGCACCGAGAAGGCGCCGCGCGCTTCCAGCGTACGGACCACCGACTGCTTCGTCTTGCGGTCCAGCGCGGACAGCGGCATGCCGTGGCGCCGCTCCATCGCCGCCAGGATGCGCTCCAGCGAGTCGGCGAGCTGCGGAAGCCGTACGGCGAGGATCTCCTCGCCCTCCCAGGTGAGGACGACGTCGTCGGCCGCGGCCTGCTGAGGGGTCAGTATCTCGGCGCCCATCGCGTCCACCAGCGGCTTCACCGCGGTGACCAGGGGGTGATCTCCCGGCTCGGTCACTTGTCGTCCTCTCCGGCGTCGCCGAGTACGTTGACCTGCAGCGACACCCGGGTGGCGCCCGCGCCGAGAGCCCGTCGCAGGAGCGCGTCGACGGCGGTGAGCACCGCGTCCGCGCCGCCCTCGGCGGTGTTGCCGAAGGGTCCCACGTCCACGGCGTCCAGGTCGGCCGCCTCGATGACCTCGCGCGCCACCAGCGCGTGCGCGGGGGCCTCGTCCAGGTCGAACGGCTCGGTCGTGAACTCCACTCTCAGTCGCTGCATGCCCCCACGGTAAGGCCCGCCCGGCCGCCTTCCGCCGCCCGGTCCCGAAAATCGCCTCCTCCGTGCGACGGACCGGCCCCTTCGCCCCGTAGAGCCGGTGACAGGACGGAAAGGGCAGGAAGGGGCGTACGCGGTGACGGAACGCGGACACAAGGGAAGAGCCGTCAGGGGCACGGCGCTCGCGGCGGCGGCGATGGCGGCGCTGACCGCCTCGCAGGCTCCCGGAGCGGTGGCCTCGGCCACGGAGGAGTCCGGCGGGCGCGGCCGCGTCACGGCGGGGCCGAGCGTGACGGGCGACTCGCCGTACCGCACGGAGCTCCCGCCGCTGCGGGCGGGGAAGGGGACGGCCGCCCCCGCGGGCCCGGCCACCGGTACGAGCACGGGCTCGGGCGGCCTCGGCGGAACGCTGCCCGCCGCGGTGCTGGCCGCCTACCGGCACGCCGAGACGGCGCTCGCGGGCAGCGCCCCGGGGTGCGGGCTGCGCTGGCAGCTGCTCGCGGCGATCGGCCAGGTCGAGTCGGGCCAGGCGCGCGGCGGACGCCTCACCGCCGACGGCACGACGGTGCGGCCGATCCTCGGCCCCCGGCTCGACGGCAACGGCTTCGCGCTGATCAGGGACACGGACGGCGGGGCGTACGACGGGGACGCGGTGTACGACCGCGCGGTGGGGCCGATGCAGTTCATCCCGTCGACCTGGGCCGCCTGGGGCGCCGATGGCAACGGCGACGGCCGCGCCGACCCCGGGAACATCCACGACGCGGCGCTGGCCGCCGGGCGTTACCTCTGCGCGGGCGGGCGCGACCTGGCCGACCCGTCCGACCTGGACCGGGCGATCCTCGGCTACAACCACTCGACGGCGTACCTGCGGACGGTCAGGGCCTGGTACGCGTACTTCCTCGGCGGGGACCCCGTGGTGGTCGCGGGTCCCGTGGTGGACCCGGAGCCCTCCCGTACGCCGTCGCCGGAGCCGGCCCGCTCCCCCGGCCCGGCGCGGCCGGGCGGCTCCTCGAAGGCCGGGTCCGGACCCGTACCGCCGCAGCGTGCGCAGCCGTCGCGGCCCTCGGAGCCGTCGGAGCCGGCCCGGCCGCGGCCGACGGCCACGGTGGAAGCACCCGATGCCCCGGCTTCGGAATCAGATCTTCCGCTTCCGGATGCCGATGCCGTCCTCCCAGGTCCGCCGCTCGGCAACGGTCAGGACTCGATGCCCGCAGCCCCCTCCACAATTCCGGATACCGGGCGGTAATGTCGCGCCCGCCGGGCGGCAGGTACCGGCGGGTAGCGCGAAGGGGCCCTCATGGGAACGGACGTGTCCGATGACCGCTGGCAGCGGGCGTGGAGCCACCGCGAGCACCTGCTCAAGGTGGCCCGGCGCAGGTCCATGAGCCTGGAGGACGCCGAGGACGCCGTGCACGAGGCGATGCTGCGCGCCGCCGAGCAGCCGCACCTCGACGACGAGCGCCTCGGCGCCTGGCTGACCACGGTCACGATGCGGCTGTGCGTCGACCGGTACCGCCAGGTCCACCGCGACGCCGACCCCGGCCGGGCCGCCGCGCTGGTCCCGCCCGGCCCGGCGCCGGTCGACGAGCTGGTGTGCGACCGCGCCGAGGCGAGGTGGCTCGCGGTACGGAGCGGGGAGCTGCCCGCGCGCCAGGCGGAGGCCCTCTGGCTGAAGTCCGAGGACCTGGACGTCGGGCAGGTCGCGCACAAGATGGGCCTGAGCTACCGCACGGTCGAGTCGCTGCTCGCCCGCGCCCGCCGCACCCTGCGCAACTCGCTCGCCGCCACCCTGGGGCTGCTGCTGTGGCTCTGCGGGCGCGGCCGCCCGCGCTCCACGCAGGTGGCGGTGGCGGCCGCCTCGACCGCCGCGACCCTCGCCGTGGCCGGGTTCGTACTGCCGCACGTTCAGGACCGGCCGGCCCGGGAGCGGCCCGCTTCGGCCCCGGTGACCTCAAAGGCCCCGAGCGTCCGCGCCCCCCTCCAACCGCCCCCGTCGGCTTCCCCCACGCCCACGCCCACGTCGGCGCCCTCCACGAGGACACCTGCGGAGAGGACACCTGCGGACCGTACGGCTCCGCCGCGGCCGCCGTTGCCGTCCCTGCCGCTGCCCACACCGACGCTGCCGAAGGTTCCGCCGCTCCCCGGGGTTCCCGAGGTCCCGGAGGTCACGAAGGTCGCCGAGGTCCCGGAGCTCCGCGTTCCGGAGTTGCCCCTCCCGCCGGTGGGGCTCCCCGTACCCGTACCGACCTCGGACATCGGGCTCCCCACCCCCTGACGGAGAAGCCCTCCGGAAAAAACTCCGGTTCCGCGCGACGGACGCCCCGCCCCTCCCCGTAGAGCAGATGTCGGAGCTGCTCACGGGCTGAAGGGTGAACCGGATGGGTGTCGAGATCTGCGTGGAAGGGCTGACGAAGTCCTTCGGCCACCAGGTCATCTGGCAGGACGTCTCGCTGACACTGCCCGCCGGGGAGATCTCGGTGATGCTCGGCCCCTCGGGCACGGGCAAGTCGGTCTTCCTCAAGACGCTCGTCGGGCTGCTCAGGCCCGAGCGGGGCTCGATCCGCATCGCGGGCCAGGACATCACCACCCTCCGCGAGCACGACCTCTACGAGGTGCGGAAGCTCTTCGGGGTGCTGTTCCAGGACGGCGCGCTGTTCGGGTCGATGAACCTGTACGACAACATCGCCTTCCCCCTCCGCGAGCACACCCGCAAGTCCGAGAGCGAGATCCGGCGCGTCGTCCTCGAGAAGATGGACATGGTCGGCCTGATCGGCGCCGAGGAGAAGCTTCCCGGCGAGATATCCGGCGGCATGCGCAAACGCGCCGGGCTGGCCCGGGCGCTGGTCCTGGACCCGGAGATCATCCTCTTCGACGAGCCGGACTCCGGCCTCGACCCGGTCCGGGTCGCCTACCTCAACCAACTGATCGTCGACCTCAACGCCCAGATCGACGCGACGTTCCTGATCGTCACGCACGACATCGCCTCGGCCCGCCAGGTCCCCGACAACATCGGGCTGCTCTTCCGCCGCGAGCTGGTGATGTTCGGCCCCCGCGACAAGCTGCTGACCAGCACCGAACCGGTCGTACGGCAGTTCCTGAACGGCCGCATGCAGGGCCCGATCGGCATGGCGGAGGAGAAGGACGCCGCGCAGGTCGAGCAGGAGCTGGCCCAGATCGACGCGTCGGGCGACGACGCCCCGACGCCTCTGACGCCCCGGCTGCTGCCGAGCGCCGGGATCGACCGGCCGGAGCGCTGGCAGGCCATCGCCGAGCGCGAGACAGCGGTGAAGGAGGCGGTGGCCGAGTGAGCCTCTCCCCGATCGGCGCCCTGCGCCAGTCCGGCAGCCTCTTCGCGCTGGCCCTGGACGTGCTGCGCACGCTGCCCCGCCGCCCCTTCCAGGTGCGGGAGTTCATCCAGCAGGCGTGGTTCATCGCGAGTGTGACGATCCTCCCCACCGCCCTGGTCTCGATCCCCTTCGGCGCGGTCATCGCCCTCCAGATCGGCAGCCTCACCCGGCAGCTGGGCGCCCAGTCGTTCTCCGGCGCCGCCTCCGTCCTCGCCGTCCTGCGCGAGGCGTCGCCCATCGTGACGGCGCTGCTGATCGCCGGCGCGGGCGGCACCGCGATCTGCGCGGACCTCGGGGCGCGCAAGATCCGCGAGGAGATCGACGCGATGCAGGTGCTGGGCATCGACCCGATCCACCGGCTCGTCGTCCCGCGGGTCCTCGCCTCGATGCTGGTCGCGGTGCTCCTCAACGGCCTGGTCTCCGTCGTCGGCGTCGCGGGCGGCTACTTCTTCAACGTCGTCCTCCAGAACGGCACGCCGGGCGCGTACCTCGCCTCCTTCACCTCCCTCGCGCAGATCTCGGACCTGTGGGCCGCCGAGTTCAAGGCCCTGGTCTTCGGCGCGATCTCGGCGATCGTCGCCTCGTACAAGGGGCTGACGGCGAAGGGGGGCCCGAAGGGTGTGGGGGACGCCGTGAACCAGTCCGTGGTGATCACCTTCATGTTGCTCTTCGTGACGAACTTCGTGCTGACCGCCGTGTACTTCCAAGTCGTTCCGCAGAAGGGGTGATCGCATGGCTCTGCTGCACCGCCTGGAGGAGCTGGGCGCCCAACTCGCCTTCTACGGCCGGTCGCTCGCCTGGACCGGCCGCACCCTGCGCCGCTACAAGAAGGAGATCCTGCGGCTGCTCGCCGAGGTGAGCTTCGGGCGCGGCGCGCTCGCCGTCGTCGGCGGCACCGTGGGCGTCATCGCGTTCCTCTCCTTCTTCACCGGCACCGAGGTGGGCCTCCAGGGATACGCGGCGCTCAACCAGCTCGGCACGTCGAACTTCGTGGCGTTCCTCTCCGCGTACTTCAACACCCGCGAGATCGCCCCGCTCGTCGCCGGGCTCGCGCTCTCCGCCACCGTCGGCGCGGGCTTCACGGCGCAGCTCGGCGCGATGCGGATCAGCGAGGAGACGGACGCCCTGGAGGTCATGGGCGTACCGTCGCTGCCCTTCCTCGTCACCACCCGCATGATCGCCGGGTTCGTCGCCGTCGTCCCGCTGTACGTCGTCGGCCTGCTGTCCTCGTACTTCGCGGCCCGCACCATCACCACCGGCTACTACGGCCAGTCGGCGGGGACGTACGACCACTACTTCCAGCAGTACCTGCCGCCGGTCGACGTGCTGTGGTCGTTCGGCAAGGTGATCGTCTTCGCGGTCGTGATCATCCTGGTGCACTGCTACTACGGCTACTACGCGCGCGGCGGCCCGGCCGGGGTCGGCGTCGCCGTCGGCCGCGCGGTGCGCACGTCCATCGTGGCGATCAACGTCCTGGACTTCTTCCTGAGCCTGGCGATCTGGGGCGCCGGCACGACCGTACGGATCGCGGGGTAGGGACCGATGGCCACACCTGTCAACGTGCTGAAACTGCGGCTGTACGGGGTCGTCTTCCTCGTCGTCATAGCCCTCCTCCTCTCCCTCACCGTCGCCGTCTACCAGCAGGTCTTCACCTCCGTCGTGCGGATCACGCTGGAGGCGGACACCCTGGGCAACCAGCTGGAGCCGCGCGCCGACGTCAAACTGCGGGGCCTGCTGGTGGGCGAGGTCAGGGACGTACGGGCCGACGGCGAGAAGGCGGTGCTCGACATCGCGCTGAAGCCCGAGCACACGGCGCGCATCCCGGCGAACGTGCACGCGCGGCTGCTGCCCAAGACGCTGTTCGGCGAGAAGTACGTCGATCTCGTCGCGCCTGCGGGGCGGCCGGCGGGCCGGCCCATCCGCGCCGGGGACGTCATCACCCAGGACCGCACCAAGGTCGGCATCGAGGTGCAGCAGCTGATGAACGACCTGCTGCCGCTGCTGCGCACCGTACGGCCCGCCGAGCTGAACGCGACGCTGTCGGCGTTCGCGACGGCGCTGGAGGGGCGCGGCGACCGCATCGGCGACAACCTCGTCCGCGTCGAGGACTACCTGCGCCGCCTCAACCCGCACATGCCGTCCATCAAGGAGAACATCACGCGGTTCGCCGACGTGGCCGAGGTGTACGGGGACGCGGCGCCCGATCTGCTGCGCATCCTGCGCAACACCCTCACCACCAGCCGCACGATCGTCGAGAAGCAGGACCAGCTGGCCGCCCTGTTCACCTCCACGGCCACGGTCTCCGGCACCGCGGAGGGCTTCCTCGACGACAACGGCGAACGGCTCATCACCCTGGGCCGCGTCTCCCGCCCCACCCTGGCGCTGTTCGCCCGTTACGCGCCCGAGTACCCGTGCCTTCTCAAGGGGCTGGTGAGGCAGGAGGCCGCGGCCGAAGAGACCTTCAGAGGCGGGAAGATGCGCATCACCCTGGAAATCGTCCGCCAGCGGCCGGGTTACGCACCCGGCGAGGAGCCCCGCTACCGCGAGCGGTCGGGCCCGGACTGCCGGGGGCTCCCCGGGCCTCAGGTCCCGGCCGGGCACACCAAGCTCGACGACGGCACGCGCGACGCGCACCCCGGCCACGGCGGGCCGGGCGCCCGCCAGTCGTCCGCCACGGCCGCCGAGCAGCGTGCCGTGGGCGCGCTGGTCGCGCCCGTGATGGGCGTACCGGCGGACGAGGTGCCGGCGGTGGCGACGCTGCTCTTCGGACCGATGGCGCGCGGGACGGCGGTGAGCGTCGCATGAGCCCGGTGAAGAACGCGCGCAGCGCCGCGGCGCCGCTGATCAAGTTCGGTCTGTTCGCGGTGGTGACGGTCCTGGCGACCACGGTGCTGGCGGCGACCATCGTCGGCATCTCCTTCACCCCCGAGCACACGTACAAGGCGGTGTTCAGCGATGTCACCAGCCTGGAGGAGGGTGACGACATCCGGGTCGCGGGCGTACGCGTCGGCGAGGTCGAGGAGATCGAGATCAAGGACCGCACGCTCGCCGAGGTGACCTTCACCGTCACCCGGGACCGGCCGCTGCTGACGAGCACCGGCGCCGTCATCCGCTACCGCAGCCTGGTCGGCCAGCGCTACATCGCGCTGACGGAGGGCGCCGGCGACGGCACCAGGCTGCGGCCCGGGGGCACCATCCCCCTCGCCCGCACCCAGCCCGCGCTGGACCTCAACGCGCTGCTGAACGGCTTCAAGCCGCTGTTCGCGGCGCTCAGCCCGAAGGACGTCAACCAGCTGGCCACCGAGATCATCAAGACGCTCCAGGGCGAGGGCGGCACGGTCAACAGCCTCCTCGCGCACACGGCGTCGCTCACCACCACGCTCGCCGACCGCGACCGGCTGATCGGCTCGGTGATCGACAACCTCAACACCACGCTGGCGACGCTCGACCAGCGCGGCGCCCGCTTCTCGGGGCTGATCCAGCAGCTCCAGCGGCTGATCTCCGGACTGGCCGCCGACCGCAAGCCCATCGGCGAGTCCCTGGTGAACATCAACAACCTGACCGAGGCCACCTCCGGCCTGCTCGCGGAGGCCCGGCCGCCGCTGAAGGACGACATCGCCGAACTGACCGAGCTCACCGGAACGCTGAACGAGAACGAGAAGACCGTGGAGGGCGTGCTGAAGCGGCTGCCGAACAAGCTGAACAAACTGACGAGGACCGCGTCGTACGGCTCGTGGTTCAACTTCTACCTCTGCGACTTCGACGGCCGGATCGTGCTGCCGAAGACGCGGGAGGTCATCACCCCCGAGCTCCACGTCGCCCGGGCGAGGTGCTCATGAAACCCCGCATGATCCCGTTCCGCGACCGCAACCCCGTCACCATCGGCGCGGCCGGCCTCACCGCCCTGGCCCTCCTCACCGTCGCCGCCTTCAACGCCGACAGCCTGCCGCTGATCGGTGACGGCGAGACGTACAGCGCCGCCTTCTCGGAGGCGGGCGGCCTCAAGCCCGGCGACGAGGTGCGCATCGCCGGGGTGAAGGTCGGCAAGGTCGACGAGGTGGACCTGGACGGCGACCACGTCAAGGTGGTGTTCCGGGTCAAGGGCGACCCCGCGTTCGGTACGCGCACCGGGGCCGCCATCCGCATCAAGACGATCCTCGGCGCGAAGTACCTCGCCCTGGAGCCGAAGGGGTCCGGGCAGCTGGCGCCCGGCAGCGAGATCCCGCTGAGCCGTACGACTCCGGCGTACGACGTCGTCGCGGCCTTCAGCGATCTGACGACCACCACCGAGCAGGTCGACACGGAGCGGCTGGCCAAGGCGCTCGACACCCTCTCCGCCACCTTCGAGGACTCCCCCGCCGAGGTGCGGGCGTCCCTGGAGGGCCTGTCGCGGATCTCCCGCACGGTCGCCTCCCGCGACCAGCAGCTGCGCGAGCTGCTCGCCCACGCCAACGGGGTGAGCGGGGTGCTCGCCGCGCGCTCCGGCGAGTTCTCGAAGCTCGTCAAGGACGGCGACGCGCTCTTCACGGAGATCGCCCGGCGCCGGGCGGCGATCCACGCGCTGCTCAAGAGCTCCGCCGCCCTCGGCATCCAGCTCTCGGGCCTGGTCCGGGACAACAAGGCGGAGATCGGCCCGGCCCTGGAGGGCCTGAACCAGGTGGTGGCGATGCTCGAACGCAACCAGGCGAGCCTGGACCGCTCCATCAAGCTCATGGCGCCGTACGTCCGGGTCTTCACCAACACCCTCGGCAACGGCCGCTGGTTCGACAGCTACATCCAGAACATGGTCGCCGCCCCGGTGGTCCCGCGCACGGGAGGTTCGTCATGAAGACGCGTCGAGTCCTGGCCCTCGCCGTCGCCCTCGCGGTCGTCGCCGCCGCCACCGTGGTGCTCTGGCCCCGCTCGGAGCCGGTCCGCGTCACCGCGTACTTCCCGCGCACGGTCGGCATCTACCCGGGTTCCGACGTCCGGGTGCTGGGCGTGCGCATCGGCGAGGTGAAGGAGATCGCCCCGGAGGGCCGGCGGGTGCGGGTCACTCTGGAGTACGACTCCGAGCGCGCGGTCCCGGCCGGCGCCCGGGCCGCGATCATCAACTCCTCCGTCGTCAGCGACCGTTACGTCCAGCTGCTTCCGGTGTACCGGGGCGGCGAGCGGCTTCGCGACGGCGACGTCATCCCGGAGGAGCGGACGGCCGTGCCCGTCGAGCTGGACCGCGTCTTCGACAGCCTGCACACGACGGCGGAGGCGCTCGGCCCGCGCGGCGCGAACCAGGACGGGTCCCTCTCCCGGCTGCTGGGCGTGAGCGCGGACACCCTCGAAGGGCAGGGCGCCCAGCTGCACCGGACGGTGGAGGACCTGTCCCTGGCGGTGACCACACTGTCGGACGGCCGGCAGGACCTGTTCTCCACCGTCCGCAACCTCCAGGTGTTCACGGCGGCGCTGGCGGCCGACGACAAGAGCGTGCGGTCGTTCAACGACAGCCTGGCGCAGGTCGCCGACCAGCTCGCCGCCGAGCGCAAGGACCTGGCGGCCGCGCTGCGGCACCTGGGCGTGGCGCTCGCCGACGTCTCCGCGTTCGTACGGGACAACAAGAAGGCGCTGACCACGAACGTGGAGGGGCTCGCCAAGGTCACCAAGGTGCTGGTCACCCAGCGCGCCGCGCTCGCGGAGCTGCTGGAGGTGGCGCCGACCGGCCTGTCGAACCTCCAGAACGCCTACAACCCCTCCTCCGGGACCCTCGACACCCGCAACAACCCCGAGCATCCCCAGGACCCGGCCTCGCTGCTGTGCTCCCTGCTCTCCACGGCGGGCGAGGCGAAGGCGAAGGACTGCGCGGAGCTCAAGCGGCTGTTCGACTCGCTGCCGGAGCCGTTGACGTCCGCGGCGCCGGTCGCCGGGAGCGGCCCGGTCGACCGGACGCTCGGCGGGATCCTGGAGGCGAAGGCATGAGGGCGCCGCGGGTGACCGCCGTCGTGTGGACGGCCGCCGGTTCGCTGCTGCTGTCGGGCTGCGGCTTCGACGGCCTGTACGACGTCGGCCTGCCGGGCGGCGCGGCCGCCGACGGCGACGCGTACCGCGTCACGGTCGAGTTCCGGGACGTCCTGGACCTGGTGCCGCAGTCCGCGGTGAAGGTGAACAACGTGACCGTGGGCGCGGTCGAGAAGGTCGAGCTCGACGGCTGGCACGCGCGCGTGCGGCTGCGCGTCGACGACGCGGTGAAGCTCCCGGCCAACGCGGTCGCCGAGCTCCGCCAGACCAGCATGCTCGGCGAGAAGTACGTGGCGCTGTCGGCGCCCGTGGAAGCGGCGCCGGCCGGGCGGCTGAAGGACGGGGCGCGGATCCCGCTGTCGCGCTCCGGGCGCAACCCGGAGATCGAGGAGGTGCTGTCCGCGCTGTCGGCGCTGCTCAACGGCGGCGGGGTCGCCCAGCTCAAGACGATCACCACGGAGCTCAACAAGGCCCTGGAGGGCCGTGAGAACCGGGTGAAGTCGCTGCTGAAGGAGCTGGACACCTTCATCGGCGGGCTCGACGCGCAGCGCGCCGAGATCGTCCGCGCCCTGGCCGGCCTCGACCGGCTCGCGCAGCGGCTCGCGGCGGAGAAGAAGACCATCGCCCAGGCCGTCGACACCCTGCCGCCCGCGCTGAAGGTGCTGGCGGATCAGCGGACCAAGCTGACGGCGATGCTCACCTCCCTGTCGGCGCTGAGCACCACCGGCACGCAGGTGATCAACGCCTCGCGCTCCGACGTGGTGGCCAACCTGCGCAGCCTGCGGCCGGTCCTGGAGCAGCTGAACAAGGCGGGCGACGATCTGCCGAACTCCCTGGAGCTGCTGACGACGTACCCCTTCCCGCGCAACGCCGTGGACGCGATCAAGGGCGACTACGTCAACCTCGGGGTCACCGCCGACCTGGACCTGGCGAGCATCTACGGAAACCTCGACGACGAGCCGCCGGCCGCGCCCCGTCTGCCGGAGGTGCCGGGCGTACCGGGGCTCCCGGAGACGCCCGGGCTGCCGGAGGTGCCGGAGGTTCCGGACACGCCGGGCGTACCGGAGGTGCCCGGCGGCGCACCGCGTCCACCGGGCGGGCCCGCCCCATCGGCCCCTCCGGAGCCGCTCTGCCCGCCGGTCTGCACCGGTACGCAGGTCTCGTACGGGAGCGCGCACGCGGGCCTGCACGCGGCCTCGTACGACATCGCGCTCGCGGAACTGCTGCTGAAGGGGATGCAACCGTGATCACCCGTACGGTCAAGGCCCAGCTCCTCGCCTTCGCCACCGTGACCGCCGTCGGCGTGTCGTACGTCGGCGCCCAGTACACGGGGCTCGTCGACGCGATCCTCGACCGCGGCTACCGCGTCCACGCCGACTTCGCCGACTCCGGGGGCGTCTTCGAGGGCGCCGAGGTCACCTACCGGGGCGTGCCGGTGGGCCGGGTGGGCGAGCTGCGGCTCACCGGCGGCGACGGGGTCACGGTGGAGCTGGACATCGAGGACGGGGCGCGGATCCCGGCGGACACGGTCGCGGTCGTTGCGAACCGTTCCGCCGTCGGCGAGCAGTACGTCGACCTCCAGCCCCGCGGCGCGGGCGGCCCGTACCTGCGCGACGGCTCCACCATCCCGCGCCGTGACACGCGCGTACCGCTGCCGGCGACCGAGCTCGTGCTGAGCCTGGACCGGCTGGTGAACTCCGTCGGCAAGGAGGACCTGCGCATCACGGTCGACGAGCTGGGCAAGGCGTTCGCGGGCACGGGCCCGGAGCTGAGCCGGCTGGTGGACTCCGGTAACAAGCTCGTGGAGTCGGCGTCGGACTCCCTCCCGCAGACGATCGCGCTGATCGAGGACTCGCGGACGGTCCTGAAGACCCAGGCGGACCAGGGCTCGGCCATCAAGGCCTTCTCCAAGGACCTGGCGGCCCTGACCGCCGAGCTGAAGTCGAGCGACGGCGACCTCCGCCGCCTGATCGGCGCGGGCGCGCCCGCCGCCCAGGAGCTCGACTCCCTGCTGACCTCGACCCGGCCCCATGTGCCGGTGCTGCTCGGCAACCTCATCAGCGGCGGCCAGGTCACGGTGGCCCGGCTGCCCGGCGTCGAGCAGGCGCTGGTCACCTTCCCGGTGGTGGTGGCCGGCAGCTACACGGTGATCCCCGGCGACGGCACCACCCACTTCGGGCTCGTCGTCGGCGCCGACGACCCGCCGGCCTGCCGCCAGGGCTACGGCACGCAGCGCCGCGACCCCGCCGACACGAGCGAGCGCCCGGCGAACACGCGGGCGCACTGCTCGGCGCCACGGGGCTCGAAGACCTCGGTGCGCGGCGCGCAGAACGCGCCGGGGCCCTTGGGGCCGGGGAGTTCCGGCTCCGGAGGCGCGGATCCGGCCGCGCACGTCACCCCGTACGACCCCGCGACCGGCACCGCCGCCGGTCCGGGCGGAAGGCTCGTCGAGATCGGCTCGACGGGAGGCGAACAGAGCGTGTTCGGAAAGGACTCTTGGCAATGGCTGCTCGTCGGACCGATGGCATGACAGGGGCCGTGCGGCGGCGCTGCGCCCACGCGCTGCGGCGGCTCCGCGGGGCCGCGCGCCGGGGCCGGGCCATGCCCGCCACGCTCGCGGTGGCGACCGTGGCGGTGACGGCCGCGTCGGGCTGGCTGAGCGTGCGGGTGTACGAGCAGCGGACCGAGGAGCAACGCCGCCAGGACGTCCTCGCCGCCGCGCGCCAGTCGGCGCTGAACTTCACCTCGCTCGACTACCGGCACTACCAGCGGGACAGCGCCAACGTCCTGAAGGGGGCCACGGGCGAGTTCAAGGAGCAGTTCGCGGCGCAGACGGCTCAGCTGACGAAGCTGGTGGCCGCCAACAAGTCGGTGTCGGAAGGCCAGGTGCTGGAGGCGGGCATCGTCCGCGCCGACGAGCGGTCGGCGCGCGTGCTGGTCGTCGCCGACTCCAAGGTCACCAACACCGCCGCGCCGCAGGGCCAGGCCCGTACGTACCGGCTCCAGCTCGATCTCGTACGCGAGGACGGGCGCTGGCTGACGTCCGGCGTCGAGTTCGTCGGCTGATGACCGGCTGATGACCGGCGCATGACCGGCTGATGCCGGCTCGAAAGGAGAAACCCATGGCGAACACGTCCATCCGGGGCCGGGGCGCCGGCTCCCCCGGCCGCCGCTCCCTGTCGGCGGCCGCCCGCGCGGCGGCCAGACGCACCGAGCGTGCCGATCGGTCCGGCCCGGGCACCGCCGTGGTGTCCTCCCGCACCCTGCGCGCGCGGGAGGAGCCGGGCGCACAGGCGCCGCCGCCGGAGCCGGACTGGGAGGCGCCCGACTGGGAGGGCCCGGAGGGGGCGCCCCCGGGGCGCCGGCGCACCGCGCTGCTCGTCGCGCTCGCCGTGCTCCTGGTGGCGGGGGCGGTCGCGCTGGCCCTGCTCGTACGGGCGTACGCGGACGGGCGGGGCACCGACCGGGCGCGGGCGGAGGCGGCCCAGGCGGCGCGGGAGGCGGCGCCGGTGGTGCTGTCGTACGACCACCGGCGCCTGGAGAAGGACTTCGCGGCGGCGCGGAGCCGCCTGACGGGCGCGTTCCGCGACGAGTACCGCAGGACGACCACGAGCGTGGTGGCGCCGACGGCGAAGAAGTACCGGGGCGTGGTGAAGGCGTCGGTGGTGGAGCCGCCGGACGGGGGCGCTCCGGCGGTGTCGGTGGTGTCGGCCTCCCCGGACCGGGCGGTCGTGCTGCTCTTCGTGAACCAGGTCACCACGAGCACCCAGGTGTCGGGGCCGCGGGTGGATCTGAACCGGGTGCGGATGACGCTCACGCGCACGTCGGAGGGGTGGAAGGTGAGCGCCGTCGACGCGCTGTAACCCCTCCGCCGGGCTCCCCCGGCCCCGTCTTTCCGTACAACCGCACAGGGATCCCCAGGCGCCTTCCGGGCCATCGTCCGGAAGGCGCCTTTTTGTGCGCCCGTTTTGCGTGCCGGTCTTGACAGCCGTCCCTCCCGCCAGGCAATCTTCCGTTAAGCAGAAACGAACTTCCGCAATACGGAAGGAGCGCCGAACCCCTCATGGGATACACGGACCAGCGCTTCGATGTGAACCTGTCGATCCTCTTCACGGAACTCCCGCTCCTGGAGCGCCCCGCGGCCGCGGCCGCGGCGGGCTTCACCGCGGTCGAGCTGTGGTGGCCCTGGATCGAGACGCCCACGCCCGACCAGAGCGAACTCGACGCCCTGAAGAAGGCGCTGGACGACGCCGGCACCCAGCTGGTGGGCCTGAACTTCTACGCCGGCGCCCTTCCGGGCCCGGACCGCGGCGCACTGTCCGTCCCGGGTGAGGAGTCGGACCGCTTCCGCGCCAACATCGACGTGGCCGCGGACTTCGCCGCCTCGGTCGGCTGCAAGGCGCTCAACGCGCTCTACGGCAACCGCGTCGACGGCGTCGACCCGGCCGTCCAGGACGAGCTCGCCCTGGAGAACCTGGTCGCCGCGGCCCGCGCCGCCGACCGGGTGGGGGCGATCCTCCTGGTCGAGACCCTCAACAAGCCGGAGTCGCCGCTCTACCCGCTGGTGAGCGCCCCGGCCGCGATCGAGGTCGTGGACAAGGTGAACGAGGCCACCGGCCTCGGCAACGCCAAGTTCCTCCTCGACATCTACCACCTGTCGATGAACGGCGAGAACGTCGGCGAGGTCATCGAGGCGTACGCCGCGAAGACCGGTCACGTCCAGATCGCGGACAACCCGGGCCGCGGTGCGCCGGGCACCGGCTCGCTGCCGCTGGAGGAGCTGCTCGACCAGCTCAAGAAGGCCGGTTACGACGGCTGGGTCGGCCTGGAGTACAAGGCCGGCGACCGCCCGAGCGCCGAGTCCTTCGACTGGCTCCCGGCCGAGGCCCGCGCGGCCCGCTGACTTCTTCCCGCACCATCAGTTTTTGAGAGGCACCTCATGAGCAATCTCCCCAAGATCGCGTGGATCGGCCTCGGCATCATGGGCTCCCCCATGTCCGAGAACCTGATCAAGGCCGGCTACCAGGTCACCGGTTACACCCTGGAGCAGGACAAGCTGGACCGCCTGGCCAAGGCAGGCGGCACGGCCGCCGGCTCGATCGCCGAGGCCGTCAAGGACGCCGACGTGGTCATCACGATGGTGCCCGCCTCCCCGCAGGTCGAGGCCATCGCGTACGGCCCCGAGGGCATCCTGGAGAACGCCAAGTCGGGCGCCCTGCTGATCGACATGTCCTCGATCACCCCGCAGACCTCCGTCGACCTGGCCAAGAACGCCAAGGACAAGGGCATCCGCGTCCTGGACGCCCCCGTCTCCGGCGGCGAGGCCGGCGCCATCGAGGCCGTACTCTCGATCATGGTCGGTGGCGAGCAGGCCGACTTCGACGAGGCCAAGCCGATCCTCGAGGCCCTCGGCAAGACCATCGTGCTGTGCGGCCCGCACGGCTCCGGCCAGACGGTGAAGGCCGCCAACCAGCTCATCGTGGCGGTCAACATCCAGGCGTGCGCCGAGGCCGTGGTCTTCCTGGAGAAGTCCGGCGTGGACCTCAACGCGGCCCTGGACGTCCTCAACGGCGGCCTGGCCGGCTCCACGGTCCTGACCCGCAAGAAGGACAACTTCCTCAACCGCGACTTCAAGCCCGGTTTCCGGATCGACCTGCACCACAAGGACATGGGCATCGTCACCGACGCCGCCCGCAACGTCGGTGCGGCCCTCCCGGTCGGCGCCGTGGTCGCCCAGCTCGTCGCCTCCCTGCGCGCGCAGGGCGACGGTGGCCTGGACCACTCGGCCCTGCTGCGCGCCGTCGAGCGCCTCTCCGGCCAGCAGGTCTGACCCGGCGGGAGCCCTCGCGGCTCCGCCCGAGGGCCTGACGGCCCTCCCCCCGGCATCCGGGCCGTGGCTGCGCTGACACCTGTCCTGTCGCGCCCAAGCGCAGCCGCGGCCCGGATTCACCACCTTCATTTCAACAAACTGTTGACGTTTCATCGGAAGCGAATTTACGCTCCTGACACCGCTCAGCAGCTCCCGCACGGAAGGTCACCATGTCGAAGCGCGTGCTTACGACCGAGTCCGGCGCCCCGGTCGCCGACAACCAGAACTCCGCCACCGCCGGCGTCGGTGGCCCGCTCCTCCTCCAGGACCAGCACCTGCTGGAGAAGCTCGCCCGCTTCAACCGGGAGCGCATCCCGGAGCGCGTGGTGCACGCCCGTGGTTCCGGCGCGTACGGCTACTTCGAGGTGACCGACGACGTCACCGCGTACACGAAGGCGGACTTCCTCTCCGAGGTCGGCAAGCGCACGGAGCTCTTCATCCGCTTCTCCACCGTCGCCGACTCGCTGGGCGGCGCGGACGCGGTCCGCGACCCGCGCGGCTTCGCGGTGAAGTTCTACACCGAAGAGGGCAACTACGACCTCGTCGGCAACAACACCCCGGTGTTCTTCATCAAGGACCCGATCAAGTTCCCCGACTTCATCCACTCCCAGAAGCGCGACCCCTTCACGGGCAAGCAGGAGCCGGACAACGTCTGGGACTTCTGGGCGCACGCCCCCGAGGCGACGCACCAGATCACCTGGCTGATGGGTGACCGCGGCATCCCGGCCTCGTACCGTCACATGAACGGCTACGGCTCGCACACGTACCAGTGGACGAACGCCCAGGGTGAGGCCTTCTTCGTCAAGTACCACTTCAAGACGAACCAGGGCATCCGCTGCCTGTCGTCCGAGCAGGCCGCCGAGGTGGTCGGCAAGGACGCGAACTCGCACCAGACCGACCTGCTCCAGGCCATCGAGCGCGGCGTGAACCCCTCCTGGACCCTGTACGTGCAGATCATGCCGGCGCACGAGGCGGCGGACTACCGCTTCAACCCGTTCGACCTCACCAAGGTCTGGCCGCACGCCGACTACCCGCTGCAGCGCGTCGGCCGGATGGTCCTGGACCGCAACCCGGACAACGTCTTCGCCGAGGTCGAGCAGGCCGCCTTCTCGCCGAACAACTTCGTTCCCGGCATCGGCCCCTCCCCGGACAAGATGCTCCAGGGCCGCCTCTTCGCCTACGCGGACGCCCACCGCTACCGCCTCGGTGTCAACCACACCCAGCTGCCGGTGAACGCCCCCAAGGCGGCGGTCGCCGACAACTACGGCCGGGACGGCTTCATGGCCACCCGCAACGGCTCGCGCCACGACAAGAACTACGAGCCCAACTCGTACGCCGGTCCTGCACAGACCGACGCGCCGCTCTCCGCCCCGCTGGCCGTCGCCGGCTACACGGGCACCCACGCGGCCCCGGTGCACGTCAAGGACGACGACTTCTTCCAGGCCGGTGAGCTCTACCGCCTGATGTCGGAGGACGAGAAGCAGCGCCTGGTGGCGAACATCGCCGGCGGCCTGTCCCAGGTCTCCCGCGACGACGTCATCGAGAAGAACCTGGCCCACTTCCACGCCGCCGACCCGGACTACGGCAAGCGCGTCGAGGAGGCGGTCCGCGCCCTGCGCGAGGACTGAGGCCCCGTCAGACGGCGTACGGCGGCCGACGGGAGGTCTGTCGCTGTACGCGGTCCGGAACACCGGCCCGGATGAGGGGTGGTCGGTGCGACGGACCAGATCGAGGACCGTGGCGGCGTGCGAGCCAGTGCGGTGGTAGGGAGACCCGTCCCCTTCTTGACCTGAAGGAAGGGACGACGGAACCTCCCGTCGCCGCCGCCGCGGTCCCGACACCTCCCCATGAGCTCCGTCCGGCGGCGCGAACGTCCTGTCGCGCCAGCCTCGCACCGTCGGACGGTCACCACGTATCCACGTGTGAGCAACTGAAGAATCGCAGAGCCGAGCGCGGAGTTGGGGTTTACGGTCCCCCAGCTCCGCGCTCTTCTCGTGCCTCGGTGCTGTCGCAGCAGGTGCGGCGGTATCCGCCACCGTTGACCTTCCGCGGCTGCGCCGCTGCGCGGGAGGTGGCACTTTCTTCATGCCAGGCTCCCGTTTACGCTGCCGCCATGATTCGCGCAGTGGTCTTCGACGTCGGTGAGTGCCTGGTGGACGAGACGCGGGAGTACGGCACGTGGGCTGACTGGTTGGGTGTGCCACGTCACACCTTCGCATCCGTGTTCGGCGCTGTGATCGCCCAGGGCCGTGACTACCGGGAGACCTTCCAGAAGTTCCGCCCCGGCTTCGACCTCTACGCCGAGCGCGAGAAGCGCGCGCAGGCGGGGCAGCCCGAACGCTTCGGCGAGGAAGACCTCTACGCCGACGTGCGCCCCGCCCTCGCGCAGCTTCGCGCCGACGGCCTGTGGCTCGGCATCGCGGGCAACCAGACCGTACGGGCCGGGCACATCCTGCGTCGGCTGTTCACCGACGATGTCGACCTCATCGGCACATCGGACGACTGGGGCGCCAGCAAGCCCGATCCGGAGTTCTTCGTGCGCGTCGCGGAGGCAGTGCCATACGCGCCGGAGGAGACCCTTTACGTCGGCGACCGGATGGACAACGACGTGCGTCCAGCCATCGCCGCGGGGATGCGCACCGCGCTCATCCGCCGCGGGCCGTGGGCCCACATCCAGTGGACTAGCGAGGACGCCGTGCGACTGCCGACCATGCGCATTGACAGCCTCACCGAACTTCCCGAGAGGATCGCCAAGCTCAGCGCTGAAGAGCACTGACGGTGGCGCGCCAGCCGAACATCGCGTCGTCGAGCTCGGTAACGCGGGGATGCCCATTCCAGGGATGGAGCGCGGTGCGCACCTCCCGGACGCGGTCCATCCCGGTGGCGTACCAGGTGACGGAGAGCTGACCCAGCGCCTGCATGGCCCACTCGCAGGCCTCCTCCGGGTTGCGCTGGGCGGCGGCCACGGCTGCCAGATCACCGAGCACGACGGCCCGTTGTTTGCCTGCGCTGGCGGGCAACTCGTCCAAGACCGCTAGAAGGGTTGTTCGCGCCTGCGTGTAGTGACCGGCTCGGATCTGGGTGTTCCCTTTGAACGCCGCCAGACGAATGGGAGAGAACCAGTCCATCCATTCAGGGGTTGGGGCCGCGTCCGCATCGCTTTCCGCCGTCAGGACCTCCTCGGCGTGCTGGAGAAGGTTCAGGGCTGTCCGTGGATTGCCACACCGCGTTTCGCACTCGGCCTCCACCGCGTCGAGCCAGGCGCGGAACTCGGCGCCGGCCCGCCCGCGCCGCGCATAGGAGCGTGCGGCGCACATCCTCTCCTGGGCCCGGGTCCGCTCGCCCGCCCAACCCGGAATGAAGGCGGTGTGTGCCAGGATGGCCGCCCCGAGAAGGGCGTCGTTCGCCTCGCCGGCGGCCTGTAGCGCTCGGACGTATGTGTCGGCGGCTACGCCTGCGTCTTGCAAGTCGAAGAACTCGATGCGGCCCGCCATGAGGCTGCTTTCCGCGAGCGCCCTGGCGAGGGTGATGCGGGCGACGCCGGTGGTCTCTGCCATCAAGGCGGTCCCCAGACGCATGTGCTCCACCACCGTGGGATGCATGTGGGCGGGCTGCACCGTCCAGTACAGGCGCCGGTGTGCCGCCGTGATCATTGCGTAGTCCGCAGCAGCACTCGCGGGTTGGTGCCCGTCCGCGCCACCGGGCAACGGCAGAGCAGTCGGGGCAGGTGCTCCCAACCCCGACGGGACAGGTGGTCCGGCGGTCGGCGGGGACCCGGTCGCGCCCCACGTGGGAGTGAAACCCAGCTCTTCCATGGACCGGCCCAACACGTGGCGCAGCGCGCGCTGGTAGTGCGCCTGCGGCCATGGCGGTGAGTCCGACTCCCACCGCCGGACTTGGCGCACGCTCACATCGAGGTGTCCCAAGCCCAATTGCGGGCCTGCGGCGTTCAGGGCGTTGGCGAGGGCCTGCTGTGTGGCGTACCCGGCCGCTACGCGGGCGGCCTTGAGTTTCGTGTTACCAGGTGTACGGGCCATGTGGTCCTCCGACGATGGGGCTGCATCCAGCCTAGGTACAGGGCGGAGTGAGTGGAAGTCCCTTATACGTCCTCTAAGAGTCCCAGCAAGGGCCTTCTAGAGGACGTGGAGGGGGGACACGATAGCCCCTGACGCTTCGCCAGCCTGGCCATCTGACCGACGGGGAGCAACCTGTGAAGAATTGCGAGTACTGCCCGAAACGGGACGCGGACGTGTGTGTCCGCGAAGCCAAAGACGCTGACGGCACCGTCCGGCACGTGTTCGCGCACCGCGCGTGCGCCCAGAAGCGCGGAATCCGGCCCCTGTACGCCGTACTGGAGCCCAAGGAACGGGAGTTGACGTCGTGACGGCTCAGGCCCCGGCAGGCAGCCGGATCAACACCAGCGCCCTGTGGCTCGCCTCCGTGATGGACCCGCCGTCGATCATCCTGACCGCATGGGCCGACAACCCCGACCATCTCGCCGAAGTACCGCTCGGCGTACGGTTCGACGTCCTGCGCGCCATCGACTCGCTCGGCATGCGCGCCCTGGACGAGCTCGCCAACACGCCAGTGTCGCTCGGGCCCGTGCTGTACTGCCAGCCCCGCCAGACCGTCGAGTTCCTCGTACCGGCGGGTGCGGCCGAGGAGTGGGAGGACCTGCGCGGCACCGTGTGCGTGGGGCGCGGCGGCGCGCTGCTCTGCCCGGCGCCCGGCGCGACTGGTCGCGGCCGGACGTGGCTGTACCCGCCCCATGGCGACGGTGTGCTGACGGACCCCGGGCTCCTGCGCGACCACCTGCGCCGCGCGTACGAGCGGAGGACCCCATGACGGACCAGAAGGCGCTATGCGCCGGATGCGGCGCCGCAGAGCGCCTGACCCTCGTGAACGCGCCCACCCATCTTTACAGCTGCCGTACCTGCCGGCTCCAGCCTCACGATGTCCTCGCCGATCTGGCCTGGCTCCAAGAGACCCGACCGCAGCGCGTCCCGACGCGCCGCCCCTGAGCCCCGCCCGCTGCCCACGACCTGCGGCGGGGATGGCGCAGCGGGCGAGCACCGCCACCCCGCCGCATCCGGCACCACGTACCAGGAGGTACAGATGAGCACCACCATGGACGACGGCGGAAAGCACGCCGGGAAGCCGTCCGACAAGCCATGGACGCCGCCGCCCACCCCGCCGAACCCCGACGGCGTCCCTCCCAAGCCGAGCAAGCACGCGGCAGACGGGAGCTGACGTGACGACCGCCCACCCGAGCGGGCACGCCACCCTCGTCGAGCACCTCTACGAGCGCGGCCTGCTCGACGAAGACTGGCGCGCGGTGTGGCACGCCGTACCCCGCGAGCCCTTCATCCCCCAGCGGATCTGGCGCCAGGACCCCACCGAATGCGTGCCCATCACCACCGAGGCGGAGCGCCTCGACCTCATCCACAGCGACGAGCCGGTCGTCATCCAGCTCGACGACGGGCACGCCGACGGCCCCGGCATCGCCACCTCCTCCAACTCCCAGCCGTCCACGGTCGCCCGCATGCTGCGGCTCCTCGACGTCGAGTCGGGCCACCGGGTGCTGGAGATCGGCACCGCCTCCGGACACGTCGCCGCGCTGCTGTCCCGGCGCCTGGGCGATGCACACGTGTACAGCATCGAGATCGATCCGGGGCTCGCCCACCACGCGGCCGCCACACTGCGCGCGGCCGGCTACACCCCGAACCTGGCCTGCGGCGACGGTGCTTGCGGGTGGCCCGACGAGGCTCCGTTCGACAGGCTCATCGCCACCTGCGCCCTGCGCCACATCCCGGGCGAACTCGTCCAGCAGGTAAGCCCCGGCGGGCTCATCGTCGTACCCGTGGCGCGGGACTTCTGGAGTGGCGCGCTCGTACAACTACGCGTAGGCGACGACGGCACCGCCTCCGGGTTCTCCCACAGCGGCGCCCTGTACATGCCGATGCGTTCCCACCGGGCCCCCGCTCCCGCACCGGTGGACGACTCAACGGCCCGCGCCTCCAAGAGCACGGTGCATCCGAGGCAGCTCCTCCAGTCCCTGGGCTTCGCGCTGTACGCGGGCACCCGCCTTCCGGATGTGCGGCTGTGGCACAGCGGGCACAAAGGCGCCGTCGCAGTGTGGGCTCAGGACCGCGACGGCTCAGCGACGAGTGCGACCTGTAACGAGGTCTGGCAGTACGGGCCTCGTGAGCTGTGGAGCGACATCGAACGCATTTGGGCGGAGTACGACCAGCTCGGCCGCCCGGAGCTGACCGAGTTCGGCCTCACCGTGCGCGCCTCGCGCCAAGAGGTCTGGATGCACGATCCGAGCCGCGTGATCGAACCCGCCACTCAGTCTGCCTGGATGTCGCAGACCGGCTGACCGGCCGCCTCGGCCGCTGCACCGCCCGCAGCCGCCGGGGCCCCGGGCCCCCCCCCCCCCCCCCCCCCGGGGGGGCGGGGGGGGCCCCCCCCCCCCCGGGTTTAGGGCCAAACCCCCCCGCGTATGTTAAGTGGGGCCCCCGGGGCCCCCCCCGGGCAGGGGGGGCACAAACGGGATGG
>NZ_JBIWJG010000017.1:0-132309 GCF_044765045.1 Streptomyces sp. NPDC093546 | reverse complement strand
AACGGAGCGATCAACGCCCACGACTCATCCGTCAATTCATGCCGACGTACCACGAACAGAGCAACGAGCGATCGACTTTCCGGACACGGCCTAGGGCTTGCCCGCGCTGCCGACGGGAGGGTTGCCGGGTCAGGTCCGCAGACGTGAGAACCAGCCGCACAGAGCTCGAAACCCAGCCCCTCGTCGGAACAGGCGCCGGCCTCGGCTCCGGAACCGGTGCCAGCGGAGGGGGACCGTCATCCGAGTCGACACCGTCAACAACGTCCGCAGTCCGGGCGGGGCGGTGTCGGTGAGTGCGGCGGCGTGCGATCGATGTGGCAACCCGCCCCGTTCTCGTCAATTTGACGATTAATGCGGTATGCTGCCTGCCACGGCGGGACTCCGCCTGCCGGGCGAGCCGTCCTCGGGAGGGGCACACATGGAGAGCGAGAGCGCGGCCGACACAGTCGCCATCCCGGCGGGGGGGCTGATCGAGCCCGCGATGGCCATGGCGTTGAACGTGCACTCCAGCCCGGGCGTGTACGCGCTGCTGCTGGTGGAGGACAGCAAGGGCCCTACCGCCGCACACCGGGCCATCGCCCAGCTGGTCAAGCGCGGCAGCGTCAGGGTCATCCTCACCACCAACTTCGACCGGCTGACCGAGCGGGCTCTGCAGGAGGTCGGGATTTCGCCGCAGGTGGTGAGCCGTCCGGAGCAGATCAAGGGTATGAAGCCGCTCGCGCACAGCCAGGTCACTGTGATCAAGCTGCACGGGGACTACGCCGACCTGGAGCAGCGCAACACGGTCGACGAGCTGGAGACCTACCCGGAGGAGCTCCAGCAGCTCCTGGAGCGGGTGCTGGACGAGTATGGGCTGATCGTATGCGGCTGGTCCGCGGACTGGGACCGAGCGCTCGTCCGCGCCGTCGAGGGGACCCGGTCGCGCCGGTACCCGCTGTTCTGGTCGCAGTATGGCCGGTTCAGCGACGCCGCCCGGGCCCTCACCGCGCAGCACGGTGCGGTGGTGATCGACGGCAAGAACGCCGACGAATTGTTCACCGGCCTCGTGAGCCGAGTCGAAGCCCTGGACCGGCTGACCACCGCGCCCATCACCCGGGACGTCGCCGTCGTACAGCTGAAGCGAGCCCTGCCCGACCCTCTGCGCCGGATCGAGTTGTTCGACCTCGTCGATCAAGCCGTCACCCAGATCGTCGGCCGCAGCACGCCCGAGCACAGGCCAGTGCTTGCCGCATCCGCCACCTGGGCCGACACCTTCGGGTCCAACGTCCGCGGCTACCGGGCTGACAGCGACATCTTGCTGCACCTGCTGGCCACCGGCGTCTTCCACGACGACGGCACCCACGACCACGTATGGCGGCGCGCCGTCGAGCGCCTCGCCCGCCTGCGCGACACCTCACCGAGTCCCTTCAACGAGCACTTGGAGAAGCTGCGCCACCTTCCGGCGCTGCTGGCCACCTGGACGATCGGCGTCGCCGCCATCCTCAACCGCCGCGAGGAACTGCTGGCCACCGTCCTCTACCACCCTGAGTGGGCCTTGCCGAACTCCGGCCACGCCCGTCTAGGGCCAGCTTGGTACCTCAACCCCAACCGAATCCTCATCGCCGACGGCATGCACGACATGCACCCGTCCGGGAACGGGGGGAGGTTTCTCTACCCCCAGAGCAACTGGCTGAAGGACACGCTGCGCGAGCCCTTCCGACTCATCGAGACCAGCGACACCGCCTACAACGAAGCATGCGCCCGCTTTGAGTTCCTGGCCTCCATGATCGCCATGGACACCGACAGCGAATTCTTCGCCTACCCCTGGTCCGGAGAATTCTTCCTCAGCTTTGCATGGGGCCACGACAACAACGGCCTCGCCAGCGTCATCGCGGAGGAACTCACCGAAACGTGGCCGCTCCTGCACGCCGGCGCCTTTGGAAGACAGCTCCCCCGCGCTCAGAAGGCCCTCTCCGCGCTCACTGAGTGGAGGAGCCAGCACGGCAGAAGATGGTGAGCCCGGCCTTCGAGTTCAGCCGGAGTCATCGTCATGCCGGGACGCAGCGCGCGCTCGAAGTGGTCCGGTCTCGTCATCGGCGGCCGCGACCTCCACCACGGCCAAGGGCGCTGGGAGGGGTTGCCCGTTGCCCGTACGGGGAGGCAACGGGCAGCGAGACACGCCGTATCGGTGTGGCGGGCGCGGGGAGGGGCGCGGCGCCCGGCCGGGGTGGGCCCGCGGGCGGGGGCGGGGGCGACTTCATCAAGCACCGCCAGGACGACGCCGAGGACCAGGACCACGAGCCAGGGGCCAGGGGCCGCCGCGGGGCGGTCGCGGGGCGAGCGGGCGCGGCGGTGCGGGGGTGGGGGCGGCCCCGGCCGTACTGCGGTCCCGTCACCCGGGGACCGGGGCCTATCCCCCGCACTCCATACCGGCGAGGGCTGGCACGGAGCCCATCTGCCCGCCCCGGGCGCTCAGGGTTGAGGTGCCGCCTGCCGGGTGGACTCGCCCGCGCCCGACCCCGGCCGGGCCGGCACGGGTGGCGGGCGCTGGGAGGGAGATGCCGCATGGCCCCCTGCACGGGCAGGGGGCCATGCGGCACGCGCAGCTACCCGTCGGGCGGAGCCAGGATGTGCCCGGGTCCGGTGCGCGCTCGACCGTGTGCGTCCGGTTCACGGCGCTGTGGGGGTGCAGCACTCGGTAAGCCGGGAGTCGTCGGCCTGGGCGACGAAGGCCCGCCTGAAGCGCACTCGCATCGCGTCAGATCGAGCTGTCGCTGGCCGTGCTGCACTGTCCGACTTGGCCGGTGGGCGTGTACGGGCGTCCGTCCAGGGTGGTGTCCGAATGGCGGAGGACGGTGCCGGTGTTGCAGTCGATGACGAAGGTGCGCAGGAACTGCACGGTGCACCCGTTGAGTTGTGCGGTGATGGAGAACTGGTCGGCCGTCCACGACTTGCTGGTGACGTGGAAGGTCTCCAGATACAGGGCGACGTAGAGGTTTCCGCTGGCGAGGTCTGCCGCCGTGATGGGGGCGGAGACGGTCAGTGTCTCGACGTGGCCGACGGGGGCGTTCGGCGTCACGTTGTCGAAGCCCGTCAGCATGGTGTTGCGATACAGCCGCAGTGAACCGACTTGGGCCTGGCCCGCACCCGGTCCGTTTTGGGTGACGCGTGCGGAGATGGTGAGCGTTCCGGTGGCTCCTTCGCAGGCGGGTGGCGAGGTGGCGGTGATGCGGCCGACGGCAGTGCGGTAGACCTGGGTGCCGTCGCCGGCGGCGCCGTTCGGGTCGGCGGGGTAGGTGAGGGCGCCGCCGGACCACAGGGCGGCGTGCGAACCCGGCAGGTCCGGGAACCTCGCCTCCAGGCCGAGGGTGGCGACCGTGTCGTCCACGACCGTGAGCCTGACCGGGGTCGCGGTGGTGATGTCGCACAGCAGCAGCGTCGAGGTGCTGCGGCACGGCGGCGGGCACGCGCACCGCGTTCGGCCGCCGTGCGGTGCGCAGGGAACACGGGTATTACACATGTACGCCTCCTGGCTTGTGTGGCGGCGAGGGGGTGGCCCGGCCGTTTGGAAAATCGATGTGCATCCCTGGCTGCCCCGGCCGACGAAGCGTCGTCGGCCGGGGCAGGGCATCGGTCGCCTCAGTCGCTGATCTTGACGTACGTCAGGTGGGACCCCCTGCCCCGGAACTCCGACCCCTCGATCGTGGACCCGCCGGTCAGCCCGTTGCCGGGACCACCGCCCTGAAGGATCGCCTGTACGCGGATCGTCCTCGACCCCTGCGCCGGCGTCACGGTGATGAGCCTGGACAGCGGTGTCGGGCCGTTGATGCAGTGCTGGAAGCGGGTGGTGGCCGACGCCGAGAACTGGTGCTGGGCCGAGTGGCGGCGCCCGAGGTCGGCTCCGGTCCCGTCGATCAGGCGCACCGTGGTCCACAGGTTGGTGGTTCCGGATTCGTCGACGGTCGCGCAGATCTGCGTGTGGAGGTCGCCGACCACCAGATACACCCCCGGTTCGGGAAGGGTGAGCCGCAGGTCGGTGTCGGCCCAGTTGTTGCTGGTGCGGGTCGGCAGCAGGTTGACGTTGGCGACAGGTCCCACCTGGCCGTGGCGGGGAGTCAGGTACGCCTTGACCGAGTAGGTCTGGGGGCAGTCATCGGCGTCCGGGGCGTTCACGACGACGTCGATCGACTGCCGGTCGTCGGCGATACGGCGCGGCGCCGGGCCGGTGACCCCAGTGACGCGGGTCTGCGGGACGAGCAGGCCCGACGCGGTGGAGGTCAGCGCGTTGCACCGGGTCGGGTCGATGGGCGTGTCGGTGCACGGATCACAGGGGGCGGGCCCGGGCGGGGGGCAGGGGCAGGGGTCGCAGGAGGGGGTCCGTTCGACGCAGACCGTCACGGCGTCGGTGTTGTCGCCGGGGCGGGGGTCCCTCTCGTTGGCGGTGGCGGTGGCGGTGTTGGTAAGCGGTCCCGTTTCGGTGGCCTTGGCGTGGAGGATGAGGGTGGCGGTGGCGCCGCTGGCGAGGTCGCCGACCGTCCACTGGCCGGTGGCCGGGTCGTAGGTGCCGGGGGAACCGGTGGCGGACAGGAAGGTGAGGTCGCCGGGGAGCTGGTCGGTGACGGTGACGCCGGTGGCCTGGTTCGGGCCGGCGTTGCGGACGGTGATGCGGTAGGTCACGACCTGGCCGACGGTGACGGTGGTGGCGTCGGCCGCCTTCACCACCGTCAGGTTGGCGGCCGGTCGCACCTCGGTGACCGCCTCGTTGGAGGTGGCGGTCAGCGGCTCGGGGCTGGGGCCAAGGCGGTTCTCGTAGGTGGCGGTGGCGGTGTTGGTGATCCGGCCGCCGCCGCTGGCCTCGTCGATGGTGACCCGGTACTCCACCGTGGTACCGCCGGGCAGGGCCTCGGTGTTGGGCAGGCTGCCGGGCTGGCCGCTGGTGGCGCCGTTGCCGAGGTGGAAGACGACCCGGTCGCCCTGGGCGTCGACGTACGCCTGGTCGTCCCCCGTCTGGTCCGTCTTCGGCCCGGTGTTGGGACCTTCCACGATGCGCAGGGACCCGGGCAGGTAGGTGGTGCCGGCCGGGATGGCGTCGGTCAGGGTGAGGGCTTCGGCCGCGCCGCCGCCCTCGTTGCGGGCGGTGACGCGGTAGGTGATGACGTCGCCCACCTCCAGCGGTCCCTCGGGGATGGCGCTTTTGGTGAGCACAACGCGGGGTGCGGTGCCGAAGAACACGCCGTCCAGGAAGTTCCCGATGCCCTGGTTTCCGCCGGCGGCGGAGACGGAGCGGAAGGCGAACCGGGTGGTGTTCTGGCCGGCCGGCACGGTATAGGTGCCGGTGTAGTAACCCCAGGCGGTGTTGCCGTCAGTGAAGCGCCGCTGCTCCACGACGGCTCCGGGTGCGCCGATGTCCAGGGCCATGGTGTCCTGGCCGAGGCGCCCGCGGTGGTACAGCCGCCAGTACAGTCGCGTGCCCGGTGTGGTCGGCAGGTCCTGGTAGAGGGTGGAGACCTGGTGGGCGTTCAGCTCGGCGAACTGGGCCCCGTCGGCCGCCGGGACGCCGTTGAAGCCGGAGCGCCACAGCTCGATCCTGCGGTCGGTCGCGGTGGTGAGCCAGCCGGGGACCCGGCGGGGCTCCTGCGTCTGCGAGGCATCCGGCAGGAACTCGACGTCGGTGACGGGGGGTTCCTCGAAGCTGCCGTTGACGAGCGAGACGCGGAGTGGGGTAGGAGTGGTCACTGTCTTCCCCTTTGCTGGGTGTTCTCTGCGTGCAGCGCCACACATGAAACGTGACTGCTTGTCGCTGCTTGAACACGCTGAGTACAGCGGGTGCGAGGAATGACGGAAAGTGACCGAGCTTCGTTCTCAGACATCTCTGTCCGACGGGTTTGAGTAGTTGATTCGCGCATAAATGTGCGGCGTGTCGCGCTCGCGCACCGCGCGGGGACCGGTGCACCGACGCGCATATGACCACATGAACCAAGCGCCCCCGAACGGACGGCCGAAACGCTCGCCTGGTCAAGCTTCGCCATGACGCGAGGGGGTGAAGTTATGCGGTGTCGGGTTGACGGCGGGATCCGAGCAGGATGGCACTCGCCGATGTCCACGCGCGCCCGGAACGTGACCGTCATCGACAATTCACGGACCGCATGAGCTGGGGACGACAGGGAGATACGCCAATGTCCCCAGCACCTCGACACCATAAGGCCCCGCCCTTGGTGATCATGGCGCTTCCCGGCCGCATCAGGGCATCGTTGGGCGTCCGTCACGGTGACGAGGGTGCATTGGAGCCGGCGGATCGCGCCTTCGGCTTGCGTGTACTGCCGGAGGGGCGGCGGTGTCGCTTGCCAGGTGGACTCCCCCACGTCGGCCGGGCGGGTCGGCGCGGAGGGGCGAGGCAACGGCCGAATCCGTCCGGCACCCGCCGGACAGCAGCCCGCGCCGCCTGTCGGGTGGACTCCACCGGCCCCGGCCGGGACGGGCGCGGGGTGGGAAGGATCAGGGCATCACGTGGTCCTTGCCTCTGCCGGTCTTGACGGTGCCCGCGGACAGCCCGGTCCTGCCGGTGGGGCGGGCGTCCAGCGCCGCGCGCAGGCGCTCCGCGATGGGCTGGTACCGCTGGACGAAGTCAGGGTCCTTCAGCTGGTCGGGCTCGGGCAGCTGCTTGTGCGGGAGGGGCCGGCGCCCGACGAGCCGGCCCAGCTCCGGGCCGGGCCGCGTCAGGTCCGCGCCGTGGCGCGCCACCGCGTCGGCCGGGATGCCGGGCCGGCCCGCGCGCACGTCCTCGGCCAGGTCCTCCAGGAAGTCGAGGCGCTGCATGGCGCGGATGAGCACATGGCAGTGGGCGGTGAACGCCTCCCGCGCGGGTGGCTCCGCAGGGGCGAGCAGACAGGCCGTGAGCATCAGCCCGGGCAGGGAGTACTCCCGTACGTACCGCTCCAGCTCCTCGTCGTCCGCGATGGTCCGCCACGCCGCCTCGCGCGCGCACCCCCGAAGGAAGTCCTCCACGTGCCCGCGCACGTCCGGGTGCCGCTCGGCGGTGCGCGTCAGGCAACGCAGCACCGGCAGCCCCGAGACGCCTTCCGCGAACGCCTTCCGTACGAGCCCGTCCCACTCCGCGAGCGCGCCCGCCCGCTCGTCGTCAGCACCCCGGTCGATCCGGTCGTCCGTCTCGTGCATGAAGGCGACGGCGGCCACGACGTGCGGCAGCAGCCCGGCGGGCAGCAGCAACCGCGCCGCCGCGTACTCGGCGGGCCGATACCGCCGAACCGCCCGCCGCTGCTCCGTGTAGTCCCGTCGCAGCCGGGCCTCGCCGACCCCGGCCCGGTCGAGGGCCCGCTTCCACATGCCGATCTCCTGTCGTCCGTCGGCTGTGAGCCTAGGGGGTGGGGACACTCCGGGCGAGACGCTCGCTACGGCCGACCGGAAACCCGGATGAGCCGCCGGCGTTCGCGGAGAAACTGCCAAAGACCGCTGCCGAGCTGTACGTCCACGACGCCTCCGACGACGACCTGGCCGCCGAGGACAAGCTGGTGAAGTCCTCGATCCACACCGACCTTCTACGAACCTGAGGCCAGCCGCTCGTACCGCAACAGAACACGGGTAATCTCCCACTCCCCCGGCTCCAGGACCGAAGGCCCGGGCGCGCGGCGGCACGGAGCGGCCGCACCCCACACCTTCGACCCAGCGCCCCTGCTCCAGCGCACCATCGCCGTTGACGACCGGCGAAACGCAGATCCTCCAGCAGCACCCGAAGCTTCTCAGGCACCTGTGACGTCACCTGCGCAGCCGCACTGAGCAAAATGCTCACGTGTTGCTGCAACTCGACCGGTTCACATCCCTCCTCCAGCGCCTCAGCGACCATGACGAGCAGCGTGCTCATCTCGATCTGCACCTCATACGGCAACGAGGTGCACCACCAGGTGCGCCCCTACGGATCGGGGGCCGAGCCGCTTACCGAGAAGGACGGCACCGCGCTGGCCAACGGGCTGCTGTCCGCCATGGCCAAGACGGCGGCCAGAGCGGCCGGGCAGCCGAAAGGCCGCTTCCAGCGGCCACCCCACGGGCGGGGAAGGCCGCTGTGGATCGTCGGTCGGGTGAGCGGTGGGAGGATCCTCGTTTGTGGTCGGCGATCCACGAGCGGATAACGCATAGCGCCGCGTACGGTACTGCGCGAAGGCAGCTTGTCGCGCCAGCAGGCGACAAGCCACACACGAGGTGAGGTGTCAGCATGGCCGTCCGGGACAAGAGCGCCACCATCGACAGAAGCGGCATCGTGCAACTTCACCTCTCCGTGGCGAAGCAGTGCACCGTCGAGATCCGCCAGCCTCGCGACACCCTCACGCTCAGCCGCCGAAAGAACGGCGTCAACCTCGACCTTATCGAGGACAATTCCAACTTCACCGGCCTCAAGACCGCTCAGACCATCCCCTGGGGCACAATCCGCGCCCTCGGGCCCGAAGGCCTCCAGATCTTTTATCGCGTACGCACGGGCAGGGACGTTACCCTTGTCCCAGAATTCGAATTCGAGGACTGACAAAACAGCCCTCCCCGCGGCCGGCGGGGCGCCTGCGGGAGAAGTCACGGAGTCAGGCGGCGGCGTCGGCTGACCATCACGGCCGCCCGTCCCGGCCCGGGCCACCAACTCGCGCTGGACCGCGGAAGCGTTGCCGTGCCAGTACGCCAGCAGCGCCCGGATCTCCTTGGTGATCTCAAACCGGTCACCGCTGCGTTCCCCGGGGCGGATCGCGGCCCGGGGCGATCGTGAGGCCTCAGCCAGTCACCGCCACACCGTTCGCTCCGACACGCCCAGGCGCTCCCCGGGCCAGGCGCACATGCTCCCACGACAGCCGCCGCTCGGCGCGCAGCGGAGCGGCGGCCCCGGCCAACCGCCGTACGGCGGGCGCGGAGCGCCGTGGAGACGCCGAACGCGTCCAGCTAAGAGTTGTCCCGCAACTGATCTTGATCCAAAGATGGTTCGTGCAGAACTGGATCCTGGGGACCGCTGGGGCGCTCCGCCGCCACGGTCGCGTCGTTCTCCTGGACTGTTCGGTTTGATCACTTGGTGTCCGAGGCGGCCCAGGATGCGACGGCTAGCGGGCGGCTCCACCTGGGGAAATGAGCGGCAGGGTCACCCTGCTACGCGGTACGGTGCGCCGATGTCAGAGATCAAGAAGTTCCAAGTCACCTTTGACTGCGCAGAACCTGAGCGCCTCGCTCGCTTCTGGTGTGAAGTGTTGGGGTACGTCATGCCGCCGGCGTCTGTTCTTCCAGCGCGTCCCGGAAGGCAAGATCGTCAAGAATCGGGTGCATCTCGACGTCCGAGTCGGAACCGGGCTCGTGGGGGACGAGCGCCTCGCCGTGCTCGAAGCCGAGTGCGCACGACTGGTCGCGCTCGGTGCGACCCACGTGCAAACGCTGTATGCCGATGAGGAAAACGAGTCGTGCATCCCGATGCTGGACATCGAGGGTAACGAGTTCTGTATCGACTGAACGCTCTTCGAGCCGGGGAGGTGGGGAGCCACCTACCCGGACCTCTCCGCTCTCGCATAGGGCGGGAGTTTCCCCGCGAGGGCGGGGTTGTGCAGCCGGGCGATGCCGGGCATGACGGTGTGAACGCCGTCGCCTTTCAGACGGCAGTCACGAAGAATCTTCCATGCCTTCATCCGCGCGAAGACGTGCTCGACACGGGCCCGGACCTTGCGGTGCCAGGTGTTGTGCTCCTCTTTCCAAGCTGGCAGTGCGGTCTGGCCGCATTCACGGCGGTGCGGAATGAGCAGGCCTGTGCCCCGATAGCCGCCGTCCGCGATGACCGTGGCCCGGCCGACGGCGGCCTCGCACCGGAAAGTTCCCATGCCTTGCATTCGTTGCGGTTGCCGGGCAGCGGCCAGCCGACGGCGACGACGAGTTGGGAGTCGGCGTCGATGACGACCTGGTGGTTGGTGGAGTACCGGTGATTCTTCGACTGCTCGGCGATGGTGTGGTCGCGGGTCGGGACCAGGGTGACGTCCACGATCAGCACGGCGTCCCTGCGGAACCGCTTGCGCTGCTGGAGCGCGAGCGACGGCCCAAGGTGGTCGATGATGCGGTCGGCCGCCGACTTCGACCCATACCACGAACGGCGGAGACGGCGGGCGGGCGCGCGGCGCCGGCAGGCGGCGAACGCGTCCAACTAGACCTGGACAGGGCGCAAGAACGGCGCAGCCCGCCGAGCGGCGCACGAGCACCCGGCCGTACGGCGAGCGCGGCGAACGAAGGCGCCTACCGTGCCGGCCCGCCCGGACCTACGGCGCAGACAGAGCTGCACGGCGCGCGCGACGTGGCCATACAGCGGGACCGCGGGCGCGGAGCGACCCGGCCCCGGCAGGGACCCAGCACGGGTAGGCGGACAGACGGCGGACCGTACGACGAGCGGCGGGGCGGAACCGGCACGGAGCGACGACGGGACCTCGGCCAGCGACCGTACGACGTGCACCAGCGCGGCGCCGGTACGGAGCAGCCCGGCCATACAGCGGGCGGCGAAGCGGCCCCGGCACGAAGCACGCGCGGAGGCCCGCACGACGGTCGGCGAGACGGCGGGCGGACCCCGACGTCGCAGCAGGCAGTCGGCAGCACGGCACGACCCCGACGCAGCTCGCACGGCGCAACGCCCGAACGGCGCCTGGACGACCATCCCGAACGCAACAAACAACGGCAAACAGGCGCGCAGCGGCGGAGCCGCGTCGGGCGTACGACGCGCGGCAGGCACCGGGCGGCGGGCGGCGGGCGGCGGGCGGCGGGCGGGGCAGCCAGTCCCCGGCACGAGGCGAAGCGTAGCGCGGACGCACGGCGGAGCGGCCCGAGCGTGCTGCGGGTGGACGGCGGGGGCAAACAGAGCGCGGCCCCGGCACGCGAGCAAGCGGCGCGGCGCCGTACAGCCTGCTGTCCGGGGCGTTGCGCGCAGGGCACGCCGGGAGTGGGGGTGCGTGGAGGTGACAGCGTCCTTCGTGCGGGTGAGGAGCGCCGTGGCCACGTCACCCGTATGAGACACGAGCGCCCCGCACTTGCGCGAAGTCCGGCCCATGTCCCTCACGTGCGTTGACCCACGTCACAGCGTGTCCCTCAGTCAGGTCAACACTCCCCGTACTGGCTGTGAACGGCCAGAGATCCGGGCACGCCAAGGGTGACCTCGACGAAAAGGAGCGCCATCATGCCGCACCTCCCCCAGCGCACCCCTCGCCTGCTCCTCGCCACGGCCGCGGCCACCCTGCTGCTGCCGGTGGCGGCCAGCCCGGCCCACGCGGCCCCGCCGGTCTACACCTGCGCTTCCGTTACCGCCCTCGATCCGGATCCGAGCCGCCGGACCGCCGCCTGGGGCTCAGCTCCCTGCGAACGTCCCAAAGGCACGGACGTAGTTCACGTCATCCAGGACCCGTTCATCCTCAAGGGCCGGTCCGGGGCGTCCTACCGCTGTGACCGGATGTGGCAGGACCGAGAAGCCGGTCTCTACAACGCGTTCAAGACACGGATGACGGTTCAGGGCTACTACTGCCTGCGCCAGTAGCGGCCGCAAGGTCCCTCAAGCCCTCTACACGTTCGTCGGCGCGGGAGCAGGACTGGCGCGGCGGCCCAAACGCGCAGCCGCCGTACGGCGACGCCGCCCCGTACGGAGCGGCGAGCAAGGCAGCCGTACGACGCCCCCGGCGCTGAACGGCGGACCGGGCGATCAACAGCCCCGGGGAAGGCGGCGAACGCACGACGACCCCGGCGCGCTCGGTACAGCGACCGGGCCAGGCGCGGAGCGGCGGGTGCGGGTACCGCGCGCGGGCGGCGGACGCGAAGCGGAAGCGGACAGCCCACCCGGCCCCGGTACGGAGCAGCGACCCCGGCACGGGCGGTGGAGGCCCGCACGGGGGGGGCGGCGAGGCAGCGGGCGGACATCGCGTCCTGGGTCGCATCCCGAGTCGCGCCCCGGGTCGCAGCGGCGTTCGTCGGCGCGGGTCTTGAAGACGTACTCCGACAATGGTTGAGCGCTACGGCCTGCCTGTCGGAGGACGAAAGGCGGGCAGGTCTCGGTACTAGCGGCCGGCCGTCGGCGTGGCCGTCGGGTGCCACTCGCGGCGGAGGAGGCCGAAGACCCAGGAGTCGGAGACGTCGCCGTTGACGATGCAGTCCTCGCGGAGGGTGCCTTCGCGGACGAAGCCGAGCTTCTCCAGGACCCGGGCGGACGCCACATTGCGGGTGTCGGTCTCGGCCTGAACGCGGTTCAGGTCCAGGGTGTCGAACGCCCACCGCAGGACGGCGTGCGCGGTCTCCGTGGCGTAGCCGTGGCCCCACGCGGCGGTGTCGAAGACGTAGCCCAGGGACGCGCTGCGGAAGTCCGGGTTCCAGCTGGTCAGGCCGCACCAGCCGATGAACGCGCCGTCGGAGACACGGTCGACGGCCACCCGCGCTCCCGTGCCTTCCTCCTCGATCGTCCGGCAGGTCGCGATGAAGCGCTGGGCGCGGGCCGGTTCGGTCCATGGCGGGGAGTCCCAGTAGCGCAGCACGTTGGCGCTGCTGTGCAGCGCGTAGAGCGGCGCCGCGTCGGCGTCGATGAACGGCCTCAGTCGCAGGCGGGCGGTGTGCAGCTCGGGGGTGGGCAATGTCATGCGGAGTATCCTGCCGCGTCCCGCTCGCCCCCGGCCATCCGTTTGTCCGGACGGTCGGGGGCGCGTACGTCCCCGGTGACGCCGGACGCGCCGCATGGGCGGTGCGTCTGCTGGTCGCCTGGGCGGACCGGGCGCGCTACATCGGCGTCGTCCTGTTCGGCGTAGCGGTGCGCGCGGGTGCGGGAGGCGTCGGCCGCTTTGGTGAACGCGTCCTGAAGGCGGCGCAGCCGTTCGGGAGTGAGATCGAGGACGTCCACGTCCGTGCGGGACTCCTTCAAGGTCCGCAGCGCCGTCAGGTCAATCGCCTCCCTAGGTTCGGCCTCGGGCTCCTGGTCGTCGTGTTCGGGGTCATCGGCCGCGAGGGCGAGCAGCTGCTCGGGCATCGCCGCGATCCCTGCCGTCCGGCCCCGGTGGTAGCCGCCCGGCCGCACCAGCTGGGTGAAGCTCAAGCAGTACGCCGAGCGGGAAGGCCACGCCCGGGTGTCGTACGGGCACAAGGGGGGCGCCTACCCGCTGGGGCAGTGGGTCGCGGAGCAGCGGAGCGCGCGGTACGACGGCGAGCGAGCAGCGGCGCTCCCATGCCCAGGCCGGGCGCGAGAACTCCTCGACGGTCCACGTGACCTCCTTCACCAACATCGTCAACTGACAGGCCCAGGACATCACATAACGCGGCCAGCGTGGCTGAATCTGGCGTGATCTTGTTGCCTTCGACCCGGGAGATCCACGGGGCCGAGTAACCCACCCGTTCGCCGACCGCCGTTTGAGACATGCGCTTGGCCTGCCTCGCCAGCCGCAGTTTCTCGCCCAGCTCCACCGTCATGCACACAGTGTGCCGACCGGCGCACAGGCTTTGCAGACCTTCGGCGAGACCTAGCTCGATCAGTGTGATCGGTTGTTGACTGGTCGCCACACCACCCTGGTCTGGGAGCCGCAGAGGCTCCGGTCGGGGGCTGAGCGACGAGGCGGGGAAGGCAGCCCCGTCTGTCCCGCGGCCTGCAACGTCCCGGCCGCGTGCTGATCCCGCGAGCGCCACGAGAAGGAGTGACGCCATGCCCTTGCTGCACGACGTGGACCGCAACCGCGCCATCGAACTGTTGAACCAGCTCGTCACTGTAGGCATCGACTTCAAGCTCGACGACCAGGTGACCCGCAAACGTCTCGCTCCCGCCGAGATCCGCGACCTTCTTGTCACAGACCTGCCCGGGCAGCCGTCCGGCGTGACCGCGGTCGTGCAGGAGCTCGTGGACACCGTGCTGCCGATATGCACCAACGAGCCCCCCCCCCCGCTTCCTCGGCTTCGGCCACACCGGCGCCGACATCGCCGCGCTCGCCGGCGGCCTCATCGCCCTGATCAACCAGTCGTTCGCCGCGCCGTCCGCGACGTTCACCGAGATCGCCGTCATCCGGTGGCTCTGCGACCTGATCGGCTACACCAACCCGGCCGTCGCCGAGGTGAAGACGGGGTGGGACGTCGGCGGCGTCACCACCTAGGGCGGCACCGGCTCCAACACCACGGCGATGATGCTGGCCCGGGAGAACATCGCCCCCAGCACCATGCACCAGGGTGTCACCGACCCGAGCCGGACGCACATCGTCGTCCCGGCCGGGATCGGCCACTACAGCGTCAAGAGCGCCCTGGAGTGGATCGGCTGCGGCGGCCGGATCATCGAGGTCCCCACGCGCGGCTACCGCTACGACCTGGCGGCTCTGGAACGCACCCTGGCCGAACGACCAGGCGAGGTGCTGTCCGTCGTCGCCTACACCGGCGACAGCCGCACGCACACCGTTGAGAACCTGCGCGCCGTCCACGACATCACCCGCGCCGCCGACCCCCGCATCTGGCTGCACGCCGACGTCCGCTGGGGCCTGATGTGCGCCTTCACGCCCGAGCCCGCCGGCAGGCTCAACGGGATCAAGGACTTCGACTCCGTCACCGTCGACCCGCACAAGGTCATGGACATCCCGTACGCCATGTCCGCGCTCCTCGTACGCGACCCCGCCGCCCTGCGGCTGATCTCCTCGTACTCCGACCTGATCATGCAGGAGGACTTCGCCTTCGGGCAGGTCACCCCGTTCATCGGCACCAAGGAGTGGTCCTCGATCAAGCTGTGGGCGATGATGCGCGCCCACGGCCGCAGCGGGCTCGCCGACCTCATGCGGCGCCGCCTGATCACCACCCGCACCTTCACCGGCCTGGTCGACGACAACCCGCGCCTCCTGCGGCTGAACGACCCCGGCACGACCGCCGTGGTGTTCCTGTACCTGCCCACCGGCCACGACCCCGCACAGCCGGACGCCGAGCGGATCAACACCATCAGCCGACGCATCCACGCCCGCATCCTGGAAGAGGGCCGGTGGCACTTCCACCAGTTCTCAGTCCCCGACGACACCGGCCGCCTCCAGCACGGCGCGACCCTGTACCCGCTGCGGTTCATGGGCAACCCGCAGATGCTGAACTCCCCGGCGTTCGAACGGCGGCTCCTCCTCAACGCCCTCACCACCCCGCACCTCTTCCTCACCGGCGACGTCCACACCTACCGGCGCCACGTCGCCAAGGCCGAACGAGGCTGCGCACTTCTCGCCCTGCGGATCGCCGGGGCCGGGCAAATCAGGCTCGCCGACGCCACCAGCGCACTACTGGCGTCTCCGGAAGGCCTGACCGAGAAGCGATTCCTCGGCTACCGGCCCGGCCCCCACCTGTACGCGGTCCTGCGCCGGGGCCTTGCCGACCTCGCGCACGAGCACCTGGTCCACCTCGACCACGACGCGATCACGTGGAGACCGACGTGACCACCCCAACCTGGGACGACCTCCCAGCCCACATCCGCCACCGCATCGCCGACCACTTCCAGCCCACCAGCCCGGCCGAGCCCGTCGCGGGCGGCTTCACCCCCGGCGTCCGCGTCCGGATCCTCACCGCCACCGGCGGCGAGGTGTTCATCAAGGCCATCCCCGCACACGGCCCGCTCGCCGACCTGTACCGCACCGAGGCAGCCATCAACCGCCTCCCCGACGGGCTCGGACCGCGGCTGCTGACCACCATGGACACGGACGGCTGGGTCGTCCTCGCCTTCACCTACGCCGAGGGCCGCCACCCCGACCTCTCCCCCGGCTCCCCCGACCTCTCCGCCGTACTCGACGCCGTCGCAGCCCTCCACACCCAGCTCACCCCGTGCCCGTACCCGGACGCGCCCGAATTCACGGACCACCCCGTCGTCGAACGCGCGGCCACGCAGCACGACGCCATGCGCGGCGACACCCTGCTCCACTGCGACATCAGGGCGGACAACATCCTCATCGGCGAGCACGGCCCACTGTTCGTCGCCTGGGCCCTCGCCCACCGCGGCGCCGCCTGGCTCGACGCCGCCCTGATGGTCCCCCAGCTCATCCTCGCCGGGTACACCCCCGAGGAAGCCGAGAAGCACGCCGCCCAGATCCCGGCCTACCAGGACGCCCCCGAAGAAGCGGTCACGGCGTTCGCCGCCTCGATCACCAGCTAATGGGAGCAGCGCGCCCACGAGAGTGTCGAAGACCTGCGGGCGTACCGCCGGCGAGCCCTGGAAGCCAGGCGGGCATGGGAGGCACACCGCCGCTGAACGCCCGTCCTCGGATCGGGCCTCGAAGGCCGGATCAGGCGGCAGCGAGCGGTCGATGCCGACGAGGTGGAATCCGTCGTACGGAGCGCGCGGTTGCGGCGTGACGGCGTCCGCGCGGCGGGAGCCCGGCACAGGCGAGGGAACGTGCCACGATCGCTGGGAGCCCCGGGTCGGCTCCGAGCTGATCGGTTGGGGCGCCGGCGGGCCGAGCCAGGGCCGGGCACCGCACAGGGTGATCAGGCCCGAATGGGCGGTCAGCAGTTCATACAGCGCGGTGAACCGCTTTTCCGTGGCCGTCGGCCAGTCGGTGCCGGTTGGTCCACCTTGCAGTCATCGGCCAGGCCTGTGACGACGTGGCCACGGCGATCGACCGGTCTCGCGAATGATCAGGATGTGCTCACGCCTCAGCGTGTGTTGCGCTTGTCGGGCAGCGGGCGGAGGTCCGTTGAGGGGACGGTCAGCTGGCGAGCTGGCTTCGCCAGTGGTGCAGCGGCTGGATGAGGCGGCGTCCGGCCTGGTGGTCGATGGCTTCGGCGAGGCCGTGCAGGAGGGAGGTGAGCATGGCGCGGGTAGTGGGGTCGTTCAGGCGCTCGCCCGGCTCGGCCTCGTGGTCCAGGCGGGTGTGGACTTCGGGGACGGCGACCTGGGGGCCGCCGACCACGTAGACGTTGAGCAGGGCGAACAGTTCACGCAGCTGGCTCTGGGCGCGGATGCCGCCGAAGATGCCGGGGGAAGCTGACAGGACTACCGCGGCGTGGCCGGGCAGGGTGCTCGCGCCGTAGGGGCGTGAAGCCCAGTCCAGGGCGTTCTTCAGGACACCGGGCATGGCGCCGTTGTATTCGGGTGTGGCCACGATGAGGCCGTCGGCGTCGGCGATGGCCTGCCACATCCTGCGCACGGTGGCCGGCGGGTCGGCCTCGAGGTCTTCGTTGAAGTGGGGCAGTTCGCCCAGGCCCTTGAACAGCTCGATGTGCATGCCTTCGGGGGCGAGCGTCTGAAGGCCCTGGAGCATCTGGGTATTGAATGAGGCGGCTCGCAGAGAGCCGGAGATGGCCAGGACATGGCTCATGAAGGGTTACTCCGGGACAGATACGGGCGTGGCAGTGTCGCCGCGCCGACATGGACAAGCGGCATTGAGGGTGAGGGGCGGGACAAAGGCCGGCCCCGCCGGGCGGGGCTTCGGGGCGGGGCCGGCGGTCAGACAGCTCGGTGGGTCAGCCGCGGAAGCTCTCGCGTTGGGCGAAGTCGGGGATCTCACCGGCCGCGAAGGCGTCCGTGTAGTGCAGGGGGCGGGCGGTGTCGATGTTCCACACGTAGATCGGCAGCCGGTCGCGGGCCGCGGCCAGGCGTGCCTGGTTGGGACCGTGGTTCATCCCGCCGGGGGTGACGCTCATCAGCCCGGGGGGCGGGCCGACCCTGCGGCCGTCGGGGGTGCCGAGGGGGACGATCACCTCGTCGTAGTCGACGTTGCGGTGGTAGGGCTGCGCGCGCTCGGCGTCCTCGGCACTCTGCATCGGGCGCGGGGCCATGGTGACGATCCAGTTGTCGCCCGACTGGAACGTGGCGTGTGCCATCGGCGGCACATCCAGCCGCTCCGATGTCAACGGCCGGATGTCCGCCAGTCGGAGACGGAACGGGGCGAGGCTGCCGGTCCAGCCCTCGACGTCGGCGGGATCGAAGGCGTAGAAGATGGAGGACAGCTCCCCGTCGCGGGTGATGAGCACCTCCCACTCCCCGCTCGCGTCTGCTGGTGCCGGGACGGCCTCCCGGGCGTCGAGCCGGGGGACGTCCAGGACGCCTCGGTCGAAGGGCAGGAAGTGACCGAGCGGGCCGCGTTCGGGAAGCACGATCGGCTCCCGCGTCTGCACCACGTACGTCAGGTGCTCGACACCTTCGTCGGGTATGAGGCGGTAGTTGGTGCCCTTCGGGATGACCAGGTACTCCAGCGGTCCGTAGGTCAGGGCGCCGTAGTCGCAGACCAGGGTGCCGCTGCCGGACTGGGTCAGCAGCAGCGTGTCGCCGTCGGCGTTGCGGAAGTAGTACGGCATCGCGGCGGACCGCTTGGACACCGAGATTTTGATGTCGTCGTTGAACATCAGCAGCGTCGGCAGCGCCCTGGGGTTGGACGCGTCAGCGGTCGCGAGGTCGGTGAGCTGGATACCGCGTGGCCGGATCGGGCCTTCGACGCGCAGCCAGTTGGTGGTGGGGTGGGCGTGGTAGAGCTGGGAGACCTCTCCCTCGAAGCCGCGGCGTGCGTGATGTTCCTCGAAGGTGCCCTCCGGCACCGCCGAGTGGGCCTGACCGGATATCCGGCCCTGAACGTGCTTGGCGAACATGAGACTCCTCCATGGGCGCGTACCGCGTCGCGCCAGTCGGTGAGTGTGTGAGGGTGCTGCGGGGCGGGCGGCAGCCCCGGTGCACCGTTCGCGGAGGCGGGGGGGGTGCCGCCGTGCTGGTAGCCGGGTCAGTCCAGGGTGAGGACGAGCTTGCCGCGCTGGCCGCCGGTTTCCATCAGCCGGTGAGCTTCGGCAAGGTCCGCCAGCGTGAAGCAGCGGGCGATGGGCAGGTCCAAGTCGCCGCGGGCTGCGAGACCGGCGACCTGGGCCACAGTCTCGGCCGCGCGGGTGCCGAACATCATCGTGATGCCGTACTGCTTGGCCAGCGGCGGGCTGGCCAGCGTCACGATCCGGCCCTTGTCGCCGGTCACGGCGATCGAGACGGTGATCGCCTCCTCGGAGCCGGTCAGATCGAGGGAGGCATCCACCCCCTGCGGGGCCAGCTCCCGCACACGCTCCTCCAGGCCCTCGCCGTACGTCACAGGCGTACCACCGAGGGACCGCACGTAGTCGTGGTTGTCGTCACTGACGGTGCCGATCACCCGGGCGCCCCAGGCGCGGGCGAACTGGGCGGCAACCGAGCCGACCCCGCCGGCCGCACCGTGGATCAGCACGGTCTCGCCCGCTGCGACCTCCAGCATCCGCAGCGCGTTGTACGCCGCCTGACCGACCGCGCCGATGACCGCTGCCGTCTCCCAGGAGAGCTCCGCAGGCTTCAAGGTCAGGTTCTCGACGGGGACGACGACCTGCTCGGCGTAGGCCGCCAGATCGACGAACCCGATCACCTCATCCCCCACCGCGAAGCCCTCGGCTCCGGCGCCGACCTGGTCGACCACCCCGGCGAACTCGTTGCCGAGCTGCTGCGGGAAAGAGATGTCGAAGACCGCGTCGAACTCCCCGCGCCGGACCTTCGCGTCGATCGGGTTCAGCCCCGCCGCCTTGACCCGCACCCGCACCTGACCCGGCCCGGCCTTCGGCTCAGGAAGATCAGCCACCCGGAGAACCTCCGGAGCGCCGTAGGAGTCCATCACCACTGCCTTCATGCCAGCCGCCGCCTTACCTTCGATTGAGTGAATCAGTACCGGAAACAGCCTTCGATCAGTGCCATCCGGCGTCCTTCTGGTGACCAAGTCAACGCCTACGGCTCGATCGCGTCCAACACTCCTGGGCTGATACGTGACAGTCAAAGACTGTTAATGTGGAAGGCGTGGACCTTGACCTGCGCCAGGTGCGCTACGCCGTCACCCTCGCCGAGGAGCTGCACTTCGGTCGGGCGGCAGCGGCGCTGACCATCGCTCAGCAGACGCTTTCCTCGCAGATCAGCGCCCTGGAAAGCCGTGTCGGTGTCCCCCTGTTCACCCGTGACCGCCGCCACGTGGCCCTCACCCCCGCAGGCGAAATCTTCGTCAAACGCGGCCGACGCCTGCTGGCCGACGCCCAGCGCCTGGTCGACGAGGTCGCCCGCACACAGGCACCGCTGCGCATCGACGTCCTCACCGAAGGGCTCACCCCTTCACTCATCACCCAGCACTTGCGCGGCGAGTCACCGTGCCTGCCCTTCGAGGTGTTCCAGAGCCAGGGCCTGGCCGCCGCCCTGCCCCGCCTGCTCGCCGGAGACCTCGACATCTCCTTCGGCCGCCCCCACGGCCTCGGCCAGGACCTCCCGGCGCCCCTGGGCACCATGCCCGTCCGGCTGGAACCCATCGGCCTCGTCATGCCCACCGATCACCCCCTGGCAGCCCACGACGAGGTGACGCTCACCGCGCTCACCGACCACCCACTCCTCGTCCACACCGCCGAGGAAGCCGCAGAATGGCGCGACTGGATCGACGAAGCCATCAACGACTTCAACCTCCAGGCAGCACTGCGCGTACGCGGACACGGCCGCGCCGCCATCCACGCCACCGTCCTCGCCCGCGGCTACCCCGCCTTCGGCCTCACCACCGGAGACCTACCCCACGGCCTCACGGCTCGCCCCCTGATCAACCCCGTACCGCTCTACCCATGGCACGCCGTGTGGAATACGCAAACAGCCACACCTACCGTCAACCGCGCCCTGGAGCTCGTCCACAACTACGCCCAAGACCACCACTGGCACCAGTTCCCCGACCGCACCTGGTGGCTCCCGGGCACCGACCGGACCGACCTGCCCGGACCCTCCTGACAACTCTCATGCCCGGCTCGTAACTCCCGCGTTCGGCCGAGGTGCCCAATCGCACCTGCCGGAAGTTGCGGACCCTGCCCAGGGTCCGCAACTCGCCGTACGCGGGTTCCGGCACAAACGTCGGAATCCGCGCGGAGGTCACCCGCTGCGGCCAGTGGCCGGGCACTCTGTCGGCATACCTGAGCGGGTGGCTGGACAGCACACCACGCGCCCTGGGGTCATGGACGCTCGAGTATCAGCGGTTCGGTTCGACTTTGCGCGCCGTGGGCGGCGTCGAGATCACCTACCGCCGGTGGTCCACCCTGCCGCGCACAGTCGGTCAGTGGAGCTGCGAAGCCAGTAAGCACGGCACCCGCCTGCTGCGCATCGGCCCTTATGAGCTGAAATATGACAGACACGGCAACCGCGTGCAGGCCGTCGGCCCTCTTGAGATCTTCTACGACCGACTCGGCAGCCGCCCCATTCGAGTTCGGCTGCACGGCGAGGGTGAACCGCTGTCCGACGAGCTGCTCCTCGTGCTCTTCCTTGTGCTGTTCTGGCAGAAGCAGGCGTGGGATGCGCATTACGCCAACCGCTGATCGGCGAAGGAACTGGCACCCTGCGGGGACTCTTGAAGGTTGAAGGCCGCCCCCGCTTAATCTTCGATGGCACACGCTCAAGGTTCAGTGGCACAGGACACAGGGACACCAGCCCACCCTGGAGCCGTACGGCCGTTCCGCACGTCCCGATCCTCCGAAGACGCGGCGCCGCTCGCCGGCGGGTTCAGCAACAGCCACGCGGTCAGCACGGCATGGAGCTCGAAGACCTCCCCGCGACCCAGCACGGCCCCCGCCCGCCCGACACGCAGCCGCACACCGTTCGCCCTCACCGAGTACCCGACAACCCCGCGAGGCGGACCCGCCACATGCACTCCGCCGCCCAGCAGGCGCAACAGCTCAGCGGTGCCGGGCGGCGCGCAGTTCGTCCAGGAGCGCCAGGACCTCGCTGCGGGCGGCGGCCGCCGTCGGTAGAGCGGGCCAGCTGCGGCCAGGACGGCGCGGCGTCGGCCAGGCGCAGCGCGGCGGCGCGCAGCCGGTCCTCTTCTCACGGCGCCAGGCAGCCGCGGCCCGATCGCGGGCCCGATCGGCGCGGAGCTTCTCCGGGTATCGGTCGCCGCGGAAGCCGACGGCGTCGCGCTCCAGACGGACGAACCGGCTCTCGGCACTGGAGCGGGTGGCCAGTCCGAGATGGTCGGCGACCTGCTGTCAGGAGGTCCCGCGCTTGCGGGCGGCCCGGGTGAGGTCGTGCTCCAGGGTGTCCAGCGCAGCCCGGGCCTCGTCGAGCTGGGTGAGCGCGGTGAGGACATCGGCGGCCGGCACCTCCACCTGCTCCTGGTCGAGAAGAACCCCTTGCTCCGCAGACTCTGCCGGCTGCATGCATCCCTCGATCCGCTGGCGTGCCGCGGTCAGGCAGAGGGGCGTCCCGCCGGCACAGCTCCGCGATGTACGTCTCGAATTCCTGCCACGACAGGGCGTCGACCTGGGCCATGGACAACTCACGCGCCCGGGCCTCCTCCTGCGCCCGCCACGCGCGGTCCTGGCCGACCGTCAGGCGGTGCGCCCGCAGCAGCGCCCAGCCGGCCCCGCCCACCATGGCTGCGGCGAGTACGGCCACCAGGGACGGGCCACACCCTCGACCAGTTCCCGACGACCCACACCGCTACGGCCAGCGACAGCACCGCACCCCAGACCTGCAGTTTGCTGCGGGTCTGCTCCTTCAAGCGCCGACGCCGTCGACGCGCCGCCACCACTCCCCCGCTCCCCAGACCCGAGAGCTGCCGCCGAAGCACGCCTCGGTGTCACGTTGTCCGACGAACTCAAGGTGCTTTACGGGGTGACACGGGTGGACTACGAAGACGACTTCGAGGAGGCCGATCGCGCCGGTGAAGCGGTCGGCTGCGAGCTCTCCGGTCTGGACTACCTCTATGCCATCACCGGACCGCTCCGTCACCACGGATGGGATATGGACGCGAAGCGCGCGGTCAGTACGGCACCCGACGCCGCGGTGCAGGGCCTGGCCGGCTCAACGGGCTGGATCGGCTTCGGCAGCAACGGAGGTGACGAGTTCGCCGTCGACCTGACTCCTGGCCCGGGCGGACACTTCGGGCAGATCATCCTGGTCGATCACGAGAAGAGCCTCGGTGCCATCCTTGTGGCCGACTCCCTCACCGACTTAGTTCTCGGCCGACTGCGCGAGGAACGCCGTGGCCTCCGCGAAGATCAGCTCCCTGCCGTAGGCTTTGAGTAGCACGCCGACTTGGCGGTGTTCGATGTTCACGAGTACCGACAGCACACTCCCGGGGCTGGAGGCGCGCTGAGGATCCCCTTGGCCGGCGACGTGGCCGGGCGCCATCCGCCGAGGAGAATCGCTGCATGCGGATTCTGATCATCACTGCCGGTTCACGTGGGGATGTCGCGCCCTTCACGGGCCTGGGGCGGCGCTTGCTGGACGCCGGCCATCAGGTCGCCGTGGCCGCTCACGCGTCTTTCACCGCACTCATCGACGGGTGTGGTCTCGACTACCGGCCTGTGCCGGGAGACCCGCAGGGGCTGATCCGGGACTGGTCCCAGGCGGCGTCGCGGGAGGAGGCCCAGGCACTGACGAGGGCGTACGCGGACGGGCTCGCCGACGGGGTGGCGGAAGCCGTGGCGGGCGGGGCCGACCTGCTGCTCACGCCCTCCGGCCCGGCGCCGCTCGGCAGGACGGCCGGCGAAGCGCTCGGCATCCCTGTCATCGGCACGTACCTCGTACCGGCTTTCGCCACCGGAGCATTCGCGCTGCCCAACGCACGCAGCACCGTCGGCGGCCCGGGGCCGGAGGGCAACCTCGCCGCAGGTCGGGACGTGGTGAGGCGCGCTGAAGGGGTCTTCGCGGGCGCCGTGACCCGGCTGCGCGCCCACCTCGGGCTGCCCGGCGCCGGCGCGTCATCGTCATCGGGGGACATCCGGCCGGTCTTCCACGGCTTCAGCCCGCTGGTGGTGCCGCGCCCCGGGGACTGGCCGTCGTGGGCGGAAGTATCGGGCTACTGGTGGCCCGCGCGGCCGGACGGGTGGCAACCCCCGGCCGAACTGGTCGACTTCCTCGAGGCCGGTCCGCCGCCGGTGTTCATCGGGTTCGGCAGCATGGCGCCAGGGCAGGGGGAACGGCTCAGTGAGCTGGTGGCTGCGGCTGTACGGCGGGCGGGGGTGCGTGCGGTGGTGCAGGCGGGGTGGGCCGAACTGAGTGGCTGGGGCGACGACGTCCTGGCCATCGGCGACGTCCCGCACGACTGGCTGTTCCCTCGTACCGCCGCTGTCGTCCATCACGCCGGGGCGGGTACGACCGGAGCCGGACTGCGGGCCGGAGTGCCCGCTGTGGCCGTTCCCGTCATGGCCGACCAGCCGTTCTGGGCGTCTCGGTTGTACGAGCTGGGGGTAGCCCCCCGGCCTGTGCCGTTCCAGGACCTGACCGCCGAAGCTCTCAGGGACGCGATCACGGTCTGCCTGTCCGAGCCGGCCCACCGACGCCGCGCGACCGAACTCGCCCACCGCATCGCAGCAGAGGACGGCGCCGCCGCGGTGCTCACCCACATCGGCTCAGGGGACGCCGGGTGAATCCGAGGAATGCTCCACCACCATGCTGCGGTGCCAGACCGTCCGAGGCACTCCGCCGTATCCGTGCTGCCGAAACTCGCGAACAACTCGAACGCCACCGTCCCCCTGACGCCTCCCAAAGTCGTGAACAAACCCTGCCCGAAGTCGTGCACGAAGCCACGGCCTCGAAGAACTCCTCCAAGGGTCGTCCCCGCACGTGCGGGGGGTAGCCGCTGACGATGGGCAGGTCGGTGGGCGGGAGGGCGTCGGCCCCGCACGCGAGGGGCGGTGGTCCCCGTGCCCACGGGGAAACGCCGCCCCACGCGTGGTCTTGGCCGACCGCCAGGCGGTGCGCCCGCAGCAGCCCCCGAAGAGGGACCACGCCAGTGAGCCGTTTCCACTGGAAACGGCACAGCGCCACGTTGGCCCGGCGGCGCAGTGGCGGGTACCTCAGCCCCACAGTTTGCGGGTGAACTCCTTCGCCCACTCCACCCGCTCGTGGTGCGGACCGTGGGGCGTGCAGCCGCCATCTTCCGTACGCCCCGTGCATGGAGGCGGAGGGCCTCGGAGAGCGGCTCGTCTACCCGGCCCGCACCACCGCACCACCCCCACCCGCCCCGATGTCACACATCGCACCGCCCACCCGTCTCCCTGAGAAACGGCCACACACCCACCCTCCGGGAGAGACACCATGCCCACCCCCATCACCATCGTCGGCGGCGGCTTCGCCGGGCTCACCGCCGCCATCACCGCCGCCGAAGCCGGCGCCCGGGTCACCCTGTACGAGGCGCACCGCACCCTCGGTGGACGGGCCCGCACCGCCGAGGGCCCGTACCGCACGAACGAAGGCCCCCACGCGCTCTACCACCGCGGCCCGCACTGGTCCTGGCTGGCGCAGCGCGGCCTGCTCGGGCCCATGGCCGCCGTGCCGCCGCGCGAAAGCGCCCGGTTCCGGTTCCACCTGGACGGCGAGCTGCGCCGCACGCCGCCCCTCGGCATGCTCCGCCTGGCGCGCCGCAGGCCCGAACAGGCCCCGGTCGACGTGGACTTCGCCACCTGGTCGCAGCGCCTGACCGGCGGCCCCGCCGGCCGCGCCGCCGCGCACTTCGCGGCCGTCGCGCTGTTCCACCACGACCCCGGCTCGCTCTCCGCCCGCTTCGTGCAGGAGCGGCTGCGCCGGGCCACCGCGCTGCCGCCCGAGGCGCACTACCCGCGAGGCGGCTGGGGTGGGGTCATCGACCGGATGGCCGCCCGCGCCCGGGACCTCGGCGTACGCGTCGAGACCTCCGCCCGCGTGGACGCGCTGCCCGACCGTGACGGCCCGGTCGTCGTCGCCACGTCCCTGGACGCCGCCCGCCGCCTCCTCGGGGACCCGGCGCTCACCTGGCCCAGCGGGCGCACCGTCCTGCTCGACCTGGCGCTCCGGTCGCACCGCGGCGACCCGTTCGTGATCTCCGACCTGGACGCACCCGGCTGGCTGGAACGGTTCACCGCCCAGGACCCCTCCCTCGCCCCGGCCGGGCAGACCCTCCTCCAGGGCCAGTTCCCGATCGCGCCACAGCAGTCCAAGGCGGACGGTGTCGCCCACGCGGAACGGCTGCTCGACAAGGGCTTCCCCGGCTGGCGCGAGCGCACCCTCTGGCGCCGTGAGGCCGTCGCCAACGGCCGTACGGGAGCGGTCGACCTCCCGGGCACCACGTGGCGCGACCGCCCGGCGATCGACCGGGGCGACGGGGTCCTCCTCGCGGGCGACCAGGTCTCGGCGCCCGGCGTGCTGACCGAGGTGTCGTTCACCAGCGCGATCGGTGCGGCCTCCCTCGCCCTGCGGGCCGCCCGCGTCACCCCGTCCCGTACGCCCGCGCCTTGAGCTCACGCGGACTTGAGGCTGAAGGCTCTTTCCGCACGGCGCGAAACCGCGCGGAGCCGCGACACCGCGACGCCGCCGCACGCGCCCCACTCAGCAAGGGAGAGCCACCATGCGCGCCATCCGCCTGCACGCCTTCGGCCCCGCCGAGAACATCACCTACAAGGAGGTGCCGGGTACGACCGACGCCGGCGCGCGTAGCGGGCGGCGCTCTCCCGGCCCCAGCCGGTGTCCCACAGCGGTCGGCGTGCCCTGATGCCGTCGCTGCGCCGGATGTCCTGGCCCTCGTCCCGCAGCCCCTGGCTGATTCCGGGAAGCGAGGGCACCAGGCGAAGGGACGCCGGTGCACGATGCGAGCCGTCAGCGAGCAACTCGCGGGGAAACCCCGTCCGAGGGGTGTCCCGCCCGTTTGCCCAGTACCTGAACTTTACGGAACAGACCGGCCGCGCCCGCCAAGAGCCAAGGGGTGGCCAAGGTCCGTGCGGAACGTGCGGGACGGTGCCGCGCCCTGCCCGCGGACGAGCCGGGCGCGGTCCCGGACGCAGGACGCGGTGCCCTCCAGGCCAGCGGACAGGCACCGGTTGGTCTCCTCGAGGACCAGGTCGGCGAGCGCCCGGGCTTTGTGGTCTTCGGGGAACTGGGCGGCCGCGCGGCGTACGTCGCAGGCCACCGCCCGGGCGGCTCCGGCCAGCAGCAGGGCGAGCTGCTGATGGTCCGCCGTCTACAGGCCAGGCTCGCCTGTCCACGCGACACGGCCTTGACCAGGCGCTGGCTCTTGGGCAGCGAGCAGCGCCTCTACCGTCGAGTTCGGATTCCACTCGGGGTCCAGGCCGGTCAGCCGCTCAGCGACCCGGCGCCAGGCCGTCGGGTCCGTGCCGAGTTGGGCGCGCACGAGGTCCGCGAGGAGAGTCCGGCCCTCGGCGGCCTGGGGCGGGGCGTCCGTGCGGCGGGCGGCGGCGCCCAGGTAGGCGAGCAGGCACGCGGCCGGGGCGGCAAGGCGCAGCAGGTCTCCGCCGTCGAGCAGCCCCGCCGTAAGCAGCCCATCCAGCTGGGTGGTCGGCGGGCAGTGGAACTGGCCGCCGAGACCGTGCCGGGCCCGCTCCCGGGTGAGCCGCGCGCTGCCGGGCAGGCCGTCGGGGCCCGGTTCGGGCAGCAGCGGCGCATGCCGCAGTTTCAGGTCCTCGGGGACGCCGTCCAGGCGGACGATGTCCTGCCAGTACGGGAGCGGTTCTTGGGCGTGGGCGGCTTCGAGAGCGGCCCAGTCCACAGGCTCACCCGGCGCGCGGGACTCGACAAGGTCGCGTACGTGCGCGGCGTGCCGGGCGCGCCGCAGCTTCCCAACGAGCTTCTCCGGTGCCAGTTCGCGGTCCAGCCGGGCGCGCAGGACGGCGGCGGGGTCGGCGGACGCCAGGGCCTTCACGCATACGGTGGTGGCGGAGCGTCCCAGTACGTTGCTCCCGGCGAGCCGCGCCAGCCGGTCCGCGCCGCCATGCTCGAGCAGGCGCAGGCAGCCGAGTAGTTGTTGCCCGAGGCCGAGCCGCGAGCCCTCCCTTTCGAGCAGCTCCTGCACGAGGTCGGGTTCCGCGGAGCACAGCCACATCAGACCGCCGGCCGGCCGCGCGGAATGTCCGGCACGCCAGTCGGCGAGCACCCGGGCGCCCAGGGACGGCCCTCCGGCGTCGGGCCGTGACCGGGTCACGATCCGGTGGACGACGGGCCAGGGGTTCCAGTGCCGCAGCAGGGCGAGGTCGACCTCGGGGTCGTCGAGCTCGACGAGCCGCTCCACCGCACCGCTGCGCTCCATCCAACGCGACTGGGCGGCGAGGACGCGCAGCGCGCTGTGGTCGCGGTCGGTGAGCAGCCGGTCCAGGACAGTGCGGGGTGTGCGGTCGTGGCGCAGCAGGTACGCGGCGAGCAGCCAGGGTCCGTCGGGGCCGAGTCGGGGCAGTACGGCGTCGACCACCTCGGAGTCGGCGAGGCAGAGCAGGGTGCCCTCCGGCCAGGCCCAAAGATGGTCGCCGTGCTCCAGCAGCTTGATGGCCTCGTCGGGCGTGGCCGGCCTGGTCCTGCCGATGGATGTTCCCGGGCGGACTGCAGGGCTCGCCCCAGATTGCGCGCGCTGCAGCAACTGCGCCCAGGTCAGGTCCTCCGAGGCGGCTTCGGACGCCGTGACGGTCGCGGCCAAGCGGAGCCAAGCGTCGGGGTCGGTGCCGAGATCGGCGCGCAGCCGACGGGCGAGCGCGGCCCGCCACGCTTCGGCGAACGCGAGCCGCCGCCAGTCGTGCGGCAGCAGGAGCAGGCGCCGGGCGGGCAGCAGGGAGAGCAGCTCGTCGGCGGGCAGGACGCCCTGGACGTAGGCGCGCTCGATGTGCTGCGCGCCCGATCCGTAGGTCGCGGGCAGTCGTGCACGCAGTTGCGCGAGGCTGGGCGCCTCATACGCGACACCGTCCCGGGAGGCGGGGATGCCGTGGGCGGCGCAGGCGAGGGCGAACCAGCGAGGGGTGGCAAGGCCGGGCGCGGTCGCCGGCTCGTACAGGGTCAGTGCGCGCAGCACCTCGGGATCCTTGGGTCGGGGCGCACCGTCCGGGGCGAGGGAGTAGAGCAGGTCGAGCGCGGCCAGAGCGTGCATGCGCTCGAGCCGGTGCAGAGGCCGTCGGGATGGGGGCTCCGAGGCCGGTGGTACGGGGTCGGCCGCCGTCCGGGGCCCGGCGGCGCCCTCGGCCGTTGGTTCGTCCCGGGCCGGCGTATCAGGCTCGATCGGTGATTCGGGCGCGGCAGCCTCGTCCGCGACCTTCCCTGCCGCGGCGATCAGCTCCGCGACCGTTCCCCTGTGGTGGGGCAGCAGGACGTCGAGCGCGGCCCAGGCTCGCTGCCGCTCCGCCAGGTGCGTCTGCGTCAATGCCCTCAACTGGGCGACCGCCGCCGTGCTCAGCACGTCCCGTTCCGCGAGGCGGGCGAGCGCGGCCAGGGCGTAGGCGGCAGGGCGCGCGGTGCCGATCAGCCCGATCGGATCGAGGTACCCCGCCACCGCCATGCCCTCCGCCCAGACGGCGGCGCTGTCGTCGAGTTCCTCCTCGGCGAGGCGCCGCTCGGGCGGGGTGGTGTTCCCCGCGCGACGGCCCGCGGCCCTCCACGGCTCGTTGAGGACGCTCAGCCGGAACGCTTCGCGCTGTGCATCGCTCGCCGCCTCGTGCCGGGCCAGCTCCTCGCAGGCCTTGGGCATGAACGGAGTCGCGGCATGCGCCTCGGCGAGGGCGTCGAGATCGTGGGCGTACGGCTCGGACAGGAGGTGACGCAGGGTGCTGGTGCCCCGGGCGGTGGCGAGCAGCGCGGGCAGTCGGGCGGGGTCCTCGTACGGCTCGCACCGCGCGCGCAGCCGGCGCGACCCGTCGCCGTCCGGGGCGGCAAGGGCCTGGGTGACCGTGTCCACGGTCGCCCGGCTGAGCCAGGCGGCTGCGGCGTGGTCGTCGAGCAGGGCGCGTACGGTGTCCGGGCCGGTGCGCTCCCAGATGGTCAGCAGGGCATATTGCTGGGCCACTTGGCGCACGCCGCACCGCAGCGCCGGCACCACGAGCTGCGGGTCGCCCGAGCCGAGCAGCGGGGCGAGCCAGGTGCGCGGGACCTGGCCGTGCGGCGCCGTCAGCTCGGCGCGCAGAGCGTTGTCGAGCGGAACGGTGTCGAGCCGGTCCACGATGGCGCGGCGCAGGGACTGCGTGGTGCGCGGGTTGCGGTAGATCGCTGCGGCGACCTGGGTGTCGCCGACCGCGACCAGCCGAGCCAGGACCCGGGTGTCGAGCCGGGGATGGCGGGCCAGGGCCGCCCGGGTGCGCGTGTCGCCGTGCTCGACGACGGCGGCGACGAGGGTGGGCGCCGGGTGAGTGCCGCCGGCCAGTAGCTCCATCGTCACCGGTTCGGGCAGGGCAGCGAACGCGGACGCGGCGTGACGCGGCTCCGCGTGCTCGAGGAGCAGGCCGAGCGTGCGGTGGACACTGCGGGGCGCGGGCGGCCGGAGCGTGTCGTCGGACTTCGGCGGCACCGGCGGCGCGGCGAGCAGTTCAGGCAGGCTGCCGCGGTACGCGAGGAGTGCGTCGTGCAGCCCCCGCCAGCGGCCCCCGTCCGCACCGAGGTGACGCTCCGCCAACTGCTTGAGGTAGGCGGACGCCTCGTAGTCGACTCCACCCGCCAGGGCGACCTTGGCAGCCACCGAGCGTGCGGGCCGCGCCCGCTCCACCACGGGCAGCGCCGCACCCCTCCGCGGACCCGCGTCCTCCGCGTCCTGACCGGCCCCGGCCATCTCGCGCAGCAGCCGCCCAGCCGCCCCCACCTGCGTCATGGTCGCCATGCTAGTGCTGTGACCGGGAAGGTTCACCGGGTTCTTCGGTCCGTGCTCGGTTCGCTTAACATCTGCGTCCATGTCCGAATCCATGAACGTCCTTGACTGGTTGCAGTACTGGTATGCCTCGCAGTGCGATGGCGACTGGGAACACGAATGGGGCGTGACGATCGGGACGCTCGACAACCCGGGCTGGACCGTCAAGATCAGCCTTGAGGAGACGGACTTGGCGGACCGGGTGTATCCCCGGCAGCAGGTCACCCGGGGTGAGCACGACTGGGTGATGGCCTGGACGTCCGAGAAGACGTTCCATATCGCGTGTGGGCCCCGCAACCTGACCGAGGCGCTCACGCTGTTCCGTGCCTGGGCCGCCGAAGGCGCCCCGTAAGGGCTATGGCGGCCTTCATGCCGCGAGCGTGGGTCTGCCGCCCCAGCGGACGCCTTTCTCGCTGCGGACGCGGGCTCGTTCGCGTCTTTGGGCGGCGAGGACGTCGGGGTGGCGGCGGTTCCGGTTGCGCCAGCGCAGGTAGGCGTGCAGGGCCCTGGTCTGGACCGCGTGGTTCGGGTGGTTCGAGTTGGCCAGGGTGAACTGCCGCAGCGGCCCGAAGTGAGCCTCGATCGGGTTCGCCCAGGACGCGTAGGTCGGGGAGAAGCACAACTCGACCTTGTTTCGGGCCGCCCACCTGCGGATCTTCCAGTTCAAGTGGGCAGAGAGGTTGTCCAGGATCACGTAGATCGGCCCTCCGTCCGGGCGGGCCGCGCGGATCGACCGCAGGGCGGACCAGGTGTGGTCGATGCCCTTGCGACGCCGGTTGACGCCCCACAGCTTGTCGTCGCCGACGGAGTAGCAGCCGTGGTGATGCCGTGGGTGCGGCGGTAGGTGGCAGGCAGCCGGTCGGGGCGGCTCTGTTCGGCCCAGCAGGAGCCGGCGGTGGGACGGATGCCCAGTGGCCCGAACTCATCGAAGGCGAACGTGCGGTCAGGACGCTCGTTGACCGCGTACTCGATCCGTTCCAGCTTGGCGTCGAAGGCCGGGTCCGGGGATTCTTTCCAGGTCTTCGTCCGCTGGAAGGTGATCCCTCGGCGGGCAAGTAAGCACCGCAGTGCTTCGCGGCCGATCCGGACGGACCGGGCGATGTTCCGGCTTAGGTGGTCGGCGAGTTTGCGGACCGACCAGCGGGTGAAGGGCTTGCCCAGCACGGTGGGCCGGGTGGTGGCCGTCTGGATGACGAAGTCCTCGTCGTCACTGCTCAGCAGGCGGGGACGGCCTCCCGCCCACTGAGGGTTGAGGCATGCGAGCCCGATCTCGTTGAAGCGGTGGATCACGTCACGGACGGTGTCCTCGTCCGCCTGGACCAGACGCGCGATCACCGGGACCGTGCTGCCGCCCGCCGAGGCCAGAAGCATCATCGCCCGCCGAAACCGCACCGAGCTCGTACTGCCCCGCCGCACTATCTGCTGGAGCTTCTGTCCCTCCTGCTCCGTTAGCCTGCGGACCTTGACCGATGGTGCCATCCCGCCTCCCCTGCTGGTTGGAAGTCGTCACTTCCAACCAGCACAACGAGCAACCCGGTGAACCTATGCGGTCACAGCACTAGACACCGCCACCGAGGTGCGGACCAGGCGGGCCCCGGCCCTCACCGTCCTGGCGAGCGCTGCGGTGGAGGTCCGTACCGCCAGGGCGGAGGCCCCCGCGACACGCCCTCCGTCCCGCCGAGACCAACCACACCGCTGACAGCAACGGCGCGCCGGCCGGCCAGTAGGTCCGGTCGGCGACGGGCCCCGCGCTCCCCACGATCACGCCGTCGTACGCAGTGCAGCAGGCGGCTGCGGGACCACGGCTTACGTCCGGGCCTGCCGGGCGGCACGCTCGGCACGGGCCCGACACAGGGCTGCGGCCTCGGCCGCCGTGGGGATCTCCTCCCGCCGGCGGGCCTTGGCCCACGCTTCGGCAGAGACGTCCTGGTGCAGCTGGTGCTCGACGGCCGCACGGCGCTCGTCCTCGGAGGCGCCGGACATCGCGGCGTCGACGGCGGCCGCGACCGCGCGGTGCCCAGCCTCAGCTGCATGTCGTACGCCGAGGAGTCCTGGCACAGGTCAGCTCCTCGGTCCCGTACGGAGGAAGACGGCCTGGACGTGTGGGTGGCAGAGGCGAGACGGCAGCTGCGATATCCGGCCACCAGCCGAGCAGCGTACCGCTGCGGCCGAAGCCCGAGCTCCCGGCCCGATCGACCGCCAGGCCCTGGAGCGCGGCGACAGCGCGGTGCGGACTCCCGCCCGCCCGCGCCCGTACGATTCGCTGCCGGCGCCGTACGGCAAACGGGCCGCGCCGGTCGACAGCACCGGCTGCCGTCTCCGGGACGGCGTGCTCCCCAGGCGCCTGGCGGCCGACGACCGGTCCGTACGACGCCCACCGGACCTTCATCCCGACGAGGGGGCGCCCCGCTCCGGGTGAGAGAGCTCGTTCACGCCGTGCGGGTACACCGTGCCGCAGGAGTGCTGGTCGGGGTCGATCAGCGAGGCCGAGCGCGAACGGGGCCTGGAGACGTTCGTCGAGCCGGAGGCGGAGCTCGCTCGGTGAGGAAGGACAGGTCGGGCCGCAGGCCGGTAAGGACGATGGCCTCGTCGACCGGGTCGAGGCGGCGGCCGTCCTCGGCCACGAGCACGAGGCGCCCGTCGCCGTCCCGCTCGATCGCCTCCGTACGGAAGCCGGTCACCACGTCGGCGTACCCCTGTCCGCGGCGGCCTTGGCCGGGAGGCCGAGGGCGCCGCGGGCGGGGAAGACTTGAGCGGGCACGAACAGCCCTGCGGCGGCCGCGTCTCGTGCCACGTGACGGCGGCCGCCGTCATGGCCCCGCAACGGAGTAACGCAGTGCCGCGCCCACCCCGAGTACGGCCCGACCCGGCGGTGCCGCCACTGGCGCTCACCATCGCCCGCGCGCCCCGCGAATCATCCTGCGCCCAGCCTCTACCCGCGTTCTCGTGCACCGAGGCGGCCGGCTCCGGCATCGCGGGGACCCGGCTGAACCGTACGACGGTGAAAGAGACCGAGTGCAGGACGATGGCGAGTGGACGACGAGCGAGTTCGGCGAGTCGCACACCGGCAGGGTCGGCGTGGTCCTGGCCGACGGCACCGAACCCGACGCGGTCTACCTCGACGCGATGAGCAGCGGCGCCGGCCACCACACCCGCTACTGGGCCGCGTACGACGGCCGGCTCGGACCCCGGGCCGCTGCCCTGCGGGCGGCCTGCTCGTGCGGCTGGCGCGGCACCACGCTCTACCCGATCGACTGGGAGGCGCTCGACTCCACTTCCCTGCACCAGACGGAGATCGACACCGACCCAGCGATCAACGACTGGGACAACCACATCGGTGAGGTAGAGGCCCGCGCCGTCCCGATCCCGGAGCCGGTCGTGGAACTGCTGGATCGGCTGAATGACGAGTTGCGCAAGCTCGCCCACGACAGCCCCTCGCCACGGTCCGCGCGCTCCGCTGCCTGCAGGAGATTGCCATGGACATCGGCCACGACGCCGCTGTTCTGGGTGAGCCGGAGGATGAGTCGGACTGGCCGCGCATTGCGACGGCGCTCGGCCTGACCGAGGAGCACGCCCGCCAGGTTCTGCGCGGCATGGCCATGCGTCGGCGCTGATCCAGGCCGGCGCCAACACGGGCGCGGCCGCCGCGCCGTACGAGGCCGGTCCTCGCCGGCTTCTGCGCCGGGCGTCGGTCTGCGCCCGCTCACGGGCGGCGAGCGGTTGACGCTCGCCTCTGCGCCGGGCGCTCCGGAATGGCCGACGGGTGCAGCTCCCGCCGCAGCGCCCCGCGGTCCATGTACGAGGCCATGGTCCGGGCCAGGTTCTCCTGCCGCCCCGGGCCCTTGGCCGCGGGCGCGGGGACGGGGGCGGACGAACCTCAGACCGCCAGCATCATCGACCTCCAATCACCAGGAACACGGTGGCGCGCACGCCCTGCTGCCGGGCTGCCCACGCGCAGGCCAGGCCGGCGTTGCCGCCCGAGGCGATGGTGATCCCGGTATCCGGCAGGGTGCCCGCGTCGCGGTGGGCCTGGATGAAGTTCTGGGCGCCGCGGGCCTTGAAGCTACCGGTGTGCTGCATGAACTCCAGGGCCAACCGCACCTCGCAGGGCTCCTGAGGGCGGTCGTCCAAGGGGGTCGCGGTGGCCGGTGCGGATCGCATCGCGGTCGAGGGGGGCGAGGGTGACGGGGTGGATGCGCCCGGAGATCCGGTCGGCGGCGGCCTTGATGTCGCCGTAGGTGAGCTGGTGCACGAGGTTGCTCCTGCGGTGAGGGGTTACGACCAGGCGATGAGCTGGCCGGTGGTGGTCAGGCCCAGGAAGAACGCGAACGCGATACGGCGCCCGGTCGGGTTCGGCTCGACCGCGTGGAAGTTCGCCGGGTTGAACAGCAGCCCGTCACCGAGCTCGGGGGCGAGGCTGATGTGCTGGCTGTGCTCGACCGTCTCGGGCCGGTACCCGTACGCCTCCCGGTGCCACTCGTCGGCCGGCTCCCAGCGGTGGCGCCACACCGTGGTCGCCCCGCCGGCGGCCGGCACGGTCACCCAGACGTTGAACGCCAGCTGCGCCACGATCCCCTGGTCGAACAGGCCTGCGGCGAACTCGCGGTTGATGTCGTCGTAGTGGACCAGGGCCCCGGCGTTGATCTCGCGGAGCGTTCCGCCGAAGACGGCCCGGCCGCCGATGGTGGCCGTGGTGACGGCGACACCCCACACGGAGCCGAGGCGCGCCATGGAGACGGCGATCGGGTCCGGGCGCCAGCGCGCTGCCAGGCGGCGCGGGCGGCCTCGACGTCGCGCCAGTACCGCGCGGCATCCAGTCGGCCGTCGTCCTGGCGGTAGTCGTTGAGGGCCGGGCCGAACCGGACGATCGGGGTCACGCTCGGCCTGCTCCTGGGCGGCCTCGCGGCGGGCCTGCTCGCGCCGCCGCACGACATCCTCCACCTCGATGGCGGCCTGCTCACGCAGCCGCTCCTCGAGGACCTGGCGCCGCTCGGCGTCACTCAGGCCGGGCAGCTCCCGGTCGGCCTCGGCCGCGATCTTCGCGCGCCGGGACCGGCGGACGTGGATCACATTGCCGCAGTTCTCGCACTCAGCCCCCCATGTCCAGCCGGATCCCGGCGTCGCAGCGCCGGTCCGAGCACGCCCGACGCTGCACCAGGCCCCGCCGGATCAGCCACGGGTACGGCTTGTCGACCAGGGCCTCGCCGCCGGTCTCCTTCAGCCGGTCGGTGAGCCGGTCGGCCAGCAGCGGCGGCGCGCCACCCGGCAGCGCCAGCAGCCCCTCCAGGCGGGCCAGCTCCTCCTTCACGGCCGCCCAGACAGTCAAGGCCGGTCGGGCGTTCGATTACCCTCCGGGGGTCTTGGAACTATTCCTTCAGTCAGTCAGGGACGGAAGGTGCGGCGGTAGGTGTCGGGTGGAACGCCGACGCTGCGGTGGAAGTGGCGGCGCAAGGTGGTGGCGGTGCCCATGCCGGTGGCTGCGGCGATGGCGTCCACGGTGGCGTCGGTGGTCTCCAGCAGTTCCTGGGCATGACGAATGCGCTGGGTGTGGAGCCATTGCAGTGGCGTGGTGCCGGTGAGGTGCTTGAAGTGGCGGCCGAGGTGGCGTGAGCTCATGCGGGCCTGGCGGGCCAGGTCTTCCACGGTCAGCGGCTGGTCCAGCCGCTCCAGCGCCCAGGGCAAGAGCTCGCCCAGGGGGTGGCTGCCTGGGGCGGGCAGGGGGGTGGCGATGAACTGGGCCTGGCCGCCGTCACGGTGGGGTGGGATGACCAGGCGTCGGGCGATCTTGTTGGCGTTGGCCGAGCCGTGGTCGAGGCGGACCAGGTGCAGGCACAGGTCCATGGCGGCGGCCTTGCCCGCGGAGGTGAGGACGTCGCCGTCGTCGACGTAGAGGACGTCCGGATCGACGGTGGCCGCCGGGTGACGCCGGGCCAGTTCCCGCGTGTGGGCCCAGTGTGTGGTGGCGCGCCTGCCGTCGAGTAGTCCTGCCGCGCCCAGGACGAAGGCGCCCGTGCACAGTGAGGCCACGCGCACACCGGCCGCGTGGGCCGAACGCACCGCCTCGACCAGCTCGGCGGGCGGGTCGCGGTCGGGGTCGGCCCAGCCAGGGACGATCACTGTGTCCGCGTCCGCGAGGTGGTCGAGTCCATGGTCGGGTTCCAGACTGAAGCGGTCGACGTGCACCCGACCGCTCCCACAGAGGGAGAAGTCGTACCAAGGGTCCACGATGTGGGTGAGGTCGGATCCGAAGACCTCGACAGCCACGGACAGTTCGTAGTGGAGCATGCCGTCGGTGACAGCCAGTGCAACAGCGGGCATGTCTGAAACTGTACGCCGCATGTCGTTTCCGACGCTCGCGCGGGGTGCTGCCGGACGGACAGGATGTGGGTGTCAGGCCGCAGCGGATGGACCTCGCAGCGGGCGTTCGAGTGCAGGGAGCAGTCTCATGGGGTCACGTCAGCTGGTGACGGTGTTCGGCGCATACGGTCACACCGGGCGGTTCGTGGTCGCGGAACTGGCCGCGCGTGGGTTCGTCCCGGTGCTGTCCGGGCGCAATGCGCAGGCCTTGGAGGAGCTGGCCCACGAGCACGGGCTGGAGGCCCGGGTGGCGTCGGTCGACGACCCGGCCTCGCTGGACTGGGCCCTGGCGGGAACGGCGGCGGTCATCAACTGCGCCGGCCCTTTCGCATCGACCACCGGCCCCGTGATCGAGGCCGCGCTCCGCGCGAAGATCCCCTACCTGGACGTGGCCGCCGAGCTTGAGGCCAACCTCGACACCTTCGCTCACTACCGCGAGCGGGCCCGGGACGCGGGAGCGGTGATCGTCCCGGCCATGGCCTTCTTCGGCGGCCTCGGCGACCTGCTGACCACCGCGGCGATGGGCGACTGGACCGAGGCCGACGAGGCACACATCGCCTATGCGCTCAGCAACTGGCACCCCACCGCCGGTACCCGGCTCTCGGGCGCGGTCTCCCGCGAGCGACGCGGCGACCGCCGTCTGCGCTACAGCGGCGGGCGGTGGGAGCACCGCACCGACGCCGCGCCCACCCTGGAGTGGACCTTCCCGGAACCGATGGGGCCCCGGCCGGTGATCGGAGAGTTCACGATGGCGGACGTCGTCACCGTCCCCCAGCACCTCTTCATCCCCAACGTGACCACCTACATGACCGTCGAGGCGGCCCGAGACGTCGCCGCACCCCACACGCCGGCCCCGACCGCCACCGACGAGGGCGGGCGCTCGGACCAGACCTTCCTCGTTGACGTCGTCGTCCGCTCCGGCGGAGCGGAACGCCGGGCCACGGCCAGCGGCCAGGACATCTACGCCGTCACCGCGCCCCTCGTCACCGAGGCCCTCGAGCGCGTCCTGACCGGCCGCACCAAGACCGTCGGCGTCGTCTCCGCCGGCGAGATCTTCGACGCCCCCGGCTTCCTGCACGCGCTCGACCCGCACATCACACTCGACCTGCATCCGCAGAAGCAGAACGCCTGACCCAATCCATCCGCCCGGCCGTCGGGGGCCCGCGGTACGGGCACCGCGCCCCGATCTGTCGGACAGACATGACAGTGCGGCGCGGACAGGTACCCATAGCAGCCGTACGACGACCACGCGGAGCAGCAAGTCCTCCTCCAATCAGGGCGGGCTGCCGCTCCCCCGCGAGAGGAGCAGCTCTCGGGGCCATGTCACAAGCGGCTCGCTGGGGATGCCCGGCTCTCCCGGCTGACGGGCAGAGCGGCACGCAAACGGGGGGTACCGTCCGCACGCCGTGCCGAAAACGAGGACAGGCGCCGGCGATGTCCAGGACCGCTGCTCCTCTGAGGTGGCGGCGTGCCGCATGAGGCCGCCGAGCGGGTGGTGCGAACGCCCGGACGGCCGTTCGACCCTGGCAGAGCGATTGCACTTGTCCCCGGGGTGTCAAGAGTTCTGGCGGCGCATGCCAGTGGCCGGGGACAGAAGGAATGGACGATGTGCACGGGAAAAGCGGTGAGCAGAAGGAGGGCGGCGATCGTCGCGACGCTGCTGCTGATGGGAGGGCTGACCGGGCAGCCGGCAGGGGCGGAGGCCGCTCCCCCGCAGCCGGAGACCGCCTCATCGGTGATCACGACGTGGGCCAGAAGGGTGAGCGAGACCGTGTCCCCGGACGGGCGTGCTTCTGACACACCGGTGTGGCGCACGTATGTGTCACTGGCCATGTACAACGCAGTGGTGGGCATCGAGGGCCGCTATGCCCCGTACCGGTGGCGAGCACGCGCTCCGCACGGTGCGTCGGCCGAGGCAGCGGCCGCGACGGCGGCGTACGAGGTGCTGCGGACCGGCTTCCCGCAATCGGGGCCGGCGTTGCGGACCGCGTGGAAAGCTTCCCTGGCAAGGGTCCCGGACGGACCGGCCGAACAGGCGGGAGTAGCGTTCGGCAAGCGGGCGGCACAGCACATCATGGCGCTGCGCGCAGAGGACGGGCGAGGCGCCTCCGTACCGTTCCCGCCCTCAACGGCGCCCGGTTCGTGGCGGCCGACGCCACCCGACCACGAGGGCTTCACGACGGCGTGGATCGGCCGGTTGCGCCCGTTTCTCCTGGACAAGCCCAGCCGGTTCCGCCCTGGACCTCCCCCCGAGCCGGCCTCGGCCCCGTACGCGCGGGACCTGGCGGAGGTGCAGGCGTACGGTGGGAAGGTCGGTTCACGCCGCAGCGCTCGGCAGACGGAGACAGCGCTGTTCGCGGACCGCATGGACATCCAGCAGGCGCTGGCCGACCACGCTACCCGGCACGCGTTCGACCTCGCCGAAACGGCCCGGCTGTACGCCGCTGCCAACACCGTGATGATGGACGCGAGGGTTGTCGCCTGGGACGCCAAGCTGCACTACGCCTCCTGGCGGCCTATCACCGCTATTCGTGAGGCGCACACGGACGGTAACCCGGCGACCCGGCCGGATCCGGCGTGGGAGCCCCTGCTCCCTACGCCGGCGCACCCGGACTACCTCAGCGGCCACGCCACTTGGGCGGGAGCCCTGATGCGGACGCTGGAAGTGCTGTTCGGCTCCTCCCGCGTCGATCTCAACATCAAGTCGGTCACCACCGGTACCACCCGACACTACGAAAACTCCGCCGACTTTGTCCGCGACGTCGTCGACGCGCGTGTATGGTCCGGGATCCACACCAGGACCGCAGACGTCGTCGGCAGCACCACGGGTAAGCGGGTTGCGGAGTGGGCACTGAGGTGGAACTTCCTGCACACGCACAAGTGATAGCGGGTGAGACCGTTCCCGTACGCGCCGTCATCCCTCATCCAGGCCACCGTCACCGATAGGGCACTTGTACAGCGTGCCTGCCCTGAAAGACGTCGATGACGGCCTCTTGGCGGCTCCGGGAGCCACGAGGGGTGCGCATGAAAGTGCCGTGCATCCTCCAATGGTGCGCACCTGGTGCGTCTTTGAACCGGCAGCCGCCAGCTGACAGTCCCCTTCAAACGGCCAGATTGATCACGTCACCGTTGCACTTCTGCCAGCGAATCGACAAGGCTGGCATTCCACGGACAGTTGGCGCTGAGCGCGGGATGAGGAAATCGCTGCTCCACGTTGGCGTCAGGCTATTGGCGATTGAGCGCGCTCCGGCCACCGGGCGAACCGCATCCACGTTCGGCATGCCTCCTGCATGACCGGAGCGGGTGTGGGGCGCGGGACCCTCGGGTCTGCAGGTAGGCCGGGGTCGACCCGGCTCGCGGCCGTCACGCCGTACGGCCGTGCCCGTGCACCGCTTCGGCTTCGCCGTGCGGCCGGCGCACCTCTTCTTCGCCGCCTCCCGGGCGGCGAGCAGGGCCTGGCGCGCGCGGTCGACGCCGCTCAGCTCGGCTGTCACGCGATCACCGCCCCGGCCGCCTCGCCGTCCAGCGGGCGCGCAGCGAGCTCCGGCAGCCGGCCCGTCCGCGGCGCGGCGGCGGTCTGCTCGGTGCGTACCGCCTGCTGCTCGCGGCGCAGCTGCTCCAGCCGCGCCGCGAGCAGGTGGTGGTGTCGTAGGCGTGGCCGGTTTTTCGATCCTGCGGCCGGTGACCGGCCCGCCGTGCCGCTCGCGCTCCGGCGCGGTCGCCGGCCCTTCCCCACCGGCCCCTTCATTCGGCAGAGTGCGCCAAACCTTAAGGTGATGCATACTTGCCTATAAGCTATAGGTGGATTGCTGCTGGTCATAGGCATACTGAGAGTAGGTGATGGTTGTGGTTCGGGCAGGACTGAGCCCGGAGCGGCTGACGCTCGCTGGTGCGGAACTCGCCGATGAGGCCGGTTTCGACCAGGTGACCCTGTCTGCGCTCGCCCGGCGTTTCGACGTGAAACCGGCGAGCCTGTACGCACATGTGAAGAACTCCCGCGACCTCAAGACCCGGATCGCGCTGTTCGCGCTGGAGGAACTCGCCGACCGGGTCGCCGACGCCGTGGCCGGGCGCGCGGGCAAGGACGCCCTGACGGCCTTCGCGAACGCCTACCGGGACTACGCCCGGGCGCACCCCGGCCGGTACGACGCAGCGCGGTACCGGCTCGACCCGCAGACCGCTGCGGCCAGCGCCGGCGTCCGGCACGCGCAGATGACTCGGGCGATCCTGCGCGGCTACGGGCTGGCCGAGCCGGACCAGACGCACGCGGTCCGCATGCTGGGCAGCGTCTTCCACGGCTACGCCTCCCTGGAGGCGGCCGGCGGCTTCGACCACACCGACATCGCCGCGCAGCAGTCCTGGGCCTGGACCCTGGACCGCCTCGACACCGCTTTGCGGAGCCGGTCCACCCCCTGACCGGTCGCGTCACCCGCGACGGCTTCTCCACACCCACCCGACACCCCGCCCCAGGCTTGAGGCAATGAGCACCGAACAGAACCTGATCACCACGCCCATCACCGCCGACTTCCTGCACGGACACCTCGACGTGGAGGAGACTGCCCACGGCCTGCTGCCGCACCGGCTGCCCGCCTGGGCGCGCCGCCAGGTCCCCGACGCCCTGCTGGCCGTGGCCGAGGCTCAACCCTCCGGTGTCCGGCTGGCCTTTCGTACGAGCGCCACCACCATCCGCCTGGACACCCTGCCGACCAAACGCGTCTACCGGGGCTTCCCGCCCCCGCCGGACGGCGTCTACGACCTCCTGGTCGACGGCCGCCTCACCGCCCAGGCCACCGTGGACGGCGGGAACCTCCGGACCATCACCGACATGCGGACCCAGACCGCGGAATTCACCCCGGGCCCCGCCGGCACCGCCCACTTCACCGACCTCCCCGCCGGCGAGAAGGACGTCGAGATCTGGCTCCCGCACACGGAGATCACCGAGGTCATCGCCCTGCGCACCGACGCCCCCGTCGAGCCGGCCCCGAAGACCGGTCGCCGGGTGTGGCTGCATCACGGCAGCTCCATCAGCCACGGATCCAACGCCGTCTTCCCCAGCACCATCTGGCCCGCGCTGGCCGCCTCGGCAGGCGATGTGGAGCTGATCAACCTCGGATTCGGCGGCAGCGCACTGGTCGACCCGTTCACCGCCCGCGCGATACGCGACGCCCGTGCAGACCTGATCAGCCTCAAGCTCGGCATCAACGTCGTCAACAGCGACGCCATGCGCCTGCGCGCCTTCGCCCCCGCCGTCCACGGCTTCCTCGACACCATCCGCGAGGGCCACCCCACGATCCCCTTGCTCCTGGTCTCCCCTGTCCTGTGTCCGACCCACGAGAACACCCCCGGACCTCTCATGCCGGACCTCTCCAGTGGAACCCTGAAGTTCAAGGCCACCGGTGATCCGGCCGAGACCGCCGCCGGACGGCTGACGCTCACGATCGTCCGTGACGTCCTGGCCGACATCGTCAAGCAGCGGTCCGCCGAGGACCCCAACCTCCACTACCTCGACGGACTCGACCTCTACGGCGAGAGCGACCACGACGAGTTCCCCCTGCCGGACGGGCTCCACCCCAGTCCCGAAGGACACCGCCGCATCGGCGAGAACTTCGCCAAGCTCGTCTTCGCAAACAACGGGCCCTTCGCCATCACGACTGGCTGACCCGGATACCCGCGGCCGGCGGGGAAAGCGTGATGGCCGGCTCCCCCGGACCGGACGACCCCGTAGGCGAACAGGACTCGGCCACACATTCCCAGGGCTACCAGTAGTCCGCTGGTGTACGACGGGCACCGAAGGTGACGGTGTTGTCGTTCCCGCGCCTGCGGGGTTGGGTTTGTCCAGCGGATCTCAGGGTCGCAGCGATGCGCCTCCGGCTTCGGGCGCGAGCTTGCGGGCGACCATCATCGTTGCCAGAGGAAGGCGGCCTCGCTACAGGGGCGGCAGTGGAAGAGGTAGCCGAGGCCGCCTCCGCCGAAGTTGGCGGAGGTCTCGAAGTCGGCTCCCTCTTCGAGTTCGGCCGTGAAGGTCATGGGGGTGCTGCAGGAGGGGCAGCCGGGTGTCTCGTCACCCTGGAGCCAGCCGGGTTCGCCACCCAGCCGTCCCAGCACCGGCTCGGCGGTTGGGGTGTCGGCCGGGTGGGGGCGCAGGGCGGTCACCGCACCGAGCAGCGTCTCGCCCTCGGCAGGGACGGTGGCCGCCGACAGCGGACCTGTGAACACGAAGGCGCGGTTGGCACCGGCGGTGGCGTCCCAGTCGTCGCACATGCCCGGGTCGTTCTGGCAGAGGAACACCGAGATCACGCCCAGGTCGAGGGGCAGATGAGCGAAAAACAGCATGGGGCCGCCGCATTCCCGGCATTTCGGCCAGACGAACCCATCCGGGACGAGCGGCACTCCCCCCGTGCGCAGTTCGGGAGCGTCAGCGACGGCTTTCCCGCCGTGTACCAGCAGCATGGTCAAAGCCTAGGCGCAACCTTTCAGCTCCAACCGGGGGGGCGTGGCACTGCCAGGCCAAGATCCGCTGGACAGGGCCTGGAGCGTCTCTTTCGGATCATGCTTAGGCCACATCCCACTCTGATTGCAGCCAGCTGAATTGCGCCTCGCTGAGTGGAGGCTCAAAGCCTTCACGAAGCGGTCATGCGCCTGGCAGAAGCACGAGAGCACCGTGCCATCAGCGGCGCTGACCCGCACTACGGGACGGGACCGCCCTCCCGGCCGCGTCCCGCTGTTCCACCAGACTGGTCGCCACCGTACGGGCGGCCGGCCTTTCGCACGTATCCAGCCTGGGAGAACCTCGGGCACCCCTCCGACCGACGACAGCACCCGTTCGCACCGTAGGGTCGGAACATGTCGACCGAAGACCTCCCGGCCCCCACGGCCAAGCACTGGCAGGACTGCACGGACGTGTACGCATTCCTGGACCAGATCCGTCTCCGGCCCGGCATGTGGCTGCCCGGCGGCTCACTCCAGCACCTGCAGTCACTGCTCACCGGCTACCGGGTAGCACTCGGCGTGCACAGCATCGACGAACCCTGGGCCTTCTGGCCGGAAGACGACTTCAGCCGCTGGCTCCGTGAGTATCGCGGCATCGCCAGCTCCCTCACCTGGGCAGCCGAGATCGAGCGCAACACCCCCACCGACTCGACTCCCGTCGATGAGTTCTTCCGTCTCCTCGACGCCTACCGGAGCGACGCGGCGCAGAGTCCGGAGCCAACCGCCACGACTACTCGGCTTCCCGGCATCGAGTACATGATCAACACCTTCGTCACCCTCTTCTGGCGCAAGCGTCTCCTCACACAGGCGACCGAATGTCTTGAAGACCGCGGCTTCCGCGTGATCCGCCTGGAAGCCGGCCAATGGAACACGGAGCGGGACATGCACCGTGCCATGGCCGCGGCCCTGGACTTCCCCGACTACTACGGGCACAACCTGGACGCGCTCGACGACTGCCTTGGCGACGTGGCCTGCTACGGCGGCTACGACGATGCCCCCGAGGGCGCCGGACTGGTCCTCGTCTTCACTGACTACGATCGGTTCGCGACGACCTGCCCCAGGGCGGCCCAGGTCGTCCTGGACATCATCGCCGACCAGGCCCGCCAGGCAGCCGTACTTCGCCGCCGTCTGATCTGCCTGGTCCAGAGCAACGACCCGCAGATCCGGTTCGAGCCCGTCGGTGCCATGCCCGTCCTGTGGAACAACGACGAAGCGCTCGACGCCGGTCGCTGTTGAGCGGGCGATCCTTGTCAGTGCACCCGGTTAGGGTGCCGCCATGCACGTGGGACACCTGACCGAATTGCTTGCCGATTCCGCTGAGGGTCGCCTTCCGCCCGGTCGGATGGTCACGTCCGATGAAGGCAACGGAAACGTACAGCCTCTTTGGCTCGGTGCCGGGCCGGCCACGATTGAGTTGTGGGCAGGGATGCTGGCCGAACATGCGCGTTCGGGCCTGTGGCCGCTGCTGCTCGACTCGCTGGATCCGAGCGACGGCGAGTACCGCCCGTGGGGATCCGGAGAGGTCTTTCCCGAGCAGATGTCCTCCCCGGCGAGCCACGACTCTGCCGGCCTCCTCGCACGGTGGTGGGATACCTACACAGCGGTCGACGAAGACGACATGCTCGACGCCGCCAGGCGCCTCGCCGTCACGGCTCCCTTCGGGCAGACCTGGCCCGGTCTCGCGCCCAGTCGAGAGACGACAACGAACCCCGATCAACTGGCCGCCGAGTTCGCGCAGGCGTTCCTCGCTGACTGCCCCCAGACGCGTCTGGGGCTGGTCGCCGCAGCTTCCGGTGCCGAGGCGCTGACGGCCGCTGGCTGGGCCGGACCCTGCAACTACGACCACGACACTGCGAAGTTCTCCGCGGTCGTCCGAGATTGGGAGCACCGGTTCGGTGCTCGTGTCGTCGCGGTCGGGTTCTCCACGCTGCACCTCAGCGTCGCTTCGCCTCCAGTGGACGAGCACGAGGCTCTCCTGGTCGCGGCCGAGCACTTCGCCTTTTGCCCGGACAACATTTGGCAGGGCAGCAGGCCGTACACACTGGCCGCATACGCCGAGCGGATCACCGGTGCCCACCACTGGGAATTCGGCAGCCCGTATCCGGAAGAGAGCGCGGTCGCCGACCACATAGGCCCGGCGCAGCGTACCGGGGCACGCGGCGGCGGCGAGCTCGAGCAGTGCGTCGGGCACGGCCAGGTCGACGGCCAGGGCCCAGCGCAGTTTCGTCGCGGTCCACCCTGCGGCGTACCGGCAGTGCGCGCCGTGGCTGAGGAGCATCCACCCGCGCGGGTCCTGACCGGCGTTCCGCCCGTCTTGCCGGGCGGTGACCGCGACGAGCGATGTGTGCGCCCCGGTCGTTGACGTACGCCTCGCGCCGCTAGGAGCGTCATTCGGACCGCAAGACGGCCGAAGCAGGGAGTCAGACGGGCAGCGCGGAAGCAGTGCCGTGGTAGGCCTGGGCCGCGCGCAGGTACTCGGCCACAGATGCCAGCGCTCGTGTGTCATCGGTCGACTTCGGGGCGAGGAACTGGGGGTAGACGAGTTCCGGTGCCAGAACCGCACCGTCGCCGAGTTGTTCGTACAGTTCCTCGACGCGCCTGCGTACCCACTGCTCCATGGGGGTGCAGTCGAGCCAGAACGGCAGGTGCATGCCCTGCTCTCCCAGGGTGTCCACGGTGTGCTCGATCGTGTCGCTGACCGCTTCGGCGGGAGTCAGGACCTGGATGGGACGCCGTTCGGGGGCGAAGGGGGCGAGGTCCGGGTCCGGGTCCGAGGCGCCGGTCAGGGTGGCGGCAATGTGACGGGCGATGACGGGCGAGCAGTGGAAGCCGTCGCGGTAGGTGCCGGTGGCGAAGACCAGGCCCGGCACGGAGCAGGGGCCGATCAGGGGGAAGCAGTCCAGCGGGATCGGGCGGGAACCCGCCATCAGCCTCTGGATGCGGCCGAAGGCCAGGTCCTGGTCGAACTGCTCGCACACCCCGCGCATCAGGGAGTGGGTGGAGCCGAGTTCGGGGCCGGTGATCGGCCCGGTGGTGATCAGGTTGGTGGCGCCGATGTAGTACTGCCCGGCCTGGGGCAGGGGCACCAGGTGCATGCCGCAGGTGGCGGCGCGGTTGGGGGTGCGCAGCACCTGGCGGGTGCCGGGCGGGCTGGTGGTGGTCCGGGTGATCAGCAGGGACACGCCGGTTCCGTGCAGCAGGGGTGGCACGGCTCCTGGCGGCAGGGCGGTGTCGGCCAGGCGGCTGCTGGCCGCGCCCGCGGCCAGGACGACCGTGCCGGCGGGCAGCACGCTGCCGTCCTCCAAGCGCGCCCCGGTAACCGAGGAGGCTCCGGTCACCAGCTCGCGTACCGTGCCGGGCACCAGGCGCACGCCCAGCTGCCGGGCGGCTTCCTCCAGGGCGGCCAGGGCGGCCCGGGCGTCGACGCAGCCCTCCCGTTCCAGGTGCAGGACCTGCATCGGGCGGGCGTCGCAGCGGGGCGACAGGCCCTCCACCGTGGCTGGGTCGACCAGTTCGTGCGGTTCGCCGTGTGCCGCGGCGGCGTTCTGCATGGCTTGGAAGTTGTCTCCGGCGACGAGCCCGGACCGCCCGCCGTAGAGCACGAAGGTGCCCTCGACGTGGGAGTCGCGCAGTGCCTTGCCCGCGCTCCCGGCGGTGTCGACGAGCATGTCCATCCAGTCCGGCCAGGCGTCCAGCGCCCGGCGGGCCAGGGCGAAGCGGGCCCGCGCGGCGGGGTGCCGCGCGGTGTAACGGGTGACCTCACCGAAGCAGTTCAGCATCGCCCCGGCCGCGGGTGTGGCCGCCATCGGGCGCTGTGGGGGGCCCACCACCGTCACTCGGGTCTCGGGTGCCTGCCGTGCCACCTCCACCGCCACGGACAGCCCCAAGGCGCCGTTTCCGACCACCACCACATCCGCGCTGTGCACCGCGCCCACCTCGCTCTTTCGCTCTCTTTGCTCGCCGTACGGTGGGCACGGCGGCGTCACTGTCTGTCACGGCGGACTCGGTGCGCTGCACTGCGAGCCCGTCCCCAGTCTGGCCACCGTTGGCCCAGCGTGCAGGCGCAGCGGGGGCGAACGGGTGCCGACGGCCGTTTCCGCACCGGCGAGTGGGCCGCCGGATGGCGGGGCGTCCTCACCGGGGGCCCCTGATCCAGTGGCGCTTCCCCATGCCGGGCGCACCAGCTTCGGCGGCTCAGGCCGATAGGGGCTTGTCGCTGATGAGGGTCGCGGTGCAGGCCCTGGTGAGCTCGAGGAGAGCCTGGCGCTCGGCCTCTTCCGAGGCGAGGTCCCAGCGCGGCGGCGCGTCCCGTACCGAAGCCGTACTGCCGCCACCGGTGCACCACACGCTCATGCTCCCTGCGTCAGGGGCACACCAGCCGCGGTCCCGCGCGTACAGCCAGGCTCCGAAGTACCGGCGCTGCCACTGGCGCGCACCGTCGCCCGCGAGCCCGCGAGCCCGCGAAGCATCCCTGCGCCAGCTTTCTTCCCGCGTTCTCGTATACCGAGGCGGTCTCCTGCAGGGGCGCTGCGCCGCCTGTGGTCGCGGGAGTCCTTGGTGAGGTGGGTCTCGGTCCGTCAGCCAGGCCTCCATGGACCCGCGTACGCCGCCGCCGGCCGGAAGGTCGGCTTCCGGGCCCCGAGTACGATGCGCGCGGATCATCTTCCTCCCCTGAACGGAAAGGCGGCCGCGCCACCATGCCCGCCCCCCGGAGCCACCAGCCGCTCCCGCCCGCTGCCCCCGTACCGCGCCGCTGGTGGCAGACCGGCGTTGCCCGCGTCGGTGCGGTCGCCGCGGTGCCTGTGCTGGCGCTGCTGAACGACCGGCTGGGCGGGTTGGCGCTGCTGGTCGCCCTGGTGCTGCTGTGGTGGCGCAACCCCTGGCCCAAGGCGGGCCGGTTGGTGGCCTCGGTCGCGGCTGTGGCGCTCTTGGTGGCGGTGCTTCCGGAACAGCCGGACAAAGCCCCGGTACGGGCGGCGGACGCCGCCGACGCGAAGCCCGTCCCGCGCCCGAGCCTCATGCCGAGCACCTCGCGGACGGCGCCCGAGGCGACGATGCCCACCGTCCCCGACTTCACGGGCGACTCGCTGGACGTGGCCTTCCCCCGGTCACGGAAGAGGGGCTTCACGGTCACCTACCATGACGCCTCGGCGGAGAAACGGGAGGTGACGGCGCGTTCGCTGTGGAAGGTGTGCTTCCAGAAAGCGGGCGGCACCGTCGAGGAGCCGACGGTCGACTTCGCCGTCGTACGCAGGAAGGAACCGTGCCCCCGGGCCGAAGGCAAACCGGTCCCGTGGCCGGTGATGCCCGAGGTGGTGTGGATGACCTGGCGCACGGCCGTACCGAAGGTGGTGGGCGTGGGCGTTCCGGACAGCCGCCTCCGTGCCGAGGCGGCATACCGCAACGACGTACTGCCCGCCGAGGGCGAGTACGACGACTGGCGCGTCTGCCGGCAGGACCCGACGGAGGGCGAACCCCTCACAGACGAGGTTCATGTGGTGACGCTCTCCCTCTCCTCTCCCGGCAACGGCTGCCCGGCCCCGGACCAGGGTCGGGACGCCTACCTGCCGGACCGCGACGACGACGGGGACCCCGACTACCTCGACCCGTATCCGGGCGACCGGAACCGTACGAAGTTGTTCCCGGACGGACGCCCGAACGGCTCAGGTGGCTCAGGTGGCTCAGGTGGCTCAGGTGGCTCCGGGGGCGACGGCTGGAGCGCCTGCCGGCATACCCGCTGGTGTTGACGAGCCCGACCACGCCGTCGCGGGCGTCCGTTCCTTCTCCGCCTACCCGAGTCCACCGAGACGGAGGGCGTTCTCAATCTCGCTGAGTTTCGCGGAGGACAGAACGCCCGCTCGCTCGATCAGGTCGTCCCGGGACACGGTGGTCAGCCACGTGCAAGGGGTAAAGCCCGGACGCGGCAACGCGAACCGAAGCACGCCTTCAAAGGGCAGTCCTTCCACGGCGCCTACTGCCACTTCGACGCCCAGACCGGTGATGTCGGCACCCGCCCGAGCGACGACCTGCATCACCCGGATCCCGGACGCGTCGTCTCCCGACAGCAGCACGACCGGCCGCCGCTCGTCGAACTCCACCCACCAGACTTCGCCACGTTGCACATGTCCTCCTGACACAGGACGGCGGGCGGACGGACGCTCCGCGACCCCGACGCGCTGTGGAGACGGGTGCGGCCACCCGTTGATCATCGGTGTGTGAAGACAAACGATCACGCGGTGGCCGCAGGTCACAGCGTAGACCCTGCCCGCTGGCAGGAGGAGTTCGAGGGCCTGATGAGCCGGATAGCGGGACGGTTCACACGGGTCGAACCCCGGTTCCGGGTCCGGAAGTTGGTGCTCGGACTGCTGTCGGACCTACCGCGCAAGAACTGCTGGGCCATCGCCGAATGGGCCGGGGAGAGGACCTCGGACGGCATACAGCACCTGCTGGGGCGGGCCAAGTGGGACGCCGACCGGGTCCGCGGCGATGTGTGTGACTACGTGGTGGACCACCTGCACGGCGACCAGGCGGTAGTTGGTAGTCGACCAGACCGGGGACGTGAAGAAGGGCACCGGCACGGTCGGCGTCCAGCGCCAGTACACCGGCACCGCGGGCAGGACCGAAAATGCCCCGGTCGCCGTCTACCTGGTCTACGCCGGCCGGCGCGGGCACGCGGCAGTGGACCGGGAACTGTACATCCCGCGTTCATGGACCTCCGACCCTGACCGCTGCCGGGATGCCGGACTCGACCAGGACACCGCCTTCGCCACCAAGCCGGAACTGGCCACTCGTATGGTTGCCCGGTTCCTGGACGCTGAGTCGCTGGATCAAGATGGCGGGTGGAGGAGTTCTTCCAGTCGGGCAAGGGCCTGGCCGCACTCGACGAGCACCAGGTCCGCCGCTATGCCTCCTGGTCCCGCTGGGTCACCCTCGCCATGCTCGCGCACGCCTTCCTCGCCGTCGTACGCGCAGACGAGCACACCCGCCCCGCACCCGATGCCTTCATTCCGCTCACCCTGCTGGGATCCAGCGCCTGTTCATCACACTCGTTGTCCGACCCGTCCACGATGCCGCCCACCGGCTCGGTTGGTCCGACTGGCGGCGCCCGCACCTGGTCGAAGGCCCGCCGTACGGCGGCATTAGGCTGTGGATCATGCCGGACGACTCCCCTCTCATACAGAGTCTGCGCACCGCCGTCGCCGCCGCCCCCGCCGACGTCCCCCTGCGACTGCACCTTGCCGAGCTCCTGCTGGACGCGGGCCGCTCGGAGGCCGCCGTCGCCGAGGCGGCCGTGGCCCTGCAGCACGCGCCGGGCGACGCCCAGGCCCGGGACCTGATGGCCCGCGCGATGGGCATGCCGACCTCGCCGCAGACGCAGCAGCCGCAGCAGCCGCCGCAGACGCCGCCGGCGCAGCAACAACCGCGCCCGAGGCCCGGGTTCGACTGGAAGGCCGCCGAGAAGCAGGTCGGGGACGTCGTGCCGCCGCGGTTCGTCGAGGCGCCGCTCCGCTCGGACGGGCAGGACGACCCTGGGGACGCCGACGCGTGGGACGTCGAGGGGCCCGGCACCGTGCGGCTGGCCGACGTCGGCGGCATGCAGGAGGTGAAGGACCGCCTGGAGGCCGCCTTCCTCGCCCCGCTGCGCAATCCCGAACTGCGCAAGCTGTACGGCAAAAGCCTGCGCGGCGGGCTGCTGCTGTACGGGCCGCCCGGCTGCGGCAAGACGTTCATCGCGCGGGCCGTCGCCGGGGAGCTCGGCGCCGCGTTCCTGTCGGTGTCGGTCAACGACGTCCTCGACATGTGGATGGGTAACTCCGAGCGGAACATGCACGAGGTTTTCGAGACCGCCCGCCGCCAGGCGCCCTGCGTGGTCTTCCTGGACGAGCTGGACGCCCTCGGCGCCAAGCGCAGCCGCAGCGCGCACAGCGGCATGCGCAACACGGTCAACCAGCTGCTCACCGAACTCGACGGCATCGACTCGGCGGCGAACGAGGGCGTGTTCGTGCTGGCCGCCACCAACGTGCCCTGGGACGTCGACCTCGCCCTGCGCCGCCCCGGCCGGCTGGACCGGACGATCCTCGTCCTGCCGCCCGACGCCGCCGCCCGGGAGGCGATCCTCCGCTACCACCTGCGGGACCGGCCCATCGAGAACGTCGACCTGGGCAAGCTGGTCAAGGCCACCGACGGCATGTCCGGCGCGGACCTGGCGCATGTCTGCGAGGCGGCGGCCGAGCGGGCGCTGCTGGACTCGGCGCGCACCGGAACCGTCCGCATGATCGGCATGAAGGACCTGCTGGCCGCCGCGAAGGAGGTCGTCCCGTCCGCCGAGCCGTGGTTCGCCTCCGCGCGGAACGTGGCGATGTTCGCCAACGAGGGCGGAATGTACGACGACCTGGTCGCGTACCTGAAGAAGAGGCGCAAACTGTGACCACCGCCGTGCACCCCGCCGTGGAGCGGGCCGACCTGCTCATCGACCTGAAGCGGTACGAGGAGGCAAGGGAACTGCTGGCCCGGCGGCTCGCCGAGGCCCCGGAGGACGTACGGGCCTGGGTGAAGCTCGCCCGCAGCCACCTGTGCGACGAGAAGGACGGCGCCAAGGCCCTGGAGGCGACGGAGCGGGCGCTCGCGCTGGACCCCGAGGACATCGGGGCGCTGGTCATGCACGCGCACGCCCTGCGGGAAGCGCGCCGCTTCCTGGAGACCGAGGAGGTGCTGCGCGAGGTGATCCGCCTCGCCCCCGACTACTGGCACGGCTACGCGCTGCTCGCCAACTGGCTCTGGCGCATCAAGGCGCTCCGTTCCGCCCAGGCCCACGGCCACATCCGGCCCGAGGACCAGAAGGCGGCCCTGCGGGAGTCCGCCGAACTGGCCCAGGAGGCCATCCGGCTGGGGCCGGAGGAGGTGTACGCCTACGAGGTGGCGTGGGTGATCGCCGACCTGGCGGGTGACCGGACGGTCGCCGACCAGCTCGACGAGGCCATCCTCCGGCTCGACCCGCACCACGAGCAGGCCCTGGAGCGGTGGACGAAGAGGGCGGCGGCCACCCCCGGCGTCAAGGCGGCGGAGGCCGCCACGCTGTACGCCGACGCGCTGGCCTCCGCCCCCGACTCGGCTCCGATGCGGCAGGGCCTGGACGAGGCCTCCTACCGTCTGCTGCGCGGCGTCCGCTGGCTGGCCCTGCTCTGCCTGGCCCTCGCCGCTGTGGGCATCGACCTGTACGCGACCGAGGGCGAGACCCAGCGGGAGCTGCCGCTGCCGCTCGGCCAACGGCTCTGGGACCTCGTCCCGATGACCGTCGTCTGGGCCCTCGGCGCCCTGCTGAGGTACCGCCGCCTGCGCGCCGGCGTCCGCGTCAACCTGCGCTCCCTCGTACGGCGCCGCACATGGCCGCGGATCGTCCTGGGCCAGGCGGCGTGGGCCATGCTCTGCGCGCTGCTGATCACCCAGGTCCCCTGGACGGAACGTACGGTCCCGCATGTGCTGTTCTGGGCAGGCCTGGTGCCGGCGGTGGCGACGATGTGGTTCGACCGCACGAAGACCGGTTGAGGCGGGAGCGTACGGGCGCCGCTCAGAACGCTCGCCGGGCGAGTCGGCGCCCGAAATGCCTCATACGGGGTGTCTCCCCGCGGGCATGGAGAGCGATGAGCAGCGCATCGCCGAGCCCGGGCGCGTGGTCCTGGACGCCGCCGCCAGGGCACGCGCTCGGTGTGACCGCCCCCGGGCCCGCGGGGCGCCATCTCGGGGGTTGTCGAGGCCCACGGAGGCCTCCCTCTCCCCCGACCGATAGGCGAACCGGCGGCCCGCAGGACGCGGACCGCCAGTGGCTTGGAGCTGTCGCGGCACGGAGCCGTCGTTGGTACGGAGCTACTGGTGGTGCGTGACGGCCGGCGCCGCGTGCTCCGGGGGCGCGGGACGGCCCCCGGGCGCGGGTGCTAGAAGACGCTCACGCCGTAGGCGCTCAGGGCCTCGGTGACCGGCTGGAAGAAAGTGGTGCCGCCGGAGGAGCAGTTGCCGCTGCCGCCCGAGGTCAGACCGAGCGCGGTGGTGCCCGAGAAGAGGGCGCCGCCGCTGTCGCCGGGCTCGGCGCAGACGTTGGTCTGGATGAGGCCGTAGACGACGTCGCCGTTGCCGTAGTTGACCGTGGCGTTCAGGCCGGTGACTGTGCCGCTGCGCAGGCCGGTGGTGCTGCCGCTGCGCTGCACCGACTGGCCGACGGAGGCGTTGCCCGCCCCGGTGATGTCCCGGTAGGAACCGTTGTAGAGGTACACGCGGCCGTCCGCAGCCGAGGCGTTGGAGTGGCGGATGATGCCGTAGTCGTTGACCGGGAAGCTGGAGCCGGTACGCGTGCCGAGCACGGCGGTGTTGGCCGAGTTGGTGTACCAGGTGCTGCCGCTGTTGGTGCAGTGACCGGCCGTGAGGGCGTAGTACGTGGAGCCGCTGCGGACGTTGAAGCCGAGGGAGCAACGGCCGCCGCCGGCGTAGATGGCCTGCCCGCCCGCGATGAGCTTGTTGAACGTGCCGGGGGTCCGCTTGACTTCCAGGGCCTCGCTCTTGTTGCCGAGAGCCTTCTTGATCTTGGCGAGCTCGGCGGCCGAGACGGTGGAGTCGGCGGTCAGGACGAGCTTGCCGGACGCGGAGTCCGTGTACCACGCGGTACCGGGGACGTCGGCTCCCAGGACCGCGTCGCTCGCTGCGGCGAGCTGCGCGGTGGTGGCGCGGGGCGCGGGGGCCGAGTCCGCCGCGGCGCTCGGAGTGGCAAGCGCGGCGGCGGTCAGCAGGGCCGAGGCCACGGCGGTCAGCCGCAGGCCTCTCGCGATGCCACCGTGGGGGGTGAAGCGCTTGATGTTCACTGCATCCTCCATGGATGTCGAGGACCCGTGGGGTGTACGGGCCCACCAGCAGCCGCCGCAGACGCACAACGGGGGCTCTCCGTCATGGGCCTGACAAGCGGTCGATACGGATCCTGTACTCCGCTTCGCTGCGGCAACAGAGCACCTTTCGGTCGCGCTACACGCGTTCAGCGGGCACGGGAAGCCGGACACCCGGGCCCGGCGCTCGGCCGGGAGTACGTTCCGCTTTCCGTCCGTCCCGCCCCTATCGCGCGGTTGGCCGAAAGGTGACAGGCGTGGAGTTTGCCGTTGGCAAAGGCTGCGGTACTGGTCTGGAGCCGCTTGGGTCGCCACACGGTCAGTTCAGTCTTCAATAAACGGACATGTTGCTGCAGTGGCGCTTGCAACCACAACTGACGGGTGAGGCGCCAGCCGCCCACACCGCCGTCAACACGATGGCCGGATTTATACGGTCCGCCGTACGCAGCGAGAGCGACGGCACGCGTCATGCTTCGTCAGCCGCCGCGGCCTCCCGTATGCCTTGATCGCTCCGATTCGCTCCCCGGCATGCCGTGGCCTGATCACGTCCCTTCCACCCCGGACGGGAATTCCGGTGGCAGGGCAGGAGCCGCAGACGGACCCGCCGCCGGCGACGCCGTGGACGTTCACGGGACACTCGCCGGGCGAGATCGACGAGGTCGCCCTCCTGCCCGGTGTCGAGGGCGTGAAGGCCAGCAAGCAGTTCTACGTCGGCCGGGGCCTGACCGTGGCCAAGAGCTTCGGTGGCAAGTACGCCGAGTTCCGCCCCGGCGCCACCAGCTCCTCCAGCTCCGTCAAGCTGGCGCTGTACAAGCGCCGCGGGCTGGCCAAGGACCTCGGCGTCCCCGCCGACGGCACCGGCTCGCACCGCATCGTCCTCGGCGGCACCGGCGGCACCTTCGCCGACCCGGACGGCTTCGCCTGGGAAGCCGCTGCGTGACTCGCCCCACCGTCCACGACGTTCACACCGTACGAGAGGAACCCGCCATGGCGTCCACGAAACCGTCCGCTGAGAACTCCGGCACGACCACCGAGAAGTACGACGGATTCACCGCCGAGGAGCGGGCCGCGATGAAGGAGCACGCACGCGAGCAGAAGAAGGCGGCGGCGCGGCGCGGTGCGTCCCGGGCGGAGAAGGAGGCGGCAGCGGAGCGGGACGTGCTCGCGAAGATCGCCGAGATGCCGGAGGCGGACCGCGTGCTCGCCGAGCGGATCCACCACATCGTCAAGACCACCGCTCCGGACCTCGCGCCCAAGCTCTGGTACGGGATGCCCGCGTACGCCAGGGACGGCAAGGTCGTCTGCCACTTCCAGAGCGCGGAGAAGTTCAAGACGAGGTACGCCACGCTCGGCTTCAGCGACCAGGCGGCACTCGACGACGGCGCCATGTGGCCGACCGCCTACGCCCTGAGGGAGTTGACCGAAGCCGATGCACAGCGCATCAGTGCACTCGTCAAGAAGGCGGCGGGCTGAGGCCCGCCGGGGCAGATCCGGCAGGCCGTGGGCGGTCGAGGACGGGACGGCAGAAGGTGCCTCACCGGCTGCCGGGGCCCGTCGGGTGGCCGGCCTCCTGGCGAGGAGGCCTGGAACGGTCCCTTCCGGGTCGGTTCGCAGCGCGGGGCTGACCGTCGCCACGTTCGTTGATCATCACGATGGGAGGTCGGACAGCGGCCTGCTGTACAGCGCCCTCCCCATGGGAGAGCCTTCGCCGGTGACATGAGCGCGGATGGACGCGATGTAGTCGTCGCGGCCGATGCGTCCGTCGCCGTTGGTGTCCAGGGCCGTGAACGCTGCTTCGGCGTTGGTGGCGGGGTTGTTCAGTGCTGTGCGCAGGGCTGTGAACTCGCCGAGGTCGAGGGAGCCGTCGTGGTCGGTGTCGGCGAGGTCGAAGAGCGCGCCGAGGACGGGTGCGCAGACGGTGTCGAACGCCTCGGCGCCGGCCCATGCCGTGTACTGGTCGAAGGTCATCTTTCCGTCACCGTCGGCGTCCATCGACGCCCAGGCGCGCTCGCCGAGGTTGCGTGCGCTGACAACGAGCTGGTCGTCTTCCTCGAGTCCCATCGCTCGTGCCACGTTCCCGGTGCGCTCCATGTATTCCTCCCTGGAGACGATTCCGTCTCCGTCTGCGTCCAGCATGGCGAAGACGAGCTTGTGCGCGGCTGTTTGGTCCATCGTGGTTCCTTCCCTCGCGGCGATCGAGCGTGAGTGCTTCGATCCGAGTGGTCTGTCCTACCCCTCGGCCTGATGATCAAGGCGCCCCCTTGGGGGGCGCGGGGGTGTTTCCCCACGCGCACCGCGCCTCGTGCGCTCGTGGTGTGACTCAAGGAGCCGGGGACGGCACAAGCGTTCGTGTCGCCGGCGTCCTCGTCGTCAGGCTGTCGGGCCGGGTCGTCGAGGGCCGCGGCGAAGGGCTCGCGGCCCGTCGGACCGTTGCCGCCCTGCCCGCTCAGCTGCCCACCGCGTGCCTCTTGTCGGGGCTCAGGGGCAGCAGCGGTGAGGCACAGCTGGAAATCAGGCCGTGAGGCAGGCCACGGTGGGCACTCCCGCGTCCGGGGGGATCGCATGCGGGTGCGGGGTACGGCCGAAACGGAGGGAGGCGGGGAATGGCCCGGCAGCCGGTCGGTGGCCGGTAATCAACGCCTTCTGACCTGGCCCGGGCACACCACCCGTTGGCCGGGCCCGCCGCTGGAGCCGTAGGGGTGTGGTTTTCCGCAGGGTGAGCGGTGTGGAAAACAGCGTGGGATCGGCTGGCCATCCTCATACCGGTGTTGAGCTGCGGTTTTTAGTTTGGAAGGCAGCCGGGGCACTTGTCCCGGTCGACCGGTCCAACGGCTTGGAGATTCACATGCAGCTCATGTCCTTGGCTCTCGCGCAGGAACCCGCCGGCGGCGTCGCCGGCTGGGCCGTCGATCTCGTCGGCACCATGGGGGGTCCCGGGGCAGGCCTGGCCATCGCGTTGGAGAACCTCTTTCCGCCGCTGCCGAGCGAGGTGATCCTGCCGCTGACCGGGTTCGCCGCCGGGCAGGGGGTTCTCACCGTGGCCTCGGCGCTGTTCTGGACCACGCTGGGATCGGTTGCCGGAGCCGTGGTCCTCTACTGGATCGGCGTCCTCTTCGGCCGTGAACGCGTGCACAGGATCTGGGCCAGGCTGCCCCTGGTGAAGGCTTCCGACCTCCAGCGCACGGAGAAGTGGTTCGCGAAGCACGGCACCAAGGCGGTCTTCCTGGGGCGTATGGTGCCGATCTTCCGCAGCCTCATCTCCGTCCCCGCTGGTGTCGAGCGCATGCCCATGGCCGTGTTCGTCATGCTGACCACGCTCGGCAGCCTGATATGGAACTCAGTGCTGGTAATGGCCGGTTACTGGTTGGGGGACCAGTGGGAGGTGGTGGAGACGTATGTCGGGATTCTCTCCAAGGCCGTGCTGCTCCTGGTGGTCGTCGCCTTCGCGGCCTACGTGGCCGTACGGCTGCGGGGCCGCGCCCCCGCCCGGCACCGCCGCTCTTCATGACTCCTCACGGCCGCTCCGGCACCGTGGCCTCGCCCAGCGCACGTCCTGAGCGATCTTGCTCCGGCTGGGCAGCCACACTAGGCTCGGCCCTCGTGCAGGGGGAATCCGCGGGCAGCGCCACCCAGGGCGAGAGCCATGCCCCAGCAAGCGTGCAAGCCTCCTGGCCGCGTCGCAGCGTCGGTACGCTGCTCGGTTGCGTCACGGCGTTATGCGGCTCCCTGTATTTCCTCGTCGTCGGGACCGCGCTCGGCCCCTTCCTCCTGTGGCCGCTCACGCGTGCCAGAGCCCTCGGCGTCCTTGTGACCGCAGCCCGCCGGCTGGCAGGCCTGGAACGGGTCCGGCGGGCCGTCTTCTTCGGCGACCGCTTCCCCGAGCATTACCGGGCATCCGACCGGAAGATCCTTCGCTACGTGGCGGTCCGCGCCTACACAGGGATGCTGTGCGGCGTCGTGATCGGGCTGCTGGGTTTCGGCATCGTCCTGGCGGTCCTGCTCGCGCGGGGAATAGCCCGGCAGAGCGTGCACTGGGGCGAGTTGCCGATCCAGGTGCTCCTGGGTGGTGTGCTGCTCTTCCTCGACATCCAGGGGCTGCGCTCGCTCACCGCCCTGGACGCGCGGATCGCCCGCGACTGTTTCGGCCCCTCCGAAGAGGAACTGCTCCAGCGGCGCATCCTTGAACTGGCCACCAGCCGGGCAGCGGTCGTACAGGCCGTGGACGCCGAACGCCGACGCATCGAGCGGGACCTCCACGACGGAATCCAGCAGCGCCTCGTGGCACTGGGCATGCTGCTCGGCCGGGCACGCAGGAAGCGCAGCCCCGAGCAAGCAGACGCCCTGCTGCGCCAGGCACACCAGGAATCCCAGGACATCCTCGCGGAACTGCGCGAAGTGACCTGGCGGGTCTACCCCTCGGCGCTGGACACTCTCGGGCTCAAGGAGGCGCTGGGCGGGGTGTCCGAGCGGTGCGCCATCCCTGTCCGTACGGAGTTCGACGTCGGCGGGCCTCTGCCGCAACCGGTCGAGACCGCCGCCTACTTCGTGGTGTCGGAGTCGGTGAACAACGCGGCCAAGCACTCCCGGGCCACGGCCGTCTCGGTGCGGGTGGTGCTGCGCGGCAGGGTGCTCGCGGTGCGGGTCCAGGACAACGGCAGGGGCGGCGCGAACCCCGCGGGCAGCGGGCTGAGCGGGCTGAGCAGCCGGGTGGCCGCGCTGGATGGCGTCCTGCACGTCGACAGCCCCGCAGGGGGACCCACCACCATTACCGCGGAGCTGCCATGCGCCTGATGATCGCCGAGGACTCGACCCTGCTGCGGGAGGGGCTGGTCCGGCTCCTCGTCGAGGAGGGGCACGAGGTGCTGGGTGCCTTCGGCGACGCCGGTGGCCTGCTGGAGGAGGTGGGATCGCGGCGGCCCGACGTCGTCGTCCTCGACATCCGGATGCCGCCGACGCACACCGACGAGGGTCTGCGGGCCGCGGTGGAGATCCGCGAGCGGTGGCCGGAGGTCGGCGTACTGGTGCTGTCCCAGCACATCGAGCGCAACTACGCGGTCCAGCTGCTGGCCTCCCACGCGCAGCGGGTGGGGTATCTCCTCAAGGACCGCGTCGCTCAGGTCGAGGAGTTCCTGGACGCGTTGGAACGCATCCAGGCGGGAGGCGCCGCCCTCGACCCCGAGGTGGTGCGCCAGCTCGTCATCCGTACGACGCACTCAGACCCGCTGGCCCGCCTCACACCCCGCGAACGCAGCGTCCTCGAAGCCCTGGCCCAGGGGCACACCAATGCGGCGATCGCGCAGAAGCTGCACATCTCCGTGAGCGCGGTGGAGAAGAACCTCAACACGATCTTCGAGAAGCTGGAGCTGTCGCACACCACCGGTTACAGCCGGCGGATCCTGGCGGTCCTGAGGTACCTGGAATCGTAGGACGCCGCTCGCGCCTCACGCGTTCAGGCCGCCGCCGAAGTCGCGCACCACCCGGGTCGGCCGGGGCTTTCAGAGCGTGATCGCGTTCAGGGCCGCGGGGGCCGGCGACGGCGACGGGCTCGCTGCGGCGGCGTTCGGTGCGTACTCGCGCCAGGCCGTGTACAGCCTCCGTACCGCCTCCGACAGCACGTCGGGGGCCAGGAGGAAATGCAGCCGCAGGCACCTGGTGCTGCCGCCCAGGGTGTCCATCGTGGCGCCGGGCAGCACTGCCACTCCGTGGCGCAGCGCTACCTGGGTGAAGGCGACACCATCGCCGTACGGGAGGTGGACCCACAGGGTCTGGCCGCCCGCGGCGGGCGGGCAGCTCCAGGACGGCAGCATGCGGGTCAGTTCGGCCCGGAGGTGGTCGTGGGCCGAGCGCAGGGTCCGTACCCGGGAGGCCAGGATCGGTTCGTACTCCTCCAGCAGCCGGCCGGCCACCAGTTGCGCCGGCACGTCGCTGCCCAGGTCGTGGATGGCCTTGAGCCGGGCCAGCCGGGAGATCAGTGCCGCAGGACCTCGTACCCAGCCGATCCTCAGTCCGCCCCACACCGCCTTGCTGAGCGATCCGACGCCTATGACCTCGCCGTAGGAGGACAGGGGCGGCTGCGCCGGTCCGGGTTCGAACGCGAGGTCGGCGAGCACCTCGTCGTCGACGAGCGGCACTCCCAGGCGGTTGGCCGCCTCGACGAGGCGGCGCCCAGGCAGGGGTGGCAGTACGGTGCCGGTCGGGTTGTGGAAGCGAGGGACGACGTAGGCGAGGGCGGGGCGGTGACGTTCCATCACCTTGACCGCCTGCGTCACATCGATGCCGTCGGGTCCCACGGCCACCGGATGCGGCAGCGCCGCCGCCTCCCGGAGCAGGTCGAGCGCTCCCGGGTACGTCGGCGACTCGATCAGCACCCCGTCGCCGGGTGCGATCAGCAGCCGGATCAGCAGCGCCAGGGCCTGTTGGGCGCCGGTGGTGACCAGGATCTGCGCCGCATCGGTGGGCACGCCTCGTCGTGCGTACCGTGCCGCGATCGCCGTCCGCAGGGCCGGCAGCCCGGCCGGGTGATAGCCCAGATCGCCGTCCGGCAGGGTCATGGTCCGGTAAGCCCGCGCCAGTTCGGACGTCGGCCCCAGCGGTGCCGCGCAGCTCAACAGGATCACGTCGTCCGGTGCCTCCAGCAGGTGCAGGAAGAGCGGGTTGGACGTCTCACGCACGCGGGGGCGCGGCGGAAGCGCGGCGGAGGCGACGCGTGTTCCGCTGCCCTGGCGTCGCACCACCCGCCCCTCCTGGCGCAGCGTGTCGTACGCCGTCACGACCGTCGTCCGGCCGACCGCGAGCGCGGCAGCAAGCCGCCGGTCAGGCGGCAGTACGGTCCCGGCGGGCACAAGCCCCTCGTCGATCAGCTGCCGAAGGCGGGCGGCGAGGAGGAGGTACAGCGGACCCCGGCCCGCAGACCAGCGGCCGAGGCGGGCGACAAGGTCGTCCAGGGGAAGAGGAATTGGCTCCATCGCCAGACCAATCTGCCGGGATTGGCCCTGTGACCGCAAGTGGCTTTCCCCTTCACTGGGTTGCATGAGCCACGACACCGCAGCACTCCGGCCCGAGACCCTCGCCGTTCACCCTCCCCACGTCCCGGTCACCGGCAGCACGCCCCTGGGCGTCCCCCTCCACCAGGGGCACGTCTTCTCCTTCGACAGCGCCGACGCGATGGCCGACGCCTTCCACTCGCCCGACGCCTTCCTCTACAGCCGCCTCGGCAATCCCACCGTCCGCGCTCTGGAGGAAGCCGTCGCACGCCTGGAGGGCGGAGCCGCCGCCCTCTCCTACGCCTCCGGTATGGGCGCCGTCAACGGTGTTCTGCTCGGGCTGCTCTCCACCGGGGACCATGTCATCGCACAGCGGTGCCTCTACGGCGGTACGTACGCGATGCTGACCGACCTCGCCGCGCGCTGGGGTGTGGAGGTGACGTACGTCTCCGGGACCGACGCCGAGGAGGTGCGGCGGGCGCTGCGGCCCCGGACGCGGCTGCTGTACCTGGAGACCATCGCCAACCCGACCACCCGGGTCTCCGACCTGCCCGCCCTGATCGCGGTCGCCGCCGAGGCCGGCGTCCCCAGCGCCGTCGACAACACCTTCGCCTCGCCGCTGCTGTGCCGGCCGATCGAGTACGGCGCGGACATCGTGATCCACTCGGCGACGAAGTACCTGGCCGGGCACGCGGACGTCCTCGGCGGGATCACCGTCTTCAAGGACACCGAACTGTACGGCCGTATCCGCCACTACGCGATCGAACAGGGCGCCATCACCGACCCGTTCGCCGCCTGGCTGACCCTGCGCGGCCTGCAGACCCTGCCGCTGCGCATCGAGCGGCAGAGCGCGAACGCGCTCGACCTGGCCGGCCGGCTCGCCGCGCACCCGGCGGTGGCGGCCGTCCGCCACCCGGCGCACGCCGGGCACCCCGACCACGCCGTCGCGCGGCGGCTGCTGCCGAAGGGCGGCGGCGGGGTCGTCTCCTTCGACCTCGCGGGCGGGCGCGAGGCGGGCCGTACCTTCATCGAGGCGGTACGCCTGGCCGCCCTGACCGCCTCCCTCGGCGATGTCCGGACCCTGGTGATGCACCCGGCCTCCACCTCGCATCGCCAGCTGGACGCGGCTGCCCTCGACGCGGCCGGCATCGGCCCCGGGACGGTACGGATGTCCGTCGGGATCGAGCACGTCGAGGATCTGTGGGCGGATGTGGAGCAGGCGCTGGACCGCGTGACGAAGGCTGCCTGAGCAGGCGCCGGGCGGGCGCGGGCTGGTCCACACGCTTCCGCCGCCAGGCGGCTCGGCCCGGCCCGCCCGGCAGTCGCGGCACGGAGGTCGACGACGTCATCATGTCCCGCACCCGAAAGGCCGGCTACGACGGGCCGCTTCACATGGGCGTGGATCGCATGACCGTCGGAGATCGGAGCCACCGCCGTCGACGTCCGCCGGTCGATACCCGCCGCGGGCCTGCCGGACCTGGACAGCCCCGAGACCCGCCTCTCGGGGGTGTCTGGAGGCCGGACGGCCGATCAGGCCGCCAGGTTGATCCGGCTGCCGCCGGCCTGCTCCCGGAGGGCTGCTTGCAGGCGGTCCCGGACCGCGATCTGGGCAGCGATGCGCTCGTTGAGGACCGTCAGCCGGTCCAGCGCCACCTGAAGGCCTTTGTCCGATGGCGGTGCCGCGGTCACATCACCGTCCAGGCACGGCAGGAACACGCGAACGTCGTCCAGGATCAAACCGACGGAGAGCAGGTGACGGATGTTGCGGACCCGCACCACCGCCCGCTCGTCGTAGAGGCGGTAGCCGTTGGAGGCACGCTCGGAGGAGATCAGCCCGGCCTGTTCGTAGTGCCGCAGCGCACGTGCGGTCGCCCCGGTCGCCCTGGCCAGATCGCCGATCCGCATCCGTCCCACCTCCGCCTCCGCCTCGTGGGCCACTCCTGTCGCGTTGCTCACGCCACGACGGCGCCGCCGTCGACCGGGAGTACGACTCCGGTGATGAACGACGCCGCCGGAGCGGCAAGTTCGGTGATCGCCCAGGCTACCTCCTCGGGTCGTCCGATCCGGCCCAAGGGGGTGTGCGCAAGCTGCCACTCCCGCACCGCAGCCATCCGCTCCGGCGTCAGGCCCTGGTGCTCACCGATGGGTGTGTCGATCGCGCCGGGGGCGACCGCCACCACCCGGACCCCGCGAGGCGCCAGCTCGACCGCCCAGCTCCGGGTCAGCAGCTCCAGAGCCGACTTCGTCGCCGCGTAGACGGAGCTGCCGGGAAACGCGCGCTGCCCCACCGACGTACTGACATTGACGATCACTCCGCGCGACTTCTCCAGAGAGGGCAGCGCGGCCTGGGCGAGCAGGATCGGAGCGACGAGGTTCGTGTGCAGCTGAGCGGTGATCATCTGCGGGGACAGCTCGCCCAGGGCACCGCTGCGCACGATGCCGGCGTTGTTGACCAACACGTCCAGTCGGCCGTACGCCTCCAGCACGGCGTGGACGATCCGCTCGGGCTCCCCCTCAGCAGTGATGTCCGCGGGCATCGGCACGATCCGCTCGTCCCCTGCCGCTGTCTCCTCGAGCGGTTCGCTCCGTCGTCCGATCGCGACCACGCGCGCCCCCTCGGCGGCGAAGACGCGGGCGGTCGTCCGGCCGATGCCGGTACCGGCTCCGGTGACGACGACGATCCTGCTGGTGTGCGGTGCGGTGATGTCCATGCCGGTCATCGTGCAACCCTGCCGCCAATGGCAAGGTCAAGCCGCTGGAGGACCTGCTGGGCGACAGCCGGACGTGGGCGTGCTCGGCCATCGGCCGCCGCACCGCCTGCTCGGCTGGGCACCCTCGGCGTTTCGGCCACCGCCGGTCCGGGGCCGGCCCTTTGCGCGGGAAGGGTCGGTGCACCGCACATGATCCGCCGCGCGCTCTATTGCACGGTTCGCGGTCCGACCGAAACACAGGTGTTCGAAATTCCGGTGGGGTCGTTGAGCTTCATGACCCAGCCGCGACGGACAAGGGGGCCACGTGACCTCGGCCGACACCCACGAGAAGCAGGACACCGCGCCGCCCTTTCCACCGCCGGCGGAGATCACCTACAGCGGGCAGTACTCCGTCAACCCGCTCGCCGAGGTGTCCTTCCGGCGGATGTGCGCGCAGATCCCGAACGTCCTGCGCAGGATCGCCCGGTTGTCCTGGCGGGTCGACCGCCGCGCGGTGCAGCTCCTGCTCTGCTGCCAGGTGCTCACCGGTGTTTCGGCCGCCGTCCTGCTGACCGCGACCGCCGCGGCCATGGAACCGATCCTCTCGGACAACGCCGTCGCCGACCGGCTGCGCAGCGCCCTGCCGGCCCTGGTGGTGGTGGCCCTGGCTGCTGCCCTCGGTCGCGCAGCGGGCTCCGCGGCCACCTACGCCGAGCGGCGGATCACGCCGCGGCTGACCACGGAGATGGACACCGCCCTGGTGGAAGCGGTGTGCCGGGTGGAAGCCGCTGCCTACGCCGAGAACGGGTTCTCGGACCGGCAGGAGGCCGCCGAGATGGGCGTGATCCGTACGCATGTGATGGTCAGCGACGCCCAGCGGTTCATGTCCGCCCTCATCCGCATGGCCACCGCGGGCGGCGTCCTGTCGGTGCTGAACGTGCTGATGCTGCCGCTGCTGCTGCTCGCCGTCCTCCCGGCCGGCATCGGCGCCGTACTGACCGCCCGGGTGGACTACGAAACCCACTACGCCAACGTGGCCGACCGCAACGTGCGCGGCATGATGCGCTGGTGGTCCACGAATTCGAAGTACGGGGACGAGGTCCGCGCCAACTCGATGACCGACTACCTGGTCTTCTGGTACCGCGCCCTGTCGGACCGGTGCGATCGGCGGACCCTCGCCGCCACACCGCGGACCTTGCGAATCTCCCTGCTCTCGTCGCTGGCCGGCGGCTTCTTCCTCGTCGTCACCTGGGCGGCGCTGGCCTGGCTGGCCGTGACCGGGCGGATCGAACTCGCCGTCGCCGCCACCGCCGTCGTCGCGGTGCAGACGACGCTCGCCGCCCTGTCGCAGGTCGTCATCAACGGCGCCGCGGTCTTCCACACCAGCCTGTACCTCGGCGACATGCAGTCCTTCCTCGACGACGGCACGGACCGTGCGCCGAGGCGCGGCCCCCGCACCGTGACCGCTCCGGTCGAGGAGATCAAGGTCGACGAAGCCGTCTACCAGTACCCGGGCAAGGACAAGCCCGCCGTGGACGGCGTGTCCCTCACGCTGCGGCGCGGCGAGATCCTCGCGATCGTCGGGGCCAACGGTTCGGGCAAGTCCACCCTGACCCGGCTCCTCACCGGGATCTACCTGCCCGACAAGGGCAGGGTCACCTGGAACGGCACGGACCTCGCGGACGTCGATCCCGCCACCGTGTGGGCGAACACCGGTCTCGTCCCGCAGATCTTCGCCCAGTGGCCGCTGCGCGTCCGGGAGAACGTCACCCTCGGCCAGCCCCGCAGCCACGGCGACGGAGCCGTGTGGGAGGCCGTCGACGCCGTCGGGTTGCGCGAAGCCGTCGAGGACCTGCCCGCGGGCCTGGACACCCTCCTCGCCCGCGACGTGTTCGGCGGATCGGAGCTCTCCGGTGGCCAGTGGCAGCGCATCGCCTGCTCGAGGGCCCTGTACCGCCGTCCCGGCCTGCTGATCCTCGACGAGCCGACCTCGCAGATGGACCCCCGCGGTGAGCACCAGATCTTCGAGCGGATCAAGGCCATCGCCGCCGAGCGCATCACCATCGTGGTCACCCACCGCCTGGAGAACACGAAGATCGCGGACCACATCGTCGTGATGGAACACGGGCGGATCACCGAACACGGGCGTTACGACGACCTCGTCCACGCCGGCGGAACCTTCGCCGAGCTTCTGCGTCTGTCGCAGGACCGATGACCTGGAGGACACCGACGGCCTTCTCCACGGGCGTCGTCGCCTCGCCCGCAGCGATGCCGCCGAGCGCTGCTGCGCCCTTCACCCTTGACCGCTCCTACTCATGGGAGGACCTGTTGCCGGACGTCGAGAAGCACACCGCCGAGGTCTGGGCCGCCTACGGGGAACACCAGCTGGCCCGAGGCGTCGAGTCGCCCGAGCTGGACCGGTGGAACTGGGGCGTCGCGGACACCGGACCGGACATCGAGGTCTTCGGTCAGGTGAAAGGGCTTCGCGTCCTCGACCTCGGCAGCGGGCTCGGCCGGCATGCCGCCCGCCTGGCCGCCCTCGGAGCCTGGGTGACGGCTGTGGACGCCTCACCCTCGCAGCACCGGCGCGCCCTCGCCCGGTACCCGGACACACCCGGGCTGCGCCTGGTGTGCGCCGATGCCGTCGCCCATCTGCGCGAGGCCGCCCCGTACGACCTCGTCTACTCCGTCAACGGCTTGCCGTTCCTGGACCCGAGTCGCGTCCTGCCCGCCCTCGTGAACGCCCTCAGGCCCGGCGGGCGCCTGGTCTTCTCCGCGCTGCACACCAACTCCGCCGGCGAGGGGCCCTCGGCCGCCCTGGCTCCCCGCCCCGAGATTCTGCGGTGGCCGGGCACCGAACGGGAGCACCTGGTGCACATGTGGGTGCTCGCACCGCAGTTGTGGGAGGACCTTCTGGTCGAGCATGGCCTCACCGTGGAGACGGTCACGGCGGTCGATGCCCCGCAGCCGGGCAACGCCGTGTCGTACCGGCTGTACGTGGCCCGGCGTCCGGAGCGGGTGCCGAGCCGGGCCCGTACGACCGCGCCGCCTCGGCGGAACGCTGTCGTGGGCGTGGGCGTGATCGTCCACGGTCCGGACGGTGTGCTGCTGGGCCGCCACCGGAGCGGCACGTGGGAGCTCCCCGGCGGAACCGTCGAGCCCGGCGAGACCCTCGCCGAGGCCGCGGTACGCGAACTCGCCGAGGAGGCCGGCCTGGTGACGGCTCCCGGAGACGTACGGCTCCTGGGCACTCTTCTCGACCACGTGGGCGACGTCGTCCGGCTGACGGTGCCTGTCGTCGCCGGCAGCTGGACGGGCACCCCACGGCAACGGGAGGAGGTCATCGGAGGCTGGCGATTCTGGCCTTTGGACGCGCTGCCCCAGCCGTTGTTCGTGCCGAGCAGTCAGTGCCTGGCGGCCTGGGAGCCGAGCCTCCCGCTCGACCATCCGTCCGCCGTGTTCCAGCCGTACGCCGGTCCCGCGTCGGCGTAGGCCGGCGAAGGCGCCTGCTGCCCGGCTGCCGGCGGCTCGGCGCGCCGAAGGCGGTACGCGCTCGCGGCCGCCGCGGGAGCGGCGGTGGTCGCCCTGGTCACGACGTTGGTGTTCCAGTTCACCGGGGACGAGCTGCCGGAGGGGTGGAAGCGGTACGACGAGTACCGGATGCAGCTCTCCGTGGCGGCGCCCGGGGACTGGAAGATCACCACCGAGGGCACGCCCCGCCGTCTCAACAAGACGCTCGTCGTGGTCGCCTCCCGCCAGGAGCGGCTCACCCTCACGGTCTCCCTGCCCGCCGGGAAGCAGGCGGAGAAGACGGCCGACGACCTGCTGAGCAAGGCGCGCGGTCGGCGTTCGAGATCCGCGACCTGTGAGGACGCCCGGCGGATCGCCCGGCCCGAGCCGCGGGAAGGGCGATCCGCCGGGCGCGTGACCGGCGACGCCGGAGGCACTGCCCGCCGCTCGGGGTGCCACTCGCGCAACGGCACGCCGCGCTCGGCGAACACCGTGCTCGGGAAGCGGTGTTGCGTACGCGGTTCAGGTCAGGCCTTGCCCATGTGCTCCACCGTGCGGTGCCCCAGTTGCCGCCCGAGCGTCGCGTAGAAGTCGGTGGACAGGGGTGGCCAGCCCCAGAAGTCGAAGGCGAGGGCGCCCACCGCAAAGGCGGAGTCCCACTGCCACTCGATGACCGGCACCGAGGCACCGCAGGCGGGGCAGGGGGCGCTGCCTTCACCCGTGTCCTTCCAGGTGGCGAGGGCGTCCTTGAACGGCTGCCAGGCCATGTCGTCCGGCTCGAACTTCTCGGGGTAGTCGATGATCACGGTTCTGCTGTCGCACCGCGGGCAAACGGCGTACTCCGCCGCGTCCGTTCCCTGGCCACCGACGTGGTAATCGCGCCCGACGATGACGGCCACCGGGCCGGGCAGCCAGTCCGGGTCGGACGAGTCGGCGACGGCCCGCGTCCAGTTGGGGCCCGGCACGTAGCCCTCGTCCACGGTCAGGCTGTACATCCCGGTACTGGACCGTTCACGCGTGATGAGTCCCTCGCCGACCATCCAGGCGACCATCCGCTCCGCGAGCGGCCCGGCCTCCTCGCCGGTCACCTCGACGTCCACGATCCGCTCGAAGAAGTCACCCATCGTCTCCCCCTCGTATCGACCTCGGCCTCGGACACTGTGCCACCTGCCACTGACAGCTCAGCGGCAGCCGACCCCTACGGTCGCTTTGCCGGGACCGGCTGGAGTCCGGGCCAGGTGGTCCTCGCTTTCGCGGCATGCCCGCTCGACGAGCGCGTCGCCGCGGAGCAGCCAGCCGGCGCACGCGTCTGCGAGGCCGCCTTCGACCTCGGCACCGGTGGTGGTGCGCCACGCCGTGCGGTAGGCGCGCTCCGCCCGTTCCAGCAGGGGTGCCGGCGCCGAGGTGACACACCAGCAGGTGGGGAAACCGATGCGCAGGTAGGCCAGTTCCGTCAGGCCGCTGCCCAGTGAGGCCTGCTCGAAGTCGATGAATCGGACGCCCGTGGTGGTGTGGAGGTCGTTCCCGGGACAGGGATCGCCGTGGAGCAGCGCATGACCGGGGGCGGTGGCGAGCCGGCGTACGAGGGCGGCGAGTTCGTCGGGGACACCGGGCGTGACAGGCACCTCCAAGGCCACGGCCAGCCGGAGGAAGGCGTCGGTATCGGCCTCGTTCGGGCCCTACCATCGGGGAAGCGCCTCCGCGTCCTCCGGACGGGCGGTGGCGTGCAGTCGTGCCAACGCGGCCGCGTAGTCGACGATCCAGTCGCCGGTGTTCCAGATGCTCCAGCACCAGCACCCGCTCGTCGGGGTCGGTGGCCAGCAGTGCGGGCACCCCGGGAGGTTCGGCTCGGGCGGCGAGCCGCAGGGCGGCGACCTCGCGGGCGTACCGCTCGTCGGCGTCGGGGCCGTCGACGATCTGCTTCACCACCGCCGACGTCCCCGGCAGCTCGACGCGCCACACACACGAACGCGGGCTACTGTCCAGTCGGCGGCTGCGCCGGGGTGCTCCCAGCGCGGCCCGCAACCCGTCCCCGAACGCCGGACGCGACCACATGGGCTCATCCTGCCACGTACACACGTGCCGGGGGCGGGTGGTCCAGCCGTGGGAATTGCTGGTCGAGACCCGGCCCATGCGGGACGCTACGTGAGCGCATTGCTGGACGGCGACGCTCCGGCACGTCTGGTGGCCGTCGCCACCGAGGAACTCGTCGAACCTCTCGATCCCGTACTCGCTGTGCGGACCGTTCGACACGGTGCGCCCGGCCGGACTCCCCACTCAGCCTGACGAGCCGCTCAATGCAGGTCCCTTCGGGCCAGAGCGCACCGGATGGCCAGGGCAGCCGGCCGGCGAGACGCTGGGACATTTTCCGGAGACAGAAGGACATTCACCCGCTCATTCGATCTCCCTAGAGTCGAGGCATCGAGAAGCGGCCGGACAACCCGCCGCGAAGCCAGTCGACTTGAAGGAGCACCACCATGCGCGCTGTCGTCCAGAAGGCCTTCGGCGGACCCGAGGTCCTGGAGGTCGTGGAGACCGACCGCCCCGCTCCCCTCGGCGCCGAGGTGCTGATCCGCGTGCACGCGAGCGGTGTCAACCCGGTGGACGCGGCCGTACGCTCCGGGGCGCTGCCGCTGCTCGGTGAGCCACCGTTCGGGGTCGGATGGGATGTCTCCGGTGTCGTCGAGGAGGTGGGGCCGGGGGCCCGCTTCAAGCCGGGTGACGAGGTGTTCGGCATGCCGTTCTTCCCTCGGGCCGCCACCGGGTACGCCGAGTACGTCGCCGTCCCCTCCCGCCAGGTGGCGCGCAAGCCGGACGGTCTCGACCACGTGCAGGCCGCCGCCCTCCCCCTGGCCGGACTGACCGCCTGGCAGGGCCTCGTCGATGCGGCGCGGCTGGAGGCGGGCCAGCGCGTGCTGATCCACCGGGCGGCGGGCGGCGTCGGGCACCTCGCCGTCCAGATCGCCAAGGCCCGGGGCGCGCAGGTGATCGCCCTCGCGAGCGAGCCGAAGCACGCGTTCGTACGCTCCCTCGGTGCCGACGAGGTGCTCGACTACCGCACCACCGACTACACCGAGGCCGTCCAGGACGTCGACGTCGTCTTCGACTCCAGCTCGGAGGGCACCCGTTCCCTGGAGGTCCTGCGCCCCGGTGGCACGCTCGTCAGCATCATGGAGCACTGGAACCGGGAACTCGCCGCGCGGATCGAGGCGGCCGGGCGCCGCTTCGCCGGTGTCTCCGTCGAGCCGGACTACGCGTCCCTGGAGGCCATGGCGGCTCTCGTCGACTCCGGGCGGCTGCTCCCCCACATCGCCGAGACCTTCCCGCTCGAAGAGGCGGCCAAGGCCCATGAACTCGTCGGCTCGGGGCGCGTGCAGGGCAAGGTCGTCCTGACCATAGCCTGACCATCGCCTGACCAGACCGTAGCCGGAGCGGGGCAGCGGCAGGAGACGCGGAGGTGGCGCAGTGGACGTGCTGACGGAGGCCCTGAACTCGATGAGGACCCAGGTCCCCACCTCCGTACGGACGGAGGGCCGGGCGCCGTGGGGCCTGCGCCTGCCCCCGGCCGCGGGCGCCGGGTTCCACGTGGTCCTGCGCGGGACGTGCTGGCTGGTCCCCATGGACGACGAGGTGCACCAGGAGCCGTTCGTCCTGGGCACCGGCGACGTGGTGTTCCTGCGCAACGGCCCCGGGCACGCGCTCGCCGACCATCCCTCCACCCCCGCCCATGAGGAACGCCCCGACCAGTTCCACCCCGGCGGTCCCATCGGCACCCTCACCGTCGGTGGCGACGGCCCCCGTACGACCCTTCTGTGCGGGAACTACCACCTCGATCAGGGCCGCCCCCACCCACTGATCCGCCAGCTCCCCGAGATCGTCCACCTCTCCACGGGGCTCGGCCGCCACCCCGAACTCAGCGCCGCGGTCGGCCTCTTGGCCGCCGAGTTGGAGAACCCGCGCATCGGCTCCGCCGGCATCGTGCCCGCGCTGATCGAATCGCTGCTGCTCTACATCCTGCGCGCCTGGTTGGAGTCCCAGCCCGCGGCGACGGCCACGGGCTGGGCGGCGGCCCTCACCGACCCGGCCGTCGCCCCGGCTCTCGCCTCGCTCCACGAAAAGCCCGACGCCCAGTGGACCGTCGAGTCCCTCGCCCGCTCCGCGGGCCTGTCCCGGGCCGCCTTCGCGCGCCGCTTCACCGCACTCGTGGGCGAGCCGCCCATGGCGTACCTCACGCGCTGGCGGATGACCACGGCTGCCCGACTCCTGCGCGAGTCGGAGGTGCCTCTGACGACCGTGGCCGCCCGCACGGGGTACGGCTCCGAGTACGCCTTCGCGAAGGCCTTCAAGCGGGAGTACGGGCAGGCCCCGGGTGGCTACCGCCGCCAGTCCCGCGCGGCGTAGAAACACCCTCCCGGTGTGTTACCGCGGTGGCGGCGCGAGCGTGTGCAAGGACTCGACCCTGCGCCGCAGCAGGTGCAGGGCGCCGCGCTGCCGCCCCGGTACCCGGCTGCGCAGGGTGACCAGCGTCGGGGCCAGCGCGCGGGCGGCTTGAGCGTCGCGGAGCTGTTCCCATTGGTGGTGGGCTCGGTCGACGGCGCCTTCGACGTCCGGGTCGTCCGGGGCCTGCCGGCGCTGGAGGCGGGCGTGGGCGGCGGCCATCCACAGCTCGCAGCTTCGCGCCGCGTCGCGGGCGAGGTGGGCGAGCTCGGCGCGGACCTCCAGCCAGTGGACGACCTGCGGCGAACCGGGCCCGTACGCGCGCAGGGCCTCCTGCTCGCACGCCTGAGCGGCGGCCTGCGCCTCATCGTGGCGTCCGGCCCTGGCGGCGTCGAGAATTCCGGGCAGCCGGTCCGCCGTACTGCCGGGTGTCGGCACTGTCGGCACTGTCGGCGGTGCCAGGGGTGCTGGGGGTGCTGGGCGTGGTGTGAGGGTGCCGGTTTGCCCGGGTACGGCGACGGGGCCCTGCGGGGGTGGCGCGGCGAGCAGCATGCTGCCGTCGGCACCGGCCTGTAGCGCGACTTGGGCGTGCAGGTCGGCGAGAGACGGGCGTGCTCCGCTGCGCCAGATCGTCGTACAGGCGCTCAGGTACTCGGGTGTCGCGAGCGTACGGCGGTCCGGCGGCGGCGCGATGCGCCCGTAGAGCCGTATCCCGTAGCCGAGCGCCAGCTCGGACGGCCGCGCCGCCAGCCGCTCCCACACCGCCGCGTCGGCGACCAGGTCCACGACCACCGCGGTGGTACCGGGGCGGCGGAGCTTGAGTTCCCCGGCGACCCAGTGCCATGGCAGTGCGGTGTAGCGCAGCGTGGAGGGCGTCGTACGGGCGAGCGCGAAGTGCGGCAGACGCTGCTTGTGGTCCAGGTGGAGCTGGCCGGTGATGTAGAGCGCCAGCGGCCCCGGCGAGGCCACGGCGGCGCGCAGACGCGTCAGCACCGCCTGCGGTTCCAGGGGGTCGGCGAGTTCGACGAGAGTCGCCGCCGCCGTTCCCGTCAGTGCCGCCGGAGGTACCGCCGCGAGCGCCGGCAGTACGCTCACCGCGTCGATCAGCCGCCCCTTGCCGACGGGTGACGCCGCGAGGACCAGCGCCGTCCCTGCCCCATCGTGCCCATTGATCACCACGTCAGCACCGTATCGGCTCCGCGCGCAGGGACCGCAACGTGGTCTCCGACCCGCAACATGACGGCTGAGGGCCCGTGTACCGTTCGGCCGCGGCCACGACAAGCACGGTGTTGGCTCCCTCGCCCCGCCACTCGCACGTGATCGTCACGCCCCGATCGTACGTCCGCGCCCGCCCTGGTCCACCCCGGTCCGCCACGGATCACATCGAGCGCACCCATCTTCCGTGCGCCGCGCGGTAGTTGTGCCCATTCGGCTGACACCCGGCCGCCCGCTTCCTAGAGTACGGAGTCTCGGATCTGGCGGGGGTGGATGCCGTGGGACGCACGGGTGGCAGAGGGAGAGTCGTCTTCCTTTGCGTGCTTCTGGTGCTGGTGGGCAGCCCCTGGGCGCGTGAGGCACTCCTCGCATCGTGGCCGGACGACAACCTGCTCGCGCTGCTCCACCAGTCGCTCTTCGTCCCGCAATGGGATCTGTCGCCGGGGCCCGACCCCCTCGCCCGCGAGGTGGGCTGGCCGGGCAATCTGGGAACCGTGGCCCTCGTGGCCGGAGTCGCCCTCCTGGTTCCCCGGCTGGTCGCCCGCACTCCGGCGGCGGGCGGGCGGTGGGCCACCGCTCTGGGTGCGGGGGTGGCCGTCTCGGTCCTGAGCATGGTGGTGTCCTGGATCGTGGTCGTGAACGCCGGGCCCGGCGTCCTCCTCGCCTACGGCCGGGACGCCTCCGGCATCCTGGTCACCTTCCTCGTCGACGGTCTGGTCTTCGGCGTGCTGCTGGGCCTCCTCATCGCGGTCGTGTACGCGGGTACGTACACGGATGCGTACACGGCTCCGCGGGCCCGGACCCTGACCCGGACCTGGGGCCGGACGGCCTTGGGTACCCGTGCACTCCGTCAATCGCGTGAACTCCGTGAACGGAGCACCGCCATGGCTCACGCCCACCCGTTCCCCGACGTCCCCGATGCCGTCGCGACCGGCACGGAGCCGAGGGACGCCACCCGCTACCTCTGTGTCGCCGCGTACACCGATCCGGCCTTCGCCCGCCGCGTGGTCGAGGACGTGCTGGGAGACGGGCTCGGCGCGATCGCCGTGTCGCCCGGAGTCGACCTGGTACCGGTCGCCCGGCACAGCCTCACCGCCCGGCGGCTGCACCGTGAGCGGGACCGCAGGCTGGCCGTGGCTTTCGGCGTCATCGCACTGTTCGCTCCTCTGTGGCTGCTCTTCGCCCGGCTGGCGTTTCGGGCCCTGGGCTCCGCGGCGCGGCCCCGGGCGCGGCAGTACGCGGTACGCGGGCGGGAACTGCCGTCCGCGTCCGGCTCCGTGTGGCGGCTGGCCGGCACGGCGGTCTCCCTGCTCGTGGCGGGCGTGCTGGTGGGCGTGTGGCTGTCGGCGCTGCCCCTACCGGGCCTGGTGAAGTGGCTGGTCGGCGGGTACGCGTGGGGCGTCGTGCCGCTCGTCGCCGTGATCGTGGGCGGCGCACTCGCGTTGCGTACCGTCACCGCGGAGGAGGCGGACATCGACGCCCGGCTGCGCGGCGCGCTACGGCGTGACGCCTTCGATCCGGAGGCCCTGCCGCGGCCGGGAGCGGTGGAGCCGTGGGCGGCCGCCAGGATCGCGGCGGTGGCCGAGGCCCAGCGCTCCAACGTCACGTGCTACAGCGGCTTCTCGCCGTTCATCGGGTACGGCAGGCAGGAGTCGCAGTGGACCCTGTCGCTGCCGCTGCTGCCCGCCGAACCGTCACCCGGAGCGGGACGCGATCCCTCGGCGGCCGTCGCCGACTTCGACGCCTGGGACGTCGTGGAGCGGCTGCGCCGCCGGCTGCGCGAGGGGGCGGACGGCCTGCCCGTCGTTCCCGGCCCCGCCAGAGGGCATGCCGACCGGGGGCAGGACGCCGGTGTTCAGGCGGCGCGCCTCGCGGGGCTCGTCGTGGAGGACCGGGTCTTCGTCAGCGGCAGGGAGCTCGCCGAGGACGGGCCCTTCCTGCCCGACCCGCTGCGCGCGCCCGCCACGCGGCTGCCCGTCGAGGAGCTGCGGCGCATCGCGACGCACCCCGACGGGGTGGCCCGCCACTGCCTGGCGGCCCACCTGCCCCTGTGGGGTGGTGAGGTCGTGCCCAGTCATTTCCTGCACGTGGCGGTGGTGGGCAGGGCGCTCCACCTGCGGTGCGAGCGCTTCGTCCTCGGGCCCGTACGGCGCGATCTGCACGCGGTCGACGTGCTCCTGCCCGCCCCCGGCGACGCTCGTCTCGCGCTGACGGTCAAGGCGCTGCCGCGTACCGGCCCGGCGCTGTGGGGTGCGCCCCGGGCCTGGCTGGCGGACGTTCTCGCGGAGCGCCGCCGGCCGCGCCGCCTGCTCCACGAGATGATGGCGGCCGACGACGACCCCGCGTACGACCGTGGCGCCCGCGTGAGCGTCCGCGAGGAGGTCCAGGGCCCGGAGTACTTCCACCACTTCCAGTTCGGCGACGCGCAGCGGGTGCTGAACGCGCTCGACCGGCATGCCCTCGCGGCCGTCCGGGACTTCCTGGACGAGCACGGCGTGGACACGGCCGATTTCCGGGCCCAGACGCAGACGATCCTCAACCACGGTGTCCTGCAGACGGGCGGGGTCAGCGTGGTGGGGAACCAGGCCGTGGGCCAAGGCGCCCAGGCGACCGCCGAGTCGGCCACGGCCACAGCCGCGCCCACGGCCGGGAACCCGGCGCGGTCTGGTGGCTCCGCCCAGCGATAGGAGAGGCACGTGTCCGGTCAAGCCCCCCAGTCCCCCGACGAGCCGTCCCACGTGCTCAACTTCGGTGTCCAGCAGTACGGCGGCCAGAGCCAGGTCGCCAACCAGGCGGTGGGCCCGCACGCGCGGGCCGTCGCCGGCCGCGTCTCCATCCAGCCGCCCGGCACGGACCAGCGCGCCCAGGTGGACGCGCTGCTGCTGCTCGTCGAGCGCCTGCTGGACGAGCACAGGGCCGCCCTGCCGGACCAGGAGTCGCCGCGGGCCGAGCTGCGCAGGCTGCGCGAGGAACTCGACGAGGACGCGCCCGAGCCCGGGGTCGTACGGCGGGCTCTCGAACGGCTCACGCTCTTCGCCCAGCCGGCGGCGCCCCTGGCGGCGGCCGTCGCCGAACTCACCCGGATGATCCAGTCGTTCTGAGCCCCGTGAGCCCCCTCCCGCGGCCGGTTCGGCTCATGCGAAAGTCGTAGACGGTCCACTCCGTGATCGGGACGAATCCGATGCGCTGGTAGAGGGCGTTGCTGGTGTCGGCCGCGTTCGTGAACAGCACGACCTCCTCGGCACCCGCGGCCGGCGCGGCCCGGCACACCTCGGCCGTCACGGCGCCCGCGTAGCCGCGGCCGCGGGGGTGAGACGTCCTCTCCGAGGTCCGTGGCGAACTCCACACACCAGCGCATGAGTTGCTCATGATCCCGCTCGCCCACAAGCCGACCCCGGCCCTGGCATGTCGCGAGTATTGCCTTCACCGCCCTCCATTGCAACGCATCGTTGCATTAATCTTCCACGTCATTGCATCAATTTACCTGCGTTGACGTGCGTTTATGACATCCACACGATTGACGATCTGCTGAACGCAACATAGCTTTCAGGCAACACCAAACACGTCATATCGCGACTTGAGGAATGGCCATGGATGACTCCCGCACCGTTACGACGCTGCCGACGGCGCGTCCCCCCGGCTGCCCCTTCGACCCGCCGACGGAGCTGATCGACGCGCATCGGCACAGCCCCATCAGCCGCTACACCCACCCCGGCGGCAAGCCCGGCTGGCTCATCACCGGATACGACCTCGTCCGGTCGGTGCTGGCCGACCCGCGGTTCAGCTCGCGCAAGGAGCTCATGAACGTCGTGGACTTCGAGCTTCCTCCGGCGCCGCCCGGCGAGTTCCTCCTCATGGACGAGCCCCGGCACGGGCGCTACCGCAAGCCGCTGGTGGGCAAGTTCACCGTTCGGCGGATGCGCCTGCTCACCGAGCGCATCGAGCAGATCACCTCCGACTGCCTGGACGCCATGGAGGAGGCCGGGCCGCCGGCGGACCTGGTGACCGCGTTCGCCAAGCCCATCCCCACCATCGTGATCTGCGAGCTGCTGGGGGTCCCGTACGAGGACCGGGGCTCCTTCCAGGAGCAGATCGACGCGTTCATGGGCGGGGAGGTGAGCGACGAGGAGCTGATAGCGGCCTACACCGCGACCCAGGAGTACCTGGCGGAGCTGGTGGCCGCCAAGCGCGCGCACCCCACCGACGACGTGCTCAGCGAACTCACCGACAGCGATCTGACCGACGAGGAGCTGAAGGGCATCAGCCTGATCCTGCTGGCGGCCGGGTTCGACACGACCGCGAACATGCTGTCCCTCGGCACGTTCGCGCTGCTGCGCAACCCGGAGCAACTGGCCGCGCTGCGCGCCGACCCCGCGCTCACCGACGGGGCCGTGGAGGAGCTGCTGCGGTATCTGAGCGTCGCCCAGACGTTCATGAGGACGGCGCTGGTGGACGTCGAGCTGGGCGGCCACACCATCGAGGCCGGCACGACGGTCGTCCTGTCGTTCCACACCGCCAACCGCGACCCCGCACGCTTCGCCGATCCCCATGTGCTCGACCTCCACCGGCCGTACGGCGGGCATGTGGCCTTCGGCCACGGCATCCACCAGTGCCTCGGGCAGCAGTTGGCCCGCGTCGAGATGCGGGTCGCGTTCCGCGCGCTGGTCGACCGCTTCCCGACGCTGCGCCTGGCCGTACCGGCCGAAGAGGTCGCCCTGCGCCCGGCGACCGCGGACATCTACGGGGTGAAGAGCCTTCCGGTCACCTGGGACGAGGGGGCGTCATGAGGACGACGGCGTACGTCCGCGTCGACCGTGAGCGCTGCATCGGCGCGGGGATGTGCGTGCTGACCGCTCCGGAGGTCTTCGACCAGGATTCGGAAGACGGCCTCGTACTGCTGCTGGACGCCGAGCCGCCCGCGGGCCCACTCGCGGCGGCGCGGATGGCCGCCGGTGTGTGCCCCTCCAGGGCGCTCACGGTTCACGAGCCGGAAGCCGGCGGCTCCTAGGGCCTGTCTTCCGGATCTTGCCGGGCTCGCGGGGTCTGGCCTGATCCGAAAGACAGGCTCTAGGCGGTGACCATCGGCAGGGGGGGGCGTTCACCAGCACAACACCACGCCGGCCGACACGCGCGCACCCGCGCGCGTGCACTGATCACGGATGCCACCCCATGCCCCTGCCTCCGCATCCCGCAGGCTCCCCGCGCCACCGCCGACGCCGTCACCGCTGGGCGGCGGCCGTGGCCGTAGCCGTCGCCCTCGGGCTGACCTGGTCCGCGTCACCGCCCACGGTCCCGCGGGCCACCGCCCGGGTGGTCGACGCACTGCCGCTCGCGCAGCGCATCGCGACCGAGCCGGGGGTGACCCTCGACGTGCGGGTGTACGCCCCGGCTCGCGCCGTGCGCCCCCGGGGAACGCGGCCGCCGCTGCTGGTGATGCCCGGGACGTGGATGGCCGGCCGGCTGCCCTACCTCCTCGAGGCCCGCCACTACGCCGACGCCGGATATCTGGTGGTCGCGTACTCCCCGCGGGGGTGGGGTTCGTCCACCGGCACCATCGACACCGGAGGGCCCGGCGACGTCCGTGACCTGTCGGCCGTCATCGACTGGGCCGTACGCGGCCGGGTGGCCGACCCGGAACGCATCGGCGTCCTCGGCTACTCCTACGGAGCCGGGCTCGGCCTCCTGGGTGCCGCCGCCGATCCGCGCATCGACGCGGTCGCCGCGATCGGTGGCTGGGCCGACCTCGGCGAGGCCCTGCTCGGGCGTACGACGGAGGAACGGGCCAAGGTCGCCATCCTCGCGGGCTCCGCCCACCTGCTCGGACGTCCGTCGCCCGAGCTGGCGGCGTACTCGCGGGCTGCGCTCACCGGGACCATCACAGCGCGGATGCGGGCGTGGGCGGAGGTGCGGTCTCCGCGGCACCACCTGAAGGCGCTCAACGCCCGCCGGCCCGCGGTCTTCCTGGTGCACAACTGGGGCGACATGCTCGTGGCCCCTCCCGCCCAGATGGCCCGGTTCTTCACGTCGCTCAAGGGCCCGAAACACCTGGAGCTGCGGCCGGGTGACCATGTCGAGCCGCTGCTGCACTGCGGCCTGAACCTGCGGCTCGAACCGTGCCGGCGTGCGCAACGGTGGCTCGACACCTACGTCCGGGACCAGCAGGACGGGGCCCGCGAGCCTCTGCCGCTGCTCGTACGGCCGCGCCTCGGACACGGCGACGAGCGCTACACCGGCTGGCGGGCGATGACCGGTCGGACGCCGGAGCTGCGGCCGCTGGTGCCGCGTACCGCCACCGTCCGCGCGGGCGTACTCACCGGCGCGGACGCGGGGCTGCCCGGCCTGTCCCCCACGCTGGACAAGCACGGCCTGCCGCAGCCGGTCGTCATGCCGCTCGTTCCGGCCGCGGGCGGGGCCGTGTGGGACCTGCTCCCCGGCCGTCCCCGCACCCTGCCGGTGCGCGGCACGCCGTCCCTGACCCTGACCGTCACACCCGGCGCTCCCCGGGGCACGCTGTTCGCCTACCTCTACGAGGTGGAACCCCTCGGTATCGGGCGGCTGATCAGCCACGTGCCTTACACGTTCCGTGATCGCGTCCCCGGGGTGCCGTTCACCGTGGAGTTGGAGATGGGGGCGACGGCGTACGACGTCCCCGCCGGCAACCGGATCAGTCTGGTGGTCGACACCACGGACCCCGTCTACCGGCAGCACAACCCTCCGGGCGCCCGCATGTCCCTGAGCTCGCCCCGCGTGACGCTGCCGCTGCGGGCCGTGCCTGCGGCAGGCGGGGGCCGTTAGCCGATCAGCGCGAGGACGTCCGCTGTCGGCCGCACGTCGCCGAAGGAGCGATAGACGGTGCGGAGGGTGGCGTTGTGGTCCTCGTCTCGGCCGGTGGCGCAGGCATCGGCCACCATGATGACCCGGTATCCGAGCGTCCAGGCGTCGCGGACCGAGGATTCGCAGCACACGTTGGTGACCGTGCCGGTGATCAGCACAGTGTCGATCGACCGTTGCCGAAGCAGTTCGTGCAGGGGGCAGCGGCCGGGGAAGAAGGCGCTGGGTGCCGTCTTCTCCACCAGGATGTCGTCGGCGGCGATGCTGAAGCCGGGCCACAGGCGTGTGGCGAGCGGCCCGCTGCCGCCGCAGGCGCGGAACATCTCGGCTGCCTCGGGGCCGTGGAACTCGTCGCCGACAGGGGTGCGATCGGTGCGTCCGGGGAGTACCCAGGCCACTGTTCCGCCGGCCGCGCGCAGGTGGTCGGCCAGGTGCCGGATGTTCGGCACGATGCCGCGGCAGTACGGGTTGGCGCCGACGAAGAACGGGACCATGTCGACCACCACCACAGCGGTGCGGGCGGGGTCCAGGGTCTCGTACGCGAATCGGCGGCCACGGCGCTCCTCCTGACGCCGGTAGTCCCGGTCCTCGATGTGCCAAGCGTGCAGGAGCGGTTCGTTTCCCGTCACGGCGTTGCTCTCCCCTCGGTGCTGGTCGGGGCGGTGGGTTCCGGCCGTCCGCCGCCGCTCTGGTTGCTCCCCATGCGGTGAGGGGTCCATCCGTCGGTTCCCGGCCGACCGAACGGCGGTGCGATGATGCGTTCGTGGTGACAGAACGGAGAAGTGATGGGGGCACAGTGCGCACGGGCGGAGGCGGTCCGGGTGAGGTTCACCGGAGCGGACCCTCGGCGGTGACGAGCTCGTCCGCGCGCGGGCCCCGGCCGGTCGTCGGGGTCGGGGCCGTACTGCTGCGGCCCGACGGCGCCGTGCTGATCGGACACCGGGTCAAGCAGGGGGAGCCCGCCTCCTGGTGTCTGCCCGGAGGACACGTGGAGGCCGGGGAGACCTTCGAGCAGGCCGCCCTCCGGGAGACCGCCGAGGAAAGCGGCATCACCGGGGCGGGCGGCGCGCGGGTGTTCGCCGTGGCCCTGCACACCGCCGGCGACCGCACCCACATGACGGCGGGCGTGCTGGCACGGGTCGCGGCCGAGGACGCCGTCGCCTCCGTCCTCGAGCCGGAGGTCCTCGACCGATGGCTCTGGGCGCGGCCCGAGGACCTGCCCGCGCCGCTGTTCCCGCCGAGCGCGGCGCTGCTCGCCGCCTGGCTGCACCGGCCCGCCCCGGACGGCTGGGCCGTGTATCCGGCAGCCGCGCAGGACGGGCCGGACGGCCCGTGGGCAGGGGGATGAGCCGCCTGTACGTCTTCGACATGGACGGCACCCTGCTGCGCGGCACCACCGCCGGCCTGGAGATCGCCCGCCGTCTGGGGTGCCTGCCGCATCCGTACGGCGCTCGGCCTCGACCGTGACTCCTGCGTCGCGTACGGGACTCCGGCTCGGACATCCCCCTGTTCCTCGAGCCGACCCACACCGTGGCCGTCAACGCCGACGGCACCAGGACATCCATGGGGCGATGTCAGTGCGCGGCCGTAGGGTGCGGGCATGGCTGAGACCTTCGACATCCACGCCGGGCTGACCCGGGCGCTCCACGACCGCGCGGAGGCCTGGCGGTTCATCGCCGGCTTCGCCGCGTACTGGCAGCAGCCGTTGCGCCCCGGCGACGGCTGCAGCCCGGCGGAGGTGGAGGCGGCCGAGCGGCGACTGGGCCTGCGCCTGCCGGCGGCGCTTCGCGAGGCGTACCTGATTTTCGGGCGTCGGGGCGACCTCACCGGCAATCACGACACCCTGCTGGCGCCGGAGGAGCTGTACGTCGCCGACGGCGCGCTCGTCTACCGGGTGGAGAACCAGGGCTGCGCCTTCTGGGGCGTCGCCCTGGAGGAGCTCGACCGTGACGAGCCCGGCACCGTGATGCGTACCGATCTGGCGGACGCGTCGCAGGAGCGCTGGGAGCCCTGGGAGTCGAGCCTGACCGCGGCCTGCGTCGAGATGGTCATGTCGGAAGTGGTCCTGTTCGACGGCGGGTTCTGCGACTACCTGGAGATCGAGGACCGGGAGATCGCGGCGGTGGAGCGGCTGTTCCGGGAACTGCCGCCCGTGGGGCGCGGGATGCGCTGGTTCTTGGGCGAGGACGTCCTGATACGGGAGTTCGAGGGTTTCTGCGTGTACGCCCGGGCGCGTACGGAGGCGGCGCTGGAGCGGTTGCGGGAGGTGGTGCCGGGAGACTGGCTGGAGGGGTGAGGAGCGCCGGGGCGGCGGCGGAGCCGGCCGCCGTGTCCCGGTGCCCCGGTGCCCCCGCCTCACCGGGGCCGTGCCGGTTCGCCGGCGTACTCCTGTTCGGCGAGGACTTCGTCGATGACGTGTCGGGCGATCCTCGCCATGGCCGGGTTCGTGTCGCGGTAGTACCGCAGTTCGAGGAGCGCGATCGACAGGGCCCAGCCGCGGCCGCGCGACCAGGAGGCGTCGTCGGCCTCCAGCGCGTCCCGGAACGTGCCGCGTGCCTCGGCCGGCAGGACGTACCAGGCGGCGATCAGGTCGACGGCGGGATCCCCCAGGCCCAGGCAGCCGAAGTCGATGACGGCGCTGAGCCGGCCGTGGGCGGTCAGCAGATTGCCCGGCTGGAGGTCGGCGTGGATCCAGACGGGCGGACCGGGCCAGGCGGGGGCGCGCAGAGCCGTGTCCCAGACCACGGCCGCGCGGGCCGCCGCGTCGGTACCGAGGGTCCCGCGCAGCTGCGCGAGCGCGGCGCGGGTCTCGGTGTCCCGTCTCGACAGGGGTTCACTGCGGTACGAGGCAGGCCCGCCGGCGGTGTCGAGGCCGTGCAGCGCGGCGGCGAACTCGGCGAGATCGCGCGCGAACGCGTCCGGTTCGGCGATGCGCCCGATGGCCGGGTTCGTGCCGTCGAGCCACCGGTAGACGGACCACGGCCACGGATAGCCCTCGGCGGCCCGCCCCGTGCCTAGCGGCACGGGAATCGGCACGGGGAGCGCCGGGGCCAGCCGTGGCAGCCACGTGTGCTCTCCGGCCACATCACCGGCCGCCCCCGCCGTGCGGGGCAGCCGTACGACCATGTCCTCGCCGAGCCGGTACATGGCGTTGGACGTGCCCGCGGAGTCGACCGGGGCCACGGGCAGCCCCGCCCACTGCGGGAACCGAGCGGCGATCAGTCGGCGTACGAGAGCCGCATCGATGTCCGGCTCGTCCGCGTGCATCTTCGCGGCGCGCATGGGTTCCTCCAGGGGTGGTGACAGGCGGGGCCGTGACGGTCGGGCCGGGCTGCCCGGCTGGGGGCCGACCGCGGCACCACTGGAACGCAGGAGCACGGCGCCGGTCAACTCATTTGCCGCCCCGCCGCCTTCAGAAGAGGCCCACTCTGCTCGGCGGGATGAACAGATGCGCGGCCCGGTGCTCTGCGGCGACCAGTTCGTAACCGGTCGCGTCCTTCCTGGTCAGCCATCTCCGATGGTCGGCGCAGCGCGCGCATCCACCGAGCCAGTCGGGCAGCAGCTCGCGGTGGGAGGTCGCCAGATGGTGTGCGAGGCGGATCTGTGATCCCGGGCCGCTGTCGAAGGGGTCGTAGTCCACGCCGGGTTCGACGGTGAGGCTGAGGATGTCGATCTCCGCCAGGGTGCGTTTCATCGCTCCGTAGATGCGGACACAGTCCGCGCAGTCGAACATCCAGGCGGGAGGCAGGGGCCACTCGTCATCGGGATTGATGTCGTCGGTGCTCATACCCGTCACGGTAGGAGCTGACGGCCGCGGGGTGGGGCCGCTTGCCGATGTTCGAGTTGCCTCATCGAAGGGCGGCGGTGACAGGGGCTCAGCCCAACAAGTATCCGCTTGAACGACTTCTTGCGAGATCCCTTGACGGACCGTCACGCCGACCGCATATTACGTGCCAGTACAACTGATCAGTAACTGCGCGCGCAGTGCCCTCGCGGTGTCATCGGGCAGGCGGACGGGCCCGCCTCGCCTCCATGACGCCGTGCGCCTTGCCCACCTGTCCCGACCGCCAACGGCAGGCGCTCCACCCCCATTTGAGAGGCACCGTCATGCGATCAGTTCCGTCGAGCCGCCACCCCCGCCCCCGTACCCGTACGCGGGCCCTCCTCGCCCTCACCGCCACCGCGGCCGCCCTCGCGACCACCCTCGGAGCCGGTGCGGGCCCCGCACTCGCCGACGAGGCCGCGGTCAACCGCTATGTCGCCCTGGGTGATTCCTACGCCTCGGCAGCCGGCGTACCGGACCAGACCGACTCCACCTGCACGCGCTCCAGCCGCAACTATCCCGCGCTGGTGAACGCCGCGCTGGCACCCGCCGCCCACAAGGACGTCACCTGCGGAGGCGCCACCACCGTGCACCTGACGTCAAGCCAGCACGCCTCCGTGCCACCGCAGTTGGACGCGCTCAGCGCCGACACCGACCTGGTCACCCTCACCGTGGGCGGCAACGACATCGGCTTCGCCAACATCATCGTCCGCTGCGTGAGCCTCGGCCTGTTCAATATGTCGGGCTCCCCGTGCAAGACCAGCTACACCTGGACCGGCACCGACCGGCTGGCCCAGACGATCAACGCCACCGCCCCCAAGATCGCCGCCGCCATCGAGGGCATCCGCCAGCGCGCCCCTCAGGCGAGAATCCTGGTCACGGGCTACCCCGCGATCCTGCCGGACGACGGCACCAACTGCCCGTCGGTGGTCTCCATCGCCAAGGGCGACGCCCCGTGGCTGCGCGACACCCACAAGCGCCTCAACAGCATGATCGCCACGCAGGCCGCCGCGCACGGCGCGGACTACGTCGACACGTACACCACGTCCATAGGCCACGACGCGTGCAAGCCGGTCGGCACCCGCTGGGTGGAGCCGCTCAGCACGAACGCCGCCGCTCCGTTCCACCCCAACGCCGCCGGGGAGCGGGCCATGGCCGACGCGGTCCTCGCCACCCTCGACTGACCACGATCGGCTGACCACCGTCGACTGACCTCCCCAGGCCTCCGGCTTCCGCCGGCTCGCGCACTCGCGCCGAGCCGGCGGAAGCTTTCCCGCGAGCCGCCGGGTCCGTTTCGCTGGAGCCGTTTGGCCCGCCTTGGCCGGGTACCCGCGACAGGCAGGCGACGTACAGCGGCCGCGTGCGCCCGGCCGCTGTGCTCCGAGTCCGCGCAAACCCAGGGAGAAGCCGATGCGCGCTGTCACCATCCGCCCGTCTTCCGCCCGGTCCCTGGAGGTACGGGACGTCCCCGAGCCGGTCCCGGGCCGTGGCGAGCTGCTGGTCGAGGGCCTGGCGGTCGGGGTCTGCGGCACGGACAAGGAGATCCTGGCCGGCGAGTACGGCTGGGCCCCGCCGGGCGAGGAGCGGCTGATCCTCGGGCACGAGTCGCTGGGGCGGGTGCGCGAGGCCCCGCCGGGCAGCGGGTTCGAGGCGGGGGACCTGGTGGTGGGCGTGGTGCGCCGTCCGGACCCGGAGCCGTGCGGTGCCTGCGCGCACGGCGAGTTCGACATGTGCCGCAACGGCCGCTACACCGAGCGCGGCATCAAGGAACGCCACGGGTACGGCAGCGAATGCTGGACCGTGGAGGGCGACTACGCGGTCCGGGTCGACCCTGGCCTGGAGGAGGTCGGCGTGCTGCTGGAGCCCACCACCGTGGTCGCCAAGGCGTGGGAGCAGGTGGAGCGGGTCGGCGGACGGGCCTGGTTCGAGCCGCGGCGCGCGCTGGTGACGGGGGCCGGGCCGATCGGCCTGCTGGCCGCGCTCCTAGGCGTACAGCGCGGACTGGACGTGCACGTCCTCGACCGGGTGACCGACGGGCCGAAGCCCGACCTGGTGGCCGCCCTGGGGGCGACGTACCACAGTGAGGACATCGACCGGGTGGCGTCCTCCGTGCGCCCCGACGTGGTGATCGAGGCGACCGGGGCCGGGCACCTGGTCTTCGACGCGATGGCCGGGACCGCCACGTACGGCATCGTGTGCCTGACGGGCGTGTCCCCCAAAGGGCGGCAGCTGTCCGTCGACGCGGGCACCATCAACCGGGAGCTGGTGCTGGAGAACGACGCGGTCGTGGGATCCGTCAACGCCAACCTGCGCCACTACCGCCACGCCGCGGACGCGCTCGCCAAGGCGGACCGGGGCTGGCTGGAGCGCATGATCACCCGGAGGGTGCCGCTGGAGCGTGCCGAGGAGGCGTTCGCGGCGCAGGACGACGACATCAAGGTCGTCATCACCCTGACGGGCTGAACCCCCGGCCTTCCCCGGCCCTCTTCGCGTTCCCGTCCTTCACCCGCGTCGCGCGCAGCAGGTTGTGCATCGCCGCGTTCTCGCTCGCCGGATCGTCCGTGTCGCGGAACAGCCGCAGGGCCCGGCGGCAGGCGTCGGCGGCCTCGTCGTAGCGCCGCAGCTCGATCAGTGCCGTGCCCAGGTTCGTGTACGCCCCCGCCGCGGCGTGGGGGTCGCCCATCTCCTCGAAGACGCGGGCCGCTTCGCGGCCTGCCTCGACCGCCTCGTGGAAGCGCTCCATCCTGATGTACGCGATGGCGGCGTTGGAGGAGGCTCGTCCCTCGCCGTGCCGGTCGTGCGTGTGCCGGTAGAGGGCGGCGGCGTCCCGGTGGGCGGTCACGGCCTGCGCGAGGTCTCCGCTCTCGCCCCGGGCGAGGCCGATGTTGTTGAGGGCGTCGCCTTCGGAGCCCGGGTCGCCGGTCCGGCGGAAGAGCCGGATGGCCTGGTGGTGTGCGTCGATGGCGTCCGCGAACCGGCCCACTCGCCGCAGGGCACACCCCAGGTTGTTGAGCGCCACGCCCTCGTTGAGGTCGTCGTCGCTGTCGTGGAGGAGCCGGGCGGCCCGGGTGTGCTCGTGCACGGCCTGTTCCGCCTGGTCCAGCTGCACCAGCGCCATGCCCAGGTTGGTGAGCGCGAGGCCCTCGCCGTGCCGGTCGCGGGTGTCGCGGAAGGCTTCGGCGGCCTGGGTGTGGGCGCGCACGGCCTCGCGCAGCCGCCGTTTGCGCAGGAAGCACAGGCCGAGACTGTTGCGTGCCAGGGCTTCGGCATGGCGGTCGCCCAGCGCGTGGAGGAGGTCGGCCGCGCGTGTATGGGCGGTGATGGCCTCGTCGATGCGCCACTGTCTCATCAGGGTGTTGCCGAGCTGCGCGAGGGCGACGGCCTCGCCGCGGTCGTCGGCCTCCAGCGCGTACAGCCGCGCCGCCTCGGTGAACACCTCGATGGCCCGGTCGTACTTCCGCTTCCCGGAAAACGCCTCCCCCAGCAGCGTCAGGGCGTCGGCCCTGTCGTCGCGGTCCGCGTCCTGCCCTCGAAGGTCCACGACCGTGCTGATGACGGCGATCGCCTCGTCGAACCGCCGTACGTCGAGCAAGGCGGCGGCGAGGTTGCCGAGCGCGCCGGCCCGGCCGTGCCGGTCGCCCAGCGCGCGGCAGAGCTCGGCGGCCCGGGTGTAGCAGGCGATGGCCTCCTGGAAGCGCCGGGTTTTGAGCCGGACGTTGCCGAGGCTCAACCACGCCTGTGCCTGGCCGGGTCGGTGGTCGGCCTCCGTCGTGACGCGCAGGGACAGCGTGAGCGCGGCCGTCGCCTCGTCGAACCGCCGGGCCAGGGTCAGCGCGGTCCCGTGATCGAGCAGCGCCCGCGCCTCGACGAGACTGCCGGGGGCGGCCAGGTGGCAGAGGCCGAGTGCGGTGGTGCTGATCGTGAGCCAGTCGTCGACGAGGTGCCGATGGCTGAGATACCGGCCGAGCGTCAAGGCGAGGTTGACGCTGATGTCCGGGCGGTTCTCGGTGTGGGCCGTCGTCACCGCGGCGATGAGATTGGCCCGCTCGGAGTCGAGCCATGCGACCGCCGCCGCCGCGTCGGCGAAGCGGTCCGTGTGGTCCGCGTGGTCCGTGCGGTCCGTGCGGCGGTCCGTGCGGGTCTCCCCTGCCCTGCCCAGGAGCGCGTCGGCCGCGTCCGCGGTGTCGAGATAGTGCCGGAGCAGTCGGTCGCGGGCCTCCTCCCGCCCGTCGGGGCGGGCCTCGGCACGGCCGTGGTGGTCCGCGTACAGGCGGACCAGGTCGTGCATCCGCCACCGTCCGTAGGCGGTGGCGTGGCCGACGAGGTGAGCGCGGGCCAGTTCCTCCAGTACGCCCTCGACGTCGTGCGGGTCCTCGCCGGTGAGGCGGGCCGCCGCCTCCGTCGCCAGGTCGGGCCCCGGGTTGAGGGCCAGCAGCCGGAACAGCCGTGCCTGCCGCCCGGTGAGCACGCGGTACGACAGGTCGAAGGCGGCTCGTACGGCCCGGTCCTCGCGGTGCAGCCCGTCGAGGCGGCGGTGCGCGTCGCCCAGCGCCCCGGCCAGGGACACCAGGGGGCGGGCCGGCGCGTCGGCCAGCCGGGCCGCGGCGATCTGGAGGGCCAGCGGCAGCCCGCCGCACAGCTCGGCGATGCGGGCGGCCTGCTCCGGTTCGCGGTCCACCCTGGTGTCTCCGGGCCGGGACCGGCGCAGCAGCCGGCGCAGGAGCGCGACGGAGTCGTCGGCTTCGAGCACGTTCAGGTCGAAGAGGCGTTCACCGAGGTGGAGGGCGAGCGTGTGGCGGGAGGTGACGAGAACGGCGGTGGTGGCGTCGGCGGGCAGCAGTGGCCGCACGTCCTCGCCGGTGGACGCGTTGTCGAGGACGACGAGGACGCGCCTGCCCTCGTCGGCGTACCCCTGGAGGAGGGTGCGGTAGAGCAGGGTGCGGCTCTGCACGTCGGGCGGGATGTGCTGCGCCGGCACCGCCAGCGCGCGCAGCAGCACGTCGAGGGCGTGCGCCGGGGTCAGGCGGCGTTCGTCGTCGTAGCCGAAGAGGTCCAGGAAGAGGACGCCGCCGGGGAACCAGTCCGGCCGGCTCAGCGCGCGGTGGGCCGCTTGGAGGGCGAGCTCGGTCTTGCCGACGCCGGCCAGCCCTGTCAGTACCGCTGTGGCCCCGCTTACCGTGCCGGCGCCCGGGGCGGGTGGCGGTTCCAGCAGGGCGACCAGTTCCGCCAGGAGCGCGTCCCGGCCGGTGAAGGCGGGGGTGACGGGCGGGAGTGCCGACATGGCGGGGGTGAGGGGCGGTGGCAGGTGTGCGGTGACGGTGTGCGCCTGGATCACCGTGTTCAGGTAGGTGCCCCCGCCGATCCGGTTCACCACGCTTCCGCCGCCCGGCCGCGCGCCGCCGAACTCCGCGCCCCGGCCCGCCTCCCCGGCGCCGCCGCGCTCGCCTGCGGCCCCCGTCACCGGCTCCATCCGCACCCCCGCGTCCGCCCGTGCTCCCGCCCCGATGGAGACGGTACGGGCAGCCGCGGCCACGGCGCAGGCGTTCGCCGGATCCTCGCCCGCCAACAGCCCTTATCAGGCGACTGCCTGACGGAGCGTCAAGCAATCTCGGCCGGTCGCCTCACGCCGCCGGGGAGGCCAGCACTCGCCCCAGGGCCCGTTGCTCGTCGCGCGGCAGCAGGCGGCCGGCGTGGACCATGTGCAGCGCCGTGGTCAGGCGCGTCCGGTCCTCGTCCGTGCCGAGGTCGCCGAGGTAGGGCGGGAGGACCAGGGCCAGGGCCCTGAGGTCGCCACGGGCGCACCAGCGGGAGATCAGGTCCGTCAGGGGGCCCTCGGCGGGGGTGGCGGTGGTGCGCAGACCGTCGGCGACCGCGAAGCGGATCGCGTCGACGTACGGTCCGGGCGGCAGGTCGTCGAGGTGTGCGGCGGCGCGCTCGTAGTGGGCGCGGGCCTGGTCGGGGTGGTGGAGGTCCTGGTGGGCTTTGGCCATGTTCAGGTGGAGGGAGGCGTGGAAGCCCTTCACGCGGTCGTCGGCCACCCGGTCGGCGCGGTCGAGGCACTCCTGGTTCCAGTGCAGCGTCTCCTCGGGCGTCGGCTGGTGCCGGGCCAGGTAGTGGGCGGCGACGCAGGCTTCGTAGTCGTCGGCGGCGCTCTCCCACGCGCGCCGGAACAGGGCGTGGGCGTCGGTCTCCCGGCCCTCGGCCTCGGCCTGCATGCCCTGGGCGCACAGCTGGACGACGGGGTTCTCGGGGTTCACGCCGACTCCTCCCCGACGGGCATCACGAGGGCGGTGAAGCTTCCCTGGTCGGCGGAGCGGACCACGACCGGCTCCGCGGGTGAGGAGACCTCGAGGAGCACGTCGGGGCCGACCCCGGCGTCGAGCGCCGCGAGGAGCACCTCGGGGTCGAAGGAGACGCGCAGCGGCTCCCCGGTGCGCAGGGCCCGCTGGGTCACGGGCGCGGCACCGGGGCGGGAGAGCAGGAGGCGCCGGCCGTCGGTGTGCAGGGTGACCGTGCCGCTCGCCCCGGCCGTGGCGAGTTCCGCACGCAGGGCGGTCCGGTCGGCGATGATCCGCGTCCGGGGGGCGGGCAGCGCGTCCAGGACCAGGCGGTAGTCGGGGAAGGTCGCGCCGACGGGCGTCACGGTCCGGGTGTGGCCGCCGCTCGCGAGGCGCGCGTCGCCCCCGCCGCCGGCCTCGATCACGATCTCGGTCCGGCGTACGGCCCAGGAGGCGAGGTCCCTCATCTCGCGGGCGTCGACGAGGAGCCGGCGGGGCCCGCCCTCGGCCACGAGCGGCCGCAGCGTCCGGACCGCCAGCCGGTAGCGGTCCGTGGCCACCAGCCGCACCTCCTGGCCGTCGAGTTCGACGAGGACGCAGCCGAGGGCGGGGAACTCCTCGCGCAGGGCCGCGCCGGCGACGGCGGGCGCCACCTGCCGTACCGCGCTGGCCAGTTCCGCTCCCCCGATCCGGGCCCGGGTGGCCCCGGCGCCGTCCGCCGGGCCGCCGAGGACCGCCCCGATCTCCCCGATCACCGACCGGGCCGCGTCGGCCGCCTCCCGCGCCTTCCGGGCGTGCGCCTCGAGCACCGCGCGCGCCTCCTCCGGGGGGCCGTCGAGGACCAGCGAGGCGTCGGTGAGCGGCACCCCGGCCTCCCGCAGGCGCCGCAGCAGCGCGGCGCGGGGCTCCTGGCCGGGGGCGTAAGAGCGGTAACCCGTCACCTCGTCGACCCGGGCCGGCCGCAGCACGCCGCAGTCGTCGTAGAACCGCAGAGCGCTCGGTGCCAGGCCCACCCTGCGCGCGAAGGCGCCGATGCTCAGCAGGCCGTCGTTGCCGTCGTTGTCGTTCCTGTCGTCCATGCCTGCGAGTGTGGGCGTTCAAGCGGCTTGAAGGTCAAACCCTATGCTGCTGCCCATGCCGATACGCAGATGCACGCACCACGCACATGAATTCGCTCACGACCGCCTGCCCGGCCGCGCGGCGGACCGGTCGTGACCGCGACACCCACCGCCGCACGCCGCCGGATCCTGGCCGACCTCACCCCCCTGCGGTCCTCGGCCCACTTCCGGCGTCTGTGGTTCGGCAACACCGTCTCCTGGGTCGGCCAGGGCATGACGACCCTGGCGATCTCGCTCCAGGTGTACGACCTCACCGGCTCCACCTTCTCGGTCGGCCTGGTCGGCCTGTTCTCCCTCGTGCCGCTGCTGTTCTTCGGCCTGTACGGGGGCGCCGCCGCCGACACCGTGGACCGGCGCAAGCTGGGGCTCGGCAGCGCCACCGGCTCGGCCGTGCTGTCCGCGGCGCTCACCGCGGCCACGTTCGCGGGGTTCCACCACGTCGGGTTCCTGTACGGGATCGTCGCGCTGCAGGCGGTCTGCCAGGCGCTCAACGGGCCCGCCCGCAGCTCCATGATCCCGAGGCTGCTGCCGCCCGAGCAGCTGCCGGCCGCCAACGCGCTCAGCTCCATGACGATGACGTCCGGCACGCTCGTCGGCCCCATGCTCGGCGGGTTCATCGTCGGCCTGTGGGGGTACGAGGCCGCCTACCTGATCGACACCGTCACCTTCGGCGCGGCCCTGTACGCGATGTGGCGACTGCCCGCCATGCTCCCCGACCGCAAGGGCGGCGAAGGCGGCACCGGGCGGGCATCCGTCCTGGACGGGCTCCGTTTCCTCGGCACCCGGCCCAATCTGCGGATGACGTTCTTCTCGGACCTCTGCGCGATGATCCTCGCCCACCCCCGGGCCCTGCTGCCGGCCGTCGCCGTCCTCTGGTACGGCGGTGACGCGCGCACCACCGGGCTGCTCGTGGCCGCGCCGGCCTTCGGGGCGCTCCTGGGCGGGGTGTTCTCGGGGTGGCAGGGCCGGATCCGGCGCCACGGGCTCGCGGTACTGATCGCGGTGGCCGCGTGGGGGACCGCCGTCGCGGTCTTCGGGCTGACGCGCGAGCTGTGGCTGGGCGTGCTCTTCCTGGCGCTCGCCGGGTTCTCGGACACGGTCAGCATGGTCTTCCGCAACACCATGCTCCAGGCGGCGGTCCCCGACGACATGCGCGGGCGGCTGCAGGGCGTGTTCCTCGTGGTCGTCGCGGGCGGGCCCCGGCTGGGCGACTTCGTCGCGGGGTCGGTCGCCGACCTGACCACGCCGGCGCTCGCGGTGACGGGAGGCGGTGTCGCCTGCGTGGTGGCGGTGGGGCTGCTGGCGCTGCGCTGGCGCGGTTTCGCGCGGTACGACGCGCGCGACCCGGCGCCGTGAGGCCGCGACACCCCCAGCACATCCGTACATTCGCACATCCGCACGGAGGCGGCCCGGGTCGTGACGCCGGACCGGGTTCGGCGGTTGAACCGGGCATGAAGAAGCGCAGCATGCTCGCCGTCGCGTCCCTCGCCGTCGGAGCGGCGGTCGCCGCCCTCAGCCCCGCCCCCGCCGCCCAAGCCGCTCCCGGGGGCGGCGGGTTGAGCACCCCGGACCTGCTCGGCCCCCTGGAGTCGGCCACCACGAGCCTCGACGGCGGGGAGACGCCGGCAGAGGACGACGCGCCGGACGCGTGAAGCCTCGGCCGAATCCGTCGCGTTCACGTCATGTACACCTCCTTCACGGAAGGGAGACGTTCCGGCGACGCGGGAGCGGACCATGCTCCAGGGCGAAGTCGTGATGTCCTCGGTCGTGAAGGAGTTCATGCGTGATCAGGGTCCGCCGTCCCCACCCGGTCGTCATCGCATCGGTCGCGGCGCTCGCCGCGTTCTCGGCGCTCGCCACCACCGCACCGCCGGCACGGGCGAGCGGTGACGGCGCCGAGGCGTCGCTGCCGCTCGTCGTCCCCCGGGCCGAGACGCCCACGCTCCACGACGACGAAGCGGGTGGCAACGCCGACGCGGACGACCCCGCCATCTGGCGCAACTCGGCCGACCCCGGGCGCAGCCTGGTCATCGGTACGGCCAAGGAAGGCGGCCTGCGGGTCTACGACCTCGACGCCCGCCCCGTGCAGTCCCTCGCGACACCGCCCGGCGGCCGGTTCAACAACGTCGACCTCGTCCACGGTCTGCGGCTGCCCGCCGGGCGCGCCGACATCGCCGTCACCACGGACCGCGGCAACGACCGGCTGCGCTTCTACCGCATCCGGCCCGGCGCGCCCGGCGGCCCGCTCGTCGACATCACCGACCCCGCCGCCGCGCCCGTCTTCTCCGCCGACGAGAGCGAGATCGAGGAGCAGCGGACCGCGTACGGCCTGGCCACCTGGAGCGACCGGGCGACCGGCCGCTCGTATGCCCTGGTCAGCCGCCGCGAGCGCACGAGCATCGCGCTGCTGGAGCTGACCGCCGGCGCCGACGGCACGGTGGGCTACCGCAAGGTGCGCTCGCTGGACCTGCCCTCCGCCTTCCGGCTTCCGAACGGGTCGTCCTGGTCGCCGTGCGCCGAGCCGGGCGAACTGCCGCAGGTCGAGGGCATGGTGGTCGACCCGGCCAACGGCGTGCTGTACGCCGGCCAGGAGGACGTCGGCATCTGGCGCCTGCGCGCGGACCTCACCTCGACGCCCCAACTTGTCGACCGCGTACGCGAGTACGGAGTGCCGGCGGTGTACGACGAGCAGAGCGACGAGTGCGTGGCGGGGGCCGACCCCGGCTTCGGCGGCTCACGCCTGTCGGCCGATGTCGAGGGGCTGACCCTGCTCACCGAGCCGGACGGCGACGGCCACCTCCTCGCCTCCAGCCAGGGCGACGACACCTTCGCCCTCTACGACCGCGAGGTGGCGGACGCCAACGAGTACGAGGGCGGCTTCCGCGTCACGGCCGCGTCCGCCGCCCTGGACGGCTCCGAGGAGTGCGACGGCGCCGCCGTGCTCAACGCCCCGCTGGGCACCCGGTACCCGCGCGGGCTGCTCGTCGTCCAGGACGGGCACGACACCCCGGCCGACGGGGACCGCGCGGCCACCGGCTTCAAGTTCGTGGACCTCGGCGACGTACTGGACGCCGTCGACGACTGACCGGCGTGACCTGCCCCCTCCCCCGCCGTCAGGCGGCCCGGGGGCGGGTCAGCTGGGCCTGGCCGAACAACAGGGCGTAGCCGTCGGGAAGTTGGGCGAGCAGGCGGCCGAGGAGGTCCGGACCGGCGAGGCGGGCGACGGCCCGGAGGACCGAGCCGGTGTCCCAGCGGGCGGCGCCCAGGCCCGCGCCGGTGCGGGCGGCGATCTGCTGGACGAAGCCGAATCCGGACACCGCCTGGGGCGCGGGGACCTGGGAGGCGAACGCGCGGGCCGCTTCGGCGGGGAGCCGTTGCGCGAGTTCCACCCGTTCGTCGCCGGTCACCTGCCGCCCGAGCTCCGCCAGCACGCTGCGCGTGATGGCGTCCGCCTGCGCTCGTGTGGCGTACAGGCCGTTGCGCTTCACGTGGTCGACCAGGTCGTCGTACGACAGGGGCGCGTTGGATCGCGGGGCCGGGACGGTGGTGAGCATGGGTGTGCGAGTCGCCTTTCTCGTCTTCCTCACTGCGTGGGATGCCCTACGGCTTTTTATATAGCTCGCCCATGAGAAAGTTGACAACCCTCGACTCAGTGTCGACCCCGCACACCTGGATTCCGACCCGGCGCGCCCGGGTTCCGACCCCGCACCGCCGTGCTCAGGCGGCCTCCCCGTTGGCCTTCAGCTGACGCATCCGCAGGTCCAGCTCGCTGCGGTAGAAGTCGATGAAGCCGTCCGGGTCGGGGCCCGCGTTCTGCATGACCAGGCGGTCGAAGCCCGCGTCGACGAAGCCCTGCGCCACTTCCACGTAGCGCTCCGGGTCGGTTCCGCAGGCGAACTGGCCGAGGATGTCCTCCTCGCGCACGGTCGTCGTGGCGGCGTCGAAGTTGACGGGGTTGGGGAGCTCGCTCATCACCTTCCATCCCGTCACCGCCCACCGGGACGTCTCCAGCGCGGCGCGTGCCGCGGTGTGCTCGTCCGGCGCCCACGCCATGGGGACCTCCGCGTACCGGGGGCCGCCGCCGCCCGCCTCGCGGTACTGGCGGACGATGTCCGGCTTGGGCTCGGTGGCGAAGAGGCCGTCCCCGAGCTCGGCGGCGATCCGGGTGGAGGCCGCGCCGCTCGCGGCGACGGCGATGAGGGGCGGCTCGGCGGGCAGGTCGAAGACGCGGGCGTCGGCGAGACGCAGGTGCTTGCCCTCGTACGAGCGGTAGCCGCCGCGCCACAGCAGGCGGATGATCTCCAGGGCCTCGCGGAGCATCTCGTGGCGGGTGCTGACGGCGTCGGGGAAGCCGGTGCCGACGACGTGCTCGTTGAGCCGCTCGCCGGAGCCGACGCCGAGGACGAACCGGCCGTCCGACAGGACGGCGAGGGTCGCGGCCGCCTGCGCGATGATCGCGGGGTGGTAGCGCACGGTCGGGCACGTGACACCGGTCGCCAGCCCGATCCGGCTGGTCCGGGCCGCGATGGCGCCCAGCACCGTCCAGGCGAAGGGCGAGTGCCCCTGGTTGTCCAGCCAGGGGTGGAAGTGGTCGCTGATCTCGACGAAGTCGAATCCCGCCTCCTCCGCCAGGACCGCTTGCCTGACCAGTTCACCGGGTCCGAAGGCTTCTGCCGCGAGCTTGTAACCGATCTCCATGGGGCTGAGGGGTACCCCGCCGGGCACGGCCGTAACAGGACGGGGGGCGAACGGGTGAGGGCGGTCCGCACCGTGTGCAGCCCGCCGGGACCTCCGTACGCCGCCGGTCGGCCCGTCGGCCCCGTCAGCCCGTCGGGGCGGGCGGGAAGGGCATGCGGGGCGTGTACGCCTGCCGCCCCAGCCCGCTGAAGTCCATCGCGCGACCCACCTGCGTGAGGGTCTCCTCGGCGACGCGGCGGACGTCGGTGGGGACGTCCCCTCTTTCCGCTATCAGCCTGTCGTAGATCGGGGCATCGCCCAGCACAGCGGAGTCCATGTCGAAATACCTTTCCGTCAAAGCGTGTTGGTCGCTCGGTCGCTCGCCCCGCCGCTGGGGTAAGCAGGGCACGAGTGTACGGGCCCATGATCCGTCGTGGGGGTCGCGCGGGCGCCTCGGGCTCAGGCCGTCACGGGAAGCGTCACCTCCCAGGTGTCGACGGCGTACTCCCTCCGCATCCCATGGGCCTCGTAGAGCCGCAGGGCGCCCGTCTCGTTGAGGGTGTCCACGCCCAGGCCGAGCGTCTCGCGGCCCAGGGCCGCGTACGCGCCGAAGGCGTGCCGCAGGAGGTGGCCGCCGATGCCCCGGCCGCGTACGTCCTCGCGGACGCCGAGGTTGCTCACCCAGGCCATGGATTCGCGGTCGTTGCGGCTGACGAGCACGGCGGCGTCGCCGGCGCCCTCCAGGGCGGCGATCCAGACGAGCGACCAGTCGCACTGGGCGGCGTCCATGTCGTGGAGCCACTGCTCGTACGTACGGCTCCGGTGGTCGAAGTGCCCCGCGAACGTCTCCTCGACGAGTGCGTGGGCGCGGCGGCGGTCGGCCTCGTCGGTGCAGTCGCGCAGCGTCACGCCCGCGGGCGGCTCGGGTACCGGGTCGCCCTGCGGCGATATCGCCCGGCTCATGACGTGGTAGCGCCGCACCCGCCGCCAGCCCCGGGCGTCGAGGAGGGCGGTGTCGGTGGTCGGCTCGTGGTTCAGGTGGAGGTGGACGACCGCCCGGTCCGCGCCGCTGCCGGCCGCCCGGGCGCGGGCCCTCTCCTCGGCCAGCTTCAGCAGCCGTTCGCCGGCGGCCTGGTGCGCGGGCAGGACGTAGTGGTCGATGTTCACGCGCTCGGCCCTGGAAGCGGGCAGTACGAGCGCGTAGGCGACGAGCCGGCTGTCCTCGAAGGCGAGCCACGAGTCCTCGGCGAGGTCCACGTCGGGGTGGGCGAGGTCGGCCTCGACGCTGTGGAGCTCGGTGTCGGGCGCGCCGGTCTCGATCGTGTCGACGGCGTTGAGCAGCTCGCATATCAGCGGCGCGTCATCCGGCCGGGCGGCCCGGACGGTCGGTTGGGGTGCTTCGTGCATCCGATCACTGTCGGTGTCCGGTGTCACGGCCCGCAAACCGTTTTACACGCGAACCGTCGCTGTTCGGGAGTCGCGGGTGTCGCAGGTGTCGCGGGTGTCGCAGGTGTCGCAGGTGTCGAACGGGAGAACACTGGCACCATGAGAGACGTTCTCCGTGACTTCCTGACGGCCCTCACCTCCGCCAGCCGGGCGCGCGTCCAGCGGGAATCCGCGGAGCGGCAGCAGCAGCTCGCCGAGCAGTGGCGGGAGCGCCTCACCGGGGGCGGCCGGTCGCCCGAGCGACAGGGGGACGGCTTCCTCGTCCCCGACATGTCCGAGGCGGAACGGGAGGCCGAGTACGTGGCCGCCACTCTGGAGCCCCTGGAGACCGGCGGAACCAGCGGGACCGGCGGCACCGGCGGCACCCGGGATGAGCCGGACCGGCCCCCGGAGGGTTGAACCACCGTCCGCGCGGTTACCCGCCAACCCATGGCACGGATGACGAAACGGCAGCACAGGAACGAGCCGGAGCCCCCCGTCACCGGCCCCGGCCATGACGACGGCGGCCACCGCGGCGTTCACCGGGACACTCACCGCGACGACCGCCCCGGACCCGACCCCGAGGTCCAGGACCGGGCCCCCGACGAGCCCACCGACATGCCGAAACGGTCCTGGTGGGCCGTGCTGCGGCGGACGTTCGCGGAGTTCAAGGACGACGAGCTCGCCGACCGGGCCGCGGCCCTGACGTACTACGGGGTGCTCTCGCTCTTCCCGGCCCTGCTGGTCCTCGTCTCGCTGCTGGGCCTCGCGGGCGAGTCGGTCACCCAGTCGGTGCTGGACAACCTCCAGAAGTTCGCGCCCGGCGCGGCGCGGGACGTCATCACCAACGCGGTGCAGCAGTTGCAGGGCTCGGCGGGGGTCGGCTCGGTCATGGCCGTGGTCGGTCTGCTGGCCGCGGTGTGGTCGGCCTCCGGTTACATCGCGGCGTTCATCCGCGCGTCGAACGCGGTGTACGACATGCCCGAGGGCCGCCCGGTATGGAAGGTCATGCCGCTGCGGCTGGCGCTCACCGTCACGCTGATGGTCCTGGCGCTGGTCAGCGCGCTGATCGTGGTCTTCACCGGCACGCTCGCCCGGCAGGCGGGTACGGCGCTGGGCCTCGGCGACACCGCCATGACCGTGTGGTCCATCGCGAAGTGGCCGGTCCTGGTCCTGCTCGTCACCATCATGATCGCGATCCTGTACTGGGCCGCGCCCAACGCCCGGGGCCGCGGCTTCCGCTGGATCACCCCGGGCAGCCTGCTCGCCCTGCTGATCTGGCTGCTCGCCTCCGGCGGATTCGCCCTGTACGTGGCGAACTTCGGCTCGTACAACAAGACCTACGGCACCCTCGCTGGTGTGATCATCTTCCTGATCTGGCTGTGGATCACGAACCTGGCAGTCCTGCTCGGCCTGGAGTTCGACGCGGAGCTGGCCCGGCAGCGCGCCATCGACGGCGGCCACCCGGAGGACGAGGAGCCGTACGTGGAGCCGCGCGACACCAGCAAGTGGACCGATGAGGACCGCCGCCGCATGGAGTGAGCGGGCGGCGAGGAGGGGTACCCGGGCGCCGCGGGCCCCGCGGTGGGGCCCGGAGGCACAGCCCCGACGAGGAGGCTTCCCGTCATGACCAGCTCACCGCGTACGACCGCTCCCCGCAGCCCCGTCCAGCAAGCCGCACTCCTGGTGGGGCTGGTCTTCCTGCTGGTGGCGGTGCTGGGCTTCATCCCGGGCATCACCACCGACTACGGCTCGATGGAGTTCGCGGAGCACCACTCCGAGGCCAAGCTGCTGGGCGTCTTCCAGGTGTCGATCCTGCACAACCTCGTGCACCTGCTGTTCGGCATCGCGGGCCTCGCCATGTCCAGGTCCGTGTCCGGCGCCCGGGCGTTCCTCGTCGGCGGCGGGGTCGTCTACCTGGCGCTGTGGCTGTACGGGCTCTTCATCGACCACGACAGCGGCGCCAACTTCGTGCCCGTCAACACGGCCGACAACTGGCTGCACTTCGCCCTGGGGGCCCTGATGGTCCTGCTGGGCGTGGTGCTGACCCGCCGTCGCGCCCGGGTCAGCGGGCGGTGAGCACGATCCACACCTGACCGGGCGCGAAGTTCAGCGGCTGCCCGGCGGGTGTGGTGAAGGTGGTGCCGCTCTCGGGCGCCGGCCGGTTCCACCGCGCGTCGTGGGCCCGCCCGTCGCGCAGGACGAGTGCGTCGCCCGAGCCGACGGTCTCGGTGTACGGAGAGACGCTCCCCGACCGGTCCCGGAACTTCGAGGGGCGCACCTCGACGTCCTGCACCACGACGGTGGGGGCGCCCATCCGGCCGCCGTCCGTGGTCCGGGCGGGCGTTCCGTCCATGGCCACCTGCCACCGCTTGCCGCTCTCCGACCAGGTGAAGGTGTAGCGCGCCGCCGGGTAGCGAACCGTGTGCTCGTTGACCTGGCGGCCGCCCTCCGGAGCGGCGCCGAAGCGGAAGCCGATGTCGCGCGCCTTGTCGGCCTGCGGCGCGGCGGCCAGGGCCCGGTCGGGGCGCAGGTAGAGGTTGTGCGGCGCCGGGCGGTCGCCGCCGCGGAGGTAGGCGCCCGGCGCGTCCGACGGGGCGAGCGGGAAGAGGGGCGCGGCGTCGATGAGGGGCTGGAGCTTCGACTGCGCGCCGGAGTACGCCAGCGCCGGTCGGCCGAACTGCCGCAGCAGCTCCATGTCCGACTCGCGGACGCTGCGCACCGGCCCCACCGTGGGCGGCTGCCGGGAGGAGAAGACGGCGAGGATGCGGCTCTGGCCGGCCTCGACCTGCTCGACGTAGACGATGTCCGCGGCGCCGAGTCCGGTGTGCGGGCGCGCCGGGCGCACGTTGTCGATCTTGACGGCGAGGACCGGCGTGCCGGAGCGGGCCGGGAGGCCGGTGAAGGGCGAGACGTCGGCCGGGGTGGAGGCGGGGGGCTTCGGGGAGGCCCCGCGCGGCTCGGACCGGTCCGAGGAGGAGCAGCCGTACAGCCCGGCGGTCACGGCGGCGCACACCGCCACGGCGACCCCTGCCGCTGCTGGTCCCGGCTTGCGCTTCGTACCCATCGGCCCAGCTCCTTGCCATCAGTGCACCACGAAAACGGGCGCCGGGACAGAGCTGTGCGGAGGCGTCCATTCGGGGCCTCCTGCGCGACCGGCCGTAGCGGCGGGCGCCGCCGGGGTATGCGACTCCCATGCCCGAGAAGTCTTCCGGTGCCGAGGGCCGGCGGTGGTGGGCCGGCCGGCTGGACCGGCTCGGCCGGCTGTACGGCGCCTTCCACGGCTCGGCCGCCGGGCGCGGGTGGCGGCGGGGCAACGAGCTGGAGCTGATGCACCGGTCCATGGGGTTCGCGGCGATCGGGCTGCTGACCCTGGTGCCGCTGCTCATCGTGGTGGCGGCGGCCGACCCGGCGAACGGGCAGGGCTTCGCGGACTGGATCTCGGACGGGCTCGGCGTGTCGACCCCGGCGGACATGGAGGTGCGGCGGCTGTTCGCGACGCCGGGGCGGGCGCTGGAGTCGACGACCGGCTTCGGTATCGCGGCGCTGGCGGTGTTCGGGATGACCTTCGGCGGTGTCGTGCAGACGGGGTACGAGAAGGTGTGGGAGCTGCCCGCGGCGCGCTGGCACACCATGTGGCGGCACTGTGTGTGGCTCGCCGTCCTCATCGGCTACCTGCTGCTGTCCGCTCACGTGGCCACGCGGCCGGCGGACGCGGGCGAGCTCACCTGGCGGGCCACGGTGGCCGTGGTGACCGGGGTGCTGTTCTTCTGGTGGTCGCAGCGGCTGCTGCTGGGCGGGCGACTGCCCTGGAGGGCCCTGCTGCCCGGCGCGGTCGCGACCGTGATCGGCCTGGCCGGCCTGCGGGGCTTCTCGCGGCTGGTGTTCTCCCCGCTGATCGCCTCGAACACGGTCGCGTACGGCCCCGTCGGCACCATGCTGGTCGTGCAGTCCTGGCTCGTGGGGGTCGGCTTCGTGGTCTTCGGCGGCTCGCTGGTGGGGCGTCTGCTGTACGAGGAGCGCTGGCACCTGGAGCGGATCGCGCGGCGGTGGCGGGACCGCGTCCGGGCGCGGCGGCGGCCCTAGGGGGTGTCTTGCCGTGGAGCCGCCACGGGCCGGTGGTGTGCTCCGTCGGCGGTCAGATCAGCCCGACGCTGGAGAGGTAGTACGCGACGACGGCCGCCACACAGGCCAGAACCATCCACGAGCGCAGGCTCGTGTGCCGCTGCCGGCGCTGCTGCCGGCGCTCGTGCTTGCGCTGCCGCCTGGCGGGCTTGCGGTCGCGGCCGGGGCGGCGGCCGTCCGCCGGGTGGGCGGTCCGGGGCGCGGCGTCGGCGGCGGTGTCGGCGAGCAGGCGGCGGCAGGCCGCGGCGAGCTCCGCCGTGGAGGCGGAGAGCGGCATGATCACCTCGGAGCGCGCCGGGGCGGTGGTGCCGCCGTCCAGGATGCGGCCGGCGCGCAGCAGGACCTCGTCGCGGCCGCCGGCGGGGGCGAGGCTGATCCAGCGCTCGACGTGTTCGCCTCGGATGACCACTCCCCCGGCGCGGTCCCGGTAGACGGTGTGCTCGCGCCACAGCACCGCGGCCAACTCCCCGGCTCTCTCCCTCAGCTGCGTGCTCATACCCCACCCCTTCACCGAACGTCTGAGCGAACCACCGCACTTTAGCGTCAGGTACACACCAAGTGGTTCCGCGGGGGCCGCGTCTGCCCGCGCCCGGTGAAGGGACGCGTGGAGCCCGAGCGGGTGGGCAGGCAAACAGCCGGGCGAAACAGGACCGCCCTTGTAAACAGTGCAAGGATGGACATCCGGGCAGAGGCGGCATGGTGACACAGGGCGGTTTGCACATGAATACGAAACCGACAGCGACCAAGGGCGTGACCTCGAGCGAGGCCGTGTACGGCGCCCCGTGCTGGGTCAGCCTGATGACCCACGACCTGAGCGCCGCGCAGAAGTTCTACGGCGCCGTGCTCGGGTGGACGTACCGCCCGGCGCGGCTCGGCGAGGAGTTCAGCGTCGCGCTCGCCAACGGCAAACCGGTGGCCGGGATGGGTGCCCTGGCAGGCGCTCTGCAGATGGCCGTCGCCTGGACCCCGTACTTCGCCGTGCAGAACGCCGATGAGACGGCGTCCCGCATCAGGGAGCGCAGCGCCACCGTCGCCGTCGGGCCGGTGTCCTTCGCGATGGGGCGCGGTGCCCTCGCGGCCGACCGGGACGGGGCGGTGTTCGGCATCTGGGAGGGCCAGCTGCTGTCGGGCTGGCAGAACTGGCGGGACGCGGCACCCGCCTGGGTGAGGCTGCAGACCCGCGACGCCTTCGAGGCGGCGATCTTCTACGGCGAGATCCTGGACTGGGCGAGCGGGCGTCCCGGCGGTTGCGACGTCGAGTACGAGGAGGACGAGGTCGTCCTGCGCAGCGGCGGGCGCGTCGTCGCCCGGCTCAGCTCCGGGGCGCTGGAGGCCGCGCCGGACCCGTCGATCCGCCCGCGTTGGCAGGTCTACTTCCCCGTCCCGGACGTCGACGCGTGCGTACGCGAGGCGCGGGAGCACGGCGCCTCCGTCGTCCACCACGAGCCCGGCGTGGAGGCCACCCTGCGCGACCCGGACGGGGGCCTGTTCGTCGTCACCACCCAGACCCTGGCGGAGTGAGCCGGCCCCGCACGGCGGGCTGCGCCCCTGCCGGCAGCCCGCCGAGCTGGTCCAGCAGTATGCGCCGTTCGGCCTCCTCCCGGGCGAGGACGGCGGCCAGGACGTCGTCGTCTCGGCGGCAGGTGATGGCCTCCCGTACGAGCGCGGCGAGGACGTCCGGCGGGATGGCCTCCGCCTGGGTGGCGGCGGCGCCGGCGCGCAGCGGAGCGGACGGCAGGTGCAGTTCGGCGACCTGCGCCTCGGTGACGGCCAGGCGCTCGAAGTCGACGCGTACGTCGGGGGCGTCGAGCGAGGCGAAGGCCTTGACGTCCTCGGCGAGGGAGGTGAAGAGGTGCTGCCGCCCGGGGTCCCAGTCGCCGACCAGCAGGACGCACACGGCGCCGTGTCCGCCGGTCGCGGCCCGGCGCGCGGCGGCGCGCCTGCCGGACAGGGAGGTGAGGACCCCGCCCGCGTACACGGGCACGCCCCAGGGGTCGGTGACGGCCGTCAGCTGCGGTACGAGACCGGCCGGCTCGCACCACACTTCGAGGCGCGCCTCCTGACCGGCCTGGCGGTCGAGCCGGTAGGCGCGGGCGGCGTCGGCGACGGCGCGCCGGAAGCCGATCGGGCCGTCGAACGTCCGCGGCTCGGCGGCGGGGTCGGCGTCGTCGCCGATCGCGAGCCAGGAGATGCGGCCGGCGCGGCGGGCCATGCCGAGCATGTCGACCAGCCTTCTGTACGTGCGCTCCTGCTTGGCGAGCGCGCCGTCGGCGACCGTCGCGTACCAGATCTGCCGGATGGTCAGCGGCAGCTGTGCGGCGTAGCGGCCGAGGACCATCTCGACCTCGGCGAGTAACTGCTCGGTCGCCGGGCGCGGTTGCCAGTCGGGCTGGTAGCCGCGAGGTCGTCTGTCCGGCACGGCGGCCCCCTTTCGACCCGACACCGACACCTGTCTCCTTAGGGCTTGCCCACTGAGGGAGCCGTCGTCACCCGTGCGGAGGGTACGGATCGGGTCACATCCGGCCACGCCGCTCGGGGGCCGGACGGGGGCGCGTGCGTCGGCCGACCTTCAGCCGACCTTGCGGCCCGCGAGCGGCGCGGTGTCCTGGCCGGCGCCGGTCCGCATGCCGCGCAGCAGCTCCTCCAGCGCGTCGAGCGCGCTGCGCTGCGGGTGCCAGCCGAGCTCGACCCGGGCGCGGGTGCAGTCCATCAGCGGCAGGCGCAGCACCGCGTCGAAGAGGTGCGGCGAGGCGGGCACCAGCCGCAGGTTCCAGGCGGCGGCCAGCGCGGCGCGGACGGCCGGGCGGGGCACGCGGACGAGCCGGGCGCCGAGCAGGTCGGCGAGTTCCTCGGCGCCGATGGGGGGCTCCGCGGCGATGTTGAAGGCGCCGCCCACCTCATGGCCGAGCGCGAGGCGGTACGCCTGCGCCGCGTCGTCGGTGTGCAGGGCCTGGAACCGCAGCCCGGGGATGTCCGGCACGAAGGGGACCGCCCCCGGGCGGGCCAGCGTCCCCGGCAGGAAGCGCCCGCCGAAGATCCGGCGCTGTTCGCTCGCCGACTCCTCCTTGAACAGGAACGCCGGGCGCATCCGCACCACCCTGACGCCGGGGTTGCGGACCTCGAAGGAGTCCAGCACCCGCTCCAGGTACGCCTTCTCGCGGCAGTAGGCGGCGTCCGGCCAGCCGTGCGTGGGCCACGACTCGCCGACGGTCCGGTCCTTGGGGCCCGGTGAGTAGGCGCCGACGGAGGAGGCGTGGACCAGGACGGGCACGCCGGCGGAGGCGACGTCCCGGAAGACCTGGAGGCTGCCAAGGACGTTGGTGCGCCAGGTCCTGACCGGGTCGTGGGTCGGCTGGAACGCCCAGGCCAAGTGGATCACGGCGTCGGCGCCCTCGAAGTGCCTGACGAGGTCGGTGTCCTCGGCGAGGTCCACGGCCGCCCAGTCGGTCTTGGGCGGCGACCAGCCGGGCAGCCTGCGCGCCAGGCCCAGTACGGATGCGATCTGCGGGTCGTCGGCCAGCGCCGCCACCACGCTGGTGCCGACGTTGCCGGTGGCTCCGGTGACGACGACCCTCTTGCCGGCTTCCATGCTCACGGTCCTGCCCTCCGACGGATCGTACGGACGTACGGATCGACGTGCCCCGGCACGCGCCGGGACGCTCCGGGTACCCGCTGGGCGGCCGTCCACGTGCGCACCGTCAATGCCGCGACCACGGGACGCACTCGGACGAGTGGGAGGGAAAATCCCGCCTCGGGGCGGCCTCGAGCGGGGCCTGCCGCGGGGCAGGCCATGGTTCGACACCTGCCGTGACGGAGCGGAAAGGCTTCGATACGGCGTGTTCCGGACGGAGTTGGCCGGTAATCGCCGGGCCTTTGGCATATGCCAGAAGCACCCCCCTATCGAGTGTTGCCAAACCCCTTACAGGCCATCGCGGCCTGTGCAACAGTCGTAACCGGTCCTTATATTTCAGACCCTGGCCACACCGCGCCCGTATCGGAGTACGACATGCCGTCCCATCTGTTCGCGGACCGTGCCGCCGGGCAGCCGCCCGAGCGCGGCACGGTGGACGCGCTGATCTCGCAGACCCGCCGACTGCGGGGCGACGTCGACGCCGTACGCCGGGACGCCGTCGCGGACGAGGACGACCCGCAGGGCCGCTGGCAGCGCGCACTATGCGATCTCGCCGTCCACCAACTGGACGACCTCGGCGCGCAGTTGGGCCAGCTGAAGGAAGGGCTGCGCGAGGACCGCGCCCTCGACGTCCGGTCCGCCGACGCCGACGCCCGGTCCGCCGAGGAACGGACTGAAGAGGGCGAGAGCGCCGGGGAAGCGCCCTCGGACGCGCCCCCGCGCACCGGTGCGCTGCTCAGCCGGGTCGGCAGCGCCCAGTGGAACCTCCTCACCGACGAAGTGACCTGGTCCGACGAGCTGTTCCAGATCTTCGGCCGCTCTCCCGAGTCGGGCCCGATGTCGCTGGACGAGCTGCCGTCCATGGTGTTCGCCGAGGACCAGGCGGCGCTGACCACGATGGTGACGGGCTGTCTGATCGACGGCAAGCCGATCGACGGCGAGTTCCGGATCGTCCGGACCGACGGCCGGGTGCGTACGCTCCACATGATGGGCGAGCCGGTCCTCGACGCGGACGGCTGCACGGCGTCGATGTGGGCCGTTTTACGGGACGTCAGCGAACTGCGCCGCAGTGAGCGGGTGGTCCGCGAATCACGGGAGTCGCTCCGCCGCCGCCAGGACATCGAACAGACCGAGCACCGGGTGGCGGTGGAGCTCCAGGAGGCGGTCCTGCCGCCGTGGCGCGGCTCGCTGCGCCTCCCGGACGGCGGCCCCGCCGCCCTCGACCTGGCCGGGCAGTACCTGCCCTCCGGTTCCAGCGCGCTGATCGGCGGCGACTGGTACGACGCGCTGGAGCTGCCCGACGGGGACACGCTGCTGTCCGTCGGCGACCTCACCGGGCACGGCGTGTCGGCGACTTCCTCGATGGCGATGCTGCTGGGTGCGCTGCGCGGCATGGCCGTGGCCGGGATCCGGCCCGGGCCCCTGATGGGCCACCTGAACCAGCTGCTGGAGACGTCGGCGCACACGGCGCTGGGCAGCGCGGTGTGCTGCCGCTACAGCCCGGCGACCGGCACGCTGACCTGGGCGCAGGCGGGACACCCCGCCCCGCTGCTGTTCCGCGGCGGGGCGGGGCGTGCGCTGACGCGGCCGGACGGCGTGCTGCTCGGCGCGACCTCACAGACGGCGTACGAGCAGACCGAGGTGCGGCTGCTCCCCGGTGATCTGCTGGTCCTGCACACGGACGGACTCACGCGCGGCACGGGTACGGACCCCTTCGGCACGGAGGGGACGGAGCGGCTGCTCGGGATGGCACCGCGGTTCGCTCGGGCGCGCGACGCGCAGGAGTGTGTGCGGGTGGTGGTGGAGGAGTTCGGCGCCTGCCCGCGCGAGGACGACGCCTGTGTCATGGTCGCCCGGATCGGCGACCCGTCGTAGGTACGCTCGTAGGCACGGTGCGGGTACGGTCCGGGTACGACGAAACGACGTCTTAGATCTCGGTGCTCCGCTGCTTCTTCGCGGGCTTGGGCATCGCCACCTGGATCTCCTCGCGCAGGTCCTCGATCTTCGAGTAGTCCGCGTACTTCCCGGTGAGCCGGTACATCTCCCGCAACCGGTCCCAGGTGCGCTGCGAGGAGGTCTCCCCCATCGACATCAGGGCGAGGCGCGCGTACCGGTCGGCCTGTTCGGGGTCGTCGGCGATGAAGCACGCCGACGCCATCGACAGGTAGTCGAAGATCTTCGAGCGCTGCCGGCCGTCGATGCGCAGGGCGAGTGCCTTCTGCGCGAAGTGCTGGGCCTGCTTCGCGGCGCCCGGTTCGTGCTCGGCGAGGGTGCGGTAGGCGAGGGCCTGCATCCCGTACAGGTCCTCCTTCTTGAAGGTCTGCATCCAGCTCGGCGGGGGCACGTCGCTGCGGTCGGAGACGAAGAGCTCCTCCGCCTCCCCGAGGGTGCGGCGCATCGCCTGGCCGTGGCCCATCGCCGCCTGCGCCCACGCCTCGATGGTGTGCAGCATGGCGTGTGTGCGGGGCAGCATCTCGGGGCCCGAACCGGCGCGGGCGAGCTTCATCAGGTCCAGGGCCTCGTCGGGGCGGCCGAGGTGGACCATCTGGCGGGCGGCGCGGGAGAGCGCCTCACCCGCGCGCGGCAGGTCGCCGCCTTCGCGGGCCGCGTGCGCGGCGATGACGAAGTACTTCTGGGCGGTGGGTTCGAGGCCCACGTCGTGCGACATCCAGCCGGCCAGGACGGCGAGGTTGGCGGCGACGGCCCACAGCCGCCGCTGGATGTGCGGGGGGTGGTGGTAGGCGAGCATGCCGCCCACCTCGTTGAGCTGGCCGACGACCGCCTTGCGCTGGAGCCCGCCGCCGCGGGCGGCGTCCCAGGCGCGGAACACTTCGACGGAGCGTTCCAGTGCCTCGATCTCCTGGGACCCGATGGGGGCGGCCTCGTAGCGGTCGAACCCGGCCGGGTCGGCGTGCAGGGGGTCGTCGAGGCGCGGGGCGTCCGCGCCGAGTGCGGGGTCGGTGCGGAACCAGTCGTGCATGGCGCTGGTCAGTACGGAGCCTGCGGTGAGCGCGGCACCCGCGCCCACCAAGCCGCGTCGGTTGAGCATGAGGTCCATTCCCGTGAATTCGGTGAGGACCGCAGCCGTACGCTCGGGCGCCCAGGGCAGCCCGTCAGGGTTGTCGGTGTTCCTGACGTCCCGCCGTTTCCCGGCGCGCCCGTGTCGTACGAACCCGAGGTCCTCGATGGTCACGACACGGCCGAGTCGCTCGGTGAACAGGGCTGCCAGCACCCGGGGCACGGGATCGCGCGGGGTCTCCCCCATATCGATCCACCGCCGGACGCGCGACGTGTCGGTCGCCAGCTGCGGGTGGCCCATGGCCGCCGCCTGCCGGTTCACGAGCCGCGCGAGCTCTCCTTTGGACCAGCCGGCCAGGCCGAACAGATCTGCTAGGCGGGTGTTGGGTTCTCCGGTCACGTCAAGCCCCCAGGTTCTCGGCTGAGTTGACAGTAGCCCGCCGGCATAGGGCTGGCGACTATTCGCCAGGCTTCGCCAGGGTCCGCCAGATGGTGTGCCACCCGCGCGCGGGTGTCAGGTAGGAAAGCGCCACCCCGCCCCGGTAACCGGCCCTCATTCCCCAGGGTGTCGGCCGGTTGCCGGGCCGGGGCAGCGTACGTAACTCGTCGGCACACGAAGGGATCTGTCTCGCCCATGTACACAGCATCGTCCTCCGTGTCCGCCCCGCCCCGGCCCGCGCGCACCCTCCCGGCCGGCAGCGGGCCGTATCCGGATCCACCCCAGGCCGTACGGGCCCGGCGCTGGGCGGGACCGGCGGCGGGGCCGCTCAGTGGAAGGATCGACCTGTCCGGTCCGCAGGGCGCGCAGTTGCGCAAGGCGATCGCGTCGGTGCACCGGGTCTGCCCGGAGTTCAACCCGGTCCAGCTGATGCGGCGCAGCAGCCGCTCCGTCCTGCTCGTCGGGACGACGGGACGGGCCACCGCGGTCGCCAAGGTTTTACTGGACCACTCCACCGCCTGGGCCGAGCGCATCCGTCATGAGATCGCGGCCTACCGCACCTTCGTCCGGCACCGCCCGCCGGTGCGGGCGCCGCGGCTGATCGCCGCGGACCCCGACAACTGCACCCTGGTGATCGAGCGGATGCCCGGCCGGCCCGCGGCGCTCAGCCGCCACCCCTTCGAGGCGCCGCCGCGCGCGGACGTACGGGCCGCGCTGGGGGCGATCGCGCGGCTCAACGCGTGGCGGCCGCCGGCCGGGATGTTCGACGCTCCGCTGGACTACGCCTCGCGGATCTCCCGCTACCACGAGCTGGGGCTCTTCACCGACCGGGACCGGGACGACCTGCAGAAGCTGCTGCACGGGCTGGCGCACGCGGGCGGGCTGGGCGGCATGGGCCAGTTCTGCCACGGTGACGCGCTGCTGTCGAACATCCTGCTGTCACCGGCGGGCCCGGTGCTGGTCGACTGGGAGCACGCGGGCTGGTACCTGCCGGGCTACGACCTGGCGACGCTGTGGGCCGTACTGGGCGACGCCCCCGTCGCGCGGCGCCAGATCGCGCAGCTGGCGCAGGCGGCGGGGCCAGCGGCGCGCGACGCGTTCCTGGTGAACCTGATGCTGGTGCTGACGCGGGAGATCCGGACGTACGAGACGGCCGTGCAGCGCACGATACGAGAGGCGCCGCCGGTCGGCTCGGTACCGGTTCAGCCGGGCGGCCTGTCCGCGGGCGAGGAGCAGCGCCTGCTGCTGAGGCGGCTGCACGACGACTGCGCCATGGCCCGCCGGGCCGTGCGCGCCGCCGTCGGCACACGCTGACCGCCCCCCGGAGGGGAGTGCGCTGTGTGACCGGTGCCGACACACCGGCGCACAGCGCACTGCCGGTTTCACGGGCGCGGGCGCGGTGGTGTGGCGCGGGAGGGGCGGGAGGTGCGGGCCGTGTGGACGGCCCGGTGGAAGGGGGCGTACAGGTCCGGCGGCAGAGCGGTGCCGCCGGCGGTGGCGACCAGGGCGGCGGCGACGTCCCGCAGCTTGGTGTTGCCGTGCTGGGAGATCTCCACGAGCACCTGCCAGGCCCGGTCCGCCGGGCAGGGGGTCAGCGCCATGATCATGCCCTGGGCGCGGTCGATGACGCCGCGGCTGTCCAGGGCCCGGCGCAGCTGGTCCACCTCGGTGGCGAGGCGTGCGGTGTCCGTGCGCTCCACGGGGTGCGCGGTCGTCACGGCCGGGTCCGCCCTTCGGTCGGCTGCCACGTCATGGGGTCGTTCCTCCGCTGTTCCTCTGCTGTGTGTGCCTGCCGGGGTTGTGTCCGGACCGCAGAGGGCGCAAGCACGCCGTACGGCCCGTCCGGGCCGGGACTTTCGTCCCGTCGTGGGCGGGCCTTCGGCGGCGGTTCTTCCGCGCCGACCGGCCCCGGTGTCGGCCGGTGGAGTGGCCGGGCGTTTACCGCCCTCCGTGCCGGATACGCAGCAGATGTCCGTTTTGCAGGTGTCTATGATCCGGGAGGCCGCGACCATGCCGTCCGACGTGGTGTCGCTGAAGGCCTTCATCGAGCGGGAGATCGCGACGCTCCGCGCCGATGTGCGCAGGGCGACGGATGCCGTCGCGCCCGCCCCCGGGCGCCCGGACGGGCCGGTTCCCGGCGAGGGCGCCCGCGAGGCCGAGCAGTGCCCGTGCGGCCAGGGCCACGGCGCCTCGCACAGCTGCGTGGACGCCGGTGAGGACCATGACCCGTGGCGCTGCCTGTGCGCCGCGCTGCCGGGCATCCCGGTGTCCGCCGCGCTGCTCGCGCCGGTGCGGGATGGTTCCGGGGCCGTCACGGACTTCGTCATCCGGGCGGGAAACCACATCCGCTCGGTGGAGTGGCTGGTGCCGCCGGACCAGCAGGTCGGGCAGCGGTTCTTCGAGGTGGCGCGCACCGGCGCCGCCGCAAGCGGGCTGCTGTCCGCGCTCAGTGAGGTCCTGGAGACGGGGCGCGCCCTGGGCGGCCTCGTGGTGGACTACACCGAGGAGCGGTACGGCAGGCTCAGGCGCGTCCAGCTGGTGCACTACGCGGCCGCCTGCGGCGAGCAGGTGCTGACGACCTGGCGGCCGGTGCGCAGCCAGGCGGAGCTGCTCACCATCGACGCCCAGCACCTGGCCTCCATGGGGTGGGGCTGGTGGGACCTGCTGTCGGGCGGGGTGTCGTGGTCGGAGGGGCTCCAGCGGATCTTCCGTACGGATCCGGCGCTGCCTTGGACGCTGCTGGAGCTGTGCGACCACCTGGTGGCGGCGGACGTGAGTCCGTTCGGCGAGTTCATCGCGTCCGTGCTCGCCGGTGAGGAGCCCGCCTGGACCCGGATCCGGTTCCTGGTGCTGGGCGAGGTCCGCACGGTGGACCTGCTGGGGCGGCCGGTGGCCGGGACGGACGGGCGGCCCTGGGCGGTGCAGATCGTGGCCCGCGACCTCACTCCGCAGATGCGCAGCCGGCGTCGCCTGGTGGAGAAACAGGTGGAGACGGAGCAGCTGCGGCAGCAGGCCGCGGCGGAGCGGCACGTCGCCTCCGCCCTGCGCGAGGCGCTGCTGCCGACGTACTCCGAGGGGCTGGCCGAGCTGGGGCTGACGGCCGCGGCCGCGTATCTGCCGGCCGAGCCGGACGCGGCCGTCGGCGGCGACTGGTACAAGTGCCGTCCGCTGCCGAACCGCCGGGCGCTGATCGCGATCGGGGACGCGAGCGGGCACGGTCTGGACGCGGTGGCCCGGATGGCCCAGCAGCGGTACGCGATGGCGGGGCTCGCCCACTCGGGCGCCTGCGCCGGTGACGTCACCACGTGGCTGAACGAGCTGGTGTGCAGCGAGCCCACCCCCGCGACGGCCACCATGTGCGTGGGGCACGTCGGGGACGACCGGGTGTTCCGGTGGACGTGTGCGGGGCATCCGGCGCCGCTGCTGCTGCGCGACGGCCATGTCTTCGCGCTGCCGACCGACCACCGGGGGCCGATGCTGGGTGTGCTGCCCGGCCATGACTACGAGACGGCGGAGTTCCCGCTGGAGGGCGGGGATGTGCTGCTGCTGTACACCGACGGGGTGGTCGAGCGGCGCGGCCAGGACATCACGGACGGCATCGACGCGCTGGCGCGGGCGCTGACCGGGAGCAGTGGTCTGCCGCCGCAGGGCATCATCGACCGGCTCACCGACGAGTACGAGCGCACGGTCCATGACGACGACGCGTGTCTGCTCGCCGTACGCGTCGACTGAGCACGGCATCCACCCCCCACCAGTACGACTTATATGACTAATTCATGAGTCGCGTGGGACGCATGGGACATGGGTAAGCCCGGCCCGGAAGTGTCCTTTCCTCCACCCTCCTTCACCGAAAGGCCCCGCGCGCATGGCTCAGCCCTTCGTCCTGCCGGATTTCTACGTGCCGTATCCGGCACGCCTCAATCCCCACCTGGAGGCGGCCCGCGTCCACACCAAGCAGTGGGCGCGGCGGATGGGGATGCTGGAGGGCTCGGGCGTCTGGGAGGAGCACGACCTCGACTCCCACGACTACGCCCTGCTGTGCTCGTACACCCACCCGGACTGCGACGCCGACGCGCTGTCCCTGGTCACCGACTGGTACGTCTGGGTCTTCTTCTTCGACGACCACTTCCTGGAGGTGTTCAAGCGCACGCAGGACCTGGCCGGCGGCACGGCGTACCTGGACCGAATGCCGGCCTTCATGCCGATGGACCTCGACCAGGGGATGCCGGAGGCGACCAACCCGGTCGAGGCGGGCCTCGCCGACCTGTGGACCCGTACGGTGCCGAGCATGTCGGCGGGGTGGCGCTCCCGGTTCGCCGAGGCGACCGAGCACCTGCTCAACGAGTCCCTGTGGGAGCTCGCCAACATCAACGAGGGCCGGATCGCCAACCCCGTCGAGTACATCGAGATGCGCCGCAAGGTCGGCGGCGCGCCCTGGTCGGCGGGGCTGGTGGAGTACGCGGCCGGTGCCGAGGTCCCGGTGTCGGTGGCGGACTCGCGGCCGCTGCTGGTGCTGCGGGACACCTTCGCCGACGCCGTGCACCTGCGCAACGACCTCTTCTCGTACCAGCGGGAGGTCGAGGACGAGGGCGAGAACAGCAACGGCGTGCTGGTGCTGGAGAAGTTCCTCCACTGCTCGACGCAGGAGGCCGCCGAAGCCGTCAACGACCTGCTGACGTCCCGGCTGCAGCAGTTCGAGAACACGGCGCTGACCGAGGTGCCCGCGCTGTGCGTGGAGAAGGGGCTCGGGCCTGAGGAATGCGCCGCCGTGGCCGCGTACACCAAGGGGCTGCAGGACTGGCAGTCCGGCGGCCACGAATGGCACATGCGCTCCAGCCGCTACATGAACGAGGGCGCGCTGGGCGCCCGTTCGGCGCTCCCCGGGGTGCTGGGCACGTCGGCGCTCGACATCCGCACGCTCTTCGGGCGGCCCGCCGCCGCGCGGCTGCGCACCCTGACCCATGTGCCGCACCAGCAGGTCGGGCCGTCGCTGCTGCCGGACTTCGACCTGCCCTTCCCGCTCTCACTCAGCCCCCACCTGGACGACGCCCGCGCGAAGGCGCTGGCGTGGGCCGGCCGGATGGGCCTGCTCGACGACATCTGGGACGAAGCCATGATGGACGGCTTCGACCTCCCGCTGTGCGCGGCGGGGCTGGACCCGGACGCCACCGCCGAGGAGCTGGAGCTCAGTTCGCTGTGGCTGACCTGGGGCACGTACGGCGACGACTACTACCCGCTGAAGTTCGGGCGGCCGCGCGACCTCGCCGGGGCGAAGGTGTCCACCGAGCGGCTCAAGGCGTGCATGCCGGTGGAGGATCCGGCGGCCGGCGCCGCCGGGGCCGTCAGTCCGATGGAGAGGTCGCTGGCCGATCTGTGGGCCCGCACGGCCGGACCGATGGGCCCCGACGCCCGGGCCGCCTTCCGCGGGGCGATGGACCGCATGCTGGACAGCTGGATGTGGGAGCTGCACAACCAGGCGCAGCACCGGGTGCCCGACCCGGTCGACTACATCGAGATGCGGCGCCAGACCTTCGGCTCCGACATGACGATGAGCCTGGCGCGGCTGCGGCACGAGGGCGGACTGCCGGCGGAGCTGCTGCGGAGCGGTCCGGTGCGCAGCCTGGAGAACGCGGCCCAGGACTACGCCACGATGCTCAACGACCTCTTCTCGTACCAGAAGGAGATCGAGGTCGAGGGCGAGGTGCACAACGGGGTGCTGGTGGTGCAGACCTTCTTCGGCTGCGACTACCCCACCGGTGTGGCGATCGTCGACGATCTGATGCGGGGGCGGCTGCGGCAGTTTCTGTATGTGAAGGAGAAGGAACTGCCCCTGCTGGCCGAGCAGTTCGGGCTGAAGGAGACCGGGCGGGCGGCGCTCGACGCGTACGTCCGGGAGCTGGAGGACTGGCTGGCCGGCATCCTCAACTGGCACCGCAGCGTGCGCCGCTACCGCGACGAGGACGTCCGCTCGGGCGCGGGCACGGCACGGCTGCGCGGCGTGAGCGCGCCGACCGCCACGGCACCGGCCGAGTCCCGCACGGCGCGGGCCGGTGGTCTGCCGACCGGGCCGGTGGGGCTGGGCACGTCGGCGGCCCGGGTGGCGGAGCTCTTCACCTCGCGGGTCTGAGCGGGAGGGGCGGGGCGCTGGTCAGGAGGGGCGGATGCCGCGGAGCTGGTCCAGTTCGCGGCGTTCGCGCTTCGTCGGGCGGCCGGCGCCGCGGTCGCGGACTCCGGCCAGCGCGACGTGCTCGCGGGGCGGCGGGGGCGGGCTGTTGTCGATGTACGCCTCCGCCGCGACGGGTGCGCCGACACGCTTGGTGAGCACGCGGGTGACCTTGACGATCCGCTCGCGGCCCGCGTGGTAGAGCCGCACCTCGTCGCCCGGCTTGACCGCCTGGGCGGGCTTGACGCGCTCGCCGTTGACGCGGACGTGCCCGGCGCGGCAGGCCGCGGCGGCCTGCGACCGGGTCTTGGTGAGCCGTACGGCCCAGATCCAGCTGTCGACGCGGGTGGTCGCCCGCGTGGTCCCCTCGTCCGTCGTCGCCATGGGCTCAGCCCTGCTGGAAGAGTTCCGCGGGCAGGGGCTTGAGCAGCGCGTACAGGTCGTCGGTGATGGGGCGGTCCCAGCTGGCGATGGTGACCAGGACGTTGTCGCTGCGGTCGAACTGCACGCAGGAGATGCGGCTCTCGGAGAGCTTGAGGCGGCGCACGATCAGCAGGTTGTCGCCCTGCATGACCGGCACGTCCTCGGTCTCGACGACCTCGACCGGCTCGTCGTTGTCGAGCGCGGCGAGGAGCTGGGCGACCTCGAAGGGCACCTGGCCCTCGGCGAGCTCGCGCGCCGGGGAGCCCTCCGGGAGATTGCCGATGATCATCGCGGGGCCCCGGCCGCCGAACAGGTCGTACCGGAGGAAGACACCCTGGCAGCTGCCGTCGGGCGCGGGGAGCAGACCGGCGCCGAGATTGCCGGGCCAGTCGCCCGGGTCCATGGCCAGGACATCGAAGTCCGGGCCGGCGGGTGTGGCGGCGCTGCGGCGACGGAGGAAGGACATGCCGCCATGGTACGTGCCCGGGCGCCCGGAACGGCGGGCGGCCCCTCGGCGGACGGCCCCCCGAACGGCGGGTACGCGGGCGGCCCGCGCCGCCGTGCGCACGGGCGCGGCTCGGCGCGGTTCACCGCATCGGGGGACGGCCGGCCGCCGGGCCCGCCGCTCCCCCGCGCTCGGCGAGGAGGCGCAGGGTGGTGAGGGCCCGCTGGGCGTGGGCGTGCTCCACGAAGAGGTGGTCGTGGTGGTAGCCCGCCACGACGTTGCAGCTCAGCCCCGCGTCGGCGAGCGCGCCCGCGACGGCGGCGGTCAGGCCGACGGCGTCGAGCGCGGAGTGGACACGCAGCGTGATCCAGCCGGCCACGTAGTCGTACGGGAGCGAGGCCGCGTCCGCCTCCTCCTCGCGGACGACCACGGTGAGGCCCTCGGACTCGGCGACCGTGACCACGGGGTGCAGGCCGGGCGGGACGGCCGGGCCGTCGACGGTGCAGAAGACGTAGCGGCCGGGGTGGAGCTCGGGCCGCAGGGCGGCCAGGAGCCGGGTCAGGTCGCGCTCGCCGTTGGTTCCACTCATGATCGCCAGCTTAGGCGGGCGCGTCGGCGAGGACCCGGCTCCCGGTCGCCTGCGGTCAGGTGAGGTCGAACTCGCCCTCCCGGGCGCCCCGGACGAAGGCGCGCCACTCGGCCGGGGTGAAGATCAGCGACGGGCTCTCCGGGCGGGTGGCGTTGCGCATGGCGATGAACCCCTCGACGAAGGCGATCTGCACATCGCCGGCGCCCTGGGTGCCCGAGCGCCAGTTCGCGTCGCTGAGGTCGAGGTCCGGCTTGTTCCAGTCGATGAGCTGCTGCTGGGCGGTGATGCTGTCGGCCACGTGCGTGCTCCTCCCGGTTCGTCCGTCCGCGCACACCCTAGTCATCGCGGCCTGTCCCCGACAGACCGCGATCAACGGGCCTTGGAGGGAGCGTCGTCGGGGGTGGGGGCGAGGAACGCGGCGATGGTGCGGGCGAAGGCCCCGGGGTCGTCCACCCACGGGTAGTGGCCGGCGCCGCGCTGGACGGCGAGCCGCCCGTGCGGGAAGAGCGTGGCGAGTTCGGCGGCGCGGGCGGGCCGCGGGCCGGCGTCGTACTCGCCGGCGAGGACGAGGACGGGCGCGGTGACGGCGGCGAGCGCGGCGCGGGTGGCAGCGGGGTCGCCGAGCGCGCCGTCGGCGTAGAAGGCGTCGGCGGCCGCGAAGTTGGTCTGTTCGTCGTCGCTCGCGGCGTGCGCCCGGGCGGCCGCGTCCCACCGCCCGTACATGAACGGCAGCACGAGGTCCCACACCTCCTCGATGTCGCGCCCGGCCAGCATCTCGTCGAGGGCGGGGCGGCTCTGCGCGTACCAGGGCTCGCCCTGGCGCAGGTCGGCGGCCTCGCGCCGGTCCTCGGCGGTGGCCGCGATGCCGGCGGGCCGGGTGCCACCGGTGACGAGGGTGAGGGAGGCGAGGCGGTCGGGGTGGGCGGCGGCGTACAGGACGGCGAGGGTGGCGCCGGCGGAGTGGCCGAGGAGGTCGAGCTGGTCCAGGCCGAGGTGGACGCGCAGCGCCTCGACGTCGTCGACCTGGCGGTCGGCGCGGTAGGTGCCGGGGTCGGCGGGCTCCGCCGAGTCGCCGCTGCCGCGGGGGTCGAGCAGGACGAGCCGGCGGTGGGCGGTGAGGCCGCCGAGGTCCCCGAAGTAGGCGGAGGCGCGCATCGGCCCGCCGGCCAGGCAGACGAGCGGCTCGCCCTCCCCCCGCAGGTGGTAGGCGAGCTCGGTCCCGTCGTACGCGCTGAACTTCGGCATGGGCGAGATCCTCACAGCGGAGTGGGGGGACCCGCAAGGCAGTTCCGCCCGGCGCGGAGGGGCTCCGGCAAGGAAAGCGGCTGTCGGCCTCTTGCCTTCCCGCCGCCGGGTTGGATAACTGATCCCCTACGCGTCGACCGAATGATCGGTCGACCGTCCGCGACCGGACCTCTAGGACGGGAGAACGGCGATGACGGACCTGCTCGACGCCGGGGAGAAGCTCGGCCGCGCGGAGCTGGCGGCCGTGCAGCTGGAGCGGCTGCGGGCGACGCTGCGCCACGCGTACGAGAACGTGGAGTTCCACCGGCGGGCCTTCGACAAGGCGGGGGTACGGCCCGAGGACTGCCGCGAGCTCGCCGACCTCTCCCGGTTCCCGTTCACGACGAAGGAGGACCTGCGGGAGACGTACCCCTTCGGGATGTTCGCGGTGGAACGGTCGCGGGTGCGACGCATTCACGCGTCGAGCGGGACGACGGGCCGGCCGACCGTCGTCGGGTACACGGACGGCGATCTGGACGTGTGGGCGGACGTCATGGCGCGGTCGATCCGCGCGGCGGGCGGACGGCCCGGCCAGATGGTGCATGTGGCGTACGGGTACGGGCTGTTCACGGGCGGGCTCGGGGCGCACTACGGCGCCGAGCGGCTCGGGTGCACGGTCGTGCCGGCCTCCGGGGGCATGACGGAGCGTCAGGTGCGGCTGATCCAGGACTTCCGGCCGGAGATCATCATGGTGACGCCGTCGTACATGCTGACCCTGCTGGACGAGTTCGAACGGCAGGGGGTCGATCCGCGCACGACGTCGCTGAGGACCGGGATCTTCGGCGCGGAGCCGTGGACGGAGGAGATGCGCCGCGAGATCGAGGAGCGGTGCGGGATCGACGCGGTCGACATCTACGGCCTGTCGGAGGTGATCGGGCCGGGCGTCGCGCAGGAGTGCGCGGAGACGAAGGACGGGCTGCACATCTGGGAGGACCACTTCTACCCCGAGGTCGTCGACCCGCTGACGGGCGAGGTGCTGCCCGACGGGGAGCACGGCGAGCTGGTGTTCACCTCGCTCACCAAGGAGGCGATGCCGGTCGTCCGGTACCGCACGCGGGATCTGACGCGGCTGCTGCCGGGGACGGCGCGGGTGTTCCGGCGGATGGAGAGGGTCACGGGGCGCAGTGACGACATGGTGATCCTGCGGGGCGTGAACCTCTTCCCCACGCAGATCGAGGAGATCGTCCTGCGTACGTCGGGCCTCGCGCCCCACTTCCAGCTCAGGCTGACCCGGGAGGGGCGGCTCGACGCGCTGACCGTGCGCGCGGAGGCGCGGCCGGGGGCGACGGCGGAGGTGCGCGAGCGGGCGGCGGGAGCGGTGGCGGCGGCCGTGAAGGAGGGGATCGGGGTGTCGGTGGCGGTGGAGGTGGTGGACCCCGAGACGCTGGAGCGTTCGGTGGGCAAGCTCCGGCGGATCGTGGACCTGCGCGGGGAGTGAGCGGCCTGGGGCTCAGCGGCACAAGACGGTCTCCCGCTCCAGACGCGACAGCTTCTCGGGGTTGCGCACGGCGTAGAGCCCGGTGACGAGGCCGCCGTCGACGCGCAGCGCCATGACGGTGTCGATCTCGCCGCCCAGCCGGACGATCAGCGCCGGGTCGCCGTTGACCCGCGTCGGCCACAGCGACACCGCACCCGCGATCCTGCCCAGCACGTGCGCCACCCGACCGGCCCCCACGACGGGTGCCGGTGCGGCCCGCACGACTCCCCCGCCGTCGGTGAGCAGGACGACGTCCGGCGCGAGGAGGTCGAGCAGGCGTCGCAGGTCGCCCGTTTCGACCGCCCGCTGGAACGCCTCGGCGGTGCGGCGGGCCTCGATGGCGGAAGCGGCCCCGCCCGGCCGGCGTGCGGCGACGTGGGCCCGTGCCCGATGGGCGATCTGACGGACCGCGGCCGTGGTCTTGCCGACGGCCTCGGCGATGTCGTCGTACCCGAGGTCGAACACCTCGCGCAGCACGAACACCGCGCGCTCGGTCGGGGCCAGCGTCTCCAGTACCAGCAGCATCGCCATCGAGACGCTGTCGGCCAGCTCGACGTCCTCCGCCACGTCCGGCGCGGTCAGCAACGGCTCCGGCAGCCAGGGGCCGACGTAGGACTCCTTGCGACGGCCGAGCGCGCGCAGATGGCTCAGCGCCTGGCGGGCGGTGATCCGGACCAGGTACGCACGCTGATCCCGCACGGTGCCGGGATCGACGCCCACCCAGCGCAACCAGGTCTCCCGCAGGACGTCCTCGGCGTCCACGGCCGAGCCGAGCATCTCGTAGGCCACGGTGAACAGCAGGTTGCGGTGGGCGACGAACGTCCGGGTGACGCCGTCCATGTGGTCGCCGCCGGTGCCCGGCTGCGACGTGTCCCCCGTCGGGTCGCTCACGGTTCGGTCGCTCGTGATCAGGTCGCTCGTGATCCGCTCGTTCCTGGTTCGGTGGTTCATCGCCGGCTCCCGCCCCTTCGCTCTCGACTGCGCCGTACACCAGACGCCGCTCCCCACCGCTGTGTGACACCCGCGGCCGGTGATGCCCGCCACATCACCGCGCGGTCGGCGGTACGGTCGGCCGCGCGGGCGTCTCGGGGAGTGGACGTCTCGATCGGGGGCAGGTGAGCCGCATTCCGGGTGTGTACGGAGCATCCCGGACGGTCGTGGAAAGGCGGTTGTCGTGCGCAGCGTGGGCGTCGAAGAGGAACTCCTGCTCGTGGACCGTGAGAGCGGCGAGCCCAGAGCGCTCTCGGCGGCGGTGCTGGCCGCCGTCTCGCGGGACCCCCAGGGCAATGAGGAGGTCTTCGAGAGTGAGTTGCAGCGCCAGCAACTGGAGTTCGCCACCCGGCCGCAGACGGCCATGGCGGACCTCGGGGTCGAGATCCGGCGCTGGCGGGCCGAGGCGGCGCGCCATGCGGAGAAGCTGAACGCTTCGGTGGCGGCGCTGGCGACGTCGCCGCTTCCGGTGAGTCCGACCATCGGGACCGGGGAGCGGCACCAGTGGCTGAAGGAGCACTTCGGCCTCACCGCCCAGGAGCAGCTGACGTGCGGGTGCCACGTCCATGTGTCGGTGGAGTCGGACGAGGAAGGGGTGGCGGTCCTCGACCGGATCCGGCCCTGGCTTCCCGTGCTGCTGGCCATGAGCGCGAACTCGCCGTTCTGGCAGGGCGAGGACAGCGGTTACGGCAGCTACCGCAGCCGCGTCTGGGGGCGGTGGCCGTCCGCCGGGCCGGTGGAGGTCTTCGGCTCGGCCGACCGATACCACGAGCAGGTGCGCGACATGGTCGCGAGCGGGGTGCTGCGCGACGAGGGCATGGTGTACTTCGACGCCCGGCTCTCCCACTCGTATCCCACCGTCGAGGTCAGGGTGGCCGACGTCTGCCTGGACCCGTCCACGACGGTGCTGCTGGCGACGCTGGTACGGGGCCTGGTGGAGACCGCGGCGCGCCAGTGGCGGGACGGCGAGCCGCCCGCGCGGCACGGTGTGACGCTGTTGCGGCTGGCGTCCTGGCGGGCGGCCCGGTCCGGCCTGGAGGACACGCTGATCCACCCGCTGACGATGCGGCCCGCGCCGGCCGAGGCCGTCGTGCGGGCGCTGTTCGACCATGTGCGCGACGCCCTGGAGGAGAGCGGTGACGTGCCGGCCGCACAGGAGGCGCTGGCGATGCTGCTGAAGACCGGGAACGGGGCCAGGGTGCAGCGCGAGCTCCTGGAGCGGGAGGGGAGTCTGCGGTCCGTGGTCACCGAGTGCGTGCGCCGCACGCTCGGCTGACGGCGATCCCCGCACACGCGTACCGACCGGACGGTTGACAGCGTGCGGCCGGGGGTGGGTGCATGGCCCAACAAGCTTTCTTTCCGGTCTTGTTGGGAGGCGCCTTGCACGTCCGCAGCGGGCTTTCGCGGAGCCGTCTCAGACGGCTCGTCCCGGCCGCCGTCGCGCTCGCGACGGTGGCCGCCACGGCCGGTGCCGCCGGCCCGTCCGTACCGACGGAGCGTCACCGGCCGTCGGACGGCGGCCTGTCGGCCGTCATCCGCTACACCGAGTACGGCATCCCGCACATCGTGGCCAAGGATCACGCGAACCTCGGCTTCGGCACCGGCTGGGCGCAGGCCGCCGACCAGATATGCGTGCTGGCCGACGGTTTCGTGACCGTACGCGGCGAGCGCTCCCGCCACTTCGGGGCGGGCACGGCGTCCGACGGGGCGCTGTCGTCCGCCGCCACGAACCTCTCCAGCGACCTGTACTTCCAGGGCGTGCGCGACGCGGGCACCGTGGAGCGGCTGCTCGCGACTCCGGCGCCCGCCGGGCCGAGCCGCGAGGCGAAGGAGCTGATGCGCGGCTGGGCGGCCGGCTACAACGCCTGGCTGCGGCAGAACCGCGTCACGGACCCGGCCTGCGCGGGCGCCGCCTGGGTGCGGCCCGTCACCGCGCTGGACGTCGCCCGGCGCGGTTTCGCGCTCGCGGTGCTGGGCGGGCAGGGCCGGGCGGTCGACGGCATCACGGCGGCGCGGCCGCCGGGCGCGGCGCCCGTCGCGCCCGTGGATCCCGTGCGGACGGCGGACGCGGCCCGCGCCCTGTTCGCGTCCGAGAGCGCCGACATGGGCTCCAACGCGGTGGCGTTCAGCGGCGCCACCACGGCGAACGGCCGCGGGCTGCTGCTGGGCAACCCGCACTACCCGTGGCACGGCGGACGCCGCTTCTGGCAGTCGCAGCAGACCATTCCCGGCGAGCTGAACGTCTCGGGCGGCTCGCTGCTCGGCGGTACGGCCGTCAACATCGGGTTCACCGAGAAGGTGGCGTGGAGCCACACCGTCGCCACCGGCGTCACCCTCAACCTCCACCAGCTGGCGCTGGACCCGGCCGATCCGACCGTGTACCTGGTGGACGGCAGGCGGGAACGGATGACGCAGCGGACGGTCACCGTCCCGGTGAAGGACGGCGCCCCCGTCACCCGTACGCAGTGGTGGACGCGGTACGGGCCGGTCGTCACCTCCCTCGGCGCCTCGCTGCCGCTGCCCTGGTCGACGACGACGGCGTACGCGCTGAACGACCCGAACGCGGTCAACCTGCGCTCCACGGACACCGCGCTGGGCTTCGCCAAGGCCCGCTCCACGCGCGAGATGTCCGAGGTGCTGCGCCGCACGCAGGGGCTGCCGTGGGTGAACACGGTCGCGGCGGACGCGTCCGGGCACACGCTGTTCACCCAGTCGCAGGTGCTGCCGCGCATCACCGACGAGCTGGCCGCGCGGTGCTCGACACCGCTGGGCAAGGTGACGTATCCGGCGTCGGGTGTGGCGGTACTGGACGGTTCGCGCACGCAGTGCGCGCTCGGGTCGGACCGGGACGCGGTGCAGCCGGGCATCTTCGGGCCGTCGCGGATGCCGGTGCTCCAGGACGCGCCGTACGCCGTGAACTCCAACGACAGCGCCTGGCTGACCAACGCCGACCGGCCGCTGACCGGCTACGAGCGGGTGTTCGGGACGGTCGCGACGCCGCGTTCGCTGCGGACCCGGGGCGGTGTCGAGGACGTCGCCGCGATGGCCGCGAGAGGGCGGCTGACGGTGGCCGACCTCCAGCACCAGCAGTTCGCCAACCGGGCGCCGGCCGGTGATCTGGCGGCGGCCGACGCGGCGGAGGCGTGCGCGGCCGCGCTGCCGGACGACCGGGAGGCGTGCGGGGTGCTCGCGCGCTGGGACCGGACGGTGAACACCGGCAGCCGGGGCGCGCTGCTCTTCGACCGCTTCTGGCGCAGGCTCACCGCGGCCGTACCGGCGGCGCAGCTGTGGAAGGTGCCCTTCTCGGCGGCCGACCCGGTCCGTACGCCGCACACGCTCGACACCTCCTCGCCCGCCTTCGCCAAGGCCCTGAAGGACGCGGTCGCCGAGCTGAGGGCGGCGGGGATACCGCTGGACGCGCCGCTCGGGGAGCACCAGTTCGTGGTGCGGGGCGGCACGCGCGTCCCCGTGCACGGCGGTACGGAGTCACTCGGCATATGGAACAAGACCGAGGCCGTGTGGAACGCCGCGGGCGGGGGCTATACGGAGGTGGCGCACGGGACGAGCCATGTCCAGGCGGTCGGCTGGGACGGTAGCCGGTGCCCGGTGGCGCGGACGCTGCTGACGTACTCCCAGTCGTCGAACCCGCACTCGCCGCACTTCGGCGACCAGACGGCGCTGTTCTCGGGCGAGCGGTGGGTGAGGTCCCGCTTCTGCGAGAAGGACATCCTGTCCGACCCGAAGCTGAGGGTGGTACGCGTCAGGGGCTGATCGACAGGAAGACGAAGGCGGCGAACAGCACCAGGTGCACGCCGCCCTGGAGGAGCGTGGCCCGTCCGGGCACCACGGTCAGGGCGCTGACCACCGCGGTGAGCGTGAGCAGCACCAGGTGGACGGCGCCCAGGCCCAGCACCAGGGGCCCGGACAGCCAGATCGAGGCGAGCGCGATCGCCGGCACGGTGAGGCCGATGCTGGCGATCGCGGAGCCGTAGGCGAGGTTGAGGCTGGTCTGGACGCGGCCGCGGCGCGCGGCGCGCACGGCGGCGAGGGTCTCGGGCAGCAGCACCATCAGGGCGATGACGACCCCGACGACCGCCTGGGGAAGCCCCGCCGACTCGACGCCGTCCTCGATGGCGGGTGAGACCAGCTTGGCGTTGCCGACGACGGCGACGAGGGCCACCAGCAGCAGTCCGAGGCTCGTCCAGGCAGCGCGGGCGGCGGGCGGCGGGGCGTGGTCCTCCTCGCTGTCGGCTTCCTGCCCGTCGCGGGCGACGGGCAGGAAGTAGTCGCGGTGCCGGACGGTCTGCACGGTGACGAAGAGCAGGTAGAGGGCGAGCGAGGCGACGGCGGCGAAGGCCAGCTGGGCGCCGGTGAACTGATGGCCCGGCTTGCCGGTGGTGAAGGTGGGCAGGACCAGGGTCATGGCGGCGAGTGTGGTCACGGTGGCGAGCGCGCCGCCGGAGCCCTCGGCGTTGAAGACGGCCACCCGGTGGCGGCGCAGCGCGGCGACGAGCACGGACAGGCCGACGACGCCGTTGCAGGTGATCATGAAGGCGGCGAAGACGGTGTCGCGGGCGTACGTGGACGCGTCGCCGCCGCCCCCGGCCATCAGCATCACGATGAGCCCGACCTCGATGACGGTCACGGCGACGGCCAGGACGAGGGAGCCGTACGGCTCGCCGACGCGGTGGGCGACGACCTCGGCGTGGTGGACGGCCGACAGGACGGAGGCGATCAGGCAGAGCCCGACGACGGCGAGGAGCGGGCCGGGCAGGTCGCGCCCCCAGCCGGCGGCGAGGACGGCCACGGCGACGACCGGCGCCCAGGTGGTCCACTGCCGGGCCAGGCGCGCGGGCCCGCGGCCTTCGTCCCGGCCGGCCTCCGGCCCCTGGTGGGGACCCTGTTCCGTGCCCGTACTCATGCGGCCACGCTGCCAGAGCGGGGTGGGCGCCGCGCGCTGTGGGGGCCACAACGGGTGCGGTGTCTTGACGGGTCCCGGGCGACGGTAAGAAAGTTTCACCTGCCGCGGGGGTGCCGGAAGGATTCTTTCAGTGAGGCTGGAGGGGTGGGGATGGCGGAGGGGATCAGCCGGCGCCGGCTCGGCGGTGGAGTCCTGGCTCTGGGAGGAGCGCTGGTGATCGGTTCGATTCCGGGTGCCGCCGCGGCGGACGACGGCGGGTCCGGCCCGGGCCGGGGCACTGGGCCCGGGGCGCGGGGCGGGCGGCCGACGCTGCGGCTGGGATCCGCCGAGCGGGCCGGGCTGCTGCCCGCCCACCTGGACCGGCTGGTGGCAGACGCGGAGCGGTTCCTGGAGCCCTCCCCCAAGCACCCGTGGTACGCGGGGGCGGTGCTGCTCGCGGGGCGCGGCGGCACGGTGGCGCTGCACAAGGCCATCGGGCACGCCGTGCGGTACGCGGCGTACGACGAGAAGACCGACACGGGCGTGGAGCTTCCGGCCGAGCGCCGGATCGCGATGACCGAGGACACCGTCTTCGACCTGGCGTCGGTGTCGAAGCTCTTCACGGCGGTGCTGGCGGTGCAGCAGATGGAGCGCGGGGCGCTGGACCTGGAGGCGAGGGTCACCGCGTACCTGCCGGACTTCGGGGGCGGCGGCAAGCAGGACATCACGGTGCGTCAGCTGCTCACGCACACCTCGGGGCTGCGGGCGTGGATCCCCCTGTACGAGGAGCCGACGCGGGAGGGGAAGCTGCGCCGGCTGTGGCAGGAGGAGCCGGCGAACCCGCCCGGGAGCACGTACCTCTACTCGGACCTGAACCTCATCACGCTCCAGCTGGTCCTGGAGGAGATCACCGACAGCACGCTGGACGCGCTGCTCCGCAACGAGATCACCGCTCCGCTCGGGATGCACCGCACCCGTTTCAATCCGCCGGCCTCCTGGAAGCCGCTGATCGCGGCCACCGAGGACGCCCGCCGCCCCTGGTCCGGCCTCGACCGCGGCCTGGTGTGGGGCGAGGTGCACGACGAGAACGCCTACGGTTTCGGCGGCGTCGCGGGCCACGCGGGTGTCTTCTCCTGCGCCTGGGACCTGGCCGTCCTCGCCCGCACGCTGCTGAACGGCGGCGTCTACGGCCGCGCGCGGATCCTGGAGCCGAAGTCCGTGGAGCTGATGTTCACGGACTTCAACACCGCCTTCCCCGGCGACGAGCACGGGCTGGGCTTCGAGCTCTACCAGCACTGGTACATGGGCGCCATGGCCACCCCGCACACCGCGGGCCACACCGGCTTCACCGGCACCAGCCTGGTCGTCGATCCGACCACCGACTCGTTCCTCGTGGTCCTCGGGAACTCGGTGCACCCGGCGCGCTCCTGGCGCTCCGGCTCGGCGCCCCGCGTCGCCGCCGCCGACCACATGGCGCGTGCCGTCCCCGTGCGCCCGGCGCACGGCCGCACCGCCTGGTACGCGGGCATGGCGTCGAGCACCACGGCGACGCTCACCCTGCCCGACCTGCCGTCGCCGGTGTCGGACCGGGCCCGGCTGCGCTGCGCGCTGTGGTGGGACACCGAGCCGGGCGCGGACGCCCTCTTCCTGGAGGGGTCCGGCGACGGGGGCGCCACCTGGACGCCGGTGCCGTTCACGACCGTACGGCCCGGCGCGGGCGGCGACGAGCCGGTCCCCCACCCCGGCGGCGCGGTGACCGGCTGGTCCGGGCGGGTCTGGCACCGGCTCGACGCGGACCTGACGGCCTGGCGGGGCACGCCGTCGCTGCGGCTGCGCTGGCGGTACGCGACCGACCGGCGGTACGTCGGGCGCGGGGTGTACGTCGACGGGCTGCGGGTGCGCGACGGGGACGACGTCCTCTTCGACGACGCGCGCCCGTCGGACGCGGCGCGCCTCCGGCTGGACGGCTGGACCGCCTCGATGGACTGAGCCGGCCGCATACCCCGCGGACAAGCAGGAACACTCGCCCGTTAGGGTGAACAACCATGATCTCCACGGCATTTGAGGACTACCTGTCCCGCCTGGGCGTCACCCGTCCGGGGGCCCCGTCCGTCGAAGCCCTGTTCGCGCTGCAGCGCGCCCATCTCGAACGCGTTCCCTACGAGAACATCGACATCCAGCTCGGCCGCCCGCCCGGTATCGAGCCGGAGCTCTCCGTACGGCGGTTCGCGGCCGGGCAGGGCGGCTACTGCTTCCATCTGAACGGCGGTTTCGCCGCGCTGCTGGAGGCCCTCGGGTACGACGTGACCCGGCACGTGGCGGGCGTCCACGAGGACCCGGAGGGCCGGGGTGCCAACGGCAACCACCTGGCGCTGACCGTGCGCGTCGGCGGCGAGGGCTGGTTCGTGGACGCGGGGCTCGGCGACGGGCCGCACGAGCCGCTGCCGCTGCGGCCGGGGACGTACCGGCAGGGCCCGTTCACGTACCGCATGGAGCCCTCCGCCACCGAGCCGGGGGGATGGACCTTCTTCAACGAAGGCGGCCCGTTCCCGGTCATGGAGATGGCAGGGCGGCCGGCCACGATGGCCGACTTCGCCGCCGAGCACGTGCGGCTGTCCACCGCGCCGGACTCCCCCTTCCTGGGGACCTTCACCGCGCTGCGCCGGGACGCCAAGGGGCTGGACGTCCTCCGGGGCAGGGTGCTCACCCGCGTCGACACGGCCGGGCGCAGCGAGCGGACGCTGCGGACGCCGGACGAGTGGTACGGCGCGCTCGCGGATGTCTTCGGGCGGAACCTGGACGCCCTCGACACCGCGGACCGGGCCGCGCTGTGGGAGCGGGTGACGCGCGCGCACGAGGCGTGGCTCGCGGCCCGGGCACAGGCGCCGACGGGGTGAACCGGTCACCCGGACGGGTGCCCGGATGCGGATCCGGGAGGCTGCGGCGAGACTGAGGGGCGGGGGACGTCACGACCAGGAGGATGACCCTATGTCCGTGATGGACAAGCTCAAGCAGATGCTCAAGGGCCACGAGGACAAGGCAGACAAGGGCGTCGACAAGGCCGGCGACGTCGCCGACCGGAAGACGCAGGGCAAGTACAGCGGCCAGGTCGACACCGGCCAGGACAGGCTGAAGGAGCAGTACGGCCGCGACCCCGGCCAGGAGCCGCCCCGCACCTGAGCGGGCTCGACCCCCGCGTTTCGCCACCCGCGCCCGGGCCCCCGCCCGGGCGCGGTGCCGTGTCCCCGGTCGGACGAAGCACGAGGGAGTGCCGTGCGGCGTGGCGCCACCCGGGCGGGCGCCTCGGCGTGCGGGCCGCCGACAGCTGGTGAACAGTCGAGTCGAGTCCCCCTCAACTCGAAGGAGAAACCCATGCTTCGGCGTATCTCGGTGATCCTCGCCGGTCTGACGGCCGCCTGCTTCCTCTCCGCCACCCCGGCGGCCGCGGGCGGTGACGACTACAAGCTCGGCTGGCTCGACGGCTACAAGGTCAAGGCGGGCAAGGTCCACGTGGGGCAGATCCACGGCGGGTACTTCCACCTCGGCTGACGCAGCGCCACGTACGTGGGGACGGGAGCTTCGGTTCCCGTCCCCACGTGCGTCCGGCGGCGGTTCAGCGGCGCAGGACCGCCATCGCCGCGTTGTGGCCGGGGATGCCGCTGACGCCGCCGCCGCGGACCGCGCCCGCCCCGCAGAGCAGCACGTTGGGGTGCGCGGTCTCCACGCCCCAGCGGCCGGGTCCCTCCCCGCCGTCCGTGTCGTCGGCGGCGTACGGGAACGCCAGGTCGCGGTGGAAGATGTGGCCGCCCGGCAGGCGCAGCTCGCGTTCCAGGTCGAGCGGGGTCTTCGCCTCGACGCACGGGCGGCCGTCCGCGTCGCGCGCGAGACAGTCGGCGATCGGCTCGTCCAGGTAGCGGTCCAGTTCGGCGAGGGTGGCCTCCAGGAGCGCGGCGCGGGCGGCGTCGTTGCCGGCGGTGAACAGCCGCGCCGGGGTGTGCAGCCCGAAGAGGGTCAGCGTGTGGTGGCCGCGTGCCGCGAGGTCGGGGCCGAGGATCGACGGGTCGGTCAGGGAGTGGCAGTAGATCTCGCCGGGCGGCGCGGTCGGCAGCCGCCCGGAGGCCGCCTCCCGGTACGCCGTCGCCAGCTGCCGGTACCCCTCGGAGACGTGGAAGGTGCCCGCGAAGGCGTCGCGCGGGTCGACGGAGCGGTCCCGGAGGCGGGGCAGCCGGGTGAGCAGCATGTTGACCTTCAGCTGGGCGCCCTCGGCGGGCGGCGGGGCGGGTTCGCCGAGGAGGGCCGCGAGGGCGTGCGGGGAGGCGCCGACCAGGACGTGGCGGGCGGTGACCGTGCCCTCGGCGTCCCCGGTCCGGTAGGTGACCTCCGCGGTGCGGCCGTCGGTCTCGATCCGCGTCGCCTCGCGGCCGGTGGCGATCTCGGCGCCCGCCGCGCGCGCCGCGTCCGCGAGGGCGTCGGTGAGCGCCCCCATGCCGCCGACCGGCACGTTCCAGTCGCCGGTGCCGCCGCCGATCACGTGGTAGAGGAAGCAGCGGTTCTGTACGAGGGACGGGTCGTGGGCGTCCGCGAAGGTGCCGATCAGCGCGTCGGTGAGGACCACGCCGCGGACCAGGTCGTCGTGGAAGTGCTCCTCGATCGTGACGCCGAGCGGCTCCTCGAAGAGGGCCCGCCACGCCGCGTCGTCGGCGACGCGGGCGCGCAGGGCGTCCCGGGTGGGCAGTGGCTCGGTGAGGGTGGGGAAGACGCGTGCGGCGACGTGCCGGGTGCGGGCGTGGAAGCGCCGCCAGGCCGCGTACTCGGCGTCCGAGCCGGTGAGCGCGGCGAACGACTCCCGGGTGGTGCGCTCCCCGCCGATGAGGAGGCCGCCGACGCGGCCGTCGCGCAGGGTGGGGGTGTACGAGGAGACGCGACGGGGGCGGACGGCGAAGCGCAGGCCGAGCTCGCGGACGATCTTCGGCGGCAGCAGGGACACCAGGTAGGAGTAGCGCGAGAGGCGGGCGTCGACCCCGGTGAAGGGCCGGGTGGAGACGGCCGCCCCGCCGGTGGCGGGCAGCCGTTCCAGGACGAGGACGCTGCTCCCCGCGCGGGCCAGGTAGGCGGCGGCGACCAGGCCGTTGTGGCCGCCGCCGACGATGACGGCGTCGTACGGGCGCGAGGGCGTCATGGTTCCTCTCCGCGGTGGCTCGTGTGGGCGGCGACCCGGCGGTGGAGCTCGGCGGCCTCGGCGTGGCGGCCGAGCTGCTCCAGGCAGTGTGCCTCGTCGTCGCGGCCGGCGAGTGTGTCGGGGTGGGCGGGGCCGAGGGTCCGCTCGCGGGCGGCGGCGACCCGCTGGTAGCCGCGCAGGGCCTCCGGCCAGCGGCCCAGCCAGCCCAGCGCGGCGGCGGCCTCGCGGCAGCTGGCGAGCGTGTCGGGGTGGTCGGGGCCCAGCACCCGCTCGCGGATCGCGCACACCTCGCGGGCCTCGGCGAGCGCCTCCTCCCAGCGGCCGAGGCGTCCGAGGTTGACGCCGACGCCGTGCCGGGCGCGCAGGGTCTCCGGGTCGTCGGGGCCCTGCGCCCGGGTGCGTGCGTCCACGAGGTCGCGGTAGAGCGCCAGGGCCTCGTGGCTGCGGCCGAGGCGGCCGAGGCTGATGCCGGTCTCGTAGCGGGCGGCGAGCGTGTCGGAGTGGTCCGGGCCCAGGGTGCGGGCGCGGGCGTCGGCGACCTCGCGGTAGGCGTGCAGGGCCTCGGGCCAGCGGCCCAGCCGGCCGAGGGTGTGCGCCACCTCGTACCGGGTGGCCAGGGTGTCCGGGTGCTCGGGGCCGAGCAGCCCGGCGCGGGCCGCGGCGACGTCGGCCGCCATGCGGTACGCCTCCTCCAGGCGCCCCAGCCGGCCGAGGCTGTACGCCAGGTTGTGGCGGCAGCGCAGGGTGTCGGGGTGGTCGGGGCCGAGGGTGCGTTCGCGGGCCGCGAGCACGCGCCGGTACAGCTGGTGCGCCTCGAAGTGGCGGCCCTGGCAGCCGAGGACGTACGCCATCTCCTGCTGGGCCGCGAGCGTGTCGGGGTGGTCGGGGCCGAGGGCCGCGTGGTGCCGGGCGGCGAGCGCGCCGAGCACGGCGTGCGGCTCGGGGGCCGACGGCGGGGGCTGGGGGGCGGTCCACTGGCCGGTGAGGCCGGCGGAGGGGTCGGGCGGGGTGGCGCGCAGGGTGCTGGTGCCGACGGCCTTGGGTCCGGTGGTCATGGACCGCGTCCAGGAGGGCAGGCGCGGCGCGCGGTCCGGCAGGGGCCGTCCGGCGGGCTGACCGTCCCGCCATGGACCTGCGTACGGCGGGGGCGCGTCGCCCGAACCGGCCGTTCGGGCGGCGGTGAGGCGGCGGCGCAGGTCGGCGGCGTCGTCCGGGCGGTCCTCCGGGGCCTTGGCGAGCAGGTCGAGGACGATCCGCTCGAAGAACTCGGGCAGTTCGGGCCGGTGGGCGCGCGGCGGCTGCGGCGGGGTGTCGCGGTGGCCGACGAGGATCGCCCAGGCGTCGCCGAGGTCGAACGGCGGGGCCCCGGTGGCCATCTCGTACAGCACGCACCCCAGCGAGTACAGGTCGCTGCGGTGGTCGACGGACCCGCCGCCGATCTGCTCGGGCGACATGTAGTGCGGGGTGCCCATGGCAATACCGGTGCCCGTGAGGCGGGCGGTGAAGCCGATGTCGGCGCCGAGGCGGGCGATGCCGAAGTCGCAGATCTTCACCGTGCCGTCGGTGAGGCGCACGATGTTGGCCGGCTTGAGGTCGCGGTGGACGACGCCCTGACGATGCGTGTACGCGAGGGCGTCGGCGACCTGTTCGGCGATGTCGACGACGTCGTGGACCGGCAGCGGCCGGTGCTCTTCGTCCTCCAGGAGCCTGCTGAGGTCGCGGCCGTCGAGGAGCTCCATGACGAGGTAGAGCACGCCGTCCCAGTCGCCGAAGTCGTGGACCACCGTCACGCCGCGGTGCTGGAGCGCGGCCGCGACGCGCGCCTCGCGGCGGAAGCGCTCGCGCAGCGCGCCTACGAGGTTCTCGTCGCGCCCCGGCCCGAGACCGAGCGGTTTGAGACACTTGACCGCGACGCGGCGGCCGAGCGCCTCGTCCGTGGCGCGCCACACCTCGCCCATGCCGCCGCGCCCGATCACCTCGTGCAACCGGTAGCGTCCGTGGATCAGCCTGGTGTCCCCCATAGCGTGCTCTCGCCCCCGTCGGTTCGCCACGCCCCTCCCCCGCCGGTCCAGTATGGCGGCCTCTGCCCGGAGTGTGTACGGGGCGGGCCGGGTACCCGGAGCCGGTCCCACGCCACGAACACCGCCCGGACGGAACGCGGGCGGGGCCGAAGGGCGAGAAGGGGGCGCGGCCGAGTGGCCCGCGCGGGTGGCGTGAAGGGGCGGGGCCGGGGCTTGATGCCCCGGCCCCGCCCCTTCACGCGCTTCACGCGCCGCCCGCGCAGAGCGGCTAGGGGGTGTCTTGCCGATCAGGCCGGATCAGCGAGCGGCGTCTGGTGCGTGCGATCGCAAGGCGGAGGAGGGAGTCCATGCGGTGGGGGCACCTCCCGTGCCCGAAGGG
>NZ_JBIWJG010000016.1:0-167828 GCF_044765045.1 Streptomyces sp. NPDC093546 | reverse complement strand
ACGCGACCGTGTGGGACGCCAGGGCCAGGCCCGGCAGCTCGTCACGGAGGTTCTCCATGATCCGCGTGTACGGCACGGAGGCGCCCAGACGGACGGTGTCCTGGCCTACGTGCCACTCCTGGAGCTCGGCGATACGGCCCAGGTCCAGGAGGTACTGGGGGCGGCGGTGGTCGAAGTTGATCTCGACCATGACATCGGTGCCACCCGCGATCGGTACCGCGGTGGGGTGCTCTGCCTTCGCGGCGAGCGCCTCCGCCCAGTCGGCGGGGCGAAGAAATTCCATGAGCGGCTCTCCTCGGTGGTCTTCTCGGAGTTGTTCGGGTGAGTCGTTCGTCCGGGCGTCGTTGCGCCGTTGCGCCGTTGCGTCGCTTCGAGGGAAGGGCCCGAAGTCGCTCTCGGCCGCACCCGCAGAAGTAGACAGCGCGGCGACTGGGGCGAGACAGTCACCGAACGCTCAGAAGCGGCTTCCCCGTCGCCTGTGGACGACCGTGCTTTCCCACCACCCCGTCCCGGTGAACTGCGGTCATTCCGGCCCCACATGCGCCGCTGCGTGAGAGAGTGACGATCATGCGGCTACGCGAACTCCTGGGCGTCGAGGAGCTGGGACTGCTTCTCCTCGTGGGCCCGGACGCCGACGACGGCGTCCTCGACCGAGCCATACGCGCCGTCCCGACCATCGACCTGGCCGACCCCGGCCGATTCCTCACCGGCGGTGAACTCGTCCTCACCGGGCTCGCCTGGTGGCAGCGGGACGGAGACGCCGATCCCTTCGTGCGCATCCTCGACCGCGCGGGCGTCACGGCCCTCGCCGCCGGCGAGGTCGAGCACGGGTACGTCCCGGACGACGTCGTACGCGCCTGCCGGCGCCACGGCCTGCCCCTCATCGCCGTACGGCCCGAGACGTCGTTCACCGCGATCACCGAGCACGTCCTGCGCCGTCTGCAGCGCCGGCCCGTCGGCGACCTCGCCGCCGTGGTCGAACGCCACCGGCGGCTCCTCACCGACCAGGGCGCCCCGGATTCCGTACTGGAGCTGCTGCGCAGCAGCCTCGGCCTCGACGTGCGGGTCCTCTCGGCGACGGGACGTCAGATCGCCGGCGCACAGCCTCCGTTGCGTGCCAAGACGGCGGTGGCGCTGGCCGCGAGGTACCTCGCCGCGCGCCGCGCGGGCGAGGCGGCTCCCCACCGGGTCGCGCTCGGCGACCGGCTCTACTCGCTCGTGCCCGTACGCGACGCCGCGCCGCCGTCGGCGGCGGGGGCGGGGGCGGCGTCGACCGCGGGCGAGCATGCCACCGAGCTGGGTGACTGGCTGCTCGTGGTGGACGCCGACACGTCGGCGTGGCCCGCGGGGGACGGGGATCTCCTCGACCGGATCGTCGAGTTGGTCGCCGACGCGCGGTCCGCGCACCACCAGGAGAAGGCGGTGCTCAGCGACCTCGCCCGCCGGATCCTGGATCTGCTGTACAGCCACGTCCCACCCGACGAGTGGCCCGTCCGGCTGCGCAGCACCGCGCACTGCGTCGTCACCCGGCGCGACCGCTGGCAGCGCTGCCAGTTCGTGGTGGCCGAGGGAGAGTGGGACGCGACCCGCCCCATCCCCGCCGCGGCCCTGCGCGTCCTGCTGGAGGAGGCCCTCATCCAGGAGGACGGCCCGGTCCCAGTACCGCCGGAGGACGTCGCCGGCACCGTCGACGCCGAGCAGGCCGTCCTCCTCGTACGGCTGCCCGAGCGCCCGGACGCACCCCGCGAACCGGTCCTCGACTGCCCCGCCCTCCAACGAAGACTCACCGCGGTGCTCACCCGCTGGCTCGGCCCCACGGGCAGCGTCTCGATCGGCGTCAGCTCCCCGGTGCCCGCGCCCGGGAACGCGCGCCGCGCGCTCGACCAGGCCCGTACCGCGCTGCGGGTCGCCGCCGACGGCCCCGACCGCGTGACCGTACGCGGCCCCGACGACCTCACCTCACACATCCTGGCGCTGCTGCCCCTCATTCCGGCCGAGACCCGGCACGCCTTCGCCACCCGGCTCCTCGGCCCCCTGCGCGACCACGACAGCCGCCACCGGACCGACCTGCTGCCCACGCTGGAGGCGTTCCTCGACTGCGACGCCTCCTGGACCCGGTGCGCCGCCCGGCTCCGCCTCCACGTCAACTCGCTGCGCCACCGCATCGCCCGCATCGAGCACCTCACCGGCCGGGACCTGGCCCGGCTCGAGACCAGGCTGGACTTCCTCGCGGCCCTGAGGGCGGGTTGAGTGGCCGGCGGCGCGACCATCGCACCGGTTCCGGTGACCGTCTGCTCAGATGTAGCCGTTCTCAACTGCCCGCTGGCCCAGTTGGAAGCGGCTCTGGGCGTCGAGTTTCTCCATCAGCTCCGAGATCAGGCGCCGCTCGCTGCGCAGGGAGATGCCCAGGCGGCGGGCCGCGGCCTCGTCCGTGTAGCCCCGCGCCAGCAGGCGGAGCAGTTCGCGGGGCTGTGAGCCGGGGTCTTCCAGGCTGCGCCGGGGGGCCTCGCCGAAGGGGACGGCCGAGGCCCACACCGATTCGAACAGTGCGAGGAACGCCGCCACCGCGCCGGGCTGGCGCAGGAGCACCGCGCCCGCCGTGCTGTCGGCCGGGTCGATCGGCACCATCGCCAGCTCCCGGTCCTTGATCCACAGCCGCATGGGCAGCGCCGGCACGGTGCGGACCTCCGCGCCGTGTTCGGTGAGCCACTGGGCGTGCTCCAGGGTGCCCGGGGCGTTGCGGATGGAGTCCAGGTACACCGAGCGCATCCGCACGCCGCGTGCCAGCGGCTCCGCGCTGGTCCCCTTGCTCGCCGCCAGGACCGCCGGGGTCTGCGCACCGCCGGGCACGAAGGCCAGGGACTCCTTGTGCATGGTGGGCACCAGGTCGGCCATCCGGGCCTGCACCGCCTCGATGCCGCGGAGTTGCTCGACCTCCGGCTCCTCGTCGCCGCCGTGCCGCGCGGCGTACTGGGCGAGCAGCATCTCGGCGGCGGCCTGGCTGCGGGCCAGGGTGCGGTTCCGCTCGGCTATCTCGGCCTGCTGGAACGCGAGCAGCGTGTCGAGCGCGGCCTTGGGGTTCACGACGTACAGCCGGCCGTTGTCCGGCCCGTCCGACGTGAGCAGTTCGAGGCGCGTCAGCTCCTGAAGCGCCTCGTCCAACGCCTGTGCCGAGCCTCCGAATTCCTCTGCGGCCTCCGCCGCGTCGCACCCCGGCTGGGCCAGGACGAACCGGTAGAGCCGGTCGGCCCCTTCCGTGAGACCGAACGGAGTCAGCACGTGGACAGCTCCCCCACACAAGACACAGCGCTGAGCGGGCGGTACGAACCTGTGTCACGGTCGCTGCCCTGAGTTGTACGGACCCCGTTGTCCTCCGGCGCGGCCCCGTCGCTGTTGTCCATCCGCGCCGGAAGGCAGTGTCGGCCACGAACCACGGTAATGCAACGCGTTGTCCAACCGGCGGACGTACCGGCCAGGGGTGACACGGTTGTGCCGGGGCGGTTCGTGCCAGGCGATCTCCCTGTCGGCGCGCGCTGTGCGACGGCAGTATCAGTGCCGCCGGGGAACACCGGCAGTCACGAGCCGTCACACTGCGAATAGGGGATTCCGCATGTTCCGCGCCGCCGTCACCGCCACCTTCACCGCCGTCGCCCTCACCCTCGTCGCCCTGGGTGGCGCGACCGCCGCCGCGGCCCAGCAGAACGGCCCCGTCCTCGCGACCACCGCCTCGGCCACGGGCGGCACGACCACCACGACGACCAACGAGCCCATCTGGGGCTGACTCCCCCGGACTTCGCCGCGACGGCCCAAGGCCACCGCACCCCCTGCCGGGTGCGGTGGCCTTGGGCCGTCGCGGTCCACCACGCGGCCTGTCCTCGTCACTGCTCGTGGAAGTACACCGGCACCGCGTCCGGCAGGACCGTCCCGGCCGGGACGAGGCGCTCGTCCTCCTCGGCCCAGACCGGCAGCCGGGACTCCTGGTCCACGGCGATGCCCAACTCCCCGGCGAGTAACGCGGACCAGCCGGGCATCAGCGGCGCCGCCGCCACCGTGAACGCGGCGAGCAGCTCGACGTGGGCGGCCAGCCCCGGCGCGTACTCCTGCCCGGGCCCGGCGTCACGGAGCATCCGCAGCCGGTGTACGTCGACCACCGCCCTCTCCACGGCGGTCGCCAGGGCCTCCGCGGCGCGCAGCGGCGAGTACGCCTCGGCTCCGAGCGCGTCCGCGATCCGCAGGGTCAGGTCACGCCTCTCGACGGCCATCGGGCCGGCCGGCGCGGCACCGGGGACGGCGCTGCCGAAGTCCTCGGCGAGCAGGTCCAGTACGGTGTCGGTCCACGTCTCCAGCCCGCCGGCCAGCACGGTGGCGACGGTGTCGGCGTACTCGCCCAGGGAGAAGTCGCCCTCCGCCCGCTCGGCGGCGGTGAGGCAGAGGTGGAAGCGCAGGGCGTCGGCGTTCGTCCGGCGCAGGAACGCGCCGCCCCACACGGCACCCGACTCCATGCCCCTCGGCTGGACGGCCTCGCTGACCACCACCTGGCCGGGCAGGCCGAGCGTGCCCTCGGCGAGAAGCAGCGCGGGCCACAGCACGGTGTGGAGGAAGAGCTGGTCGACACCGGTGAAGGCGACGATCCGGGCCTCCGGGTCGGACCACAGCTGCGGCGCCCCGCCGGCCTGGTCGCCGTCGTACGCCTCCGCGATCCGCTCGCCGTACGCCTCCGCCAGCCGCTCGGTGGCCGCGACGAGCCCCCAGATGCCGCTGAACCCCGTGTCGAGGACGTGCTCCTCCCAGCCGGGCAGCGGCACCGGGATGCCGTGGCCCGCCTTCCGGCTGACCGGGACGGCGGGCAGCTCGTCGGCGAGCAGCCGGTCCACGAAGGTGCGGGCCCGGGGCCGCCACTCGGCCTCGCCCCGTGCCTTGTCGTGGTACGCCGCGAGCTGCTCGCGGTAGCGCTCCAGCGGGAAGGCGATCCGGCGCTGGGGGACGGTGTCGGGCACCGCCCCGCAGACGGCGCACCGCGGGTCGGCGAGCCGCACCGGGTCCTGCGGGAGCCCGCAGGACCCGCAGTACCCGCCGTCGGCGGGTGCCGCGCAGTGCCCGCACCTGCCGCGCACATCCGCCTCGTGCAGATACCGGCCGCCGCAGGGACCGCAGCGGAAGACCGGAAGCTCCCGCACCTCCAGTACGCCCGCCTCCCACAGTCCGAGGAAGAAGCGGCGTACCGCGTGGGCGTGCGCGGTGTCGGTGAGCGGTCGGGTGAACCAGTCGGGGCGCATCGCGCCCAGAGCGAGGGTGTCCCCCATCCGGTCGCCGACGACCCTGGCGAGGGCGTGCGGCGTGACGCCGGACTCGGCGGCGCGGGACGCCACCCGGGTGGAGTGCTCGTCGCAGTAGCCGACGTACCGCACGTGGTGGCCCCGCTGGCGCAGATGGCGGCTGAGCACATCGGCGCCGAGGAAGGAGCCTGCGAGCAGGCCGAGGTGCGGGTCGGCGTCGGGGCTCGGCGGAGCACTGGTGACGACGTACGTGTTCATGGCAGGCGATTCCCGGGGAGACGCGGCAGACGGGGGGCGGTAGGAGCGCTGAGGCGGCGACTCATCGCGCGCCGAGCGCTGCCTCTTCGCGCAGCTGCGGCAGCGAGACGAGGTCCAGAGCCGTCTCCAGCTCGGCCAGGGTGCTGTCCTCCTCCGCCTGCGGCGGCAGTACCTGGAGGCGCGCGTACCGCGCGGCGTCGGGGACCTGGTCCCGGCGGACGACGCGATGGTGCTCCTGCAGCGACCGGACCTCTCCAGGGAGGCTCCGGAACGCCGCTATGCCTTGGACGGCGGCGGCGAGTGCCTGGACCGTGGTCAGGCACGGGACGCCGCGGGCGACGGCGGCGGTGCGGATCTCGTAGCCGTCGAGACGGCCGCCGGTGCCGTAGGGGGTGTTGACGATCAGGTCGACCTCACCGTCGTGGATGAGGCGCACGATGGTCTTCTCCCCGCCCGGCCCTTCGCCCTCGGACTGCTTGCGCACGACGGTGGCGTTGATGCCGTTGCGCTTGAGGACCTCGGCGGTGCCGGAGGTGGCCAGCAGCTCGAAACCGTGCGCGACCAGCTCACGCGCCGGGAAGATCATCGACCGCTTGTCCCGGTTGGCCACCGAGATGAACGCCCGCCCCTTGGTCGGCAGCGGACCATACGCGCCGGCCTGCGACTTCGCGTAAGCGGTGCCGAAGACGGCGTCGATGCCCATGACCTCACCGGTCGAGCGCATCTCCGGACCCAGGACGGTGTCCACACCCTGGCCCTGGACGTCGCGGAAGCGCGACCACGGCATCACGGCCTCCTTGACGGAGATCGGCGCGTCCAGCGGCAGGGTGCCACCGTCGCCGGTCTTCGGCAGCAGTCCCTCGGCGCGCAGCTCGGCGATCGTCGCTCCGAGGGAGATGCGGGCGGCGGCCTTCGCCAACGGCACCGCGGTCGCCTTGGAGGTGAAGGGCACCGTGCGCGAGGCGCGGGGGTTGGCTTCCAGGACGTAGAGGATGTCGCCGGCCATCGCGAACTGGATGTTGATCAGCCCGCGTACGCCGACGCCGCGCGCGATGGCTTCGGTGGAGGCGCGCAGGCGCTTGATGTCATGCCCGCCCAGGGTGATGGGGGGCAGGGCGCAGGCGGAGTCACCGGAGTGGATACCGGCTTCCTCGATGTGCTCCATCACGCCGCCGAGGTAGAGCTCGGTGCCGTCGTACAGCGCGTCGACATCGATCTCGATCGCATCGTCCAGGAAGCGGTCGACCAGGACCGGGTGGTCGTCGATGAGCCCGGCGTGCTGCTCCAGGTAGGTGGCCAGCGACGGCTCGTCGTAGACGATCTGCATGCCGCGCCCGCCGAGCACGTACGACGGACGGACCATCACCGGGTAGCCGATACCGGCGGCGATCCGCGCGGCGTCCTCGAAGGAGAACGCGGTGCCGTACTGGGGCGCGGGCAGCCCGGCCTCGTCCAGGACGCGGCCGAACGCGCCGCGGTCCTCGGCGGCGTGGATGGCTTCCGGGGAGGTGCCGACGACGGGTACGCCGTTGTCCTTCAGCGCCTGGGCCAGACCGAGGGGGGTCTGGCCGCCGAGCTGGACCACGACACCGGCGATGGGGCCGGCGAGGGACTCGGCGTGGACGATCTCCAGCACGTCCTCGAGCGTCAGCGGCTCGAAGTACAGGCGGTCGGAGGTGTCGTAGTCGGTCGAGACGGTCTCGGGGTTGCAGTTGACCATGACCGTCTCGTAGCCCGCCTCCGACAGGGCGAAGGAGGCGTGGACGCAGGAGTAGTCGAACTCAATGCCCTGCCCGATGCGGTTCGGGCCCGAGCCCAGGATGATCACGGCGGGCTTCTCGCGCGGCGCGACCTCGCTCTCCTCGTCGTAGGAGGAGTAGAAGTACGGCGTCTTCGCCGCGAACTCGGCGGCGCAGGTGTCGACCGTCTTGTAGACCGGGCGGACGCCAAGCGCGTGGCGGACCTCGCGGACGACGTCTTCGCGCAGGCCGCGGATCTCGGCGATCTGGGCGTCGGAGAAGCCGTGGCGCTTCGCGTACGCAAGCAGGGACGGGGTGAGCTCCGGGGCCTTGGCGATCTCGTCAGCGATCTCCTTGATCAGGAACAACTGGTCCACAAACCACGGGTCGATCTTCGTCGCGTCAAAGACCTCCTCCGGGGTGGCACCCGCACGGATCGCCTGCATGACCGTGTTGATCCGGCCGTCAGTAGGCCGCTGGGCCTCCTGAAGAAGGGCGGCACACTCTCCCGGCTCCCCCACGAACGTGAACTGGCTGCCCTTCTTCTCCAGCGACCGCAGCGCCTTCTGCAGCGCCTCGGTGAAGTTCCGGCCAATCGCCATCGCCTCGCCGACCGACTTCATCGTGGTCGTCAGCGTCGAGTCAGCCGACGGGAACTTCTCGAACGCGAACCGCGGCGCCTTGACGACGACGTAGTCGAGCGTCGGCTCGAAGGACGCCGGGGTCTTCTCCGTGATGTCGTTCGGGATCTCGTCCAGGGTGTAGCCGACGGCGAGACGGGCCGCGATCTTCGCGATCGGGAAACCAGTCGCCTTCGACGCCAGCGCGGAGGAGCGCGAGACGCGCGGGTTCATCTCGATGACGATGACCCGGCCATCGACCGGGTTGACGGCGAACTGGATGTTGCAGCCACCGGTGTCGACACCGACCTCGCGGATGATCGCGATACCGACATCACGCAAGATCTGGTACTCGCGGTCGGTCAGGGTCATCGCCGGGGCGACGGTGATCGAGTCACCCGTGTGCACGCCCATCGGGTCGAAGTTCTCAATCGAGCACACGACCACGACGTTGTCGTGCTTGTCGCGCATCAGCTCCAGCTCGTACTCCTTCCAGCCGAGGATGGACTCCTCCAGGAGCACCTCGGTGGTCGGCGAGAGGGTCAGGCCCTGCCCGGCGATGCGGCGCAGTTCTTCTTCGTTGTGGGCGAAGCCGGAGCCGGCGCCGCCCATGGTGAAGGAGGGGCGGACAACGACGGGGTAGCCGCCGAGGGTGTCGACGCCCTTGAGGACGTCGTCCATGGAGTGGCAGATCACCGAGCGGGCCGACTCACCGTGCCCGATCTTCTTCCGGACCTCTTCCACGACGCCCTTGAACAGGTCGCGGTCCTCGCCCTTGTGGATGGCCTCCACGTTGGCGCCGATCAGCTCGACGCCGTACTTCTCCAGCACACCCTGCTCGTGCATGGAGATGGCGGTGTTGAGCGCGGTCTGACCACCGAGGGTGGGCAGGAGGGCGTCGGGGCGTTCCTTGGCGATGATCTTCTCGACGAACTCGGGGGTGATCGGTTCGACGTAGGTGGCGTCGGCGATCTCCGGGTCGGTCATGATCGTCGCGGGGTTGGAGTTGACCAGGATGACCCGCAGGCCCTCCGCCTTCAGCACGCGGCACGCCTGGGTGCCGGAATAGTCGAACTCGGCGGCCTGGCCGATCACGATCGGGCCGGAGCCGATGACCAGGACGGACTGGATATCGGTGCGCTTAGGCACGCTCGGCCTCCATCAGGGATACAAAACGGTCGAACAGATACGCGGCGTCGTGCGGTCCGGCAGCCGCCTCCGGGTGGTACTGCACACTGAAAGCCGGCTGGTCCAGCAGCTGCAGGCCCTCCACCACGTTGTCGTTCAAACACACGTGGGAAACCTCAGCCCGGCCGAAGGGAGTGTCGGACGGCTTGTCCAGCGGCGCGTCCACGGCGAAGCCGTGGTTGTGCGCGGTCACCTCGACCTTCCCCGTCGTACGGTCCTGCACCGGCTGATTGACCCCGCGGTGCCCGTACTTCAACTTGTAAGTGCCAAACCCCAGCGCCCGGCCCAGAATCTGGTTACCGAAGCAGATACCGAACAACGGCGTCTTCCGCTCCAACACCGCCCGCATCAAAGCCACCGGATGGTCGGCGGTAGCAGGGTCACCGGGGCCGTTGGAGAAGAACACACCATCCGGACTGACCGCGTACACATCCTCCGCGGTCGCGGTGGCGGGCAGCACATGCACCTCGATGCCACGCTCGGCCATCCGATGCGGGGTCATCCCCTTGATACCGAGATCGATCGCGGCGACAGTGAACCTCTTCTCACCGATCGCCGGCACGACATACGGCTCACTCGTCGCCACCTCGGCCGACAGGTTCGCGCCCTTCATCTGCGGCTGCGCCAGCACCCTGGCCAGCATGTCGGCGTCCCCGACGATCGCGTCACCGGAGAAAATGCCCACCCGCATGGCGCCGCGCTCCCGCAGATGCCGGGTCAGAGCACGGGTGTCGATGCCGCTGATACCCACCACACCCTGAGCCGCGAGCTCCTCGTCCAGCGTCCGCTTCGCCCGCCAGCTCGACGTGACACGGGCAGGATCCCGCACCACATAACCCGACACCCAGATCCTCTTCGACTCCGGGTCCTCGTCATTCACACCCGTGTTACCGACGTGCGGCGCCGTCATCACCACCACCTGCCGGTGATACGACGGATCGGTCAGCGTCTCCTGATAACCGGTCATACCGGTGTTGAAAACCGCCTCACCAAACGTCTCCCCCACCGCGCCGTAAGCCCGCCCCCGGAAACTCCGCCCGTCCTCCAGAACAAGCACCGCGGCCGTGGACGTACCGGATCCGGCTCCCTCCCATGCCACCACGTCAGATCACTCCATTGACAAGAATCATGTAGAGCGCGACGCCCCCACCAATGGACAGCAGCGCGTTGTCCGTCTTCCAGTACATGACCGCCGCCAAAGAGAGTGAGACCAGCTTCGGCAGTCCGTACGGATAGGCGGTCACGTCGAGGTCCTTGATGGTGTACGCCACCAGCAGCACCATCACGCCGGTCGGCATCTTCTCGCCGAGGTAGCGCAGGTAACCGTTCGCGGCCAGCTTCCCGAGGACGACGAAAGGAGCCGCCCGGAGCGCCACGGTCACCAGGGCGATCACGCCGACGACGGCGAAGGCGTGCATATCGGAGAGGGTGTTCACTTCGCCTGCTCCTTTTCCTTCTTGTACATAGCGCTGATGACGACCACGTAGAGCAGCAGGCTCACGATGAGGAAGGACTCCTCGATCACATAGCGGTCCACGAAGTAGCCGATCGCTCCGGCGCCCAGGGCGAGCAGGACGAGCGTCGCGCTCCTGCTCGTACGCACCGCGTTGACCGCGAGGGTCAGGAACATGGCGGTGAGGGCGAACTCGAAGCCCTTGACGCTCTCCGGGATCACCTGGCCGAGCAGTGCGCCGAGCAGCGCGCCGAGGAACCACCACACGTGGCTGACCACCTGCAGGATGGTGATCTGCCGGCCGGTCAGGTGGGATCCGGGGCCGGCCGAGGTGATGCCGTAGGTCTCGTCGGTCAGGGCGAAGACGCCGTACGTCTTCTGAACGCGTCCGCGCAGCCGGTCGATCGGGAAGGACAGGCCGTAGAAGATGTGCCGGAAGTTCACGATCAGCGACGTGAAAGCGACCTGGTAGAGCGGCAGTCCGGCCACCATGAAGCCGACTGCGAGGAATTCGATGGACCCGGCGTAGATCAGCAGGGTGGAGAGCGGTGCCCAGTACCAGTTGATACCGCTCGCGGTCAGCAGGACGCCGAATGCCACCCCCAGGGGTATGTACGCCATGGCGACCGGCACGGTGAGGCGGACGGCCTCTCCGGTGCCTCCCTTGGGCTGCTGCTGGTCTGTCCGTTCTGTCGGGGGCGGCGATGCGCGCATGATCTCTCCTGCGAGTTCGTGTTCGTGGGGGCCCGGGCAGCCGGGGGGAGAGGGTTCGGTGTGGGCCCTCTCCCCCCGGCAGCCGGCGGGGCTCAGACCGCTGACGGGGTGGGGGCGGTCCAGTAACTGGCGGCCTTCGGGTCCACGCTGCGGGCGAGCGGGTCGCGGACTGCCTTCGTGATCAGGCCGATCGGGGTGATCACCAGGTAGTAGACGATGGCCAGTAGTACGGTACGCACGGCTCGCACGTCCTTTCTGTCGTTTGCCGGTTGCGGTTGCAGCTGTCGGTTCTCGGCGGTCGGTCAGTCGAGGGGGATCTCGTCGCGCCAGTCCGTCTCCTCCTGCCAGACCGGCTGGTCCTCCTTGCGCAGCAGGAAGTTGCCGACGGCGAGGCGGTCGATGTTGGTCCGCATGAAGCAGGCGTACGCCTCGGCGGGGCTGGCGACGATCGGTTCGCCGCGCACGTTGAAGGAGGTGTTGACCAGTACGGGGCAGCCGGTCTGGTCCTTGAACTCGGTCAGCAGGCGGTGGTACGGGGCGTTCCGCTCGGGGGTGACGGTCTGCACCCGGGCCGAGTGGTCGACGTGGGTGACGGCCGGGATGGTGGAGCGCTGCACCTTGAGCAGGTCGAGTCCGCTGATGTCGGCGTCGCCCCCGCCGGTCTCGATCCGCTGGGCGGGAGAGACGCCGGTGACCACCAGCATGTACGGGCTCTCCTGGTGGAGCTCGAAGTAGTCCTTGGCGTCCTCGGCGAGCACCGAGGGGGCGAAGGGCCGGAACGACTCCCGGAACTTGATCTTGAGGTTCATGGCGGACTGCATCACCGGGTCGCGCGGGTCGCCGATGATCGAGCGGGCGCCCAGCGCCCGGGGCCCGAACTCCATCCGGCCCTGGAACCAACCGACGATCTTCCCCTGCGCCAGCTCCGCCGCGGTCTGGCGGGCCAGCTCCTCGGGGGTGAGTCGGGTGTACGGGATGTTCTCGCCGTCCAGGTAGGCGGCGATCGCCTCGTCGTCGAACTCGGGGCCGAGCAGCGAGCCGGACATACCGTCCGTGCCGTTGCCCAGGTGGCTGCGCGGGGCGCCGCGGTCGGAGGCGACGGCGAGGGCCGCGCCGAGCGCGCCACCGGCGTCGCCGGCCGCGGGCTGGACCCACACCTCGTCGAAGATGCCGGCGTTGATGACCTTTCCGTTGGAGACGCAGTTGAGCGCCACACCGCCGGCCATGACGAGGTTGCGCTCACCCGTGACCTCGCGGGCGTGCTTCGCCAGCAGCAGGACGACCTCTTCGGTGACCTGCTGCACCGAGGCGGCGAGGTCGAACTCGCGCTCTGTGAGCGGGCCTTCCGGGCGTCGGCGGGGGCCGCCGAAGAGCTGCTCGAAGCCGCGGCCCGTCATCACCTGGCCGCGCAGGTACTCGAAGTAGTCCATGTCGAGCCGGAAGGAGCCGTCCGGCTTGATGTCGATCAGCTTCTCGCGGATCAGCTGGGCGTAGCGGGGCTTGCCGTAGGGGGCGAGGCCCATCAGCTTGTACTCGCCCGAGTCGACCTTGAAGCCGCAGAAGTACGTGAACGCCGAGTACAGCAGCCCGAGGGAGTGCGGGAAGCGGATCTCGGAGACCGCGTCCAACTGCGTGCCACGGCCGTGCCACAGCGTGGTGGTGGCCCATTCGCCGACCCCGTCGATGCACAGCACGGCGGCGGATTCGTACGGGCTCGGGTAGAACGCCGAGGCGGCGTGCGACTCGTGGTGCCGCCGGACGTGGAGCTCGGGGACCCGGCCCAGGCCCAGGGCGGCCAGCTCGTCGCGGACCACGTCCGCGGTGCGGCGCTTCCACTTCAGCCAGGCGGGGAGGGTCTCCCGGAAGGAGGGGAAGCCGTTCGGCGCGGCGCCGGCGAAGGTGGTGAGGACGCGGCGCCACTTCAGCTCCGGGTCCTCGTAGTAGGCGACGGCGGAGACGTCGTCGAGCGTGACGCCCGCCTCGTCCAGGCAGTACCGGATGGCTTTGGCGGGGAAGGCGGAGTCGTGCCGGATGCGGCTGAACCGCTCCTCCTGGGCGGCGGCCACGGGGACGCCGTCGACGATCAGGGCAGCCGCACTGTCGTGGTAGTAGGCGGCTATGCCCAGGATCAGATCGGGCATGGGAGAACTCCTAGGGGAGGGGGTGGGGAGGTGCGTCGGTGGGTGCGGGAGGCCCGCAGGGAGACCGGCAGGTCAGCGCAGGCAGGCGCAAGCCGAGTCAGCGGGCCTTGCCCGCGGAGCGCATGGCGCGGCGTCCGGCCTGGCGGGCGCGGAAGCCCGTCGGCGGGTTGAGCGAGCGGTAACCGGTGCGTACGCGCGCCCAGGCGGCGTCCAGCGCGCCCGCGCCCTGGGAGGCCGTGATGGACGAGAGGTAGGTGTCGATGGCGTCGGCGGCCCACGCCGAGTGGCCCGTCGCCACGTTGTCCACCGTGTTGTGGATGTCGACGAAGCGGGTGCTGAACCCGTACTTCTTCAGCGCCAGCCGGGCCCGCCGGTAGGTGCCGCCGACGCCGGAGAGCTCCATCGCCAGGTTCAGCCCGAGCACCTCCGGCATGAAGGTCTGCGGGAATCGCCCGATGCTCAGCCAGTACACCGGCAGTTCGAAGGAGGAGTCCCGGAAGCCTTCCCACTCCGCGAACGCGCGGGCGCTGGTGGGCGGCAGGTCGAAGCCCATCTCGGTGAGGACCTCGCGGTAGATGAGCGGGTGGTTCAGGTCGGCCTCGCCGTTGCCCAGCTCGTCCCAGTACGTGTCGAAGAGGGAGTGCCCGATCTCCGACGAGGCGTGCTCGTAGTCGGTGAAGCCCATGATCCAGGCTCCGTCGATCAGGGTCAGCGGGGCGAGCTGCACGGTGGAGTCGACGAGCGCCTCGCGGCTGGGCAGCTCCTCCTCGGTGCCCTGTTCGAACGCCTCGCTGTGCCGGTCGTGCATGTCGACCAGCCACGGCCGCAGCCCTCGCGGCGTCCACCGCTGCGGCAGCGGCATCTCCGCGTCGTCCATGCCGTGCCGCGACCGGCCCAGCCAGCCGTGCGCGTACTCGCGGGCCCAGGCGCGTACGGCAGGCGTGTCGGTGCGGTTCAGCAGCAGGTGGTACGCCTCCCGCAGGTCCGCCGGGGGCCGCCCGTCGGACTCGGCCCGCCACGCGCCCAGCCCCAGCGGGCGGGACGGGGCGAGGGCGGCGCCGCCCTCGGGGGTGCCGTCCGCGGGCCCGGGCAGGGAGCCGATCCACCGGCGTACCACGTCCAGGTCCTCGGGCGAGAACACCCGGAACATCTGACCGTTCTCCCCCACCAGGCCGTTCACCAGCAGGCTCTGCCCGGGGTTGCCCGGCCGCACCAGGCGGCTGCGGGACAGCGCCCCCAGCATGGGCCGCGGGTCGGTCTGGCAGTCCTTCAGCCAGTCGGCGAGCGGCCGCCCCTCCAGGGGGAAGGAGTGGTGGTACACCGCGCCCTCGCGGGCCCGCTGCCGCATCAGTTCGGCCATCTCGAACGCCGGGTCGCAGGCCGCGACCAGTTCGTCGTGCAGCCGCTGCGTCCACTCCCGCAGGGCCGCCAGCGCCCAGCGGAAGCCGGTGCCGACGCGGGTGCGGGCGTCGTCGCCGTCCCGCGCCACCACCCGCTGTACGGCGGTCAGCGCCAGCTCCGCGCCGCTGGGCCCCGTACCGCGCGGGGCGGCGGGGTCGACGAGCTCCCAGCGGGTGACCGTCGGCTGCTCGGCCCGTACCAGCGTCAGCGCCGGCAGCAGACCGACCGACCGCAGGCACAGGTCGGCGCCGAGGATCTCCGGCAGGAAGTCGTCCGGGCGCCGGCTCATGGCGAGCAGCAGGGCCGGCAGCCGGAAGTGGCCGTCGTCCAGGCGCTGGTCCGCCGCGAGCCGGCCGGCGGGCACGGCGTTCTCCGATACGCCCAGGTGCCGCAGCACCGGCAGGTAGGCGTCGCCGCGCGAGGCGCGCGGGTCGCCGACGCCCAGGTCGGACGCGTACAGCGCGAGCACGCTCAGGACGGCGGGGTCGTCGCCGTTGCCCGGTGAGCTCAGCCACTGCAGCCAGGCGCCGGACATCAGCGCGAGCGGTGCGCAGGCCAGCGCGGTCCGCCGGACGAGCACGGCTCGGGTGCCGGGGTCGAGCGGGCCGAGCAGCTCCTGGAACCGCAGGGTCTCCGTCGCCGACCAGTCGGCCGCCCGCTGCCGCAGCTCGTCCAGCGTGCCGTCGGGGTCCTGGGTGCCGGCGAGCTCTCCACGGATCTCGGCCGGCAGACGGCCCGCGGGCAGGGCCGCCTCGGGGTCCACGGCTCGGCCGTAGACGGTCCTGGCGGATTCGGCGATGGTGGTGTCCGGGCCGCTGGGGCGGGGCGGTGCCGCGGCCACGGTGGGCGCTGCCACGTCGTTCCTCTCTCTCGGGTGCTGGGGGATTCGGGGGTTCGGGGGCTGGGGTGCTGTGGCGCTGGGGGTGATCAGGCGCGGTGTCAGAACATCGGGTAGATGGAGGCGTCGTTCTTCGGCTTCGGCTTGCGGCCGAGCAGCTTGTTGATGAGGTTGCGCAGGAAGGTCATGGCTGTGTCCTTTGAGGTGATGGTGGAGAGCTAGTTGAGGCCGAGCTTGTCGGCGAGGAGGCCCGCGACGAGGTCGTGGCCCTCGTCGGTGAAGTGGATGCGGTCGACGAAGAGCCAGTCGTCCTTGCCGATCGCGTCGGCGATGACCGGGTTGCTGTCGAGGTAGCGCACACCCATCTGCTCGCAGCCGGCCTGGAGGGCCTTGGAGTACGTCTCGCGGGCGTCCATCGACGAGATGTCGCCGTACACCGCGCCGAAGTTCGAGATGCTGTCGAGCTCCTCGAAGATCAGCTTCTCCTGCGGGGCGGGCTCCTCGCGGACCCAGGTGGCCAGCGGCTGCAGCACGAAGGTCAGCTTCGCGCCCATGCCCTCGGCCAGCAGCCGCCAGCTGTCCAGGTGGCGCAGCGTCAGCTCGGAGCCGATGTCGATCTGCTCCGCCAGGTCGGGGACCCGGGTGTCGACGGGCTCGGGCGCCTGCTGGCGGCGGCCGCCGAACAGACCGCGTCCCGCGGACGCCTTGCGGGACCGGGCGCGCAGCTCCTCCATCTGGCCGTAGAAGTCGTTGCAGTTGAAGAAGGCGCCGCTGTCACCGCGGATGGAGGAGGGGAGCCGGCTCAGGCCGAGGTCGTTGAAGCCGGAGAACAGCACGATCTCGTCGACCTGCGGGAGCAGGTGCCGGTAGAGGGTGAACAGCAGCAGTTCCTGCGTGGAGTTGTGGCTGCGGCCGGCGAAGTTGAGCCACGGCACGGACGGGGCGTGCTTGCTCCACAGCCGGGAGGGCAGGGTGTGGCGGTCGGCGCTGGCGCCGATGCCGAACGACGTGGAGCTGCCGGCGAACAGCCGGACCGGCCCCTCGGGGAGCGGGCCGCCGACCGAGGCGGTCTGGCCGTCCGGTCCGTGGGAGAGGCGGAAGCCGAGCCGGTCGGTGTTGACGACCTCGGAACGGTGGTCGGCGGCGTGGAAGTACATGAGGTACGGCATCCAGCGGACGTCGCCGCGGTCGTCGAACTTCTCGGCGTACTGCAGCATCTGCGGGGTGAGGGTCGCGCGTGCGGACATGGACGGGTGCTCCTTTGCGGTGGTGCGGTGCGGGCAACGGGTGAGGGGGAAGTGCAGCCGGGGAGGCCCGGGGTGAGCGGGCTCAGTCCAGCGCCTGAGCGAAGTCGGCCTTCAGGTCGTCGAGGTGCTCGAGGCCGACGGCGATGCGGACCGTGCCCTCCGTGATGCCGATGGCGCGCAGCCCCTCGGCGTCCATCGAGCGGTGGGAGGTGGCCGAGGGCTGCTGCACGAGGGTCTTGAAACCGCCGAGGGAGACGGCGCGGTCGACGAGCCGCAGCCGCCGGGTGAACTCGAGGGTCTCCTTGCGCCCGCCCGCGACGTCGATGGCCAGCACCCCGCCGTACCCGTCGGGCAGCAGGCGCCGCGCCAGCTCGTGGCCCGGGTGGTCGGGGAGTCCGGGCCAGTGGACCTTGGCCACCTTGGGGTGGCCGGACAGGAACAGCGCGAGGCCGTCGGCGTTCTCGTGGTGGCGGCGCATGCGCAGGCCCAGCGTGGCCAGGCCGCGCAGGGTCAGCCAGGCGGCGAACGGATCGGCGATGGTGCCGGTCTCCAGCGAGCGCGACCACACCTCGCGGTGGAGGGCCGCGTCGGCGAAGGACGCGATGCCGCCGAGGACGTCGCAGTGGCCGGAGAGGAACTTGGTGGAGGAGTGCACCACCACGTCGGCCCCCAGCGAGATCGGCCGGCAGCCGATCGGCGAGGCGAAGGTGTTGTCGACGACGCAGGTCAGGCCGGCGGCCTTGCCGGCGGCGAAGAAGGCGGGCAGGTCGGTGACCTGGGCGGTGGGGTTGGAGAGGGTCTCCAGGTACAGGACCTTGGTGGTCGGCCGCAGGGCCTCGGTGACCTCCGCCGCGTCCCGGCCGTCGATGTACGTGACCTCGACGCCGTAGCGTGCGGCGAGGTCCCGCAGGAGGGCGAACGTCCCGCCGTACAGGTGCTTCTGGACGATGATGTGGTCGCCGCTGCCGAGCAGGGTGTGCAGCACCGTGTGGATCGCGCCCATGCCGCTCGAGGTGGCGAGGCTGGCGGCCGCGCCCTCCAGCGAGGAGACGGCGTTCTCCAGGGCGCGCACCGTGGGGTTGGAGTTGCGCAGATAGGCGAACGATCCGGGGCTGTTGATGGCTTCGGCCAGCTCTTCGGGGTTGTCGTAGCCGAAGTTGGCGGTCTGGTAGAGCGGCGTGTTCAGCGGCCGGGCCCCACCCAGATCTGGGATCCCTACATGGATCGCCTGGGTCTCCGGATGCAGCTGTGTCGGCACGGTGTTCCTCTCGGTGTACGGCGCTCGACCAGGTGCTTTCGAGCGGCTCGGTGTACTGCGGCGAACTCAGCTTCACCGGGGCCGGGCCGTCTGTCACCGCTTCTCGGGTGCCACGAAAATGCATGGCACGGGTGTGCCACCGCCGCCCCCCGGAATCGGGAAAAGACCTTGTCGGCACGGGTGTTGCGGCAGTTTCGTGCGTTGCACTTTCGTGCCGGGGAAGAAGCGTGGCGCGGCCCGGTGCGGCGACGGAGGATGGGTGCCCAGGATGGGTGCCCGTCCCCCACGAACGCCGAGGAGAGGCAGTACGTCGATGAACACGGCAGAACCGGTGCGCGAGCTCACGGTCGTCCGCGCGGAGCCGGAGGCAGCAGGGGTCCTGGGGATCACGCTGGCGGATCCGGGCGGCGGGCCGCTTCCGGACTGGGAGCCCGGGGCGCACATCGATGTCGTACTGCCGTCGGGGACGGTCCGCTCGTACTCGCTGTGCGGCCGGCCGGAGGACCGCGACGCCTACCGCATCGCGGTCCTGCGCGTCCCGGACGGCCGGGGCGGGTCGGAGGAGCTCCATACGACGCCCCTGGTCGGCAGCAGGCTGACGGTGCGCGGCCCGCGCAACCGCTTCCCGCTCGTCCCGGCCCCCCGGTACGTGTTCATCGCGGGCGGCATCGGCATCACGCCCCTCCTGCCCATGCTCCGCGAGCTGGCCGCGCGCCCGGGCGCCCCGTCCTGGTCACTGCTGTACGGCGGCCGCTCCCTGGACACCATGGCCTTCCATGCGGAGGTGACCGCCCTGCGCGGTGGAGAGGTCACCCTGTGGCCGCAGGACAGCCACGGCCTGCCCGACCTCGACCGCACGCTGACCGGCCTGCCGCCGGACACGGTGGTCTACTGCTGCGGCCCCGACGGCCTGCTCGAAGCGGTACGCACCCGCACCGAACGCCTCCTGCCACCGGGCGCGCTGCACCTGGAACGCTTCCAGCCGGCGGCTCCGGCCACCCCGCCCGCGTCCGACGGCGCCTTCGAGGTGGAACTGCGCCGCACCGGCCTCACCCTGCGGGTGCCGGCCGACCGGAGCCTGCTGGACGTGGTCCGCGAAGCGGTTCCGGGAGTGCCGTACTCCTGCGAGCAGGGCATGTGCGGCACCTGCGAGACCAAGGTGCTCGCCGGCACCCCGGAGCACCACGACGTCCTGCTCACCGACGAGGAGCGGGAGGCCGGCAACACGATGATGATCTGCGTGGGCCGGGCCGAGAGCAGCCGGCTGGTCCTGGACCTGTAGGCCCGGGCATCTCGGCACCAGCACCGCCCCGGCACGGGAAGGGCCAGGGGCCCGACCCGGGAGGGGTCGGATCCCTGCTGGCCTGCGATCTTGCACGATCAGTGACGCGGTGGCGCGTCAGCCGCTACACGTTGACGTGCGGAATGCCTCAAGGACCGCTCTCCGGGTGGCTTCGGCCACGGCGCTGCGGCGGGCGTAAGGATGCGGACGAGCCGGCGCGAATCAGTCGGAACCGCAGGAACTCTTCATCGCCCAGCTTTACGACCACCGGTAGGATCAGCGGCATGAGCGGTAGCAGGAAGTACTCCATCAGTCTGCCCGAGGACCTCGCCGAGGCTGTACGCGCCCACGTCGGCCCGGGCGGCTTCTCCGCCTACGTCGCCGAGGCCCTCGAACAACGGGTCGCCATGGACAAGCTCCGGGAGATCGTCGCCGACTTCGAGACCGACAACGAAGCTCTCACCCGCGAGGAGGTCGAGGCCGCCCGGGCGCTGCTGCGCCACGATCACCGGCAGGCCGGCGGGGCTGCCGCCTGATGCCCGGCACCCTCCTGCTCGACAGCGAAGGCCTCTCGAAGCTCTACCGCAAGGACCGTACCGTCGTGGCTCTGGTCCAAGCGGCGTCGGAAGAGGGCATCCGCGTCGCCACCAGCGCCATGACCACTCTTGAGGCCGACTTCGAGCGTATCCACCCGGCCCGCATCAAGTGGGTCCTCTCCCGCGTCGACGTTCACGACGTCACCAGGGAGATCACTGACCAGGCCGCCGCGCTTCTGCGCGCCCAGCACCTTCACGGCCACAAGTACGCCATCGATGCCGTCTTCGCCGTCATCGCCCGCGACGCACCCCGGCCGGTCACCGTCCTCACGTCCGACCCCGAGGATCTGACGCTCCTGTGCGGCCCTTCCGTGGAGGTCATCAAGGTCTGAGGCGGTGTCACTGCCACGCTGAGCGGACCTGCCGCCGCCCCTCGTCACGGGCCGAGGTCTCCCCACAGACCGAAGCTCATGCCCGACCCGCTGAAAAGCAGGCCGGGCACAGCGCTTGACGGCAAAAAACCCAGGGGCCCACCCCGGAGAGGCGGAGCCCTTCTGACCTGGTGTCCTGCGGACTGGCCGCGGACTGGGCGCCCCCGCCGCTCCCGTGGGCTCGGTCATCCCCGCCTGCCCATATCCGGGCCGACCGTTGCCGTTCACCGCCTGCCGTCCAGCACGTATCCAGCACGGTCGCCGGTATACCGGCAGCCCTCCCGTGACTGCCGTTCCCAGTGACGTCAGGTCCATAGGGCCGGAGCGCGCCGTTCATGATGTCGCGGCAGCGGTCCCAGGCTGCGGGGACAAGCCGGCCGTGGACGTCGGCGGTGGGCGAGTCGGCGGGAGACCCCCGGGAGGGGGACGCTGTCATCGGCTTTCCCTGTGTTCACGGACTCCACGTCACGAGGGGACGGCCACGAGAATCTTCCCTCTGGGACGTCCCTGTTCGCCGTGGGTGTGCGCGGAGGCGAGGTCGGCGAGGGGGAAGGAACTGTCGATCCGGGTACGGAAGACGCCTGCCGCCACCAGGGGGAGCACGGAGGCGACCGGTTCGGCGTTCGGGGTACGGCTCCCGGTGGAAGTACGGACGCCGAGCGAGGCGGCCTCGAACCCGGCGACGGTCAGGACGCGCTGCGGATCGCCGGTCAGCCGGACGGCAGTGGCGGCGAAACCGTGGCCAGCGGCGTCGTAGACCGCATCGACACCGCGCGGGGCGAGGCCACGGATTCTCGCCTCGACGCCGTCGCCGTACCGGACGGGGACGGCGCCGAGGGAGGTGACGTACGGGTGATTCTCCTCGGACGCCGTGCCGATGACCATGGCGCCTCGTGCGGCGAGCAGCTGCACGGCCGCGCCGCCCACCGCGCCGGACGCCCCGTTGACCACCACGGTCCAGCCCGGCCGTACCCCGAGCGCGCTGATCCCCCGCGTCGCGGTCTCCACGGCGACCGGCAGGGTGGCCGCGGTCTCGAAGGACACCCCGTCGGGCAGGACCGCGAGCGCCTCGGTCCTGGCCACGCAGTATTCCGCGTAGGCGCCGGAGTCAGCGAAGCCGGCCACCCGGTCCCCCACCGTCAGCCCGGCCGTCCCCGGCCCCAGGGCCTCGACCGTACCCGCGACCTCCTTGCCGAGCACGGCCGGCAGCGGCGTCGGGAACATGCCCTCCAGCCGGCCGCTCCGGATCATCCGCTCCAGACTGTTGATCCCGACCACCGAGATGCGTACGAGAACCTGGCCACGGGCCGGGACGGGGGTGGGCACCGTGGACAGCTCGAAGTTCTCGGCGCTGCCGAATGCGGTGAGGAGCTGGGCTTTCATCGTGTCCGTGACTTTCAGGGGCGGGGGGATTCGGGGTGCTGTCCGGAGCGCCGGTTCATCCACGCCGCGACCAGCGCACCGGACAGGTTGTGCCAGACCGAGAAGACCGCGGCGGGCAGCGCGGAGAGCGGGGAGAAGTACGTCGCGGCGAGCGAGGCGGCGAGCCCGGAGTTCTGCATGCCCACCTCGAAGGCCATCGCCCGGCTGGCCGCCGGTTCCAGCCGGGCGGCCCGGCCCGCCGCATAACCGAGTGCGAGGCCGAGGCCGTTGTGGAGGACCACGGCGAGCAGCACGGCGAACGCCGCCTCCTTGAGCGCGGAGGCGCTCGCGGCCACCACGATCAGGACGATCACACCGACGGTGACCGCGGACAGCCAGGGCAGTACGGGCAGACAGCGGCGTATCGCTCCGGCGGCCAGGCGCCGTACGAGCAGGCCGGCGACGACCGGGGCGAGGACGGTCTTCAGGATGTCCAGGACCATGGCGCCGGCCTCGACGTCGAGGAGGTGCCCGGCGAGGAGCAGGACGAGGTAGGGCATGACAACCGGGGCGACGAGGGTGGAGACGGTCGCCACGGACATCGACAGCGCAACGTCTCCGCGGGCCAGGAACGTGACGACGTTGGACGCCGTCCCGCTCGGAGCGCAGCCGACGAGGATCACACCTACGGCCAACTCGGCTGGTAGGTCGAGGAGTTGGACGATGAGCCAGCCGAGGCCCGGCATGATGACGTAGTGGGCGACCAGGCCGAGGCCGACCGCCCAGGGTCTTCCGGCGACGATCCGGAAGTCCTGTGACGTCATCGTCAGCCCCATGCAGAACATGATCAGGCCGAGCAGATAGGGGATGGCCGGTTTGCCTCCGTCGAACGCCGACGGTGCGGCGAGACCAAGACCACCGGCCGCGAGCACGAGCAGCGGGAAGACGGTGACGGCGAGACGGGCCGTGCGGTCGGCTCCGGTGGTCTCTTCGGCCCGCGGCCCGGACGCGACCGGAGCGTGAAGGTCGTCCATGGTCTGTGTGTCTCCTGTTGCGGTGTCCGCCGTGGGGCCCGCCGCATAGGGCGGCGGGCGGTGGGTGTCCGTTCCTGGTGATGGTCGTTCCCGGCTCGGGCGGGGCCGAGCCGGGAGGGCCGGGGGCGGCTGTGACCGGCCGGGCTACCGACCTTCCGGGATGTCCGCCGGTGCCGGCCGGGACGTCGGTCGGCCGGGTCGTCAGTCGGCCCGGACACCGTTCGGCCCGGATGTCAGTCCGCGGGCACGGCGCGCACCGCGCCGGTGTCGGCGGACTGGGCCCAGGCCGCGTACGCGCGCAGTGCGGTGGTGACGGGCCGGTCGGCGCGGTTCGGACGGTAGCCCGTGGCCGCCCGCTCGGCGCGGCGCGCGGCGAGCTCCGGCTCGGGGACCTGGAGACGTAGGCTGCGCCCGGGGATGTCGACCGTGATCAGGTCGCCTTCGGCCACCAGGGCGAGCGGGCCGCCGGCCGCCGACTCCGGCGAGACATGGCCGACGGACAGGCCCGAACTCCCCCCGGAGAAGCGCCCGTCGGTGACGACCGCCACCGACTCGGCCAGGCCGCGGCCCTTGAGGTAGGCCGTGGGGTACAGCATCTCCTGCATACCGGGGCCACCGCGCGGACCCTCGTAGCGGATGACCAGGACGCTGCCGGGCTTGACCCGTCCGGAGAGGATCGCTTCAGACGCCTCCTCCTGGGAGTCGGTGACCACCGCCTGCCCGGTGAAGACGTCCATGCCGTCGGCGACGCCCGCGGACTTGACCACCGCCCCGTCCGGCGCGAGGTTGCCGCGCAGTACGGCGAGGCCGCCGTCCTCCGAGAAGGCGTGCGCACGGTCGCGGATGCAACCGCCGGCCGCGTCCAGGTCGAGGGAGTCCCAGCGGGCGGACTGGGAGAAGGCGGAAGCCGAGCGTGCGCCGCCGGGCGCGGCATGGAAGAGCTCGACCGCCTCGGCAGCGGGGGAAGCGCCGCGCACGTCCCACTCGGCGAGCCACTCGCTGAGCGAGCCGGCGTGCACGGCGTGCACATCCGTGCGCAGCAGCCCGGCGCGGTGCAGCTCGCCGAGGAGCGCCGGAATCCCGCCCGCCCGGTGCACGTCCTCCATCAGGTACGCACTGCTGGGCGCCACCTTGCACAGGCACGGCACCTCGCGCGAGCGCGCCTCGATGTCGGCCAGCCGGTAGTCGAGCCCGGCCTCGTGTGCGGCGGCCAGCAGATGCAGCACGGTGTTGGTCGAGCCGCCCATGGCCAGGTCCAGCGCCATCGCGTTGTCGAAGGCCGCCCGGGAGGCGATCGCCCGCGGCAGGACGGTGGCGTCGTCCTTACCGTAGTACCGGTCGGCCAGTTCCACGACGGTACGTCCGGCCTGCTCGTACAGCGTCTTGCGGGCGGTGTGGGTGGCCAGCGTGGTGCCGTTTCCGGGCAGCGCCAGTCCGAGCGCCTCGACCAGGCAGTTCATAGAGTTGGCGGTGAACATCCCGGCGCACGACCCGCAGGTGGGGCAGGCCGATTCCTCGATGGACTCCATGTCCGCGTCGGAGACCGCGGGGTTGACCGCCTCGGTGATGGTGTTGACCAGGGTCAGTCCGGTCCGCACGGTGCCGTCCGTCATGACCGCCCGGCCGCCCTCCATGGGGCCGCCGGAGACGAACACGGTGGGGATGTCGAGCCGCAGCGCGGCCATCAGCATCCCCGGGGTGATCTTGTCGCAGTTGGAGATGCACACCAGCGCGTCCGCACAGTGCGCCTGGACCATGTACTCAATGGAGTCCGCGATCAGCTCGCGGGAGGGCAGCGAGTACAGCATCCCGGAGTGCCCCATGGCGATGCCGTCGTCGACCGCGATGGTGTTGAACTCCCGGGCGATGCCGCCCGCTTCACGTACCGCCTCGCTCACGATCCGCCCCACCGGCTGCAGATGCGTGTGGCCGGGGACGAACTCGGCGAAGCTGTTGGCCACCGCGACCACCGGCTTGACGCCTATGTCCGCGCTGGGGACGCCGGAGGCGCGCATCAGGGCGCGAGCTCCGGCCATGTTCCGGCCATGGGTGACGGTGCGGGATCTCAACTGCGGCATGTTCCGCATACTCGGGGAAGTTCCGCCCGGACGGGAAGACGCCCTCGCTGCTATCACTCCCACTACCAGCACTTATCCTGCGTGCATGGAATCAGCGGCGGAACGGCGTAAGGAACTGGGCGGCTTCCTGCGCGCCAGCCGCTCCCGTCTGGAGCCGACCGAGGTCGGCCTTCCCCCGGCCGGCCCGCGCCGCCGTGGCGGCCTGCGCCGCGAGGAGGTCGCCACGCTCTCCCAGGTCAGCGCCACCTGGTACACCTGGCTGGAACAGGGCCGGGACATCCAGCCCTCCCGCGACGTCCTGGACGCACTCGCGCGCACCTTGCGCCTGACCCCCGCCGAACACGGCTATGTGCTCTCGCTGGCCGGCTACGCCCCCCGCACCGAAACCGCAGGTCCGGCCACCCACACCGCGCCCGCCCACGTCCAGCGGCTCCTCGACGCGCTCGTCGGATTCCCCGCGTACGCCATCGCGCCCGACTGGACGATCACCGGCTGGAACGCCGCCTACCTCGACCTCTATCCGAATGTCGCCACCGTCCCGCCGAGCGAGCGCAACCTCCTCTGGCTGGTCTTCACCGACCCCTACGTCCGCGGCCTGCTCCCCGACTGGGATGTGACGAGCCGTCGGTTCCTGGCCGAGTTCCGCGCCGAAGCCGGGCCGAGACTGGGCGACCTCTCCAACTCGTCGGCCGTGCAGCGCCTCCTGGAGGTGAGCCCGGAGTTCCGGGCCGCCTGGCAGGACCACTGTGTCGAGGGTTTCGCCTCCCGCCTGCGCACCTTCGACCACCCCACTGCGGGGCCTCGCCACTTCGAGCACCACCGCCTCTCTCCAGCGGACCACCCCGACCTCCATGTGGTCGTGTACACCCCGACCACGCCGCCCGCAATGCCGGAATCCGGGCGATAAGTCCGCGACTTTAAAGATCGTTTACGATTGACAACGGCCTCCGCCGTGATGAACGATCACCACCGCGCCGAGGGGAACAGGCCTTCCCCGAGGGTCGGCCGACTCCGAAAGACGCCCTCTCCCCTCTCGCCCTGAACCGGTATGTCCGTTGCCGTACGCATCGGCGCCAGGAGCGCGCGCACTCGACGCCCTATCCGGGCCAGCCCCCCACCTCCCGTTTCCCGTCACGGCGAACGGCCGCGCCCGGCACCCCTCGGGCGCCGGCCAGGAGTTGATCCAAGGAGAATGAATTGACCGTCCTCTGCCGTCCCGCCGTCGCCGTGCCCGAGCACGTCATCACCATGGAGCAGACCCTGGAGTTCGCCGCCGAGGCCCATGCGGGAAAGCCGCAACTGGCCCTGGCGCTCCGGCTCATACAGAACACCGGGGTACGGAAACGGCATCTGGTCCAGCCCATCGAGGAGACTCTGAGCCACCCCGGCTTCGAGGAGCGCAACCGCATATTCGAGACGGAGTCCAAGAAGCGCTGCCCGGACGTGGTCGAGGAAGCCCTGGCCAACGCGCAGCTGCGGGCCCGTGACATCGACGCCATCATCTACGTGTCGTGCACCGGATTCATGATGCCGTCGATGACCGCCTGGCTGATCAACACCATGGGGTTCCGCTACGACACCCGGCAGATCCCCATCGCCCAGCTGGGCTGCGCGGCCGGCGGCGCGGCGATCAACCGGGCCCACGACTTCTGCGCGGCCCACCCCGGCAGCAACGTCCTCATCGTCTCCTGCGAACTGTGCTCGCTGTGCTACCAGCCCGACGCGGACGACGTCGGTTCGCTGCTCTCCGACGGCCTGTTCGGAGACGCTGTCGCGGCCGCCGTCGTGCGGGGCGAGGGCGGAACCGGCATCGCGCTGGAGCGCAACGCCTCCTACATCATCCCGAACACCGAAGACTGGATCTCCTACGCCGTCCGCGACACCGGGTTCCACTTCCAGCTCGACCGCCGCGTCCCGGGCACCATGGAACCGCTCGCACCGGTGCTGCGCGAGCTCGCCGCAGGCCACGGCTGGGACGCCGGCGACCTCGACTTCTACCTCGTCCACGCCGGCGGCCCCCGGATCCTGGACGACCTCGCCACCTACCTCGGCGTCGACCGTACGGTCTTCCGGCACAGCTGGGCGACGCTGACCGAGTACGGGAACATCGCCAGCGCGGTCGTCCTCGACGCGGCCCGGCGGCTCTTCGACGAGGCCGCCCCACAGCCCGGCGCGACCGGCCTGATCGCCGGCTTCGGCCCCGGCATCACCGCGGAGATGGCGCTCGGACGATGGAGCAGCGACGCCGTCCGAACCGAGGGCGGCGGCCGGGGTGGGCAGTACGCACATGACTGATCTCGTCGTTCCGCCGGGCGCCGGACGCAAGCTGGTCACCCCGGCCCAGGAAGTCACCTTCAAGGCGACCCGGGAGATGGGTTCGGCCGTATCCGTCTTCGAGGTGGTCGTCCCGCCCGGATTCGATGTCGGCGCGCATGTGCACACCCGGTCCCAGGAGTTCTTCTACGTCCTCCAGGGCGAGCTGGACGTGCTCTGCTTCGAGCCGGTCGAACGCACCCCGGACACCTGGCACCACTGGACCTCCCCCAAGGGCGACCGCGTCGTCCGAGCGGAGGAGGGGAGCTGCATGTTCGTACCTCCGGGCACCCCGCACGCGTTCCGCAACGCCACCGACAAGCCGGTGAAGATGCTCTTCCAGAGCTTCCCCTCACCCGATCACGAGCAGTACTTCGAGGAGATCGCGGAGATCTGGTCCCGCGGCGCCACGGTGGACGCCGCGGCCGTGGAGGACATGCGCAAGCGGTACGACGTCAGCCAGATCACCCCCCTTCGTTTCGAGCGCCCGCAGCCGGACGCCCCCGCACCCCGAGCCGAGGAGAAGTAGGACATGACCACAGCCGTAGGGATCGACGAGATCTACGCCGCCATCGAGGAATCCGCCCAGCTGCTCGGTCTGCCGATGGAACCGGCGAAGGTGAAGTCCGCCCTGATCGCCTTCGAGGACGCCTTCACCGACTCCACGGTGGCCTTCCGGATAGCCACCGGGACGCGCCGCGAGCAGCTGTTCGGCTACCGGTACATCAAGTACCGCGGCGATCTCGACCCGCTGGAGACCGCGATCGCCGCGGGAATGGTGGAGCCCAGCGACCACCCCGCCGCGCGGCTCTTCCACGAGGTCAAGGAGCGCCTCCCCGTCGAGGGCACCGGCGGCGACTTCGAGATGGGCGCCGGTTTCCAGAAGATCTGGTGCTTCTTCCCCAGCGGCCGGCAGCAGCCGCTCGACGAGTTCGCCGCGCTGGAGTCGATGCCTCGCGCGGTCGGGGACAACCTCGGACTCCTGGCGCGGTACGGGCTGACCTCGGCGAGCCTCTTCGCGGTCGACTACACCTCCCACACCCTCAACATCTACTTCGACGGCCTCCCGGCCGGCACCTTCGCACCGGACAGGGTCCGCGCACTCACCGCCGAACTCGGCATTCCCGAGCCCACCGAGGCCGAACTGGACCTGTGCGCCAAGGCGTTCGCGGTCTACTTCACCTTCTCCTGGGACTCCTCGGAGATCGACCGGGCGTGCTTCCCCGTGCTCGTCCCCGACCCCGGTCAGGTGCCCACCACCCTGGGCCCGACCATCACCCGCCTTGCGAACGGGGTCCCGTTCGCCGGTGTGGACCGCAAGTGCATCTACGCGACGACGCTGTCGGCGCGCGGCACGTACTACAAGCTGGAGCCCTTCTTCCACTGGAAGCCGGAGCTGGTGAACGCCATGCACCTGGACGGCGCCCCGGAGCAGCGGCCCGCCCGGTGACCTCTGACGTCACGACGCCTCCGCACGTCCGTCGCAGACCAGCCATGAGAAGGAAGCCCATGTCCCTCAGTCCGTCCACGCCCCTTGCCGACCCGCCTCCCGCCGTGATGCTGGAGCTGGTGGACGAGGAGGGCACCACGATCGGCACCGCGGAGAAGCTGTCGGCGCACCAGGCGCCGGGGCGGCTCCACCGGGCTTTCTCGGTGTTCCTCTTCGACTCCGAAGGCCGGATGCTGCTGCAGCGCAGGGCTCTGGGCAAGTACCACTCCCCCGGCGTGTGGTCGAACACCTGCTGCGGGCATCCGTATCCGGGGGAGCTCCCCTTCGTGGCGGCGACCCGCCGCACCGGGGAGGAGCTGGGCCTGGCGCCGGAGCTGCTCCAGGAGGCGGGGACGGTGCGCTACAACCACCCCGATCCGGCGTCCGGCCTGGTGGAGCAGGAGTACAACCACCTCTTCACGGGTCTGGTGTCCCAGCGACCGCGGCCCGACGCCGGGGAGATCGCGGAGACCACGTACGTGACCGCGCGGGAACTCGCGGAACTCCAGGGGCGCGAGACGTTCTCCGCCTGGTTCGCCACGGTTCTCGACGCGGCGCTCCCGGAGATCCGCAAGCTGGCCCCGCGAGGCGGCTGGTAGTCCCGTGACCAGCCAGCAGATCGTCGTCTTCCTGCTCGATCTCGCACTCGTCCTCACCGGGTGCGCCCTGCTCGGCGCACTTGCCACCCGCCTCGGGCAGCCCGCCGTGATCGGCGAACTCCTCGGTGGCATCCTGCTCGGCCCGACCCTGCTCGGGGCATGGTCGCACCTGGTGGTCCCGGACACCGTCCGGCCGCTCCTCGCCGGGGTCGGCGATCTCGGCGTCGCCCTGTTCATGTTCGGTCTCGGCCTGGAGTTCCGGCGGGGCTCACTGCGCGGTGGCGGGCGACGGTCGGCCGGTATCGCGTTGGGCTCGCTGCTGCTGCCCTTCGTACTCGGCTCCCTGCTCGGCGGGTGCCTGGTGCTGACCGGCTACTGGCGGCAGCCGGACCCGACAGGCTCCGTGCTCTTCATGGGCATCGCCATGTCGGTGACCGCGTTCCCGGTCCTGTCCCGGATTCTCATCGACCAGGGCATGACCGCCACCGAGACAGGCACGTTGGCGATGGCCGTCGCCGCGGTGGCCGATGTGCTCGCCTGGTCCGGGCTCGCCGTGGTCGTCGCGCTGGCCGGGGACCACAGCGGTTCACCGTGGCTGGTGGCTCTTGTGGTGCCGTTCGCCCTGGTTCTAGGAGGGGTCGTGCCGCCGCTGCTGCGGTGGCTGACCTCCGTGGGCTCGCCGGCCACGTCGGCCGCCTGTCTGTTCAGTGGCGCTCTCGCGAGCGGTGCGGTCACCGAACTGATCGGACTGCACTTCATCTTCGGTGCCTTCCTGTTCGGGCTGGTCAGCCCACGCGTCCCGGCCACCGCGCAGGTGGCGGAGCAGGCGTCCATGGTCAGCCGGTTCTTCCTGCCCGTGTACTTCGTGGTCGCGGGGCTCCAAGTGGACCTGGACCCGACCGGCGGGGCGCTGGGGCTACTCGCCGTCATCGTGCTTGTCGCTGTGACCGGCAAGGTGGTGGGCACCTACGCCGCCGCCCGGATGTGCCGCCTGCCCCGTGAACCGTCCATGCTGCTGGCCCTGCTGATGAACACCCGGGGGCTCACCGAGTTGATCGTGCTCACCACCGGCATGGAACTCGGCCTCATCGGCCAGGAGCTCTACTCGGCCATGGTCGTGATGGCCCTCCTGACCACCGCGGTAACCGGACCGCTGCTCACCCGGTACGGAACACGCGGAGCGGTACCGGTCTGACCCGTACGGCTTTCTTTCCGTACAGCGCCCGGACCGTACGGAATCGCACCACACACCGACGTCATGACGTCATGACGCCTTCCGCGTTCATGACGTCATCCGAGCGAACGACGAGACGAGGAAAAGACTTTGTCGAACAATGTCCTGGTAGTGGGCGGAGGCCCGGCCGGCTCGGTCGCCGCGACCTTCCTGGCGCAGGAGGGCTTCTCGGTCCGGCTGATCGAGCGGGACCACTTCCCCCGGTACCACATCGGGGAGTCCCTGACGCCAGCCAGCCGCCATGTCCTGGAGGTCCTCGGCGTGGCGGACCGGCTCGACGAGCTGAACTTCCAGCGCAAGCGCGGTGCCGTCTTCGCCTGGGGCGAGGACACCTGGGTGATCGACTGGAGCAAGATCTTCGGCAAGGACATACACACCTGGCAGGTCGACCGGGGCCGGTTCGACACCTTCCTTCTCGACAACGCCCGTGAGAAGGGGGTCAAGGCCGAGCACGGTGTCACGGCCCGGTCGGTGACGTTCGGTCCCGACGGCCGCCCGTCCGCGGTCGAGTGCAGGTCGGAGGACGGAACCGCCTTCACCATCGACGACTTCGACTTCCTGGTCGACGCCTCCGGGCGGTCCGGTCTGCTGAGCAAGCAGTTGCGCAACCGCCGGCCGCACGAGCTCTTCCGCAACGTGGCGATCTGGGGCTACTGGGACAACGCGGGCGCACTGCCCGACTGCCCCGAGGGCGGCATCAATGTGATCTCCTCCCCCAAGGGCTGGTACTGGGTCATCCCGCTGGGCGACGGCCGCACCAGCGTGGGGCTGGTCACGCACAAGGACCTGTTCGCCCAGGACAAGCGGCAGCACGCGGACACCGAATCGCTCTACCATGCCTACCTCCAGGAATCCGCGGAGGTCATGGGGCTCCTTGCGGACGCCACCTACACCGCGCCGGCCCGGGTGGAGACGGACTACTCCTACATCGCCGACGAGTTCTCCGGCCCCGGCTACCTCATGGTCGGGGACGCGGCCTGCTTCCTCGATCCCCTCCTTTCCAGCGGAATCCACTTCGCCATGTACGGCGGGATGGTGGGCGCCGCCGCCCTGGCCTCGGCCAGGCGGGGCGAGATCACCGAGGCCGAAGGGCTGCGCTTCTTCGAGTACTCCTACAAGCGGGCGTACAACCGCACGCTGACCCTGGTCAGCAACATGTACCAGGGATATCGCGGCAAGGACGACTTCTTCTGGACCGCCGACCGCCTGGTCGGCAAGGCGCCGACCGGCCAGGAGGAGGCTTTCGGCGAGGTCATCGGCGGCCTCACGGACATACGGGAAGTCACCGACGCCTCGACCCGGGTCGTCTCCTCCCAGCTGGAGGACGAGGCCCGCCGCATCCACCAGGACCAGGGATCCGACCCGAACCGCCCTCTCTTCCTCGCCCAGCCCCGGCTGGCCCAGGTCGAGGACCCCATCGACGGCCTCCAACTGGTCACATCCCCCCACCTGGGCCTGCAGCGCGTCCCGGAGGCGTGACCGGAAGACACGTGACCACTGCGTTACCCAGTTGCCGGCGGTCACGTATACGAGGGAGTCGTCGGGTCGGGCTACGCGGATGCTCTTGAATGTGGCCAGGGTGTGGTCGGCTCCCTCACGGGCGCGGACCACACCCACCCCGGTCGCCACCGATGCGGCGGCAGCCGTGGCAGGGGCAGATGGACAGCGGACCGAACTGGTCGAAGGGGGCTGGCCCCACCAGCCGGTGGGACACCCCCGCACAGACGCCGAGCAGAGCGCCTTACCGACCGTGCGAACCCCGGCAGGAGCGACGACCTGACCTTCCAGGAACAACTTCCCGGGCTGACGACCCGTCGTGAAATCCAGCACCGATCCAGCACGGGAATCCCGACAAGCCTGAACGGAATCGACCAGCCACCGCTTGACCTGCATGTTCCCCGCCTTGCCCGCGCCTCGAACGTGACGACGCAACGTATGACCACAGCAGGCCCGGAATGCGGAAATCTCCCTCTGACCTGCACATACGCAAGCCAGAGGGAGATCCTGGAACTCAACTACACGAAGCGGAATGCCTGCGGGCTGATCCTGACCTGCGGCGGAGCCCCATCCATGGCTCTGACCCTGGGTTTCCTGGTTGGCATGCGTTGGCTCCCAACGGCCATTTACGGGTGTCCTGCGCACTGGCTGCGGACTGGCCGGGGATCCCGAGGCAGAGAAATCCATGGCACACGGGCGGGACCTGCAACGAGACTGCGCAGGTGAGCGACTCCTACCCCTGCCCGTGCTGCGGGCACCGCGTGCTGGGCGAGATGCCCGGCTCGTACGAGATCTGCCCCATCTGCTTCTGGGAGGACGACGGGGTCCAGTTCCGCTGGCCGACCATGGCCGGCGGGGCGAACAAGGTCTCCCTGATCGAGGCCCAGCGCAACTACCAGGATTTCGGCGCCTGCGACGAGCACGGCCGCCGGTACGTCCGCCCTCCGGCGGAGGACGAGCCGCTCGACCCCGCCTGGCACCCCATCGACCTGACACGCGACTCCTTCGAGGACTGGTCAGCCGAGGACCGCGCCCCTTGGCCCGACGACTGCTCGGTGCTCTGCTGGTGGCTCCCCACTTTCTGGCGTCGGGACCACTCCGCGTCATGACCTCCCACATCGAGACACTCGTCCAGCAGCTCGACGGCAAGGCCGACGAGTCTTACGACGCCCGCGCGGAGCTGATCTGGATCGGCGCCGACGCCATACCCGCCATCATCAACGACCTGCCCACCCTCGGCGGCTTCGGCCAGCTGACCGCCATCGAGGTCTTCGAGGAGGTGGGCGATCCCCGCTGCGGCCCCGCTCTCATCGGCCTACTGGACAGCGACAACCCGACCGTCCGCGAATGGGCGGCCATGGCCCTGGCGAGCCTGGAGATCGACGGCGCCATCGAGCCCCTGCGCCGCGCCTACCGCGCCTGCCTGGAACGGGCGACCCCACCCGACTGGACCGAGCCCGACGGCATCCGCTGGGCGCTAACTGAACTCGGCGTCCGTAAACCTGTCGTCCCGCCGCTCACCGCGCGCCTACGAGCCACCACTGCGGACGACGCCCCGGGCTGGCCCTCGGTCCGCTTCACCGAGATCGTCAACGACCTGGCCGACCACACCCAGGTGATCCTCTACTCCCAGTTCTGGCGGGTGGACGCCGACAGCACGTACGGCGTCTCCGGCACCGGCCTGGACTGGGAACTCGACTGGGCCGCGCCCTGGGACCACCTGGTCGAAGAGTCCCGCACCTGGTCGCTGCTGGAAGCCTCCGAAGCCCCCGCCGGCGACGACATTTTCGTCGCCCCCAGCTGGATCGACCGTACCGACCTGTACCCGGAGAGGTGACCGATGCCGTTCCAGCGCCCCGAGGAGATCGGTTACGGCCATGTGGTCGAGAGCTACGTGACGAGGATGTACGCGGGCCTCCCGCGCTACCTCGTACTGAATGGCGGGCGCTTCCTGAGCCCCCGGTGGTGGCACACCACCCGCTTCACCCGACACCTGCTCAATGACGCCGCCGCGATCACCGACGAGGAACTGGAAGCACTCCTCGGGTATGAATGGCGCTCGCGCCTCACCGCCGGCTGGTTGATCGGCGTCGACCGCCGCGACCGATTCCGGGCACGCATCGGCGACCTGCTCCTCGCCAGCGAGGTCTGCTACTCCGGCGGTGCCTACTGCTTCGCTCTTGCCCGCTTCGGCACGCACGCGGACGCCGAGATCCTCACCGCTTACCTCGACCGCTACCTCCCCCGCACCGACCTCCACTACGACCAGCCCGTCGCTCTCGGCGCCCTCCTCCGCCTCGATGCCCACCTGGGCACCCACCACGCCGACCGCTTCACAGAACCCGACGGCCTCTGGGGCCAGTGGGTCAAAGGCGTAGGACGCCTCGGTTACCCCAGCCACACCTCCGCCGAGCTTCGCCGCTGGACGGACCTCCAATGCGACTTCGCCAACGGCTGGACCCGGCCGTAGCCACAGCCGCCTGCTGCGGCTGGCGTGCTGGACGCAACGACCGCCCCGGTCGCCAAGGGGTCGGGGGGCAAGCAAAGCCGGGCAACTCCTCGGGCAGGCCGGTCACCCTGCCTGCGCACGGGAAGGTCGTGCCGGACTGCCCCCGCCCTCGGTCGGAAGGGGGTCACGTACGCTGCCGATCTCGCGGCATCGACGAGGCTCGTTCGCTATGACCCGCCGGCTCGGCTGCTGCGGCCACCCGAGGGCGCTGTTACGTTCCGCCCCATGACCGCATCAGACGATCTACTCCGCCGGATCGAGCAGGAGCCTTCCCTTGCCACCGCGCTCGCCTGGCCTGGCGATTTCGACGTCGAGCGCCGGGACCCCCTCGAGGAACTTGCCCTCCCTACCCGGATCCCCCTCCACCCGATAGCCGGTTGCGGCGCTGGCGGCACGTACTACCTGTGCGGGAAGGCCGGGGCCGTGGAGAGGCCCGTCTTGTACGCCGACTCGGAGGGCCAGGCCACGTTGATCGGCGCCGACCTCGTCGAGGCCATCACGCTCATCGTGGTGCTGCCCTTCTGGCGCGACCTGGCGAAGGGCTTCACGATCAGCGAGCTGGGGGCGGACCTCCGCGCCGACCGCCCCGACTTCAACACCGAGCGCGACCGCCTCCTGCAGGCCCTCGGACTCGCCCCTGTCTCCGAAGAAGAAGCTGCCTCCCGGCTCTTGGCCGTCGCCGCACGCACGATGCCGAACTACGTGCCGTGCGTTCCGGACGACGACCATCTGCCGTACGAACTCCTTTTCGGGGGCGGCCCTCGGTAGCGGCACAGCCCCTACCCTGGCACTCCGCATCCTGGCCAAGCTGACGGAGCTGGAGAGCGACCCCCTCGGTTTCAACACCACCGCTTTGGTGTCCCAGCCTGAGCGTCGTCGGCTGCGAGTCGGCGACTACCGCATCGTCTACGCGGTCGACAATGGAGAACTGGTGATCTGGGTCGTTCACGTCGGACATCACTCAACCGTTTACGACACCTGACGGCAGCTGACTCAACGTCGGAACACACAGCACCCATCCAGCACGGTGACGACGAAGGGGTCGACCTCCTTGGAGGTCGACCCCTTCTGACCTGCGTGCTTGACGAATCATCCAGCACACGGCAACGACTCGATTACACGTTGAAGCGGAACGTCAGGTGCAGAGCTCTGACCTGCGAAAACATCCTTCCGAAAGATCGGATCCAGCACCGATCCAGCACGGTAGGAGTTCATCCAGCACATCCAGCACCAGCGGTCGCTGACCAACCGCGCCGGCCGGTCCCCGTCGGGTCTTCGGCGACGCCCAACCGCACAGTTCACACCGGGTAGGGCGATCGTCTTTCCCTTGAACTTGGCCGCCTCGCCCTCATCGGCGGCCAACAGCGCCCCGGCTATCTCGACGGCCATCTCGACCGTTGCAGCCGCATAAACCATGCACCCCAAGGCAGCGTGAACCGGGGGTCAGGTCCGCGTCGGGCATGTCCTCGTCAGTCATCAGGCAGATTCTGTCACCGACATCAGACTCCGACGCGGTGACCCGAGGATCCCGCTGCGCCTCCGGGCCGAGCGCACGGCCGCACGACCCATCCCCGATTGTGTACACATGGCACACTCGGTACACTTGAGCGCATGACGCAGCCGCTACCCATAGAGTCCATCCGCGACGTGCGCGCCCACCTGGCGGAGGTGGTGGAGCGCGCGGACCGCGACGACGTGCCCACGGTGATCACACGTCGAGGCAAGGAAGTCGCCGCCGTCGTCTCCATTGAGGTGCTACGCAAGTACCAGGAGTGGGAAGAGCGCGAGATCAACCGGATCATCGACGAGCGCATGGCCAACCCGGCCCCAGGCATCCCGATCGAGGACATCATGAGGGAGACGCTGGCGCGCGGTGAGTGAGTACCGAACCGTCTTCCGTCCCGAGGCGCAGGCCGAGCTCCGGAAGATCCCCCGCGACATGGCGCTGCGCATCCTCGCCAAGCTGACCGAGCTGGAGAGCGACCCCCTCGGCTTCAACACCACCGCGCTCGTGTCGCAGCCGGAACGCCGCCGACTGCGCGTCGGCGACTACCGGGTCGTCTACACGATCGACAACGGGGAGCTCGTGGTCTGGGTCGTGCACGTCGGGCATCGCTCCACCGTTTACGACACCTGAGCCGGCTGATAAGACGTCAGAATATCCAGCACCCATCCAGCACCGTGACGACGAAGGGGTCGACTCCCGGAGGAGTCGACCCCTTCTGACCTGCCCGCTTGACGAATCGCCTAGCGTGCAGTAAAAGGCCGATTACACGTTGAAGCGGAACTCCACCACGTCCCCGTCCTGCATCACGTACTCCTTGCCCTCCATGCGGGCCTTGCCCGCCGCGCGGGCCTCGGCGACCGAGCCGGTGGCGACCAGGTCGTCGAAGGAGATGACCTCGGCCTTGATGAAGCCCTTCTGGAAGTCGGTGTGGATCACACCGGCCGCCTCGGGGGCCGTCGCGCCCTTCTTGATGGTCCAGGCGCGGGACTCCTTCGGGCCCGCCGTGAGGTAGGTCTGGAGGCCCAGGGTGTCGAAGCCGACGCGGGCGAGGGTCGCCAGGCCGGGCTCCTCGGCGCCGACCGACTGGAGGAGCTCCATGGCGTCCTCCTCGTCGAGCTCGGCGAGGTCCGCCTCCAGCTTGGCATTGAGGAAGATCGCCTCGGCCGGGGCGACCAGGGCGCGCTGCTCGTCCTTGAACGTCTCGTCGACCAGCTCGTCCTCGTCGACGTTGAAGACGTACAGGAACGGCTTGGTGGTCAGGAGGTGCAGGTCGTGGAGGAGCTCGGCCTTCTCGGAGCCCTGGACGATGCCGTGGGAGAAGAGCGTGTCGCCCTTCTCCAGGATCTCCTGGGCCGCCTCGACCGCCGCCACCTTGGGGGCGACGTCCTTCTTGATCCGGGACTCCTTCTGGAGGCGCGGCAGGACCTTCTCGATCGTCTGGAGGTCGGCGAGGATCAGCTCGGTGTTGATCGTCTCGATGTCGTCCTTCGGCGAGACCTTGCCGTCGACGTGGACGACGTTCTCGTCCTTGAAGGCGCGGATGACCTGGCAGATCGCGTCGGACTCGCGGATGTTCGCCAGGAACTTGTTGCCCAGGCCCTCGCCCTCGCTCGCGCCGCGCACGATGCCCGCGATGTCGACGAAGTCGACCGTGGCCGGGAGGACGCGCTGCGAGTTGAAGATCTCGGCGAGCTTGGTGAGGCGGGCGTCCGGGACGCCGACGACGCCGACGTTGGGCTCGATGGTGGCGAACGGGTAGTTGGCCGCCAGCACGTCGTTCTTGGTCAGGGCGTTGAACAGGGTCGACTTGCCGACATTCGGCAGGCCGACGATTCCGATCGTGAGCGACACGTTGGCGACTTCCCTAGAAGTGTGGATGGTGGGCCGACCCCCCAGTTTACGGGCGTGGCGGGGCGGCCGACGACGGCCGCCGGGGGCGTCTCCCGGGCGAACTCTCGGCCAAGGTCGTATAAACGGCGTGTCCGATGCCTGATTCCTGCCCGCTCGCGACCTACGTTGTCCAGGTGGAGCAGCAACGGAACAGTCCCCCTCGGCGCCGGCAGCGGCCGCGCCAGCGCCCCCCGGTCGCCCCGCCGCCCCAGGGCGCCCTCGTCGAGGGCCCGCCCCGCACGGTGGTACGGCGGGGCCCACGGCCCGGCCCCGGTGCCCGGCCGGAGCGGCCGCGCGGCGGGCCGGTGCGCCGGACCGGGCGCCGGCCGGTGCCGCCCCTCGTCCTCGCGCTGCGGCGGCTGCCCCGGCCGCGGCTGACCGGGCTCGGCGCGGGGCTCTTCGCCGCCGGCGCCATGTTCGTCGTCGGCTGCCTCGACTGGCTGCTGTTCGACGGGTCGCCAGTGGTGTACGGGCTCCTCTTCCTGCCCGTCAGCGCGCTCACCGCGCTGTGGGTACGGGAAGCGGACCTGGTCACGGCGCCGATCAGCGTGCCGATCGCCTTCGCCGTCGGGGTCGTACCGATCGCGGGCGGCGTCGGGGGCGTCGGCGGCCGGACCATGGCCGTGGTCACCGCACTCGCCGTCCACGCCGGCTGGCTGTACGGCGGCACGCTGGTCGCGGGCCTCATCACCTGCGTACGCAAGGTGCGCGAGATGGGCCGGCGCCAGCGCGCCGCCGCCGCGCGCATGGCGCAGCGCCGTACGACGCCATAGCGCCGGCGCGGGCCCCTCCCGCCCGCGCCGCGCGCCACGAGCGCCTCAGTGCCGTGCCGCCGCCATCGCCGCGCCGACGATGCCCGCGTTGTTCTGCAGCTGGGCCGGTACCACTTCCGCCCGGACGTGCTTGATCAGCGGCAGGAACTTCTCCGCCTTGCGGCTGACGCCGCCGCCCAGGATGAAGAGCTCGGGCGAGAACAGCATCTCCACGTGCGCCAGGTACTTCTGCACCCGGTGCGCCCATTCCTCCCAGCTCAGGTCCTTGTCGTCCTTCACCTTCGTGGAGGCGCGCTTCTCCGCCTCGTGGCCGTCCAGCTCCAGGTGGCCCAGTTCGGTGTTGGGCACCAGGTGTCCGTCCGTGAAGACCGCGCTGCCGATGCCCGTGCCGAGGGTCAGCACGATCACCGTGCCCTTGCGGCCGCGCCCGGCCCCGAAGGTCATCTCGGCGACACCGGCGGCGTCGGCGTCGTTGAGCACCGTGACGGGCGGGGAGCCGTCCAGCCGGTCGCGGATGAGCGCCGCGGCGTCGACGTCGATCCAGCCCTTGTCGACGTTCGCCGCCGTACGGATCGTCGAGCCGGTGACGACGCCGGGAAAGGTGACGCCGACCGGGCCCGACCACCCGAAGTGGGCGACGACCTCCGCGACGCAGCCCGCGACATCGTCGGGTGTCGCGGGCTGCGGGGTCAGTACTTTGTGGCGGGCCTCTGTCAGATCGCCGCGCTCCAGGTCCACGGGAGCGCCCTTGATCCCGGACCCGCCGATGTCCACTCCGAAGACGTTCATGGACTCAACGTTACGGGGCGGCACCGACACGTCACCAAATCACTGCTTTTCGGCGCGCGCCTCCGCCTGCGCCACCAGCGCCGCGGCCTCGGCGCGCAGGTCGCGCCGCAGCTCCTTCGGCAGCGAGAAGGTGATCGACTCCTCGGCGGCCTTCACGATCTCGACGTCCTCGAAGCCGCGCTGCGCCAGCCACTCCAGGACGCCCTCGACCAGGACGTCCGGGACGGACGCGCCCGAGGTGACGCCGACCGTCGCGACGCCCTCCAGCCAGGCCTCGTCGATCTCGTCGGCGAAGTCCACGAGGTGGGCGTCCTTCGCGCCCGCGCCGAGGGCGACCTCGACGAGGCGGACGGAGTTCGAGGAGTTCTTGGAGCCGACGACGATGACGAGGTCCGCCTCGGCACCCATCTGCTTGACGGCGAGCTGGCGGTTCTGCGTCGCGTAGCAGATGTCGTCACTCGGCGGGGAGACGAGCAGCGGGAACTTCTCCTTCAGGGCGTCCACCGTCTCCATCGTCTCGTCGACGGAGAGGGTGGTCTGGGAGAGCCAGACGACCTTCGACGGGTCGCGGACCTCGACCTTCTCGACGTCGCCCGGGCCGTCGACCAGCGTGATGTGGTCGGGCGCCTCGCCGGACGTGCCGATGACCTCCTCGTGGCCCTCGTGGCCGATGAGGAGGATGTCGAAGTCCTCCTGCGCGTACCGGATGGCCTCCTTGTGGACCTTGGTGACCAGCGGGCAGGTCGCGTCGATGGTGGCGAGCTTGCCGGCGGCCGCCTCGTCGTGGACGACGGGGGCCACGCCGTGCGCCGAGAACATCACGATCGAGCCGGGCGGGACCTCCTCCGTCTTCTCGACGAAGATGGCGCCCTTCTTCTCCAGGGTCTGGACCACGTACTTGTTGTGCACGATCTCGTGCCGTACGTAGATCGGCGCTCCGTACTGCTCCAGGGCCTTCTCGACGGCGATCACGGCGCGGTCCACGCCCGCGCAGTAGCCGCGGGGGGCGGCGAGGAGGACGCGGCGGGCGGCAGGCGTAGCAGCAGTCATGCGTCCCATCGTAAGGGCGCGTCGGACAGGCGCATGATCGGCCGCGTACGGAGACTGGGTGGCATGGTCGGCACCAGTGCGCAGGAGGCGGAGCCGCGGCACGGCGGGGACGGGCTGCGGCGGACGCTCGGATTCCGGGACCTCGTGGTCTACGGGCTGCTGTTCATCGCGCCCATGGCGCCGGTCGGCGTGTTCGGCACCCTGGACGCGAAGTCGCACGGGGCGGTCGCGCTGGTCTACGTCGTGGCGACGGTCGCGATGGCGTTCACCGCCTTCAGTTACGCCCAGATGGTGCGGGTCGCGCCGCAGGCGGGGTCGGTCTTCGCGTACGCGCGCAAGGGACTGGGGGAAGGGCCGGGGTTCGTCGCCGGGTGGATGGCGACGCTGGACTACGTGCTGATCCCGGCGGTCGCGTACCTCTTCGCGGGCATCGCGATGGAGGCGCTGGTGCCATCCGTGAACCGGTGGGTGTGGACGGCGCTCGCCGTGGTGATCACGACGCTGCTCAACCTGTGGGGGGTACGGGCGGCCGCGCGCGTCGGCCTCGCCGTGCTGGCGATGGAGATCGCGGTGCTGGGTGTGTTCGTGGTGTCGGCGGTAGTGGTGCTCGTACGGGACGGGGCGCGGCGCGGCTGGCTGTCGCCGCTGACGGGTGACGCGGGGTTCTCGATGGCGGCGGTGCTGGGGGCGGTGTCCGTGGCGGTGCTGTCGTACCTGGGCTTCGACGCGATCGCGTCGTTCGCGGAGGAGGCGGTCGGGGGCTCGGCGAGGGTGGCGCGTGCGCTGCTGTTCTGCCTGGCGCTGGCGGGTGTGCTGTTCGTGGCGCAGACGTACCTGGTGGCGCTGCTGGAACCGGTGCCGTCGGCGCGGCTGGCGGCGGAGCCCGGGCGGCAGGGGTCGGCGTTCTACGACGCCGTGCAGGCGTCGGTGGGCGGCTGGCTGCACGACCTGGTGGCGACGAGCAAGGCGATCGGCGCGGCCTTCGCGGCGCTCGCGGGGCAGGCGGCGGCGGGCCGGCTGCTCTTCGCGATGGCCCGCGACCGGCGCCTGTCACGGGTGCTGGCGCGTACGGACGGCGGGGTGCCGCGGGTGGCGCTGGGGGTGGCGGCCGTGGTCACGCTGGTGGCGGCGGTGTGGGCGGCGCGGCGGGACGACGGGATGGACCACCTGGTGTCGGTGGTGAACATCGGGGCGCTGACGGCGTTCGTGCTGCTGCACGCGAGCGTGGTGGGGTGGTTCGCGGTGCGGAGGGGCGGTGCGGGGCAGCCGCCGCATTGGCTGAAACACGTGGTCCTGCCAGTGGTCGGCGGGGCGATCCTGATGGCGGTGATCGCGGAGGCGGCGACGTCGGCGCTGGTGGTGGGGTCCCTGTGGCTGGCGGTGGGGTTGGTGGTGCTGGCGGTGCAGTGGGGGCGGCGGGGCCACAGCGGGTGACTGCGGGGCCGCGGCGGTGTCGGTGCGGGCGCGTACGCTCGCTCGCATGGCTCTGAATACGTCTGCCGAAGCTCCGCTGCCCGTCGGTGAGGTGTCGCGGCTCATCGGGGGGTGGATCGACCGGCTCGGCGCCGTGTGGGTCGAGGGGCAGATCACGCAGTTGTCGCGGCGACCGGGCGCCGGGGTCGTGTTCATGACCCTGCGCGACCCGTCGTACGACATCTCCGTGAGCGTGACCTGCTACCGGCAGGTGTTCGACGCGGTCGCGGACGTCGTCGCCGAGGGCGCGCGCGTCGTCGTGCACGCGAAGCCGGAGTGGTACGCGCCGCGGGGGCAGCTGTCGCTACGGGCGGCGGAGATAAGGCCCGTCGGGATCGGGGAGCTGCTCGCGCGGCTGGAGATGCTGAAGCGGTCCCTGGGGGCGGAGGGGCTGTTCGCGGCGGAGCGGAAGAAGCCGCTGCCGTTCCTGCCGCAGCTGATCGGGCTGGTCTGCGGCCGGGCCTCGGCGGCCGAGCGGGACGTGCTGGAGGTCGCGCGGCGGCGGTGGCCGGCGGTCCGCTTCGAGGTGCGGAACGTCGCCGTGCAGGGCGTGCACGCGGTGCCGCAGGTTGTGCAGGCGGTCAAGGAGCTGGACGAGCTGACGGACGTCGACGTGATCGTCGTCGCGCGCGGCGGCGGCAGTGTGGAGGACCTGCTGCCGTTCTCGGACGAGCAGCTCGTACGGGCGGTCGCCGCGTGCCGTACGCCGGTGGTGTCGGCGATCGGGCACGAGCCGGACTCGCCCCTGCTGGACCTGGTCGCGGACCTGCGGGCGTCCACGCCGACGGACGCCGCCAAGAAAGTCGTGCCGGACGTCGGCGAGGAGCTGGAGCGCGTGCGCGCGCTGCGGGACCGCGCCCTGCGGACCGTGCGGGGCCTCATCGACCGCGAGGAGCGGGGCCTGGCGCACGCGCTGCACCGGCCGGTGATGGAGCACCCCCAGCGGATGGTGGACGAGCGGGAGGCGGAGGTCGACGCCCTGGTCGCGCGCAGCCGCCGGGTGCTGGGGCACCTGCTGGACCGGGCCGACTCGGAGCTGTCGCACACCCGCGCGCGCGTGGTGGCGCTCTCGCCGGCGGCGACCCTGGAGCGGGGGTACGCCGTGCTCCAGCGCGCGGACGGCGGGGTGGTGCGCTCGCCGGAGGAGGTCGCGCCGGAGGAGGAGCTCCGGGCGCGGGTGGCGGAGGGCGAGTTCGCCGTGCGCGTGACCGCCGACGGTGTCGTACCCGGCGCTTAGGGTGGTGCGCATGGCAGCCAACACGACGGACACGGACACCGGCACGGCCCCCGGCACAGACCCCGGCGCGGGCGCGACCGAGGCGGCGATCGGTTACGAGCAGGCGCGCGACGAGCTGATCGAGGTCGTACGCCGCCTGGAGGCGGGCGGCACGACGCTCGAGGAGTCGCTGGCGCTGTGGGAGCGGGGCGAGGAGCTGGCCAAGGTGTGCCGCCACTGGCTGGAGGGCGCCCGAGCCCGCCTGGACGCCGCGCTGGCGGAGCAGCAGCGCCCGGAGCGCGACGACCGCTGAGGACCGACCGCAGAGGACGGGTTGGGCAGCCGACCCCGGTGACATGGATCACTCGGAGCCGGATTTAGTTGAAAGTTAATACATCTCCGGCGTACTGTCGTGACATCGCCTGATACCCGTATGACGAAAGGCACCAGCATGTCCCTCGTTCTCGACGCCGCCGCCCAGGACCTCCTCTTCCGCGAGGCCCGGACGGCCAACACCTTCACCGACGAGCCGGTGACCGAGGAGCAGGTGCAGGCGATCTACGACCTGGTGAAGTACGGCCCCACCGCCTTCAACCAGACCCCCCTGCGCGTCGTCCTGGTCCGCTCCGCCGAGGCCCGCGAGCGCCTGGTGAAGCACATGGCCGAGGGTAACCAGGCCAAGACCGCCGCCGCCCCGCTGGTCGCGATCCTCGCCGCCGACAACGAGTTCCACGAGGAGCTCCCGCAGCTGCTGCCGCACTTCCCGCAGGCCAAGGACATGTTCTTCGCGGAGCGCCCGGTCCGCGAGCAGTCCGCCGCCCTGAACGCCGCCCTCCAGGCCGCGTACTTCATCGTCGGCGTCCGCGCCGCGGGGCTGGCCGCCGGCCCGATGACGGGCTTCGACTTCGCGGGCGTCCAGAAGGAGTTCCTGGACGACGACCACACCCCGCTGATGGTGGTCAACATCGGCAAGCCGGGCGACGACGCGTGGTTCCCGCGCAGCCCGCGCCTCGCCTACGACGAGGTCGTCAAGACCGTCTGATCCGGTCCGGCCTGTGGGCCCCGAGCGCGGTGCGCTCGGGGCCCACAGGCGTTCACGCCTTCTTCGGCGCGGTCAGCGCCGCCGCCATCTCCGCCAGCCGCTCGTACGACGCCGTGCCCGTCACCACCGTCGTGACACCCTTGTCGCGCCGCACCAGGGCGTCGTACTTCGGCCCTTCCCAGCGCTGCCACGCCTGCCCGGCGACCTGCTGCGTACGGCCCGTGTCCCGCGCGTCGTGGCTCACCTCGGCGATGTACTTCTCCGGCCGCGCCGTCGACTGCTCCACCGCCACGTACTGCCGGTCCGGCGACAGGAAACCGAGGTGCCAGGCGTCGCCGTCCGCGCGCTCGTACGAGACCGAGGTCGGCGTCCACCCCTTGGCGAGGCCCTGCGGCGCCAGCACGGTGTACGGGGCGGCACGCTGGGCCGTCACCAGCTCGACGCGGTAGTCCACCGGCTTGATCGGGTCCGCGTTCTCGTCGTGCGGGATGAAGAAATAGATCACGCCGGCGGCGGCACAGATGACCGCCATCGACTGGAACATTCCGCGTACTGTCCGGTTGCCTCGCATACCTGCCACGCCCCCTATGGTCGCATCAGCGTGGCCTGCTCATACGTGGGCCCCTCTGCTCAATATGTCGACCTACCGATAGAGTCGCAGCACCCTCTTCACCACTTGCGGCCGTCGCCGTACAGAAAGGTGCGTACCGATGACCGACAATCATCTGCCGTCCGAGCTCGAGGTCTCTCCCGAGGCTCCCGACCGCAACCTCGCCCTGGAGCTGGTCCGGGTCACCGAGGCCGCCGCGATGGCCGCCGGTCGCTGGGTCGGCCGCGGGGACAAGAACGGCGCCGACGGCGCGGCGGTGCGGGCCATGCGCACCCTCGTCTCCACCGTGTCGATGAACGGCGTGGTCGTCATCGGCGAGGGCGAGAAGGACGAAGCCCCGATGCTGTTCAACGGCGAGCGCATCGGCGACGGGACCGGCGCCGAGTGCGACATCGCCGTGGACCCGATCGACGGGACCACGCTCACCGCGAAGGGCATGCCCAACGCCATCGCCGTCCTGGCGGCCGCCGACCGCGGCACCATGTTCGACCCGTCCGCGGTCTTCTACATGGACAAGCTCGTCACCGGCCCGGAGGCGGCCGACTACGTCGACATCAACGCCCCGGTGTCCGTGAACATCCGCCGCGTCGCCAAGGCCAAGCACTCCTCCCCCGAGGACGTCACGGTCGTCATCCTGGACCGCCCCCGCCACGAGGGCATCATCAAGGAGATCCGCGAGACGGGCGCGCGCATCAAGTTCATCTCGGACGGCGACGTGGCCGGCTCGATCATGGCCGTACGCGAAGGCACCGGCGTCGACATGCTCATGGGCATCGGCGGCACCCCCGAGGGCATCATCAGCGCCTGCGCGATCAAGTGCCTCGGCGGTGTGATCCAGGGCAAGCTGTGGCCGAAGGACGACGAGGAGCGGCAGCGCGCGCTCGACGCCGGCCACGACCTGGACCGCGTCCTGTCCACCAACGACCTGGTCAGCGGCGACAACGTCTTCTTCGTCGCCACCGGCATCACCGACGGCGAGCTGCTGCGCGGCGTGCGCTACCGCGCCGAGACGGCGACGACCTCGTCGCTGGTCATGCGCTCGAAGTCGGGCACGATCCGCCAGATCGACTCGACGCACCGGCTGTCCAAGCTGCGCGCGTACAGCCAGATCGACTTCGACCGGGCCAAGTAGGACCCGAAGGCACGAAAAGGGGCGCCCCCATGTGCGGTGGGAGCGCCCCTTCCCGTACGGGCCGGGCGGTGGCCGTCAGGACGGTGGCTGCCAGGAGAGCGGCTGCCGGGACAGTGGCCGTCAGCCCGCGGCGGCGATCTGCCGGCCCGTCGAGGCCGCCGCCTTCTTGAGTTCGACCTCTCGGCGCCTGCGCCGGGCCAGGACGACGCGGCGCTCGGCCGCGGTCAGGCCGCCCCACACGCCGTACGGCTCGGGCTGGAGCAGCGCGTGCTCCCGGCATTCGACCATCACCGGGCAGCGCGCGCAGACCCGCTTTGCGGCCTCCTCACGGGCCAGCCGGGCGGCCGTGGGCTCTTTGGACGGGGCGAAGAACAGTCCTGCTTCGTCCCGGCGGCACACCGCCTCGGTGTGCCACGGCCCGGCCTGGTCCTCTCGCGCGGGAAGGCGCGGGGCAGGGACGGCGGCGACCTGGAGGGGCTGATGCGGCAGTTGCAGCACGGTCTACTCCTGACGACGGCTTCGCGAGCGAGAGACGATGCAGCAAGGCTTACCCGTTGTACGCGCGCCTATGCCGTGCGTGGCGCTCCGGTCCGGCAGGTGGGATTCCGGTCGGCCGAAAGCCGCCCCAAGGCGGGTTGGAGCGGGCCGCCGGGCCGTCAGGTGCCGGAGTGCCGGCGCGTCCGGTCGCGCAGGTCGGCGATCCGCTTGCCGCGCCGGGGGCGGGCCTCGACGGTGCCGAAGACCGCGGAGCCGTTGACGACGACGACCGGGGCCTCGGGGTCGATGGCTTCCAGGGCGGTCACGTCGAAGGTGCCGAAGACGCCCGTGCCGCTGCCGCGCAGGGTGATGTTCTCGGGGACGCGGATCTCGACGGCGCCGAAGACGGCGGTGACGTCGAGGGTGGTGAGCCGCTGGGTGAAGAGCGCCTCGGTGAGGTCGATCTCGAGGGTGCCGAACAGCGAGAAGGCGTGGGTCCGGCGCCCCACGCGCCGGCAGCCCGTGCGGTTGGAGCCGGTGAAGACCGCGACCAGCTTCTCGGCAGGCTCGGCATCGGCCTCGGGGCCGTGGGCGTGGGCGTACGCGTCCTGTTTCTCGGGGTCCACGGGACCAGCCTAGCCAGTCGCGATACATCGCGACTAGGGGGTCGACGTGCCGAACCGGCGCAATCGACTCCGGCAACTGAGCCTTACCTCACAGGTTCGGGCGGCTCGGGGCGTTCTACGCTTGTGGGCGCGCTGCCAATGGGGGCGGCGCCGCTGTCCGCCGAGTGAGGAATGGCCTCCGTCATGCCAGAGTTTGCGTACTCCGATCTGCTCCCCCTGGGAGAGGACACCACGCCGTACCGCCTGGTGACCTCCGAGGGTGTCTCCACCTTCGAGGCCGACGGCCGTACGTTCCTCAAGGTGGAGCCGGAGGCGCTGCGCAAGCTCGCCGAAGAGGCGATCCACGACATCCAGCACTACCTGCGCCCCGCGCACCTCGCGCAGCTGCGCAAGATCATCGACGACCCGGAGGCGTCGAGCAACGACAAGTTCGTCGCGCTCGACCTCCTCAAGAACGCCAACATCGCGGCCGCCGGCGTCCTGCCCATGTGCCAGGACACGGGCACGGCGATCGTCATGGGCAAGCGCGGGCAGAACGTCCTCACCGAAGGTGAGGACGAGAAGGCCCTGTCGCGCGGCATCTACGACGCGTACAAGAACCTGAACCTGCGCTACTCGCAGATGGCTCCGCTCACCATGTGGGAGGAGAAGAACACCGGCTCCAACCTCCCCGCCCAGATCGAGCTGTACGCGACGGACGGCGGCGCGTACAAGTTCCTGTTCATGGCGAAGGGCGGCGGCTCGGCCAACAAGTCGTTCCTCTACCAGGAGACGAAGGCGGTCCTCAACGAGGCCTCCATGATGAAGTTCCTGGAGGAGAAGATCCGCTCCCTGGGCACCGCCGCGTGCCCGCCGTACCACCTCGCGATCGTCGTCGGCGGCACCTCCGCCGAGTACGCCCTGAAGACCGCGAAGTACGCCTCCGCGCACTACCTCGACGAGCTGCCGGAGGAGGGCTCGGTCCTCGGGCACGGCTTCCGTGACAAGGAGCTGGAGGAGAAGGTCTTCGAGCTGACGCAGAAGATCGGCATCGGCGCGCAGTTCGGCGGCAAGTACTTCTGCCACGACGTGCGCGTGGTCCGCCTGCCCCGGCACGGCGCGTCCTGCCCGGTCGCCATCGCCGTCTCCTGCTCGGCCGACCGCCAGGCCGTCGCCAAGATCACGGCGGAGGGCGTCTTCCTGGAGCAGCTGGAGACCGACCCGGCGCGCTTCCTGCCGGACACGACGGACGAGCAGCTCGCCGAGGACGGCGACGTCGTCAAGATCGACCTCAACCAGCCGATGGACGACATCCTCGCCGAGCTGACCAAGTACCCGGTCAAGACCCGGCTCTCGCTGACCGGCCCGCTGGTCGTGGCGCGCGACATCGCGCACGCCAAGATCAAGGAGCGGCTGGACGCGGGCGAGGAGATGCCGCAGTACCTGAAGGACCACCCGGTGTACTACGCCGGTCCGGCGAAGACGCCCGAGGGGTACGCCTCCGGTTCCTTCGGCCCGACCACGGCCGGCCGCATGGACTCCTACGTGGAGCAGTTCCAGGCGGCGGGCGGCTCCAAGGTCATGCTGGCCAAGGGCAACCGCTCGAAGCAGGTCACGGACGCCTGCCACGCGCACGGCGGCTTCTACCTGGGCTCCATCGGCGGCCCGGCGGCGCGCCTCGCGCAGGATTGCATCAAGAAGGTCGAGGTCGTCGAGTACGAGGAGCTCGGCATGGAGGCGGTCTGGAAGATCGAGGTCGAGGACTTCCCGGCGTTCATCGTGGTGGACGACAAGGGCAACGACTTCTTCCAGGACCCGGCGCCCGCGCCGACGTTCACGTCGATCCCGGTGCGCGGCCCGGGCCTCGCGTAGCACGCGGACCCCGTACGCAGGGCCCGGCCACCTTCGCGGTGGCCGGGCCCGTCCGCGTCCGTAGCGGTTACGCGAACCGCTGCTTCGCCGAGCCGTCGCACGGCTGGAGCTTCAGCGGGTCCTTCGCCGCGCCCAGCGTCACGCACAGGGACGGCGCCGCCTCCGGGCGCAGGGTCCCGGACTGGCGGACGAAGCGCTGGTTGGCCGCGCCGGAGCAGTTCCACAGGATCAGGGCCTTGCCGGCGGTGTACGCGGCGCCGGGGACGTCCAGGCAGCGGTCGTGCGTCAGCTCCGTACGCAGCGACTTGTGCGTGGCGTCGTACCACCAGTTCTGGTTGCGGCCGCCGTGGCAGTCCCAGCCGCCGACCGCGGTGCCGTTGCGGGTGACGGAGGCGCTGACGTCCACACAGGTGCCGGTCGCCTCACCCCGCAGTGGCGCGAACTTGTCGTCCCAGGCGCCCGGCACCAGCTCCGGCTTGCCCGTGGAGGCCGGGTCCGCGCAGCTCGCCTCCCGTACGCCCGCGCCCGCCTGGTAGAGCTGCGTCAGGCAGGAGGCGAAGGCGGCGTGGCCGGCGGCGTTGGGGTGGAAGGACTGGCGGACGGAGTTCTCGTCCGGCAGGCCGGGCTTGGAGAGGTCGATGTAGAGCCCGCGCGCCCAGGCGCTGTCCATGCAGACCTCGTGGCCGTGGAAGAGCCGCGAGTTGTCGAGGTAGACGGCTCCGGTGTTCGCCGCGGCGCGCCGCATGCCGCGTTCGAAGGCGGGGACGGCGGTGTTGCGGCCCCAGACGGTGTCGGAGTCGTAGCCGAGGCCGCCGCAGGCGATCTTGGTGCTGAAGTTCGGGTTGTCGTAGAAGTCGGGGCCGATCGGACTCGGGTAGCCCATCGCCACGAGCTGGTAGTCGCCGTCGGCGTACCCGGCGTCGCGCATCACGGTGCGCAGGTCGCGGAGGGTCTGCTCGACCTTGGGGACCAGGCCGTCCACGCGGGCCTGCCAGCCGGGCGCGTACTTGGGCTCGCAGGGGCCCTGGAGGGTGAGGTAGCGGACGACGCAGTCGGTCATCACGGGGCCGAACTGGAGGTCGTCGTTGGCGCCGGCCACCAGCAGCACCATCTTGATGCGGGTGTTGCGGGCCTTGATGGCGAGGCTGTCGCTCTGGACGAGCTCGTCGGCGTACTGCTTGCTGCCGCCGATGCGGATGTTGGCGGTGGACGCGCCGGAGCACGAGACGTTGTACGTGACGTCGGCGGGGATGCCGGTGCGGTGGATGGCCGCCTCGGGCGAGCGGTGGCACCAGTTGTCGGGGCCGTTGGTGGGCGGTTCGTACGTACCGACGCCCTCGCCGGATATCTCGCTGTCGCCGAGCGAGATCAGGCCGGTCTTGCGCTCGGCGAGCGGGCGTTCCTCGGGGCTTCCGTACAGTGCGGTGGCCTCGGCCGCGCGGATCCGTTCCAGTTCGGGCGGAAGGGGTACGGATGCGGTGGTACGTGGGGCTTTCGCCGCCGCGTTGGCGGGTGACGTAACAGCCGTCATCCCGGCGAGTGCGGCGGCGAGCGCGGCCACGGCCGCGACGGGCCCTCGCACCCGGTGACTGGTGCGCGTCATTGCGCCTCCTGGAAGTGGGGTTACCCACGGTTTTTACTGGCCGGTACGCACGTTGGGAATACGCGTAACCAGACAAGTGCTCAACTTTTTCAGGAGGGTGATGGAATGTCGGACTACCGGATCGAGCACGACTCCATGGGAGAGGTGCGGGTCCCCGCCCACGCCAAGTGGCGGGCCCAGACCCAGCGGGCGGTGGAGAACTTCCCCGTCTCCGGCCAGCGCCTGGAGCGCGCCCACATCGAGGCCCTGGCCCGGATCAAGGCCGCCGCCGCCAAGGTCAACGCCGAGCTCGGGGTGCTGGACAAGGAGATCGCGGACGCCGTCCAGGAGGCGGCCGCCGAGGTCGCCGAGGGCCGCTGGGACGAGCACTTCCCGGTCGACGTCTTCCAGACCGGCTCCGGGACCTCCTCGAACATGAACATGAACGAAGTGCTCGCCACCCTGGCCGGGGAGCGGCTCGGCGAGCGACTCGGCCGCCCGGACGCCGTCCACCCCAACGACCACGTCAACGCCTCCCAGTCGTCCAACGACGTCTTCCCCTCTTCCATCCACATCGCGGCCACCGCCGCCGTCACCCGCGACCTCGTCCCGGCCCTGGAGCACCTGGCCGCCGCCCTGGAGCGGAAATCGGCCGAATTCGCCGACGTCGTCAAGTCCGGTCGTACGCACCTGATGGACGCGACGCCGGTGACGCTCGGTCAGGAGTTCGGCGGCTACGCGGCCCAGGTGCGGTACGGCGTGGAGCGGCTGCGCGCCTCGCTCCCCCGCCTCGCCGAGCTGCCGCTGGGCGGTACGGCGGTCGGCACCGGCATCAACACCCCGCCCGGCTTCTCCGCCGCCGTCATCGCCGAGGTCGCCCGCGCCACCGGGCTGCCGCTGACCGAGGCCCGCGACCACTTCGAAGCGCAGGGCGCGCGCGACGGGCTGGTGGAGACGTCCGGTCAGCTCCGTACCATCGCCGTCTCCCTCACGAAGATCGCCAACGACCTGCGGTGGATGGCGTCCGGGCCGCGCACGGGCCTGGCCGAGATCAACCTCCCGGACCTCCAGCCCGGCTCGTCGATCATGCCGGGCAAGGTCAACCCGGTCATCCCCGAGGCCGTCCTGATGGTCGCCGCCCAGGTGACGGGGAACGACGCGACCGTGGCGGTGGCCGGCGCCGCCGGGAACTTCGAGCTGAACGTCATGCTCCCGGTCATCGCCAAGAACCTCCTGGAGTCCGTCCGGCTGCTCGCCAACGCCTCCCGCCTCCTCGCCGACCGCACGGTCGACGGCATCACCGCCAACCGCGAGCGGGCGCGCGAGTACGCCGAGTCCTCGCCGTCCGTGGTCACCCCGCTCAACAAGTACATCGGGTACGAGGAGGCCGCGAAGGTCGCCAAGAGGTCGCTGGCCGAGCGGAAGACCATCCGCGAGGTCGTCCTCGAGGCGGGGTACGTGGAGCGCGGGGACCTGACGCTCCAGCAGCTCGACGAAGCCCTCGACGTACTGCGCATGACCCGGCCCTGACCTGCTGGTTCGTACGCCGCCGGGCCCGCTTGCGGTGATCCGCACCGCAGCGCGGCCCGGGGGCCGGGTCCTAATATCTGCACATGACAGCCGAGACGACGGGACGACGCGGGGCGGGAGCGGGTGCGGACGGGCGCTGGGCGCCCGGTACACGGATCTTGTGGCGGTACCGGGACAACGGCGGCGACGGCGTCCACATCTGCCGGCCCGTGACCGTCGTCCAGGACACCGACGACCTGCTCGCCGTCTGGATGGCGCCCGGCACCGAGTGCGTCAAACCCGTCCTCGCCGACGGCACTCCGGTGCACGAGGAGCCGCTCGCCACCCGGTACACGGCGCCGCGCACCACCACGCGCACCCGGTGGGAGGGCAGCGGCGTGCTCAAGCTGGCGCGGCCGGAGGAGCCGTGGTCGGTGTGGCTGTTCTGGGAGCGCGGCTGGCAGTTCCGCAGCTGGTACGTCAACTTGGAGGAGCCGCGCCTGCGGTGGTCCGGCGGCGTCGACTCCGAGGACCACTTCCTGGACATCTCCGTCTACCCGGACCGTACGTGGCTGTGGCGCGACGAGGACGAGTTCGCGCAGGCGCAGCGGAGCGGCCTGATGGGCCCCGCGCAGGCGCGGCGGGTGCGGGAGGCGGGCCGGGCGGCGGTCGAGGTGATCCGGGCCTGGGGCACGCCGTTCGCGGACGGCTGGGAGGAGTGGCGGCCCGATCCGCGCTGGCCGGTTCCGGAGCTGCCGGCGGACTGGGACCGCAGCCCGGCGCAGACGGCTCCGTGAGACCCTTGATGCGCCCCTGGGGGTCAAACGTAGGATCGTCCTCCGCAAGGCCGCGTGTCCGTAACGACTGAGCACCGAGCACGACCTGACCGTAAGTCATCCATGAGGGGGTGGAGCCGTGCCTGATCTGCGCACGGATACCCCGCCCCTTGTCAACGCCGCCCTCAGAGCGGGTATAGCGCCTGACAGAGCGATTGCATCGCCCAACCGGCCCGGATGGACGGAATCCCACGCGTGACGGAGCATCCCACGTCCCATGACGGCAGGCAGCCGCTCGCTGCCCGCCCGCAGGAGCGCACCCGGACGCGGCAGGAGGCGCCCCCCGCGGCGCCCGCCGCGCCCTCCGCAGGCGCGGGCGCCGGTGCGGATGCCGGTCCGGACGCCGGTGCGCGGCGCGAGCACGCGCCGGTGACCGGGGCCCCCGGCGCCGCGGTGCCCGGGTGCCGGTGCGGGCACGGCTCCGACGACGTACAGGCGGCGAGAGCGGCGTCCGCGGCCCCGTCCGGGCCGGGGCGCGACGGCGGTGACAGCGGCGGGAACGGCCGACGGGCGGGCGCTGCGCCCGCCGACGGGCGTGGGGACGGAGGCGGCGGCGTGGTCGCGGCGGCAGGAGGGCTCGGTGGGTTCGGGAGCGTACCCGCGCAGACGGGGCGAGGACCGGCCGGTCGGGAAGCGGCGGGGCGCGAGCCGGTCGCCGGCCGCGAACAGACCGGGGGTGTGCGCGAGCCCGTCGCCCACGAGCCGGTGGCGCACGAGCCCGTCGGGACCGCGCGGCGCGAGGGCGACCGGCTGCGGTTCGTGGGGGCCGCCACGCGGCGCATCGCGCGCGGCATAGACCTCGACGAGATCGTGCTGGGCCTCTGCCGGGCGACCGTGCCCACGTTCTCGGACGCGATCCTCGTCTACCTCCGCGACCCGCTGCCCGTCGGGGACGAGCGGCCCGTCGACCCGTTCGTGCTGCGGCTGCGCCGCACCGACCGGCTGCGTTTAACGGACGACGACTCCGAATTCGCGCTGTCGATCGCCCCGGACACCGACCTCGACCTGGGGCCGGCCGCCGAGCTGTGCGAGGTGCGCCCCGGCGGCGCGCTCGCCGAGGTCCTGCGCGGCGTGCGGCCCGTCTTCGGGGACTCCGCCGCCGCGCGCGCCGCGCTGCCCGAGCTGCTCGGCGACGGCCGCTCGGTGCCGTCGGGCCACCGCGCGATCCTCGCGCCCCTGCGCGGGCGGCGCCGGGTCATCGGCGCGGCGGTCTTCCTGCGCCGCCCGGACCGGCACGCCTTCGAGCCGAACGACCTGCTCGTGGCGGCCCAGCTGGCCACGCACACCGCGCTCGGCATCGACAAGGCGGTGCTGTACGGGCGCGAGGCGTACATCGCGGACGAGCTCCAGCGCACCATGCTGCCGGAGAACCTGCCGCAGCCGACGGGCGTGAAGCTCGCCTCCCGCTACCTGCCGGCCGCCGAGACGGCCCGGGTGGGCGGCGACTGGTACGACGCGATCCCGCTGCCCGGCAGCCGGGTCGCCCTGGTCGTCGGCGACGTGATGGGCCACTCCATGACGTCCGCGGCGATCATGGGCCAGCTGCGCACCACCGCGCAGACCCTCGCCGGGCTGGACCTGCCGCCGCAGGAGGTGCTGCACCACCTCGACGAGCAGGCCCAGCGGCTCGGCGAGAACCGCATGGCGACCTGCCTGTACGCGGTGTACGACCCGGTAGCGCACCGCATCACCATCGCCAACGCCGGCCACCCGCCGCCGGTCCTGCTCCACCTCGGCGGGCGGGCCGAGGTGCTGCGGGTCCCGCCGGGCGCGCCCATCGGCGTCGGCGGCGTGGACTTCGAGGCGGTGGAGCTGGACGCCCCCGCCGGGGCGACGCTGCTGCTGTACACCGACGGCCTGGTCGAGTCGCGGCTGCGTGACGTGTGGACGGGGATAGAGCAGCTGCGCGAGCGGCTCGCCGCCACCGCCCAGCTGACCGGCCCGGACCACCCGCCGCCGCTGGAGGCGCTCTGCGACGACGTGCTCGACATGCTCGGGCCCGGCGACCGGGACGACGACATCGCGCTGCTCGCGGCCCGCTTCGACGGGATCGCGCCGAGCGACGTCGCCTACTGGTTCCTGGAGCCGGAGGACGCGGCGCCGGGGCGGGCGCGGCGCCTGGCGCGGCGGGCGCTGGCCCGCTGGAATCTGGGGGAGCTGTCGGACAGCGTGGAGCTGCTGGTCAGCGAGGTGGTCACCAACGCGGTGCGGTACGCGGAGCGGCCGGTGACGCTGCGGCTGCTGCGGACGGACGTACTGCGCTGCGAGGTCGGTGACGACTCGCCGCAGCTGCCGCGCCAGCGGCGGGCCCGCGACACCGACGAGGGCGGGCGCGGCCTGTTCCTGGTGAACCGGCTGGCCCGGCGGTGGGGCGCGACGCGGCTGTCGACGGGCAAGGTGGTGTGGTTCGAGCTGCCGACGCGGATCTGACGCGCGTGACGCGGGTCTGACGCGCGTACGGCCACGGCGAAGGCCGGGTCCCGATCACGGGACCCGGCCTTCGGCACGTCACGGCTTGGGCGGCTTCAGGTCGCCCGGCTTCGCCGGTTCGTCGACGTCCCCGCCCGGGTCGCCGGTGTCGCCGCCGGACGCGCCGTCGGTCGGCTCGCCGGTCGGCACGCCGGGCGTCGTCGGCGTGCGCGTCGGCGTCGGGTCGCCCGCCGGTTCGGTGGGCTCCTCGGTCGGGGTGGCGGTCGCGCTCGGCTCCTCGGCGGGCTCGGACGCGTCGTCGCTGGGCTCGTCGGACGGCGTGGGGCTCGGCGTCGGCGTGCCCGTCGGCTGCGGCTCGGACACGACGGTGTCGGCGGCCTCCAGGTCGAAGCGGGCGTCGGAGCCGCCGCCGAGGGCGCCGGTGGTGTACGCGCGCCAGATCTTGGCGGGAACGCCGCCGCCGTTGGCGCGGCCCGGGTTGATGGTGTCGGTCAGCGTGACCTGCCCCGTGCCGTCGGGCTTCTCGCCGAAGAGGGCGACGGCCGTCACCAGTTCGGGCGTGTAGCCGACGAACCACGCCGAGCGGTTGTTCTCCGACGTACCGGTCTTGCCGGCCGCCTGGTAGTTCCCGGCCGCGTTCGCGCCGGAGCCGCTGGAGACCACGCCGGTCAGGGCCTTGGTGACGGTGTCGGCGGCCTCGCGGCTCAGCACCCGCTCGCCGATCGCGTCGACGGGCTCCACCTTGCGGTCCTTGTGCTCGGCGGACTTCACGATCGTCGGGGTGACCTTCTCGCCGTGGTGGGCGAAGGTGGCGTACACGCCCGCCATGTCCCAGGGGGAGGCGCCCATGGTGCCCAGCGACATCGCCGGCTGCTCCATGAACGCGTCGCCGTCCTTCATGCCGAGGTCCAGCGCGGTCTTCTTCACCTTCTTGGGGCCCACGTCCACGATCATCTGGGCGTAGACGGAGTTGATCGAGCTGTTGGTGGCCTTCTGCACGGTGACGGGCCCGTAGCTCTGGTTGTTGAGGTTCTCGGGCGCGAAGGGGGTGTCGCCGCCCTCCACGGGCCGCTTGCTGGTGCCGTCGTAGACGGTGCCGAGGCCTATCTTCCGGCCGTCCTGGGTCGTCGCCCCGTTGTCCAGGGCGGAGGCGAGGACGACCGGCTTGAAGGTCGAGGCGGGCTGGTAGTCGCGGCGGGTGGCGTTCGACAGCCAGTGCTCGGTGGCGCCGATGCCGCCGTAGAGGGCCACGACCTGGCCGGTCTTCGGGTCGACGGAGGTGGCGCCCGCCTGGACGGTGGCGTCGGCCTTGTCGGCCTTGCGGTCGAGCTTCTCCTCCAGCTGGTGGTCGACCGCGGCGACGAGCTCCTTCTGGCGCTTCTCGTCGATGTTGAGCGTGATGCTCCAGCCGCCGGCCTTGAGCTGCGCCTCGGGGATGCCCTGGCGCATGAGCTCCTGGTTGGCGGCCTCGACGAGGTAGCCGTTGGTGCCCTCCGCGCCGGGGGCGGCCTTCGGCTTGCGCGGCTCGGGGAAGCTCTGCTTCGTCCGCTCGGACGTGGAGAGCCAGCCCTCCTCGACCATGTTGTCCAGGACGTAGTTCCAGCGGTCGGTGACGAGCTTGCGGCCGGTGGCGTTCGCCGAGGTCCAGTCGTACTGGCTGGGCGCCTGGAGGACGGCGGCGAGGTACGCGCCCTGGGCGACGTTCAGCTCGCTCGCGTCGACGCCGTAGTACGCCTGGGCGGCGGCCTGGATGCCGTACGCGCCCCGGCCGTAGTAGCTGGTGTTCATGTACCCGGCCAGGATCGCGTTCTTGTCGAGCCGCTGGTCGACCTTGAGGGAGATCACCAGCTCCTGGAGCTTGCGGCTGACCGTCGGGTCCTGGGTGAGGTAGTAGTTCTTGACGTACTGCTGGGTGATCGTCGAGCCGCCCTGCTTGCCCTTGCCCGTGAGGGTGTTGAAGACGCCGCGCGCGGTGCCCTTGATGTCGACGCCGGAGTCCTCGAAGAAGGTCTTGTTCTCCGCGGCGACGAAGGCGTACTGGACGTCCTTGGGGATCTTGTCGAGGCCGACGATCTCGCGGTTGACCTCGCCGGTGCGGGCGAAGATCTTGCCGTTGCTGAACTTGTAGACGTTGCTCTGCTTGGTCGCCATGGCGTTGGCGTCGGGGACGGGCACCAGCAGGTAGAGGACGTAGAAGGCGCCCATCACGAGCAGGCACAAGCCGAAGAAGGTGCCCAGCAGCTTCTTCCAGGTGAAGAAGCGGCGTATACCCCCGCCCTCGCTCTTCGTCCCGCGGGCTTTCGCTTGGCCCATCGCTTCGTCGCTCCGCTCTTCGTCGACCAGATCAGCAGCTCAGCAAACTAACACCGGGAGAACCGGCAAACGTCAACGGATCACGCCTTTTCAGGACGTGAGAATCAGCACCCGTGTCAATGGAACCGACTCCTCAGGCTGCCGAACGGTTGCGAGAACGGTTAAAGTGATATCACTTTGCTAGACCGCCAGACCGTACGAACGGGGGACACCCATGTCCGACACCACACCGGCGCCCGGCACCGCAGCGGCGCCCGACGCACCCGAGATGCCCGAGCCGCACGTCCGGGAGTTCGCCGCGCACAGCATCGGCGGGGGCCTCGCGCTGCTGCTCGGCCTGGTGGGCCTGGCGGCGGGCGTCTGCCTGGTGGTCGCGGGCGCGGCGACCGGCGCGACCGGCGCGAAGGTGGCGCTGATCATCACCGGCGTCGCGGTCGGGATCGCGGCCTTCCTCGCCATGTGCGGGCTCAACATGGTGGCGCCCGGCGAGGCCCGGGTGGTGCAGCTCTTCGGCCGCTACCGGGGCACGATCCGCGACGACGGGCTGCGCTGGGTCAACCCGTTCACCTCGCGCCAGAAGGTCTCCACCCGGGTGCGCAACCACGAGACCGCGGTCCTGAAGGTCAACGACGCGTACGGCAACCCGATCGAGCTCGCCGCCGTGGTGGTGTGGAAGGTCGAGGACACGGCGCAGGCGACCTTCGAGGTGGACGACTTCCTGGAGTTCGTCTCCACGCAGACCGAGGCGGCGGTACGGCACATCGCGATCGAGTACCCGTACGACGCCCACGACGACGACGGCCTGTCGCTGCGCGGCAACGCGGAGGAGATCACCGAGAAGCTCGCCGCCGAGCTGCAGGCGCGGGTGCAGGCGGCGGGCGTGCACATCATCGAGTCGCGCTTCACCCATCTGGCGTACGCTCCGGAGATCGCCTCCGCGATGCTCCAGCGCCAGCAGGCGGGCGCCGTCGTGGCGGCGCGCCGGCAGATCGTGGACGGCGCGGTCGGGATGGTGGAGGCGGCGCTGGACCGCCTGGAGGAGCGGGACATCGTGGAGCTCGACCCGGAACGGAAGGCGGCGATGGTGTCGAACCTGATGGTGGTGCTGTGCGGTGACCGCGCGGCCCAGCCGGTGCTGAACACGGGCACGCTCTACCAGTGACCGAGCGCTCGCCGCGCAAGCAGGTACTGCTCCGCCTGGACCCGGCGGTGCACGAGGCGCTGGCGCGCTGGGCGGCGGACGAGCTGCGCAGCGCCAACGCCCAGATCGAGTTCCTGCTCCGCAAGGCCCTCGCCGACGCGGGCCGCCTGCCGACCGCCCCCGGCCCGCTCCCCCGCCGGGGCCGGCCCCCGAAGGCGGCGAGGCCCGAGCGGCCGGAGCGGCCCGAGCGGCCTCAGCCCGAGTAGCTCACGGCCGGTCGCCGGCGGGGACGTGCACCGGAGCGCCGGTGGCCGCGAGCACCTCCTCGGCGGTGACGCCGGGGGCGGTCTCGGCGAGCACGAGGCCCCGGTCGGTGACGTCGAGGACGGCGAGGTCGGTGATGACGCGGTGGACGCACGCCGCGCCGGTCAGGGGCAGCGTGCACGCGCGCACGATCTTGGGGCTGCCGTCCTTGGCGGTGTGCTCGGTCAGGGCGATGACCCGGCGGGCGCCGTGGACGAGGTCCATGGCACCGCCCATGCCCTTGACCATCTTGCCGGGGATCATCCAGTTGGCGAGGTCGCCCGCCGCGGACACCTGCATGGCGCCGAGCACCGCCGTGTCGATGTGACCGCCGCGGATCATGCCGAAGGAGAGCGCGGAGTCGAAGAAGCTCGCCCCCGGAAGGACGGTGACGGTCTCCTTCCCGGCGTTGATCAGGTCGGGGTCCACCTCGGCTTCCGTCGGGTACGGGCCGGTGCCGAGGATGCCGTTCTCGGAGTGGAGGACCACGTGGACACCGGGCGGCAGGTGGCCGGGGACGAGGGTCGGCAGTCCGATGCCGAGGTTGACGTAGGTGCCGTCGTGGAGTTCGGCCGCGGCGCGGGCGGCCATCTGGTCGCGGTTCCAGGCCATCAGACGCGTACCGTCCTCTTCTCGACCGGCTTGTCAGCCGCCTGCTCCCGGGTGAGCACGACGACGCGCTGGACGAAGACGCCGGGGACGTGGATGTGGTCGGGGTCGAGCTCGCCGGGGTCGGCGAGGCGTTCCACCTCGGCGATGGAGACCCTGCCGGCCATCGCGGCGGGCGCGTTGAAGTTGGCGGCGGTGCGGTGGAGGACGAGGTTGCCGTGCCGGTCCCCGACGGCGGCTCTCACCAGGGCGAAGTCGGTGGTGATGCCGCGCTCCAGCACATAGGTGCGTCCCTCGAACACACGGGCCTCCTTGGGGGGTGACGCCACGGCGACGGTCCCGTCGGGGTGGTGACGCCAGGGCAGGCCGCCGTCGGCGACCTGGGTGCCCACGCCGGCCGGGGTGTAGAAGGCGGGGATGCCGCAGCCGCCGGCGCGGAGCCGTTCGGCCAGGGTGCCCTGCGGGGTGAGCTCGACTTCCAGTTCGCCGCCGAGGTACTGGCGCGCGAACTCCTTGTTCTCTCCCACGTAGGAGCCGGTCACCCGGGTGACGCGGCCCGCGCCCAGCAGGATGCCGAGGCCGCGGCCGTCGACGCCGCAGTTGTTGGAGACGATGTGGAGGCGGCCGCTGCCCTTGTCGTACAGGGCGCGGATGAGGGTCTCGGGTATGCCGCACAGTCCGAAGCCGCCGACGGCCAGTGACGCGCCGTCCTCGATGTCGGCCACCGCTTCGGCGGCCGAGGCCATCGTTTTGTCCATGCGAGACGGAGCCTTTCGTGGGTCGTGCCCGCGCACGCCACCGCGGCCCATTCGGCATCGCGGTGGCGTGGACGGGTGACGTACGCGCCGAGGGGAATCAGGCGGTTTCGTGCGCGGTGATGAAGGAGCGCATCTTCGCCAGGGCCGTGCTGTTGGAGATGATCGTGAAGTGGCTGGGTGCCATCGGGCCGCTCATCAGGTGGTTCTCGTCCGCGCCGGCGAGTATGGCGGTGTCGGTCGGTACGGCGTTGTAGTCCGCGGTCGAGCGGATCGTCAGGTAGGCGACCTTGTCGTTGAAGGGCACTTCGGTGGGCGAGTTGAGCGCCCTGAGGAACGGCGTGTGGGGCGAGGCGAACTGCTGGCAGGAGACGTACCACTGGCAGCCGTTGTTGGTGGTGCCGTGCTGCGGTCCGGCGAAGCCGATGTACTGGGAGACCTTGTCGGCGCCGCCGAGGTTCTTGATGTAGTACCGGGCCGCCAGGGTGGAGGCGGACCAGGTGGCCAGAACCACCTTGGACGCCCCGGTCTGGCTGCGGACCTGGTCGACCTTCACCGAGAGCTCCTGGGCGGCCCTGGCCAGGTCCTGCGTCATCCGGCTGCTGTCGGTCCAGGTGAACAGCCTTCCCGCCGGCCAGCCGTTGGCCTGCAGGTTGGACTTCATGGCGTCCATGCCGGACGGCTGGCCGGTCATCCCGGGGATCATGATGACCGGGTCGTGCCCGGCGGCCGCGGCGGCTTCGGTACGCGGTGCCGCGGCGGACGCCTGGGACGCCAGCCCCAGCAGACCGGCGGTCAGTACGGCGGCGAGCGCGGCGGACAGCGCCCGGCGGGTGGAGTGGAACAACATGGGTGCCTCCTTGCCCGTCGTGCGGTGCGCCGGAAGCGGGCGGCGGCTCGCGCCCGGCGGTCGGCGACGGGGATGTGGGGTGTGGATGGAGAGCACCGTAGGACCGCGCCACGTGGCGCCTTGATGGGAGCGGCGCACATCGTTCCGCCGCGTATGTGTCCACCCCGACCATTACGGCGCGGAAGGCGCGCTGCGAGTGTGCGGCACACATATCCGGCTGCGGGGAGGACAGGGAAATGATCCGGTTCGGCATCGTCGGTGGAGGGTTGATGGGGCACGGGATCGCCGTCGCTCTGGCTCGGGCGGGCTTCGGTGTGGTCGTGCACGACGCGGATCCGGCGACGCTGGCCGGTCTGGGTGAGCGGGTCGGGCAGGCTCTCGAGCGCTGTGGCACGCCACCGGAGGAGCTGCGGGCCGTGGCGGAACGGATCACCACGGCCTCGTCGCCGGCGGAGCTCGCGCGGAGCGCGGACATCGTGGTGGAAGCCGTCCCCGAGCGCCTGGACATCAAGCACCACGTGCTGGCCGCGGTGGAGGACCTCGTCTCCCCCGTGACGCCGATCTGGTCCAACACCTCGGTGCTGTCGCTCACCGAGGTCGCCAAGGGGATGCGGCATCCGCAGCGGCTGGTAGGCGTCCACTGGTGGAACCCGCCCTACGTCATCCCGCTCGTGGAGGTCGCGCCGGGGACGGAAACGGACCACCGCTTCGTGGAGGAAGCCTGTGAGCTCCTCGACGGGCTGGGCAAGACGACGGTACGCCTCCACCGGGACGTCCCCGGATTCATCGGCAACCGGTTGCAGTTCGCGCTCGTGCGCGAGGCGCTGCACCTCCTGGAACAGGGCGTGTGCGACGCGGTCACCATCGACACCGTCATGCGGTCGAGCCTCGCCCTGCGCTGGCCGGCCGTGGGGCCCATGGAGAACGCGGACTTCATCGGGCTGGAACTGACCCGGGACATCCTGAACAGTCTCAGCCCCCATCTGTCGGCGGCGACCGGCGACTTCACCGTCCTCGACGCGCTCCTCCGGGCGGGCCACCGGGGCCGCGCCTCCGGAGCGGGGCTGCTGCCCTGGCCGGAGGGGCGGGACGAGGAGGTCGCCCGGCGGCTGGACGCCGGGATCCGCTCCCGCCTCGCGTCGCCGCGGACCGCTCCGGGCGGGGTCGGGCGGGCGCACGAGGGGTGATACTCCCAGCGGGCCGGCACACCCGCGCACGACCGAGGGGCCTGACGGGCCGGTCCGACGGAGGGGCCATGGCAGGGACGTACAGCGGTGTCTTCCTGGAACTGCTGCTGAAGGACGCCGACATCGGCGCCTTCGACGACGTGCTGGCGGCGGCCCGGGCCGCCGGGGAGCCGCCCGGCAGGCTCGCGGAACTGGAGGAGGAGCGCGCGATCGCGCTGCGGCTGCGCGAGAGGCACCTGCGGCACCGCCGCAACGAGGCGGAGCTCCAGTTGCTCAACGACACCGCCAACGACCTGGCGTCGCTGCGGGACCTCGACTCCATCCTCCAGGCGATCTCCGATCGCGCACGGCGTCTGCTGGAGTGCGACCTCGCCTACATCAGCCTCAGCGACCGGGGCCGCGGCGACAGCTACATCAAGGCGGCGGCCGGCAACATCTCCGGTCGGCTGCGCGAGCTGCGGCTGCCGGTCGGCAGCGGGGTCGGGGGCATCGTCGCGCGGACCGGCGAACCCTACGCCGTCACCTCGTACCTCTCCGACGACTCCTTCGCCCACACCGCCGAGATCGACCGGACGGTCGCGGCGGAGGGGATCGAGTCCCTGCTGGGCGTGCCGGTGAAGCTCGACCAGGAGGTGATCGGGGTCCTGCTCGCCGCACACCGGAGCCGGCGGGGGTTCGGCAGCCGTGACATCAGCGTGCTGATGATGCTCGCCGCGCACGCGGCGGTGGCCATCGAGAACGCCCGGCTGCTGAGCGCCGCCCAGGCGGCCGTCGCCGAGCTGCGCGTCGCGAACGACACGATCAGCGCGCACATGTCCGACCTGGAGCGCACCGCCGAGGTGCACGAACGCCTGACGCGGCTGGTCATCCAGGGCAAGGGCGTGGACGACGTGGCCCAGGCGACGGCGACCTCGCTCTCCGGCACGGTGGTCGTCCTCGACGAGGACGGTGACATCGCGGCCCGGTCCCGGGGCCCGGTTTCCGTCCCGGTCGAAGAGCTGCGGGCCATCGGCGCGGCCGCCCGGCGGGCCGGAGGCACCGTCGTCCGGGGCGCCCGGTGCGCCGTCCCGCTGATCACCGAGTCCGAGCCCCTGGGCGCCATCGTCCTCGCCGGGACGGCGCCGGAGATCGGCCCCACCGACCGCCGCATCCTGGAGCGGGCCGCGCTGGTCGCCTCCCTCGTCCTGGTCACCCGCAGGCGCATGGCGGAGGCGGAGGCGCGGGTGCGCGGCGAGCTGCTGGACGACCTGCTGGCGGCGCACTCCAAGGACCGTGACCTCCTACGGCGTCGCGCCGCCCTGATCGACGTCGACCTCGACGCCTGCCGGACCGTGGTGGTGGCCCGCCTGGACGGCGAGCCGCGCGAACGGGTCTACGCCTCCACCGCGGCCTTCGCCCGGCGCTCGCGCGGACTGGCCACGCTCCGGCGCGACACCGTGATCCTGCTGCTGCCCGGGGACGACCCCCTGGAGGTGGCGCGCACCGCCGCGCGCGAGCTGTCGCGCACCGCGCGCCGCACCGTCACCGCCGGTACGGCGCGGGCCGGGGACACCGCCGGCACCGAGGCGGCGTACCAGGAGGCGGAGGCGTGCCTGCGGGCGCTGATCGCCCTGGGCAGGACCGGCGAGGTCGCGGACACCCGCGGTCTCGGCTTCGTCGGCGCGCTGTTCGGCGGGCGGCCGTCGATCGCGTCGTTCATCGAGTCCGTCATCGGCCCGGTGATCGCGTACGACCACGGCCACCGCTCGGACCTGGTGCGCACGCTCGACGCGTACTGCCGGTCCGGTCAGCACGCCCGGAACACCGCGCGCATGCTGCACCTGCACGTCAACACCGTCTCGCAGCGTCTGGCCCGCGTGAGCCGGCTCCTCGGTGAGGGCTGGCGCGATCCGGAGCGGCTGCTGGAGATCCAGGTCGCCCTCAGGCTGCTGAAGGTCGGCGACTCCTAGCAGGACGCGACGGATATGGCTGCGGCGAGGACATCGCGGCAGGAACGGTGTCCGTCCCGCACATACGGCTCCGGGGCCGGTGCTTCCTACCTTGTGCGCTGAAACGCAACACCTCAGCCACCCCATGGAAGTGGTGCACATGTCGTCGCCCACCGCAGCACAGCCCCGCCCCCCGGCCGGCCTGAAGAAGATCGTCGCCGCCAGCCTCATCGGTACCACCATCGAGTGGTACGACTTCTTCCTGTACGGCTCCGCCGCCGCGCTCGTGTTCAACCAGCTGTTCTTCCCCGACTCCGACCCCCTGGTCGGCACGCTGCTGGCCTTCCTGACGTACGCCGTCGGCTTCGCGGCCCGGCCCCTGGGCGCGCTCGTCTTCGGACACTTCGGGGACCGCCTCGGGCGCAAGAAGCTCCTGGTGCTCAGCCTGCTGATGATGGGTGGGGCGACCTTCCTGATCGGGCTGCTGCCCACCCACGCCACCATCGGCTCGGCCGCCCCGGTCCTGCTCACCGCGCTCCGCCTCGTCCAGGGCTTCGCCCTCGGCGGCGAGTGGGGTGGGGCGGTCCTGCTGGTCTCCGAGCACGGGGACGCGCGGCGGCGCGGCTTCCTGTCGTCCTGGCCGCAGACCGGCGCGCCGGCCGGGCAGTTGCTGGCCACGGGCGTGCTCGCCGGGCTGACGGCCGCCCTGCCCGAGCCGGCCTTCCTCTCCTGGGGGTGGCGGGTGCCGTTCCTGCTGTCGGGCGTGCTGGTGCTCGTCGGGCTGTGGATCCGGCTGTCCGTGGACGAGTCGCCCGTCTTCAAGGCCGCCCTCGCGGCAGCGGAGCGCCGCAGGTCCGAGCAGGGCACGGCGGAACAGCCACCGGCGCTCGCCGTCCTGCGCCACCACTGGAGAGACGTCCTCGTCGCCATGGGCGCGCGCATGGTGGAGAACATCTCCTACTACGTCATCACGGCCTTCATCCTCGTGTACGCGACGGAGCACGCCGGCACCGGCCGGCAGACGGCGCTCAGCGCCGTACTGGTCGCCTCGGCCGTACACTTCGCGACCATCCCGATGTGGGGCGCTCTCTCCGACCGGCTCGGCCGGCGCCCGGTCTACCTCATCGGGGCGATCGGCGTCGGTGCCTGGATCCACCCGTTCTTCCTCCTGGTCGACCGGGGCACCTTCCCCGCCGTCCTGCTCGCGGTGACGGTCGGCCTGCTCTTCCACGGCGCCATGTACGGCCCCCAGGCGGCGTTCTTCTCGGAGATGTTCTCCACCCGTGTGCGCTACTCCGGCGCCTCCATCGGCGCCCAGTTCTCCTCCGTGGCCGCCGGCGCCCCCGCCCCGCTGATCGCGACGGCACTCCTCGCCGGCTACGGCAGCGCCGTGCCGATCGTCCTGTACGTCCTGGCCGCGGCCCTGCTGACGGTGATCGCCCTGGCCTGCGCACAGGAGACCCGGCACCGCGACCTGACCGCCGCGCAGGACGAGGCCGCGCAGCCCCGGCCCGCGCCGTCCGGCGAGCAGCCGGCCCGCACGGCCTGAACCGCCGCCGAACGCCCCTAGGGGGCGTTCTCCGCCGGGAGTATCCGTACCGGCAGGTCCGCCATCGCCCCGCGCAGCGCGTCCGCCAGCTCCTCGAACTCGGCCTGGCGCGCCGCGCCCGTACGCATCGCCAGCGCGACCCGCCGCGACGGCGCGGGATCGGCGAACCGGCCGGTCAGCAGCCGGTCGTTGCGGCCGGTCTCGACCGTCACGGCCGTGCGCGGCAGCAGCGTCACGCCGAGGCCGCCCGCGACCAGCTGCACCAGCGTGGAGAGGCCTGCCGCGGTGGTGGTCACGGCGGCGCCGTCCTGGCGGCCGGCCTCGCGGCAGATGTCCAGCGCCTGGTCGCGCAGGCAGTGCCCCTCGTCCAGCAGCAGCAGCCGCAGCTCGCGCAGGGCCTCGCGCGGGATGTCGTCGCGGCCGCCCAGCTCGTGCCCCTCGGGCGTGACGAGGACGAAGTCCTCGTCGAACAGGGGGAGTTCCGTGACGCCCGGCACCCCCAGCGGCACCGCGAGCAGCAGCAGGTCGAGCCGCCCCGCCGCCAGGCCCTCCAGGAGCGAGGAGGTCTGCTCCTCGTGGACCTGGAGGTCGAGCTCCGGATAGCGCTCGTGCACCAGGCGCAGCACCGTCGGCAGCAGGTACGGCGCGACGGTCGGGATCACACCGAGCCGCAGCACCCCGGTGAAGGGCGCCTGGGCCGCCTCCGCCTCCTCCATGAGCTCACCCACCGTGTCCAGCACGGCCCTGGCCCGTATCGCGAGCCGCTCACCCGCCGGGGACAGCAGCACCTTGCGTGTCGTACGCTCCAGCAGCTGGACACCGAGTGCCTCTTCGAGGGCCGAAACCGCGCCCGAAAGCGCCGGCTGGCTCATCCCGATCGCCGCCGCCGCGTCCCGGAAGTGCAGATGCTCGGCCACCGCCACGAACGCGCGGAGCTGGGCCAGACTGGGCTGCTTACCCTTATATACGGACACCACTGATAACCACCTTCGATCAACACGACCCAGTCTAGCTATTTCACTGATCAATGCACGCCGTGCCATGCTGGGGCTCCGTCCAACCCCCACGGAAGGCCTCAAAAGGGACTTCCCCGCTGCAAGGAGAGCGTGTGCTCACTGTCGGTGACCAGTTCCCCACGTACGACCTGACCGCCTGCGTGTCGCTCGAGAGCGGCAAGGAGTTCGCGCAGATCGACCACAAGGCCTACGAGGGCAAGTGGCGCGTGGTGTTCTTCTGGCCGAAGGACTTCACCTTCGTCTGCCCCACCGAGATCGCCGCCTTCGGCAAGCTGAACGACGAGTTCGCCGACCGCGACGCCCAGATCCTCGGCGTCTCGGGCGACTCCGAGTTCGTGCACCACGCCTGGCGCAAGGACCACGCCGACCTGCGTGACCTGCCCTTCCCGATGCTCGCGGACTCGAAGCACGAGCTCATGCGCGACTGCGGCGTCGAGGGCGAGGACGGCTTCGCGCAGCGTGCCGTCTTCATCGTCGACCCGAACAACGAGATCCAGTTCTGCATGGTGACCGCCGGCTCCGTCGGCCGTAACCCCAAGGAGGTCCTGCGGGTGCTGGACGCCCTGCAGACCGACGAGCTGTGCCCCTGCAACTGGACCAAGGGCGAGGACACTCTCGACCCGGTCAAGCTGCTCTCCGGCGAGTGACGAAAGCGACCCTCTGACATGGCTCTCGACGAACTGAAGTCCGCCATACCGGACTACGCCAAGGACCTGAAGCTGAACCTCGGCTCGGTCATCGGCAACAGCGAGCTCCCCCAGCAGCAGCTGTGGGGCACGGTCCTCGCCTGCGCGATCGCCTCGCGCTCGCCGAAGGTCCTGCGCGAACTGGAGCCGGAGGCGAAGGCGAACCTCTCGCCCGAGGCGTACCAGGCCGCCAAGTCCGCCGCCGCGATCATGGCGATGAACAACGTCTTCTACCGCACGCGCCACCTGCTCTCCGACCCGGAGTACGGCACGATGCGCGCGGGTCTGCGGATGAACGTCATCGGCAACCCGGGTGTGGAGAAGGTCGACTTCGAGCTGTGGTCGCTCGCCGTCTCCGCCATCAACGGCTGCGGCATGTGCCTCGACTCCCACGAGCAGGTGCTGCGCAAGGCCGGCGTGGAGCGCGACACGATCCAGGAGGCGTTCAAGATCGCCTCGGTGATCCAGGCGGTCGGCGCGACGCTCGACGCCGAGGCCGTCCTCGCGGAGTAGTCAGCCGTACGCGTACGAAGGGGCCCACCGACCTTGAGTCGGTGGGCCCCTTCGGCGTGTCCGCGTACCCCTACCCCTGCTACACCGGCGGCGCCACCCGCGGCTCCCCCGGCGGCGCGTGCCGCAGAGCCTGCTCGTAGCTGAACGCCCGCAGATAGCCGACGACCGTGTTGGTGACCGCGACCAGCGGGACTGCGACCACCGCGCCGCCGATGCCGGCGATCAGACCGCCCGCCGCGACCGTGAGGACGACCGCGAGCGGGTGGACCCGCACCGCGCGGCCCAGGATGAACGGCTGGAGGACGTGGCCCTCGATCTGCTGGACGGCGAGCACCACGACCAACACCATCAGCGCCGTGAAGACGCCCTGGGTGACCAGGCCGACGATCACCGCGAGGGCACCGGAGATCACCGCGCCCACCAGGGGGATGAAGGCGAAGAGGAAGATGAGCACGCCGAGCGGCACGGCCAGCGGCACATCGAGGAAGTAGATGCCGAGGCCGATGAAGACGGCGTCGATGAGGGCCACGATCAGCGTGCCGCGTACGTACGCGGTGAGGGTGCGCCAGGCGCGCGGACCGGCACCCGCGACGCCCGGACGCGCCTGCGTCGGCACCAGCTTGAGCACCCAGCCCCAGACCTTCTTCCCGTCGTACAGCAGGAAGAGCGTCGAGAACATCGTCAGCAGGATGCCGGTGATCACCTCGACCAGCACGGTCACGCCCTGGAGGCCGGCGGAGGTGATCTCCTCCGTGTTGGTGCCGATGGTGTCGCTGAGGTTCTTGGCGATGTCGTTGATCTGCTGCTCGGTGACGTGGAAGGGGCTGTTCAGCAGCCAGCGCTTCAGCTCGTCGATGCCGTCCCGGAGGCGGTCGGAGATGTCGCCGAGGTTGTCCAGCACCTGCCAGACGACGAACCAGCCGACGAGGCCCATGATGACGAAGCCCGTGATGGCCGTGACGGCGGTGGCGAGCCCGCGTGGCAGGCCCCAGCGCGTCAGCCGGGCCACGGTGGGCTGGAGCAGAGCGGTGATCAGCAGCGCGGCGACGAACGCGAGCACCACCAGCTGGACGTTGCTGATGGCCTTCATCAGCACCCAGAGCGCGCCCGCGAGGACGAGCAGCCGCCAGCCGGCCTCGGCCGCGACGCGGATGCCCCAGGGGATGGCGTCGACGGGATCGGGGCGGGCGGCGACGGCGGGGGCGTACGCGGGCGGGGCCGGAACGCTCCCCGGCACCTGCGCGCCGTTCTCACCGGAACCGTTGCTCTCGCCGGAACCACCGGGCGCGCCGGAACCACCGGCACCCGCGGCCGCGCCCGGGAAGCCGGGGCCGCCCGGACCGGCGGGCACGCCGGGGCCACCCGGCCCACCCGGTTCACCCGGTTCGCCGGACTCGGTCTCGGCTCGGCGGCGCTCCTCCAGGAGCCGCCCCATCCGGGTCAGACCGGCGCCCAGCCGGCCCAGCCACCCTGGCACTTTCGACATGATCTTCTCTCTTCCCCCCACCGCTCCCCCCGGGAGTACGGGCTCCACGACGGTACACGCACGAAGCCCCTCACCGTAGGACGGTGAGGGGCTCGCGGAGTCGCGCGGGGCGGGCGGCCTCGACGGCGGCCTGCGGAGACGACCTGGTAGACGGCCTAGTACCAGTGGTTGGCCTGCCAGAAGCTCCACGCGCCGCACGGGCTGCCGTAGCGGTCGTTCATGTAGTTCAGGCCCCACTTGATCTGGGTGGCCGGGTTGGTCTGCCAGTCGGCACCGGCGGACGCCATCTTGTGGCCCGGGAGCGCCTGGACGAGGCCGTACGCGCCCGAGGAGGGGTTCGTCGCGCGGTAGTTCCAGTCGGACTCGTGGTCCACGATGTTGCTGAAGCACTGGAACTGGTCGCCCGGGATCATCTGACGGGCCATCGCCTGGACCTCGGCGACGCTGTACGACGACTGGGTCGCGAAGCTGGAGGCCGAGCGCACCTCGTCGCGGCTGGCGCGCTCCTTGGCCTCGCGCTCCTCCCGCTCCTTGCGCTCCTTCTCGGCCTTCTCCTCGGCGGCTTCCTTCTTCGCCTGGGCGTCCTTGGCGGCCTGGAGGCGGGCGGCCTCCTCGGCGGACTTCTGGGCGGCGGAGTCCGCGGCGGCGGCCTGGGCCTCGGCCTGCTGCGTCAGCGACGAGACCTGTACCTGGGCCTGCTGGCCGACGGGGATGTCCGCAAGGAGCGTCGCGTCGGCGGCAGCGGCCTCGAAGTTGTTCTCCGGCTGCTGGGCGTTGCCCGAGGCAACACCGACGACGGCGCCGACAGTGGTGACCGCGGTGGCCGACGCCACTGCGAATCCCCGGACCGAGATCCGGCTCACACGGTTTCCTTCCAGCATCGCCCGCTTAGGTGACCTCGCGGGCGAAATCGTGCCCCTGGCGCTGGTCCCCCCACTGCTGGGTCACGGGGGACACGGGCCCGGTGGGCAACTCCCTTGCGGGAGTGCCGCGTGGTGCTCGGGCGGCATACGGCGAACAGGTCTTGAGTTGTTACAGGTGTGCCGTATGCGGGGCCTGACGGAAGCAAGACTCTGCCCGACCGCGACACCGCAAGGCAATTATTCGTTGCGTGGGAAAGCTCACACGCCCTTTCCGGCAAAGGTTTTACGGAAGGGGGCGCGCGACACGACGCCGCCCGGCTAAGCTCTCGCGCTTTGCCGGGCGGCGCCAACTGCCATAGCCCATTACGGGCATTCGCGCATCAAACTACCCCGTCCTCCAGCATTTCGGTCACGAGCGCCGCGATCTGCGAGCGCTCCGAGCGGGTCAGGGTCACGTGCGCGAAGAGCGGATGGCCCTTCAGTTTCTCGACGACGGCGACGACTCCGTCGTACCGGCCGACCCGCAGGTTGTCGCGCTGGGCCACGTCGTGGGTCAGGACGACCCGGGAATTCGACCCGATACGGGACAACACGGTCAGCAGTACGTTGCGTTCGAGGGACTGGGCCTCGTCCACGATGACGAACGCGTCGTGGAGGGAGCGCCCGCGGATGTGGGTGAGCGGCAGGACCTCCAGCATCCCGCGACTGAGGATCTCCTCGATGACCTCCTTGCCCGCCACCGCCGACAGCGTGTCGAACACCGCCTGCGCCCAGGGGCCCATCTTCTCCGCCTCGGTGCCCGGCAGATAGCCGAGCTCCTGCCCGCCGACGGCGTACAGCGGCCGGAAGACCATCACCTTCTGGTGCTGCCGCCGCTCCAGGACGGCCTCCAGGCCCGCGCACAGCGCGAGCGCCGACTTGCCCGTACCGGCGCGGCCGCCCATCGAGACGATGCCGACGTCCGGGTCGAGGAGCAGGTCGAGCGCGATGCGCTGCTCGGCGCTGCGGCCCCGGATGCCGAACGCCTCGCGGTCGCCGCGCACCAGGCGCACGTTCCCGTCGGGCGCGATGCGGCCGAGCGCCTTGCCGCGCTCCGACGACAGGACGAGACCGGTGTGCACCGGCAGTCCGACCGCTTCGGGGACGTACAGCGACTCCTCGGTGAACAGGAGGTCGACCTGGTCCGCCGAGAGGGGCAGTTCCGCCATGCCGGTCCAGCCGGAGTCGGTGATGGCGAGCTCGGCGCGGTACTCCTCGGCGAGCAGGCCGACCGACGACGCCTTGATGCGCAGCGGCAGGTCCTTGGAGACGACGGTGACGTCGTACCCCTCGGCCTGGAGGTTGCGCGCGACGGCGAGGATCCGCGAGTCGTTGTCGCCGAGGCGGTAGCCGGCCGGGAGGACGGCGGGGTCCGAGTGGTTGAGCTCCACACGCAGGGTCCCGCCGAGCTCGCCGATCGGCAGCGGGGCGTCGAGGCGGCCGTACCGGACCCGCAGGTCGTCCAGCAGGCGCAGCGCCTGCCGGGCGAAGTAGCCGAGCTCCGGGTGGTGCCTCTTGGCCTCCAGCTCCGTGACCACGACGACGGGGAGCACGACCTCGTGCTCGTCGAAACGGGCCATGGCACCGGGGTCGGCCAGCAGGACGCTGGTGTCGAGGACGTAGGTGCGCCTGTCGTTGAGGCGGCGCTTTGTGCTGGTCACCACGGTAGGACGGACCCCCTCTGATAGAGGTGCATGAGGTCGGGGTGCGACGGCGGCGACGGCGGCTTCGGCGACGGCGGCGGCGTCGCGGGAGATGGAGCCGGGCTCCGGCCACCTTGCGCGGGCCGAGCTCCGGCCCTCCGCGTCGTCCGTACACGGGGTGCACGGTCGTCCTGGTGCAAAGGGCCTCCCGGGCGAGCGGGCTTGAGTGCCGCTCACTCTGGGAGGGATATTCCCGCGCTACCGCAGGTCCATGCCATGGCATATGACGACGCGTCGATGAACGCCGGGTGTCCTGGGGACACCACCTGGGGGCGGGATGTCGGTGCCGTGGTGCGGCGGTGTCGTCAGGTGCCGTAGCGCCGGTGGCGGGCGGCGTAGTCGCGCAGGGCGCGCAGGAAGTCGACCTTGCGGAAGGCCGGCCAGTGGACCTCGCAGAAGTAGTACTCGGAGTGGGCGCTCTGCCAGAGCATGAAGCCCGACAGGCGCTGCTCGCCGCTGGTGCGGATGACCAGGTCCGGGTCGGGCTGGCCGCGGGTGTAGAGGTGCTCCGAGATCAGGTCGATGTCGACGATCTCGGCGAGCTCCTCGAAGCTCGTGCCCTTCTCCGCGTGCGCCAGCAGCAGCGAGCGGACCGCGTCCGCGATCTCCTGGCGGCCGCCGTAGCCCACGGCGACGTTCACGAGTATGCCCGTGTGGTCGCGGGTCTTCTCCTCGGCCTCCTTCAGGACGGCCTGCGTCCGCGCGGGCAGCAGGTCCAGCGTGCCGACGTGGTGGACGCGCCAGCGGCCGTCGGCGGCGAGGTCGCGCACGGCGTTCTCGATGATGCCGAGCAGCGGCACCAGCTGCTTCTCGGGCCGGTTGAGGTTGTCGGTGGACAGCATCCACAGGGTGACGACCTCGACGTCCGTCTCGGCGCACCAGCCGAGCAGCTCCTGGATCTTGTTCGCGCCCGCCTTGTGGCCCTGCTCCGGAGTGCCGCCGGACGCCTTCGCCCACCGCCGGTTCCCGTCGAGGATGACGCCGATGTGCTTCGGCACCTGGGCGTGGTCGAGGCGGCCCTCGACCCGGCGTGCGTAGAGCCTGTACACCAGGTCGCGCAAGTTCACCGATCTCACCTCTCGATTGCGTGCGGGCCCGCAGCGGCGTCGGCCCAGGGGGATCGATTCCGGCTCACCGCCGCTGTCCCCGAGGCCGCCACATTACTGCGCGGGGGTCACGGCGGCCCAACCCGGCCCGTCACAGGTCCGTGATAAGGAGAGGGACGTGACTGATACCCCCGCATACCGACCCGCCGCTGACCGCTACGACTCCATGGAGTACCGCCGCACCGGCCGCAGCGGCCTGAAGCTGCCCGCCGTTTCGCTGGGACTGTGGCACAACTTCGGCGACGACCGCACGCTCGCCTCGCAGCGCGCGATCCTGCGCCGCGCCTTCGACCTCGGCGTGACCCACTTCGACCTGGCGAACAACTACGGGCCGCCGCCCGGCTCCGCCGAGCTGAACTTCGGCAAGATCTTCGCCCAGGACTTCGCGCCGTACCGTGACGAACTCGTCATCTCGACCAAGGCCGGGTACCTGATGCACCCCGGGCCGTACGGCGAGTGGGGCTCCCGCAAGTACCTGCTGTCCTCGCTCGACGCGTCGCTGCAGCGGATGGGCCTCGACTACGTCGACATCTTCTACTCGCACCGCTTCGACAAGGACACCCCGCTCGAGGAGACCATGGGCGCCCTGGCCTCCGCCGTGCAGCAGGGCAAGGCGCTGTACGTCGGCGTCTCCTCGTACAGCAGCGAGCAGACCGCCGAGGCGGCGCGGCTGCTGCGGGAGATGGGTGTTCCGGCGCTGATCCACCAGCCGTCGTACTCGATGATCAACCGCTGGACCGAGGAGGACGGCCTCCTCGACACCCTGGAGGAGGCGGGCATGGGTTGCATCGCCTTCGCGCCGCTCGCCCAGGGGCTGCTCACCGACAAGTACCTCACGGGCATCCCCGAGGGTTCGCGGGCCACGCAGGGCAAGTCCCTCGACCCGAACCTCCTCTCCGACGAGGTCGTCCGCCGGCTCCGCGGCCTGGACGAGATCGCGCGCCGCCGCGGCCAGTCGCTCGCGCAGCTGGCGCTGACCTGGGTGCTGCGCGACGAGCGGATGACGTCGGCGCTCATCGGCGCGTCCAGCGTGACGCAGCTGGAGCAGAACATCGCGGCGCTGGGCGGGGCGCCGCTCAGCCAGGAGGAGCTGAAGGAGATCGACTCGTACGCGGTCGACACCGCCGGCACCAACATCTGGGCGGCGCGCGGCTGAACGGAAAACGGGCCGGTCCGTGGGGGGGATACGGACCGGCCCGAGGGGGGGTTTCCACCATAACCCTTCGTGAGACGTGCTGCGTGCCGCGACAGGCCGTCACTACGCTCCGAAAACACGGGACCGCGCTGCGGACACGGCGGGAGGCCTCTGGGGGCGGGCGCCGCGGCTGTACTCCCCAAGGGGGACCCGGCTCCGGAGGCGCCGCGTTGACGGCCCTGACAGCCCTCGTCTATCCCCGCTGTTCCCGCTGCTCCCGTCGGAGGAGCGTGATGCCGTCACGCTGGGCGACGCGCTGGTAGCCGTACCGCTTCTCGGCCGCGGCCAGCTCGGCCAGCTGCTGCTTGATCGGGTAGGGCCAGTGCCCGGTCCGGTACGGCCACGCCTCGGGCGGCCGGCGGTCGAAGACGATCCACTCGGCGGTGGGCCGCGGCAGGCGCTTCCTGTCGTACTCGTACAGCTTCCCCGCCACCGGGAAGGTCGGGAAGACGACGACCGTGCAGCGGGAGGTCAGCTGCGGGACGAGGCGGTTGGAGGCGGCGACGGTCGCGCCGTCGGGGATCCTCGCGAGCAGCGCGCGGGCCGCCTCGACGTGCGGGGGCGTGCGCCAGGTCGCGCGCTGGGCGAGCAGCGCGAGCGGGAACGACGGCAGCATGACCAGGGTCACGGCGAGGGCGGTGGCGAGCGAGGCGCGCACATGGCGGGCGGCCAGCGGGTGGGCGGTGCGGCGCCAGACGGTGAGCGCGTCGATCAGCCCGGCGCAGACGACGGGCATGAGCACGGCGCTGTAGTGGAAGGCCGTACCCCAGTGGAAGGCGTTCTGCGACAGCATGCGCCAGGCGAGCGTCGGTACGGCGATCAGCGCGAGCGGGGAGCGGAGCGCGAGCAGCGCGGACGGCGCGAAGACCAGGACCAGCGTCATGGCCTTGATGTCGGGGCGCAGCGCGTCGAGGGGGGCGTGCGCGAGAGCGGCGAGGAGGGAGCCGTGGCCTTCGCCGGGACCACCGGAGCCGCCGAGGTTCCCGCCGTGGGCGTACGCGCCGCCGGGGTGAAAGGCGGGCAGCAGGACCAGGATCTCGACGGCCGACCCGGCGAGTCCCGCCACGGCGGTGGCGATGCCCAGCCGCCGCGGACCGCCGCGCCACGCGATGTACGCGCCGATGGCGGCGAGCGTGAGGCCCAGGTCCTCCTTGACCAGCAGCAGGGGCGCGGCCCAGGCGACGGCCGCCCGCCAGCGCCGCCGGGCCAGCGCTTCGAGCGAGCAGGCGAGCAGCGGTACGGCGAGGGCGACCTCGTGGAAGTCGAAGGCGGCCGCCGACGCGATGCCCCAGCTGAGCCCGTACACGGCGGCCACGGCGTGCGCCGCGCGGCGGCCGAGCGCGCGGGCGGCCCAGTGGGCGAGCGGGACGACGGCGAGGGCGAGCAGCGCGGACTGGGCGACGAGCAGGCACAGCGGGGACGGCCACAGGCGGTAGAGCGGCGCGAGGACGGCCAGCAGCGGGTGGAAGTGGTCGCCGAGGAGGTTGAAGCCCTCGCCGCGCAACGGCACGACGGGGGCGCGGAGTTCGGCGTACGCCCGTACGGCCTGCTCGAAGATGCCGAGGTCGTAGCCGGTGGTGCGCAGCAGCTGGTGGCGGCGTACGGCGACCGTGGCGTACAGCGCGCACAGCGCGGCGGCCCACCCCCAGGCGAGGAGCCGGGGGGTGGCGGCCGGGTGCGCCATGGCGGGGGCGGCGGGCGGCGGTGAGACCTTTTGAGTAGGGAATGTCCGCATATGGCGGATGCTAGGCGGCGGGCGTCGCGGCTCAGGTGAGGGCGTGGCCCGTGGTGCTGTCCACGTGGTCCGGCAGCTTTCCTTCGTGGCGGTCGCCGGTGGACACCGTCCCGGACGGCTCGAACAGCAGGATGTCCGCGCCCTCCGGCGCCGACGGCCTGTGCTCGGTTCCCTTCGGCACGACGAAGGTGTCACCGCGCCGCAGGACGACCGTCCGCTCGGTGCCGTCGGCGGCGCCGCGCAGGGCGATCTCGAACCGCCCGTCCAGGACCAGGAAGAACTCGTCCGTCTCCTCGTGGACGTGCCAGACGTGCTCGCCGACGGCATGGGCGACGCGTACGTCGTAGTCGTTCATGCGGGCGACGATGCGGGGGCTGTAGACGTCGTCGAAGGAGGCGAGGGCCTCGGTGACATTGACCGGGTCTGTGCGCATACCCGGCATTTTGGCAGTCACCAGGGCGCGGAGGACGCGGTGAACGCGCCGAGCAGCAGCCCCACCAGCGCCCCACCGATCATGAACGGTCCGAACGGGATCGCGCTCTTGCGGCTCGCCCGCCGCAGGAGCACCAGCCCCGTTCCGTACACCGCGCCGAAGAGGAACCCGGCGAAGGCGCCCGCGAAGAGGACGTCCCAGCCGTACCACCCAAGGGCGACCCCGAGCGACAGCGCGAGCTTGACGTCGCCGAAGCCCATGCCGTTCGGGTGGATCAGGAACAGCGTGAAGTACGCGCCGCCGAGGGCGAGTCCGCCGAGCAGCGCGGAGGGCCACGACCCGGCGTGCCCGGGCAGCAGCGCGGCGGCCCCGAGGAGCCCGGCGGCCGCTCCGGCGAGCGGCAGCGTCAGCCGGTCCGGCAGCCGGTGCACGCGCGCGTCCACGGCGGCGAGCAGCACGGCGAACGGCGCGAGCAGCAGCCACACGGCGAGCTCGGGCCGCGGCCCGGTCGCGGCGGCGAGCGCGGCGCACGCGAGGGCGGTACCGAGGGTGAGGGCGTTGCCGGAGGGCAGGGTGGGCGCGGCCTCGGGCACAGTCGCGGGTTCGGGCACCCTCGCGGCCTCGGGCACCGCGGCCTCGGGCACGCTCGCGGCGCAGGGCGCGCAGCGCGCGAGGCCGACCCAGCCGCGCGCCGGCCCGGCGAAGGGGTGCCCCGCCGGGCAGGTGTCGCGCCACGCCTCCTCCGGCTCGACCGACAGCCGGTACGCGGCGCGCGGCAGGAGCAGCCCGGTGGCGGCGCCCCACAGGGCGGCGACGGCGATCAGGGTGGCGTACACGCAGCGAACCCTAGGGCGGCACCGGGCCTCGGTCATGGGCCCGTGGGCCCATTCCCGTACGCCGCCGCCCCCGCTACGGTCCTCCCCCATGGGGACCACGAGGACCACGGCGAAATGGCGCAACGGCACGGCGCGGTTGACGGTCGCGGGCGACCACGCGGCCGTCCCGGTCGAGGTCGCCGCCTCCTACGGCACCCGCCGGCGCGGACTGCTCGGCCGGGGCGGCATCGACGGCGCCATGCTCCTGACGCCGTGCAACAGCGTCCACACCTTCCGGATGCGGTTCGCCATCGACGTCGCGTACCTGGACCGGGAGCTGAACGTCCTCGCCGTCACCACCATGCCGCCCGGCCGCCTCGGCCTGCCGCGCCCGCGCGCCCGCCACGCACTGGAGGCGGAGGCGGGGGCCATGGAGCGGTGGGGCGTGCGGCCGGGTGTCCGGCTGGTGATCAGCGCAGTTTCGCCGCCTGAGCGGTGATCAGGGCGACCGGCACCTCCGGCGTCTTCGGCCCTTCGAGGTTCGCGGTGTAGAAGGTCGCCACCGTGGCGCCCGCGCGCACGACGTGGAAGACCAGCGGCACCGGATCGCCCTCGAAGTCCGCCGTCAGCTGGTACGCCAAGCCGTCGTCGCCCGCCTTCACCGGCGGCAGCGCGCGCACGCTCCGATACGTGGAGGGGCCGGTCGGCCCGGTGGTGGTGAACCCGTCGCGGCACGCCGTCACGGCGGCGCGCAGCCGGTTGAGGACGGTGGCCGCGCCCTGGTCCCCGTGGGCGGTGAGGAACACGGAGACGGCGGGGCGGCTCTCGGGGTTCGCGCCGGCGATCTGGCGGTACGCGGACGCCTGCGCGGCCGGCTCGGGCTTGCCGTTGAGCAGGGAGGTGAGCGGCGCGCACGCCTCCTCGGCGGGCGTCTCGCCCTGCGCGGGCGGCGGGTCCATGGGGCCGACGGTGTAGCCCGGTACGTCGGCGGTGGCGAGGATCGCCCGGTCGAGCTCGGCTGCGGTGAGGGACCTCTGGGTGCCGGGGTTCCCGGCAGCCGGGGCAGAGGTTCCGGGGACGGGAGTGGCGGGGGCGGGCGCGGTCGCGCTCGTACTCGGGCGGGCGTCCGTGGACCTCTTCGGGTCGTCGGGCCCGCACGCCGCCAGCACCACCGCCGCGAGGGCGGCGACGGCCACCGCTCGTGCCGTACGTTCCGTACGCCTGGTCATGAGCGGACGCTAGCAACGCCGTTCCGCCGGGCGCATGGGTCCACGGACCCAAAGCGCCTACGGCGGCCCGGCCCCCAGCAGCGTGAACGCCCCGTACGCCCCTGACGCCAGCGCCAACCCGGCCAGCACGAGCACCAGGTTCCGGTCGCGCAGGCGGGCGAGGGCGACCGCCGCCGGGAGCAGCAGCGGGAAGGCGGGCATGATCAGGCGCGGGCGGGAGCCGAAGTACGCGGCGCCGACGAGCGAGATGACGACGACGGCCAGCCCGTAGACGAGCACGGGCAGCGGCTGGCGCTGCCGGACGCACAGCCACACCACCCAGCCGAGCATCGCGAGCGCGGCGCACAGCCCGACTCCCGCGAGCGGCTGCGGCCCGGTGAGGTTGCGCCAGACGAAGCGGCCGAGGGCCACACCTCCGTCGATGCTGTTGCCCCAGGCGGCCTGGACGTCGAAGTACGCGGTCGGGCTGGACTTCCGTACGGCCACGAAGACGACGTAACCGAGCCAGCCCAGCGGCGCGAGCAGCACGCCGGCGGCCATCCGGAGCGTGAGCCGCCGCTCGCGTACGACCGCCACCACCGCCGTGACGCCGAGCGCGGCGATCAGCGCGGCGGCCGAGGGGCGGGTGAGCCCGGCCGGCACGCACAGGGCGCCGGCCAGGATCCAGTGTCCGCGCAGCACGGCGTACAGCGACCAGGCGGCGAGCGCGGTGAAGAGCGTCTCGGTGTACGCCATCGACTGCACGAACGCCGTCGGGTACACCCCCCACAGCACCGCCAGCACCACCCCGGCGCGCGGCCCCGCGAGGTGCGCGCCGACGGCGTAGATGCCCCACGCGGCGGCGAGCGAGGCCGCCCACGCCACGACGAGCCCGGCGTCGGCTGCCCCGAGGGGCGACAGGGCCGCGAGGCCCCGCTCGAGGGCGGGCAACAGGGGGAAGAAGGCCAGGTCGGAGTGGACGCTTCCGTCGGGGAGGCGGACCTCGTGGCCGTAGCCGTGCTCGGCGATGCGTACGTACCAGACGGAGTCCCAGCGCCCCTTGAGCCGGTGCAGGGCGTCCTCACCGGCGAGGGCGGCGGCGACCGCGAGGACCGCCATACCGACGAGCCGCACCGCCGCGTACCCCCACAAAGCGGGCGCGGCCCCGCTGGTCTGCTCTCTGTGCACGGACATGCGGTCGATTATGTCGAGGTGCCCGGGGCCGACCGGCGCGCCTCGGGCAGCGGCTCCACGCGGGCGGCGGGCAGCTGCGGGACCGGCGCTTCGACGGCGTCGACGGTGAGGACGGGCTCGTCGTCGTCCGACTCGTACAGCCGTGCCCGGGCGACCGTTCCCTCGGGCGTGGCGGCCCAGTACGCCGAGGGGTTCAGCAGGTCCGTCGCCGGATACAGCACGGTCGTCCCGGTCGCGGCGGCGACGCGGCGGGCCGCCGTGGGCTCGCCGGGCGCGTCGGGAACGGCCGCGTCGGAGACGTACACGTCCCAGGAGAGCGCGAGGTCGCCCCGGACCGCGTGGTAGCCGCAGAGCACGGGGGCGTCCCAGTTCCGGCCCTCCGGATCGGCGTCCTCGGCAGCGACGTCCACGTCCGTCACCGGCACGCCGACCGCGCCGGCCAGCGCCGCCGCCATGTCGGCGGGGGCCGGCCGGTGCACGGTCAGGAAGTTGTAGAGCACGGTCGGGTCAGCTGCGGTTCAGCTGCGGATCAGGGCCCCACGTCGGTGTCGCGCCCGTCGCGCAGGTCGAAGTACGTGACCTGCCACCCCGTGCCGAGCTCCCGCCGAAGGCGGCGGGCGAGCTCCGCGCCCCGGGCGGCGAAGGCCTCCTCCTCCTGCGGCGACCGGAAGCCCGACGCCATCGGGTCGTCGCGGTCCAGCGTGGCATCGAACGCGTCGCCCCACCGCTCCAGGTCCTCCTGGAGCTCGCGGCTCACCGGGAGGTCGGCCGGGGCGATGTTGTCCAGGCCTTCGTCGGACCGGAGCCACACCGGATGGCAGTCGTAGTCCGCCGCCACCCGCACCGTCTTGCCGCTGCTCATCGCGCCACCCACCATCCGACTCATCCGACTCATCCGACGCTCTTGGGGTTCGCCCCGACGACGAACCCATTGTTCCCGACAGTCACGGCCACGCGCCGCTTCTGCCCCTTGAACTCGACCTCGTAGACGGGCCGGCCCTCGCCCTTGCCCTGGTACCCGACCTTCTTGCCCTTGGTCGCCGCCGCCATCACCAGGTCGGGGATGTCCTCCTTGGCGACACCGGCCCGCTCGAAGTCGTCCGCGTGCTCCTCCAGGATGTGCTTGAGGCCGGCGCGGGAGTTGCCCTCCTCCAGGAAGACGATCTTCCCGTCCGCGTTCCGCTCCGCCCGGAGCACCTTCTCCGGGTCGAACTTGACGCCCTGCTCCTTCATCTCGTCGAGCAGCGCCTGGTCCACACAGTCGTTGTTGTGGACGAGCGACGCGCCCCGCGCACCGACGGCGACGTAGTACGTGTGGCTGCCGGCGACCGTCAGGTCGTGGGTGGTCCGCCGCTGCGTGTAGCGCTCGACGGCGGTGACCGGCAGCACCTCACCGGTCGGCGTACGCAGCGCCGCACCGGGCCGGATGTCGCCCGCGTCCACCCAGCGCCCGGGGCCCACCAGCCAGAAGGGGTGCGTGTCGGTGGCGGTGACCGTGCCGGTGGCCGTGGTCAGCCGGGTGAAGTCCTTGTCGTCGTACGTGGTGAAGGTGCGCGTGACCGTGCGCAGGGTCGTCAGCCCGGTGACCGGGTCGGTGGCGAGTACCTGCTCCCCGACGCGTACCGACTCGATCGGCACGCTGAGCCCGCCCCCGACGAGCACCCGGGTGCCGGGCGGGAAGCTGTGCCCGACGGGACAGGTGATGGGCTTCTTCGGTTCCTTCTGCTTGTCGGGGTCCCACTTCTTCTTGGCGTCGTCGAGCTTGTCCTGCGCGTCGGCGACCTTCTTGCGGTTCTTGACGAGGCCGGTGAGGCCGTCGTAGAGGTCGCCACCGTGCTTCTTGAGTCTGCGTACGAGCTCGACGGCCTGCTTCCACTTCCACGGCGCGCCGTACTTCGCGGCCAGCTTGCCGACCGCGCCACCGATGAGACTGGTCAGGACGTTGATGAGCGTCTCGGTGCAGGCGCCCATGTCCCCCTTGGTGATGCAGTCCAGGGCGTCGGTGATGCCGAGCTCCTCGGCGAGAATCTTGGCGAGCTCCTTCGCCGCCGCGACGGCCTTGTCGCGGTCCGCCTTCTCGGCGGCCTGGGCGTCCTGAAGCTCCTTCAGCGCCTGCTCGTAGGCGAGCTGCTCGGGTGACTTGCCGTTGTCGTCCGTGGCGGGTTTCGGTCCGCTGGGATCGCCGCCGCCGGGATCGTCACCGGGATCGTCGTCGCCGGGTGGATCCTGCGCTTCCGGCTGCCCCGTATCCGCATTCCCCCCGCAGTTGTCGCCACCGGTGACGCGGCACACCTGCGTCCGCAGCTCGGCGGCGATGGTCGGCCCGAGCCCGGTGGCCAGCAGCGCACCGACGATCGCCACGACGACCGCGACCAGCCCGACGTACTCCAGCGTCGACTGCCCCGACTGCGCCCGGCGCAGCCCCAGCAGGCGAGTCTCGGTGCGCGGCATCCGCCACGCCAGTACCCGACGACGACACGACATACGGCCGACGGTAGGAGCGCGACCCGCCGAAGTCTTGGGCCCAGGGGCCCAGGGGCGGTCTCATTCGCGGCCCGGGGCGCTACTCACCGGCCGCGTCCACCAGGTCGTCCTGCGTCGTGGTCGCGTCGATGGTGACGTCGAAGTGGTAGCCCTGGTCGCAGAAGACGAGGTCGGTGCCGGCCGGGACGAGCTTGCGGTACCAGAGGGCGAAGTCGGCGACCAGGCGGATGTCGCCGTCCAGATAGACGCACTGCCCGTCGACGTGGGTGCGGCCCTCCAGCTCGGCGTCGCCGCGCCGCAGCTCCCACTCGATGTCGCCGAACTCGTCACCGTCGGGCAGCTCCCTGCGGCGCACCGTGGCGTCGGGCCACTCCGCCGCCAGGGAGGCCACGAGCACGTCTTGGCCCACACTCCACGTGTCACTCTCGAACGCCACCAGATAGCTCATGCCGACAGGGTCTCAGGTGGTTGTCGGGCAGCAGGTGGTGCGCGGCGCATGGGCCCGGCCTACTCCTCCGCGAGCGGCAAGCTCACCCAGGACTTGGTCCCTCGCCCCGGCGCCTGCGCTTCGCCCACCCCCCAGTCGCCGCCGCGCTCGTGCACGAGGAAGTCCAGCAACCAGAGCTGTCGGCGCCGCCGCTCCTCGCAGAGAGTCAGGGCCTCGGGATCGCGGTGGCGCGGATGCTGGTCCCATACGACGAACCTCAGCGCGCCGGCGCGGTACCGCAGGGACAGGTAGACGTCCTTGCCAGGCGTCAGCTTGCCCGCGATGACCAGGAGCTCGTTGGCGACGAGCGCCCCGTCATCGGCGTACTCCGCCAACCGGTGCGCCCGCAGCACGGCCCGCACGGACTCCCGCGCCACCCGGGCGCAGTGCGGCTCTCCCGGCAGGGTCAGGCTGAGAGCGAGCGCCTCTTTTCGGGGCGGCCGCGCAGGCGGTCGCGGGAAGGTGACGGTGACGGGGCAGAGCGCGGTGCGCAGGGTCGGCGGCATGGCGGACTCCTTTGTCCTGACTGGCGACGGCTGACGGCTGTGGAGGCGTTCGAGCGGTGGCTTGTCTCCCTGACGCGCGCACCCCTCCGAGGGCCGGAGGCTGCGGGCAGGCACGCGTGATGCTCTTGCACTCATCTCGGCGGCGTGAGCAGTGCGTTACTGACTGTAGAGCAGCATTTGGCACCTGTGCCAACACTTCTGTGGCAATTGCCCCCAACGGTGGACCGGAACACCCGTCCACGGGCAAACTGGCCCCGACCACCTGCCGGGAGAGGCATCCTGTGACCCGACCTTCACCTTCGGAACGCCAGAAGCGACTGGGTGCGGAGCTGCGCAAGATGCGCGTTGCCGCAGGGGCCACGACCGAGTACGCCGCCGGACTCCTCGGCCTGGACCGTACGAAGATCTCCAACATGGAGTCCGGCACCCGCGCCATCAGCGCCGACCGGATCCGCACACTGGCGTGCAACTACGACTGCACGGACCAGACGTACGTCGACGCCCTGGCCGCCATGGCCATCGAGCGCAAGCGAGGCTGGTGGGACCAGTACCGGGGCTCGCTGCCCCAGGGCCTGCTGGACGTCGCCGAACTGGAGTGGCACGCCGTACGCGTACGCACGGCACAGATCGTTCACCTTCCCGGGCTCCTGAGCACCGAGGCCTACGCAAGAGCCATCTTCAGCGCCGCCCTTCCCCCGCTTTCACCTCTCGAGGTCGAACTCCGAGTCGCCCACCGCCTGCAGCGCCAGCGCGTCTTCGACCGACAAGTCCCCCTCCAGTACGTCGGTTACGTCCACGAGGCGGCGCTCCGCATGCAGTTCGGCGGCAGCAACGTCACGCGCGCCCAGCTGCACCACCTTGTCGCCATGAGCGACCACGACCACATCGAGCTGCGCGTTGTCCCGGTCGAGCGCGGCGTCTTCCCTGGTGCGGGCCAGGCGCTGCTCTACGCGGAGGGGGCTGTGCCGCAGCTCGACACCGTGCAGCTCGATTCCGCACACGGCCCGGAGTTCATGCATGCGGAGGCACAACTAGCCAAGTACCGCGCACACCTGGACTGGATGGAGGAGGCTTCTCTGCCGCCGAAGCAGTCACGGGACTTCATCCACGCGATCGCACGTCACCTCTGAGGAGAGCCGTATGGACGAGATCCACTGGGAAGAACCTTTCTGCGCCGAGGGCAACAACTGCTTCCGCCTCGGCACCGACGACGACGGCAACGCCTACATCGCCGTCCTCGGCGAGGAGGACCACTACCTCACCGACAGCCGCGAGGCGCTGCGGAGCCTCATCCGCGACATCAAGGCGGGCAAGGCGGACCACCTGCTGTAGCCGCCGCACGCCACGTGGGGGGTCACGGGCGGTCGGCGGAAGGCCGTGCGGCTCAGCGGAACTCGTGGACGACCTCGATCGTGCCGACGATGTGCGCGTTGAAGTCGTCGAGCTCCTCCGCCGGAACCCAGAGCTCCAGGATGGTGCGACCGCCGGCCTGCTGGACCGGGTAGCGGGTCAGGAAGTCCGACTCGACGTCGAAGCGGGTGACGAAGCCGGCCCCGTCGTGCTGGACGTTCCAGTCGCGCGCGATGCGGATGGCGTAGTCCTCGTTGAGGACGGGGTAGAAGATGGGCTGCTCCGGAAGCCGAGGCGGCCAGGCGCGCCACTCCAGCTCCTCGACGAGCGCGAGCTCCTTGGGGCCGGTGGGGCGCCACAGGGTCGTCGTCTCGGGCTGGAGGGACATGGCTTCGCTCTCTGGAGTCGGGGTCAAGGATCCCGGACATTACCGGCTGCTCGGCGCCTCCAGCCAGGCACTTTCGGCACCGGGCGGCCCATGGGCCTATGCACGCGGGCCTGCTGGCGCCGATGATGTCCGGGTGACCACGCGCATCGACACGCTGATCTCCGCACTCGGCTTCTTCACCGGCCTCATGCTCCTCGCCGGTGCGGTGCGCGAGTACCAGGCCGGTTCGTCCGGGCCCGGGTTCGTCGCGGCCGGCCTCGCGATCGTCCTCGTCTCCGGGGTCGTGCTCGTACGGGACCTGCGCCGCGCTCAGTCGGCGAAGCGGCGGACGTAACGCTTCTGCCAGGGCGTCTCGACGGCGCGGCGGTCGTAGTTCCGGCGTACGTACTCCACGGCCTCGCCGGCCGGGACCCCGTCGAGCACCGCGAGGCAGGCCAGCGCGGTACCGGTACGGCCGCGACCGCCGCCGCAGGCGATCTCGACGCGCTCGTCGGCGGCGCGCTTCCACGCCTCGCGGAGGACGGCCGCGGCCTGTGCCCGGTCGCCGGGCAGCCGGAAGTCGGGCCAGCGCAGCCACCGGGCTTCCCACGGCACGTCGGGTGGCTGCTTGCCCAGGAGGTACACGGCGTACGTCGGGGTGGTCCCTGCGGGGAGAGGCTTGCGGAGGGCGCGCCCTCGGACCAAGCGCCCGGAGGGCAGTCGCAGGACGCCGGGGTCGGTGGCATTCCAGGTCTCGGTCACCCGTTCACCGTAGCCGCCGGTGGCGACAGGCGCGGGCCGTATCGGCAGACACGGCCCGGTGCCCGGTGCCCTTGCTAGTTGCCCGCGGCGCCCCGCTGGAAGGAGACCTCCACGCGGCGGTTCTTCTTGCGGCCCTCCTCCGTGCTGTTGTCGGCGATCGGGTACTGCTCGCCGTAGCCCCGGATCTCGAAGGTGATGCCGTCGGCGGCCAGTTCCTTCGACAGGACGTTGTGCACCGCCTCGGCGCGCTGCTTGGACAGCACGTCGCCGTGGGCCGACGACCCGAGGTTGTCGGTGAAGCCGAAGACGCGGACCCTCTTGGCGTCCTGCTTCTTGATCTCGGCGGCGATCGCGGCGATGCGGGCGTTCGCGCTGCCGGACAGCGCGGCGCTGTCCTTGCCGAACAGCACCTCCGCCTGGAGCGCGAACTTGATGTCCGCGTTGGTGTCCTCGCGGCGCTCCTCGCCGGCGAGGTCCTCGACCACCGACTTGATGTCGAGCACCTTGGGCGGGGCGAGGGTCGCGCCGTCGGGCAGCTTGAGGTCGGCGTCGTTCGCGTCCACCTGCACCGGGGGCGTGGCGGACGCGGACGGGTACGGGCTGTCCTCGGCCAGCGCCTCGGGGGCGAGCCCCAGCCCGAGGGCGAGCGCCCCGGAGAGGGCGGTCACCGCGAGGCGGGCGGCGGTTCTCTGGGTGGTGGTGCCGCTCATCAGGAGATCTCGATCGGCGTGTTGGGGAACCCGACGAACTGCAGGTCGACCGAGGTGGTCGTGTTCGGCGGGGCCGGGAACTGGGCGAAGAACGGCAAGCTCTCGCCCGCCTTGATGGCCGGGTCGTAACCAGTCGTGGTGAGCGGCCGGTTGTCGGTGTCGCGCAGCACGTAGTAGCGCTTCTTCTCCTTGGAGTCCACCAACGTCATGGCCGCCAAAGAGTTGCCCGACGCAGCCACGTCCTTCTCCATACCGTTCCACTGGGGTGGGACGCTGAACAAGTTGCCGCTCGCGTTCTTGAACTCACCGCTCACAGTGAGAAAGCCGCCACTGTCCCGCTTCGCCGTGTGGATAACCATGTCCACACCCTTGTCACCCTTGGCCGTCACGAGCACCGTAGTGGTGTCCGGCACCGTCTTGCCATCACTAGCCGGAGAGCCCGTGCTGCCTGCTGGAGCGGTTGAGCCCTTAGTCTTGTCCCCCTGGGCCTCGCTCCCGTCACCACCGTCGCCACACGCTGCCGCGGTGAAGACCAGGGTCGTCGCTAGTAGGACTGCGACGCCGGCACGGCGCACGGCTCCTGCGTACCCAATAGTCATACTTGCTCTTCCTTTGCGCTCGTCATATGCGGTCAGTCCTCGGCCAGCCTGACGGTGAAGAGGTCGGCAATATCGGGCAGCAGCTTGAGATTCTCCGGATCGATATCCCACGTCACACCGTCGCAGACGAGCTCGCCCGGGGAAACCGGCTTTGGGGGGGCTCCCCCGTCGCCCCCGTCATCCGGTTTGTCGTCCTGCGTGTTGCGTTCGAAGCTGCAGCGGGGTTCGACCAGGGCCGTAGCCTTGGTCGTCGCGTGCTCCTTGTCTGTCCCCTCGATGACACTGGTGCCCATGGACTCCTGAGACTTGACCTCCACGGTGAAGCCCCAGCGACCGCTGGTTGCCCAATGGCAGCCTTGGACGTCCGCCTTGTTCTGCCCTGCGTAGTAGGCGGCGGCAGTGCAACCGTTTGCCGTGCCGATCACGTCACCGTTGAACACGTCTTCGAGGTAGCCCGGATCGAGAACGTTCGCCAGAAAGCCGACTTCGAACTGGTCGCGCGACTCTCGGGCGGCAGCAAGTGCTGCCGCGTCCGCAGCCGACTGCGCTCCGTTGCGGGTGACATCCGCCTGGCCGAAGGCGAAGAAGGCCAACGCAAGAAAAAGCAGGCCCGCAACCGCTGTGATGTACAGCGGTGCGGCCTGCCCTGCCTCGTGGCGTGACACCATCGTCATCCACCGTTGTTGAGGACCTCGTTGATCTTCTCGCGGAATTTCCCAGCGATCGTCTCGCCCATCTTCGTGTTCATCACAGCCACCACGATCGCCACCACCAGAATCGTGATCCCCACGTACTCGATCGCGCCCTGCCCCCGGTCCCTCCGCGCCTTCATCTTCTCGACGCGCGTGTTCGCCCAGTGCCCGATGTAGACCTGCGTCGTGGCGACGGCCTTCAGCGTGGCGTCCTTCATCATGGTGTGCCCCTCCGGGTCCGGCGTGAGTCCTGGTGCCGTGTGCGGTACCGGCTTCCTCCTGGCCGGTCTCGCTGGCGACATCGAGAACGTACGGCCGTGACGGGCCCGGGCACATGGGCCTTCGGGCCCAAGCGCGGGCCCAACCAGGAGTTTGGGTCCGGGGGGTCATGCCGGGCCTCCTCGGTGGAGGGTGTGCCAGAGGGCGATGGCCTCGCCGCGGCTCGTGGCGTTGAGTTTGGCGAAGATGCGGTTGATGTGGTTCTTGACGGTCTTCGGGCTGATGAAGCACGTGGCGGCGATCTGCTGGTTCGTCATGCCCGAGGCGATCAGGTCCATCACCTCCACCTCCCTCTGGCTCAGCTCCGTAAGGACACCTGGAGACGAATGTGCCACATTCGCTTGCGGAAGCGAAGGGTTTTGAGCATATCCCGTATGAGCCAAGTCCCGTTCTACGACGGCATCCTGGGCCGACGCACGCGAAACCGCATGTGCGGGTGCAGATCGTTGAGGGGTGGACGTGAAGGCCGCGCCCAGCCCGTCCGGCAGCGGTCCCGGGGACTCGGCCGCCGGGGTGCCGTCGCGGACCTTGGCCAGGAGGGCGCCGGCGGCCGTCGGGGTGAAGTGGGGGCGGCCCTGGCGAGTGTCGCGGACCGCCGCGACCAGTTGGTCCGCCGTGAACTCGCCGTGGACCAGGTAGCCGCCCGCGCCCAGGCGCAGCGCCTCGTGGACGATGGCGCTCTCGCGGCTGTACGTCATCATCAGCACCGGCGCCAGCCGGACCAGGTGCGGCAGCGCCGAGATGCCGTCGACGCCCGGCATGCGGACGTCCAGCAGGATGACGTCCGGGCGGTGCTCGACCGCCGCGGCGTAGGCCTCGCGGCCGTCGCCCGCCTCCGCGACGACCTCGATGTCGTCGCGGCCGGACAGCAGGACCGTCAGGCCCGCCCGGACCACCGGGTTGTCGTCCGCCACTATCGCCCGGAGTACGGGCGGGGTGGGGGGCGAGGGGAACGCGGTGCTTTCGGTCGGCATGGGCGCCTCCTCTCTCACGTGGCGATGGGTTGCTTCGGGATGTACGGGAGCGGCGACGGGCCCGGCGTCAGGGCCCGTACCGGGATGTCCAGCCGCACCTCGGTGCCGTGGGCCGCGCGGCCCCGGCCGATGCGGATGCGGGCACCGATCGACGCGGCGCGCTCGACCATGCCGACGAGCCCGAAGTGACCGGCCCGCTTCAGTTCGTCGAGCGTCGTGCCGGCCGGGAGGCCGCGCCCGTCGTCGTACACGCTCACCCGCAGGACCTCGCCGACCACGCCCGCCGAGACGTCGACGTACGTGGGGTGGGCGTGGCGGTGGGCGTTCTCCATGGCCTCGGAGGCGATGGTGATCAGCTGCCGCGCGACGGCCTGCGGGACCGGAGGCGGCGCCACGGTGCCGAGGCGGCGGAAGGTGGCGCGCACCTCGTGGCGGCGGCCGAAGTCGGCGGTGCGGGAAGCGAGTTCGGCGACGACGTCGACCCCGCCGTCCAGGCCCGACTCGCGGCGCAGGTCGGAGAGGAGCTCGCGGGACTCGGCGGCGGCGCGGCGGGCCGAGCGGGCGACCTGCTCCGCCTGGCGCTTGAGGGCGGGCGGGTCCATCCGGTCTGCGTGGGCGACCAGCCCGTCGGCCTGGAGCGCGATGCCGTGCAGGGTCTTGGCGACGGAGTCGTGCATCTCGCGGGCGAGGCGGGCCCGCTCCCGCTCGATCGCCTCGTTGACGGCGAGCCGCGCCCGCGCCTCGGTCAGCGCCTGGCTGGCGGCCCCGAAGCCGAGGACGAGGCCCCGCAGCGTACTGCCGACCGCGCCGGTGATGAGGCACAGGCCCGGCAGCAGCAGCGCCCCCGCGCTGAGCGCGACACGGTCGCTGACGCCGTACGCGCCGGCCAGGACCAGCGACTGGCACACCGCGAAGAAGGCGGCGCCGCGCCAGCCGTAGACGAGGCCCGCAAGGAGCGGCGTACAGATGGTGACGTACGCGAGGGTCGACTCCGGCGACGCCGTCACCAGCAGCAGCGCGCCGAAGAGCATGTCGACGGCGAGGAGCGAGGGGTGGCGCAGCAGGACGGGGCCGAACCGCTCCCAGTCGCGCAGCAGGGCGTACGAGACCATGAAGGTGACGGTGACGGCGGCGACGATCAGCCACATGCCCACGCCGCCCCCGATGCCGCCCAGGGAGAAGGGGACGGCGAGCGCGATCATCGCCATCCGGAAGCCGAAGACCTGGCGGCACATCGCCTGCAGGGCGTTGACCTGGAGCGCGAGGGAGGGGGCGTCCATCAGCTGCCGCCGAACATGTCGTCGAAGTTGACGCCGGACGCGTAGTAGAAGCCGACCGCGATGAGGATCATCGTGCCGGGCAGCATGAAGCTGGTGACGATGAGCGTCGCCTTGGGGACGGCCTTGGCGGCCTTGCGGCGGGCGTTCTGGGCGTCCGTGCGGCGCATGTCGTCGGCGATCTGGATGAGCGTGTCGACGATCGGGGCGCCGAGCTCCTCGCCCTGCTGGAGGGCGGAGACGAACATCGACACCTGCTCGGACTGGTTGCGGCGGCGCAGCTGTTCGAAGGCGTCGCGGCGGCTGACGCCCATGTCCATCTGGCGCAGGGTGATGCGCAGCTCGTCGGCCCAGGGGCCTTCGTACTTCTCGGCGACGCGCTCCAGGGCCTGACGGAAGCCGAGGCCGGCGGAGACGACGACGGCGAGGACGTCGAGGAAGTCGGGGAGGGTGCGTTCGATGTCGTCCTTGCGGCGGCTGATCGCGGACCGGATGACGACGTCGGTCCAGAACCAGCCGTAGACGAAGAGCAGGACGGCGAGGACGAGCTGCCCGTTCATCAGCATGGCGAGGGCGGAGATCGTGCCGAGGCCGGTGTAGACGGCGCGGCGGGCGGCGTACCGGTCGACGGTCATGCCGCCGGGGTTGCCGGCCATGTCGAGTTTGCGGCGCACTTTGTCGACGCGCTTGGGGCCCATCATGCGCAGCACGCGCGGGGCGTGGCGCATGCCGATGCGGTCGATGGCGGAGCCGGCGGCGGTGGTGCGGGTGGCGCCGACCTCCAGGGCGATGGCGAGGTCGCCGGGGAGTTTGGCGTCGGCGCGGTACATGCGGACGCCGTGGAAGGCGCCGTACACGGCGAGTCCCGCGATGGCGGCGAGGAGCAGTTCCATGACCCATCCCCTTAGATGCGTACGCGGGTGAGGCGGTTGATGAGGAAGAAGCCGAGCGCGTACAGGCCGGCGGAGATGATGACGGCGACCTTGCCCGCGAAGGCTCCCGTCATGTCGTCCAGGGCGCCCGCCCGCATGGAGTTGATGAGCATCAGGAAGCCGAGGCCGAGGACCGGGACCATCACGGCGGTGACCTTGACCTGGGAGAGGAGGGTGGAGACCTCGCGCCGGGTCTCCTTGCGCTCCTCCAGGGTCTCGGTGAGGTTGCGGAGGGAGGAGACGATGGTGCCGCCGGCGCGGTTGGAGAGGATGAGGGTGGTGACGAGGACGGTCAGCTCGCGGGAGGGGAGCCGTTCGACGAGGTCGCCGAGCGCGTCGTCGAGGGAGCGGCCGACGGCCAGCTGGTCGGCGACCCGTTTGAGCTCCTCGCCCGCCGGGTCGTCGAGCTCCTCGGCGGCCATGGCGATGGCGGTACGCAGGGCCAGGCCGGCCTGGGTGGCGTTGGCGAGGACGCGGGTGAGCTCGGGGAGCTGGTTGATGAAGCCCTCGGTGCGCTTGAGCAGCTGCCAGTTGAGGAAGGCGTTGGCGCCCCACAGGCCGATGACGGCCGCGATGAGCCCGAAGAACGGGGCGAAGACCGACCCGACGACGAAGTACAGGGCGAGCAGCGCGGCGATGACGTAGACGACGTACTCGCCGACCGTCAGGTCCAGGCCGGTGGTCGTGATCTTGCGTTCGACGCGCTTGCCGAAGGTGGTGCGGCGCAGTCGGCGGTCCACGGCCGCGAAGCGTCGGCGGCGGCCCGGGAGCGCGATCTGGCCGGTCTGGGACATCCGCTCCAGGAGGGCCTGCTGGTGGGCCTTGCCCGAGGTGTAGACGTGTACGCCGATGACGGCGCTGAGGCAGGCCAGCAGAGTCACGCCGATCGTCAGGAGGGGGAGATTGTCCATGTCGGGTGTCCATGTCGGAGGGGGACGGTGAGGGCGTACGGGGGACGGTGAGGCGTAAGACGAGGGTCAGGCCGCCGACGAGGGTCAGGCGACCGCCCTGCGCAGGGCCAGCTGTTCCTCGGACTGGGCGACGCCGAAGGCCGCCGGGATCGCCTCGCCCTTCATGTAGAGCCGCTCGGCGGTGCTGCGCGGTAGTGGGAAGTACTCGAAGTGGCCGTGGATCCGGCCGTCGGCGGTCATCGGCTGGGCGTGGAACCGGCAGACGGTCGCGATCCGGTACTCCTCGCGGCCGTGCGAGTCGACCACGGCGATCTCGGTGATCTTGCGGGCGCCGTCGGCGTTGCGGGTGAGCTGGACGATGACGTCGACGGCGCTGTTGATCTGGTCCTTGATCGCGACGAAGGGGATCTCGACCTCGGACATCGAGCCGAGCGTCTGGAGGCGCATCAGCGCGTCCTCGGCGCTGTTGGCGTGGACGGTGGCGAGCGAACCGTCGTGACCGGTCGACATCGCCTGGAGCATGTCGAGCGTCTCGCCGCCGCGGACTTCGCCGACGATGATGCGGTCGGGGCGCATGCGCAGGGAGTTGCGTACGAGGTCGCGGATGGAGACATGGCCCTTGCCCTCGACGTTCGCGGGGCGGGACTCCAGGGTGATGACGTGGGACTGCTGGAGCTGGAGCTCGGCGGAGTCCTCGATCGTGACGATGCGCTCGCCCTCGGGGATGAGGCCGGAGAGGGCGTTGAGGAGGGTGGTCTTGCCGGTGCCGGTGGCGCCGGAGACGATCACGTTGAAACGGGCCCGGACCAGCCCGGCCAGCAGCAGCATCATGTGCTCGTCCAGCGAGCCGAGGGCGATCATCTCCTGGAGGGTGTACGCCCGGGGGAAGCGCCGGATCGTCAGGATCGGGCCGCTGAGCGAGAGCGGCGGGATGATGACGTTGACGCGCTCGCCGCTGGGGAGGCGCGCGTCGACCATCGGATTGGCCTCGTCCACGCGGCGGTTGACGGTGGAGACGATGCGCTCGATGGTCTGCATCAGCTGCTCGGTGGAGGAGAAGCGGAGCGGCAGCTGTTCGAGCCGGCCGCCGCGCTCCACGAAGACCTGGTCGGGGCCGTTGACCATGATCTCGCTGATGGAGGCGTCCTCCAGGAGCGGTTCGAGGATGCCGAGCCCGAGGGCCTCGTCGACGACGCGCCGAATGAGCTGGGAGCGTTCGACGGTGGAGAGGACCGGACCCTCGCGGCTGATGATGTGCCCGAGGACCCGCTCCAGGCGGGCCCGGCGCTCGGCGGCCGCGAGGGCCGACATCTCGGCGAGGTCGATCTCCTCGAGCAGCTTGGTGCGGTAGACCCCGACGAGGTGGTCGGTCTCGGTGTGGCCCTTCGCCGGCTCGGGGCTGGTGATGCGCGCCCGCAGGCTCATGTGGTCCTCAACTCCCTCAACTCCCTCGACTCCCTCATCGGTCCATGGGCATGGTGGTGCTCTTGCGGACGGGGTCGAGGGACAGGCCGGGCACGACGGACGGGATCCGCACCGCGGCGGTGACCCGCACCCCGTCCCCCGTCCTGGCCTCCTCGAAGGACGCCTCCAGCCAGTCGCTCATCGCCGCCCTGCCCGCCTGCTGCGCGCTGCCCTGGTCGAGCGAGACGGCCCGCGCCGCCGCCCGCGACGCCGTGCCCGCCTGCTGGGCCGCGTACACCGCGAGACCGAGCTGGACGACGGCCATGGCGACGAAGAGCAGCAGCCCGAGCATGCCGACGTACTCGATGGCCGCCTGGCCCCGCTCCTTGTCGGCTGTCCGCGATGCGCGCACGGTCACCACCTGCTCTCGACCGGTACGGCGGCTTCACCGGGGACGGTGATCGGGAGGTTGAAGCCGCCGGGGAAGAGCAGCGGCACCCGGACGCGCGCCTCCACGCGGTACGTGTCGCCCGCCTCGCCGCAGTCGTACGCGGCCGCCCAGGCGCCCGGCATGTCCTCGGCCGCCGCGGCCCGGCAGGCGTCCTGGCCGCCGACCGTGCCCGCCCGGGCGCCCTTGTCCGCGGCGTTGCCCGCCAGCGAGAAGGTGTAGCCGACGAGCGCCGCCTGCCAGAGCAGCGCCAGCGTGATCAGGATCAGTGGCAGCGTGCCGGTGAACTCGACGACCGTCTGCCCCCGGTCATCGAGACGTGTCCTTGCCAGTGGGAGTGCCATGACGCAACGTGCCCCCTCGGTCCGCTGATGGCGTCTGACGGCGTCGCCGTCGTCACCCGTCACTTGTTCCTGGTACGAAGCATGCCGATCGAACCCCGGTCGCCCCGGAGCTTTCCCTGTTTCTCCACGCCCTCGGGTGCCCTGACCAGTCCGAGCTCCCCGGCCAGCGCCCACATCGCCTGTTTGACCGCCGACTTGGCCTCCAGGTCCTGCATCCGCCCCGCGTCGACCGCCGGCTGGAGCTCCTTGAAGCCGGAGGGCACGGCGGTCCGGGCGACGCGGGTGCCCGTGATGCGCTCGACGAGCGGCGGCTGGATCTCGGTGCTGCGGGTGTGGCGGTTGACCACGGTGACCGTCTCCTCCGCCTTGCGGATCTGGAGCCGGTCCCAGAGCCGCACCATCCGCTTGGCCGCCCGGACCGCGACCACGTCCGGGGTGGTGACCAGCAGGGTGAGGTCGGCCATCTCGATGGCGGCGGCGTTGGCGCCGGTCATGGAGGTGCCGCAGTCGACGACGACGAGCTCGTAGCGGTGGCGCAGGGCGCTGACGATCTGGCGTACGGCGCGCTCGTCGACCTCCTCGCCGCGCTCGCCCTCGCCGGGCGCGAGGAGCAGGCCGATGCCCGTGGGGTGGGTGAAGAGCGCGTCCTGGAGCACCCGCGGCGAGACGTCCTGGATGCCGGCGAGGTCGACGATGGAGCGCCTGAACTGCACGTCCAGGTACGAGGCGACGTCGCCGGCCTGGAGGTCGAGGTCGGCGAGCGCGGTGTTCCTGCCCGAGGCGCGGGCGGCGAGCGCCAGTTGGACCGCGAGCACCGTCGTACCGACGCCGCCCTTGGCGCCGCTGACGGTGACGACGGTGCCGCCGGGGCCGGTGAGTGCCCCGCCGCCGTGGCCGAGGTGGCGGCGTACGCCGGTCGACCAGGAGGCGGCGGCCTGGACGCGCTGGGCGAGCTCCTCGTACGACATCGGCAGCGCGACCAGGCCGCGGGCGCCGGAGTCCATGGCGGCCGAGTACAGGCCGGGGCTCGCGTCGGAGGTGACGAGGACGACCCCGACCGCCGGAAAGCGGAGGGCGACCTCCCGGATCAGCTCCAGGGCTGGGACCGGTCCGATCCGTTCGTGGACCAGGACGACCTCGGGCAGCTCGTCCAGCGACTCGGCGGCGAGCCGGGCCAGGGTGTCGAGCAGGGAGGTCGAGTCCCCCACCGGCCCGGCCGGCTCCGCGTCGGGGAGCTGACTGAGCAGCGTGGTGACGGATCGGGCGGCGTCGGCGTCACCGACGGCCGGGAGGATGCGTGTGGTCATCCGGCCCTCACTTGTTCTTGTCTTCGTCGAGGGTGTACGTGCCGTCGCCGGGACGCAGGGTGGTGGGGCTGCCGTCCGCGACGAGGGCGAGGCGCACGTGGACGGCGAAGGACTCGGCGAAGGCGACCCGCTGGGCGTCGAGGGTGTTGAGGGCGAAGGTGATGGGCACGGCCTCGGTGGCGCGGCTGCCGCGGTCGTCACGGCTCGGCTCCAGGGCGGTGAGCCGGCCGACGTCGATGACGCGGGCGTTGGTGACGATGATGCGGGACTCGGCGAGGGCGCCCTTGCCCTTCCCCTCGTCGTCGAAGGTGGCGAAGATGTTGACGAGCGAGCCGGGGGTGATCTTGCCGGCGACGCCGGTGGCCGCGTCGATCATGATGGCGATCTCCTGCTGGCCGTTCTCCAGCGCCGGGCGTTTCACGATCATGTCGTTCTGGAGCAGGGAGCCCTTGCGGAGCTGGGTGACGGCGATCTTGCCGTCGAGTACGCCGAGGTCGGTCACGGCATTGTCGGAAAGCCAGCGCTTGGGCATCTTGATCTTCTCGAACTGGCCCGGCTGGAGGGCCGTGTAGGCGGCCACATCCGATTTGACGCGGTACGCGGTCACCTCCGGCCCCACCTTCGAATTCACATCGCTGATCACCGAGAGAACTCCGGCGAACGCGCCGATCGCGCAGAGCACGGAGAGGAGGAGCAGAATGACGCCGCGGCGTTGCCGTGAATTCATGGGCAGGACAACCTCGTGGGAGACGGGGGCTGACGAGCGGGCGATTCGGACGGGCGATTCGGAGTTCGATCCGGACATTTGGGCCGGACGTTCGGGCCGGACGGGAGATCTGGCGAGCCGAGCCGGTGGTGCGCGCGTCACGACCCGTGGCGCATGGGTGTTCCATGGTTCAGGACACCGGCGGGCAGGCTTCGGTTCTCGGGCGGCGCCAATGGCGCGGAGCAGAATCCGCAGCGGTCTCCGATGAGTTCGATCCCGCACCAGGTGCACGTTTCCCGGCGTACCGAGGAGACCAGCTGGTAGAGCACGGAGGTGTCGGGCAGGAACGCCGCGAATTCGATCATCTTCGCGGTGCCCCACCACCTCGGCGAATCGGCCGGCAGCGGGGATTCCTGAATTCCCTGGACCCGCCACGCGGGCGCGAGGACCGCGGTGACCCAGTCCGACTGCACCTGCCCTTTCGCGACCATGAGCCGGGTGCCGAATTCGGGTCCGGCGAGCTCGCCGCCGCCGATTTTGACCAGCTGCGGGTTCGGGTGGGCGAGCACCGCGAACTGCGACCCGGGTACCCACGACTTGGCGTGCGTCTTCAGGCTCACCGGCACCCGGTCCAGCTTGGTGACCGAATTGAGCAGCGCCCCCGCGTAGATGTAGTGCGCGAGCAGCCGCGCCGCCGAGGCGACGACGCCCGGGCTGAAGTCGCAGACCGACAGCTGGCGCAGCTGGCGGACGAGGACGGCGACGCCCAGCGGCGGCAGGTCGAGCTTGAGCAGCGCGATGCGGTCGCTCTCCAGGACGGAGCGGACGGTGTGCAGCCGCCGCTGGTGCGCGACCGGGATGGACGCCGGGTACAGGGCGACGACGTAGCCGTGCCGCTCGACCAGCGCCTGCATGTCGGCGAGCGCGGCGTCCAGCGGCTGGGTCTCGGGCGGTGGCAGCAGCGCCGCGGTGGGCGTCTGGCGATCGGTCGGTGGCAGCACCAGGTCGGCGCTGGTCACGGCTATTGCGGTCGGCACGCTGGTTCCCCGTTCGGCTCCGGCCACCGGGGTTCCGGCAGCCGCAGTTACGTACTGCTACGTCGTGCTTCCGTGCTGCTCCTGCAGCAGCACTTTATCCACGTCCTACGTGACGGAGAACACTTTTCGGAACGTGAGCGGGCCCGCAGGGCCCACGTCTCCCGCGGGGGCGCTGCGTACCCTCCGCTTCCGGTCATCCGAATCAGCCGAACGGGTGACGGGGGGACGGGACTTGAGCCCTGTCCGAACCCTTGACAACGCGATTGGTCTGGACCAGCTTTACGGCAGCGGTGGCCACCGTTCTCCGTCCGTACCCCCCGACTCCCCCACCGGAGGCAGTAAGTGGACCGCATTCGCGCACGCAGATGGCTCGGGGGCGCGCTCGCGCTCGCCGCCGGGTCCGGGCTGGCGCTCACCGGCGGCGCCGGCACCGCGCAGGCCGCCGACGTCAACGTCGCCAGGAACGCCGGCTTCGAGGCCGGTCTCGCCCACTGGAGCTGTTCGGCGGGCAGCGGCGCCACCGTCTCCGCCCCCGTGCACGGCGGGGTGTCCGCCCTGAAGGCCACGCCCGGCGGCCAGGACAACGCGCGCTGCGCCCAGAGCGTGGCGGTCAAGCCCAACTCGACCTACACGCTGAGCGCGTGGGTGCAGGGCGGGTACGCGTACCTCGGCGCGAGCGGCACCGGCACCACCGACGTCTCGACGTGGACGCCCGGCTCGACCGGCTGGCAGCAGCTGACCACCCGCTTCACCACCGGCGCGAACACCACCTCCGTGACCGTCTACACGCACGGCTGGTACGGGCAGTCCGCCTACTACGCCGACGACGTCTCCGTCTTCGGCCCCGACGGCGGCGGGGGCGGCGACCCCGACCCGGTCGTGCCCGCCACGCCCGCCGGGCTCACCACCGGCGCGGTGACCGCGTCGTCCGTCGCCCTCAGCTGGAACCCGGTCGCGGGCGCCACCGGCTACCACGTCTACCGGGACGGCACCAGGGCGCAGACCGTCACCGGCACGTCGGCGACCGTGACCGGGCTCGCGGCGAACACCTCGTACAGCTTCCAGGTCAGCGCGGTCAACGCCGCCGGCGAGTCCGCGAAGTCGGCGGCGGTGACGGGGAAGACGTCCGCAGGCGGGACAAACCCGAACCCGGCCGTGCCGCGCCACGCGGTGACCGGCTACTGGCAGAACTTCGACAACGGCGCGACCGTGCAGAAGCTGCGTGACGTGCAGGCGCAGTACGACATCATCGCCGTGTCGTTCGCCGACTCGACCGCCACCCCCGGCCAGATCGTCTTCAACCTCGACCCGGCCGTCGGCTACGCCTCGGTCGCCGACTTCAAGGCCGACATCGCCGCGAAGAAGGCCGCCGGCAAATCGGTGATCATCTCGGTGGGCGGTGAGAAGGGCAACGTCACCATCAACAGCGACGCGTCGGTGACGGCCTTCGCGAACAGCGCGTACGCCCTGATGCAGGAGTACGGCTTCAGCGGGGTCGACATCGACCTGGAGCACGGCATCAACTCCACGTACCTGACGAAGGCGCTGCGCCAGCTGTCGGCGAAGGCCGGTCCGGGCATGGTGCTGACGATGGCGCCGCAGACCATCGACATGCAGAACACGGGGACGGAGTACTTCAAGACGGCCCTCGCCGTGAAGGACATCCTCACGGTGGTCAACATGCAGTACTACAACAGCGGCTCGATGCTCGGCTGCGACGGCAAGGTGTACGCGCAGGGGTCGGTGGACTTCCTCACCGCGCTCGCCTGCATCCAGCTGGAGGGCGGCCTCGACCCCTCCCAGGTCGGCCTCGGCGTCCCCGCCTCACCGCGCGGCGCGGGCAGCGGCTACGTCGACCCGTCGGTCGTGAAGAACGCGCTGGACTGCCTGACGCGCGGCACCGGGTGCGGCTCCTTCAAGCCGTCGAAGACCTACCCGGCGCTGCGCGGGGCGATGACCTGGTCCACGAACTGGGACGCGACGGCCGGCAACGCCTGGTCCAACGCGGTGGGCCCGCACGTCCACAACCTGCCGTAGCCACCGCCGCCTTCCTACCGCCGTCCGGCGAGGTAGTAGTGCAGGACCGGGCCCAGCTCCGCCAGCCACTGGTGGAGCTGGGCCTTGCGGCGCGCGGCGATCCGGCACTCGTAGAGCATGCCGCCGGGGTGGCGGACGGCCACCATCAGCACGTGGCCGTGGGGGGCGGGCGCGAAGTGCACGGTCGCGACCGCCGCCCACGGGAAGTCCATGGTGTAGCCGTTGACCTCCAGGGCGACCCCGGAGCTGTCGACGATGACGGAGTTGTGCTTGTCGTGCGCGACGAACTCGGGGCCGGTGGGGTGGTGCGGCTGTACGGGCTGCTGTACGGGTATCGGGGGGCCGAAGCCCGGAGGGGGCGGCTGGGGCGGCATGCTCATGCCGCAGTTCTACCAGGGGCTTTACCAGGGCAGCTCGCGCACCTGCTGCACGCACAGCACCAAGAACAGCAGGCCCGCCGCGACGAGCACGCCGTTGCTCAGCCAGCCGTTGCGCCACTCGCGCGGCGTACGGTCGGAGTTGAGCAGCCATACGAGGGTGAGCGCCAGGAACGGCATGAAGAACGCGCCGATCAGGCCGTACACGATCACCAGGCCGAAGGGCTGGTCCAGGAAGAGCAGGCTGATCGGCGGGAACGTCAGCCACAGCAGGTACGCCCGGAACGGCAGCGACTTCTCCCGCTTCACGACGGCGGCCGCGCCGCCCTCGCCGACCCCGCCCTCGCCGTCCTGTGCCGCGTGCCGGGTGCGGAAGCGGGCGACGAAGTCGGCGAACATCAGGCTCACGCCGTGCCAGACGCCGATGAGGGAGGTGAAGGAGGTGGCGAAGAAGCCGATCAGGAAGAGCTTGGCGGTGGCGGCGCCGTACCGGTCCTCCAGGATCTTCCCCAGGTCCAGCAGCCCCTTGTCGCCCTTGGCGAGCGCGACGCCGGAGGAGTGCAGCAGCTCGGCGCCGACGAAGAGCATGGCGACGACGAAGACGCCGGTGGTGAGGTAGGCGACGCGGTTGTCGAACCGCATGACCTTGATCCAGCTGATGTCGGTCCAGCCCTTGGCGTTCACCCAGTAGCCGTACGCGGCGAGCGTGATGGTGCCGCCGACGCCGCCGATCAGGCCGAGGGTGTAGATCAGCGAGCCCTCCGGGAGGACGGGCGCGAGGCCGGCGACGGCGTCGCCGAGCTTCGGGGTGACGCGGACGGCGAGGTAGACGGTGACCAGGAACATCACGCCGACCAGGACCGTCATGACCTTCTCGAAGACGGCGTACCGGTTGAACCAGACGAAGACGAGGCCGACCAGGCCGCACAGCACGGCCCACCACTTGAGGTCCATGACGCCCGGGAACAGCGCGCTCAGCGGCAGCGCGCTGGAGGACATGGCGGCCGCGCCGTAGACGAAGCCCCAGATGGCCACGTACCCGACGAAGTAGACGGTCGTCCAGGCGCCGAGGCTGCGCCAGCCGTCGAACAGGGTGCGGCCGGTGGCCAGATGCCAGCGGCCGGCGGCCTCGGCGAGCGAGATCTTGACGAGGCAGCCGATGACGGCGGCCCACAGCAGGGTGTAGCCGAACTTGCTGCCCGCGATGAGGGTGGCGATCAGGTCACCGGCGCCGACGCCCGTGGCGGCGACGACGATGCCGGGCCCGATGGAGCGCCAGGTCGCCTTGCGGGGTGCGGTGCCCGGGGATCCGGGTGCTCCCGGGGTGGCGGATGCGCCGTAAGCGCCCTCCCCGCCCCCCTCCGTCCGTGTCGTGTCCGCATCGGTCATGTCCGGCCACCTTCCCCTCGCGCTCATGTGACGTCAGGTCACGTAACCGGGTGCGGAGTGATCGCGCAAGGGGCCGTGCGGGGGCTCGGGCCGCCCCCGGACGCCCTGGGGCGACCTTGGCCGGAGTCAGACCCTTGACGCGGTCATGCCATGGCCCGACGATGCCTCGCACGGGGAGAGCCACCCCGTACCCCCCACCCAGGAGACTCAGCATGCGACTTCGCATACGCGGCTCACGCGGCAGAAGGTCCGCCACCCTCACGGCCTTACTGGCGCTCGCCGTCGTGGTGCCCCTCGGCGCCGCGACCGGCACCGGCGCGACCACCGGCACCGGCACCGCGGCCGCCCCCGCCGCCACCGCGGAGGAGGTCATCCGCCAGTACGAGATCCACGGCCCGTCCACCCCCGCCGAGCGCACCGCCCTCGCCGCCACCGGCGTCTCGATCGACGAGGCCGACTCCCACGCGGTCGTCGTCAGCGCCAACGCCGAACAGGCGCGGCGCCTGCGCGCCCTCGGGTACAAGCTCGAGGCGCTGCCGGGGCCGCCCGACCGGACCGGCGGCAAGGCCTCCGGCACCTCCCTCGGCGCCCTGGACTTCCCCTCCGCCGACTCCCGCTACCACAACTACGCCGAGATGAACGCGGAGATAAGCCAGCGGCTCCAGCAGTACCCGAGCATCATGAGCCGCCGCGTCATCGGCAAGAGCTACCAGGGCCGCGACATCGTCGCCATCAAGATCAGCGACAACGTCGCGACGGACGAGAACGAGCCCGAGATCCTCTTCACCCACCACCAGCACGCGCGCGAGCACCTCACCGTCGAGATGGCGCTCTACCTGCTGCGCGAGCTCGGCGCGGGCTACGGCTCCGACACGCGGATCACCAACGCCGTCAACAACCGCGAGATCTGGATCGTGCCCGACCTCAACCCGGACGGCGGCGAGTACGACATCGCCTCCGGCTCCTACCGCAGCTGGCGCAAGAACCGCCAGCCCAACGCGGGCTCGACGTCCGTCGGCACGGACATGAACCGCAACTGGAACTTCAAGTGGGGCTGCTGCGGCGGCTCCTCCGGCTCGTACGGCTCCGAGACCTACCGCGGCTCGGCCCCCGAGTCCGCGCCCGAGGTGAAGGTCGTCGCCGACTTCGTACGCTCCCGGGTCGTCGGCGGCACGCAGCAGATCAAGGCGGGCATCGACTTCCACACGTACAGCGAGCTGGTGCTCTGGCCGTACGGCTACACGTACAACGACACCGCCCCCGGCCTCACCCAGGACGACCGGGACGCCTTCGCCGCGGTCGGCCGCAAGATGGCCGCGAGCAACGGCTACACGCCGCAGCAGTCGAGCGACCTCTACGTCACGGACGGGTCGATCGACGACTACCTGTGGGGCGCGCACAAGATCTTCGGCTACACCTTCGAGATGTACCCGCGCGGGTCCAGCGGCGGCGGCTTCTACCCGCCGGACGAGGTGATCGAGCGCGAGACCAGCCGCAACCGCGACGCGGTGCTGCAGCTCATCGAGAACGCGGACTGCATGTACCGGTCGATCGGCAAGGAGCAGCAGTACTGCGCGTAGGGGCCCTGAAGGCCGCTGTGGCACGGACTTCCCTGCCGTGCCACGGCGGTCGCGTGCGTCTCAGCCCAGGACCGCCAGGGCGTCGATCTCGATGAGGAGCCCGGCGGGGAGGCCGACGTAGACCGTGGTGCGGGCCGCGGGGGGCGCCTTCAGGTCCTTGAAGTACGCGTTGTAGATCTCGTTCATCTCGGCGAAGTGGTCCGTGTCGGTGAGGTAGACGCGGATCATCACCACGTCCTCCCAGGTCGCGCCGCCCTCCGTGAGGACGGCCTCGACGTTGGCCAGGGTCTGGAGGGTCTGCTCGCGCAGCGTGGGACCCACGACCGTGGGCGCCTGCCCCTCGACGGCCGGGTCGGCCGGCAGGAAACCCACCTGGCCGGCGACCTGGAGGATGTTGCCCTTGCGGACGCCGTGGGAGAAGGCGGCCGGGGGCGCGGTGTGGGTCGGGGGCGTGATCGCGGTCTTCTCGGTCATGCGGCGTCCTTCGGGGTCGTGGTGCCGGAGTAGTCCCGCGTGATCGCGTCGGCGGTGCGGCGCACCAGCGGGAGCAGGGCGAGCAGTTCGTCGGCGGTGACGACGACGTTCGGGGCGGAGAGGGACATGGCGGCGGCGACGCGGCCGTCGGCGCCCCGGATGGGCGCCGCGACGCAGTTGATGGACTCCTCGTGGCCGCCGAGGTCGGTGGCCCAGCCCTGTTCGCGTACGGTCGCCAGCTCCTTGAGGAAGGCCGCGGCGTTCGGGATCGAACGGGCCGTGTACATGGGGTAGTCCAGCTTCGCGGCGAGCGCGCGGCGCTCGGGCTCGGGGAGGTCCGCGAGGAGCAGCTTGGCGACGGCGGCGACGGTGATCGCGACGGGCTTGCCGATCCGCGAGTACATCCGGACCGGGTAGCGGCTCTCCACCTTGTCGAGGTAGAGCACCTCGCCGTCCTCGTACACGGCGAGGTGCACGGTGTGCCCGGTCTGCTCCCCGAGCCGTACGAGGTGGGGGTGGGCGATCTCGCGGACGTCGAGGCTCTCGACGGCCTCCTGCGCGAGCGCGAAGAGCCGGGCGCCGAGGCGGTAGCGCTGGTCCTCCTGGCGGTAGACCAGGCCGTGCTCGTGGAGCGTGCGCAGCAGGCGCAGGGCCGTGGACTTGTGCACGCCGAGGGCGTCCGCGACCTGCCCGAGGTCGGCGGGGCCGCGCGCGAGCAGCGGCAGGATGCTGAGCGCGCGGTCGACGGTCTGGCTCATGGCGTGCGTACCTCCTGGTCGTTCCCGGTTCCGGCTCCCGTCCCCGTCCAGCCCGGGCCGAGGTGCAGTCTCCCCCAGGCGGCGTCGTCGAGCTCCACGAGCCGGTCCGCGTGCGCGGTGCTCGGCGGGGTGCCGAGGTCCCCGGCCACGGTGAGCGCTGCGGCGGCCATGAGGTGCCCGTGGCGCAGCCGCCGCCGCATGTCGAGGCCGCGGAGGGTGGCGGAGAGAAACCCGGCGGCGAAGGCGTCACCGGCGCCGGTGGGGGCGACGATGTCGACGCGGGGCGCGGGGGCGTGGGTTTCTTCCCCACAGCGGCTGAACGCCACCGTCCCTGCCCCGCCTCGCTTCACGACGAGCACGCGCGGCTCCGGCAGCACCTCCCGGACCGCCGCCGCACCCCGCAGCCCCCACACCGCCTCCGCCTCGTCCTCGCCGACGAAGACGAGGTCCGCGCCCCGGGCCAGCTCCAGGAGGACGTCCGGGTCGGCGGACAGCGCCGGGCGGTGGTTGACGTCGAAGGAGACGAGCGGCCGGCCGGGCCGTCGCCGGGTGAGGTCGCGCAGGAGCGCGAGGCAGCCGGCGGAGAGGGCGGCCGTGATGCCGGAGAGGTGGAGGACGCGCGCCGAGAGGAGGTCGTCGTACGCCACGGTCTCCGGGGACATCGCGGAGGCGGCGGATCCGGCGCGGTAGTAGACGACCTCGTGCTCCTGGTCCGCGCGGTCGGTCGCGGTGCGGAAGTAGACGCCCGTCGGGCGGTGCGGGTCGCGGCGTACGGCACCGGTGTCAACGCCGTACGCCGCGATGGCCGCGACCAGGTGGTCGCCGAAGGCGTCGGCGCCGACGCGGCTCACCCAGCGGACGCGGTGCCCGGCCGCGGCCAGCGCGCAGGCGACGTTGGACTCGGCGCCGCCGATGGACCGGGTGAAGGAGGGCACGTCGGCGAGGCGGCCCGGCCGGGAGGGCAGGAAGGTGACCAGGGACTCGCCGAGACAGACGACATCGGTCACGCTGGGGCTCCTCACGGGCCACGCGGATCCGGATCCATTGACCCGGCGTTGAGCCGGATGTTAGACAGCGTCAAGCGACATACGCAACGAGCGTTGCGCACCACGCAACGCTACGGAGGAGGAGGGGCCGCATGACGGACGACCTCGGGGACGAGCGCGTCGACCACCGCTTCAAGGGACTGCCGATCGACGCCGAGGGCCTGACCGTCGGCGCGCTGGCGGCCCAGCGCCGCAACCTCTTCAGCGGCGGCTTCACCACGCCCGTCCTCGCCCTCTCCGCCGAGTCCGTCGAGCACAACCTCGCGCTCCTGGAGGCGTACTCCGAGCGCCACGGCCTCGCCTTCGCCCCGCACGGCAAGACCTCCATGGCACCGCGGCTCTTCGAGCGCCAACTGGAGCACGGCGCCTGGGGCATCACGGCGGCGGTACCGCACCAGGCGCGCGTGTACCGGGCGTTCGGGATCCGGCGGATCTTCCTCGCCAACGAGCTGGTCGACGCCGCCGCCCTGCGCTGGCTGGCGCGGGAGCTCGCCGAGGACGCGGACTTCCACTTCGTCTGCTATGTCGACTCGGTGCGCGGCGTCGAGCTGATGGACGAGGCCCTGGAGGGCAGCGCCCGCCCCGTCGACGTCGTGGTCGAGCTCGGCGCGGGCGACGGCGCGCGCACCGGGGCGCGTACGGAGGCGGACTGCGCCGCCGTCGCCGACGCCGTCGCCGCGGCCCGGCACCTGCGCCTGGTCGGCGTCGCGGGCTACGAGGGCGAGGTGCCGGACGCCACGCCCGAGTCCGTACGGGCCTGGCTGCGCCGGCTCACCGCGCTCGCCGTCGACTTCGACAAGGCGGGGCGCTTCCCCGCCGGTCTGGACGAGATCGTGGTGAGCGCGGGCGGCAGCGCCTGGTTCGACACGGTGGCCGAGGTCTTCGCCGAGCTGCCGCCGCTGTCCCGCCCGGTCCTGAAGCTGCTGCGGTCGGGCGCGTACGTGTCGCACGACGACGGCCAGTACCGCAACCTCACCCCCTTCAACCGGGTTCCCGAGGAGGGCGCCCTCCAGCCCGCCTTCCGCCTGTGGGCGCAGGTGGTGTCCCGGCCCACGGCGGAGCAGGCGTTCGTGAACGCGGGCAAGCGGGACGCGGCGTACGACCTCCACCTCCCCGAGGCGCAGGTGGTGCGCTCGGCGCGCGACGGGTCGGTGCGGCCGGCGACCGGGATCACGGTGACGCGCCTGTCGGACCAGCACGCGTGGCTGGAGACGACGGAGGAGGCGGCGGCGGACCTGGAGGTGGGCGACTGGGTCGGCATGGGGCTGTCGCACCCGTGCACCTCCTTCGACAAGTGGCAGCTGATCCCGCTGGTGGAGGCGGACGGCACGGTGGTCGACTACATCCGTACCTTTTTCTGACGGGCCATGGACCTCGTCATACGCGGCGCACGCGTCGTCGACGGCACGGGCGGACCGTCGTACCGCGCCGACGTCGGCGTCGGCGGCGGCCGGATCGCGGCCTTACGCCGTGCCGGTGAGCCACCGCTGACGGCGCGGCGGGTGCTGGACGCGCACGGGCTGGCGCTCGCGCCCGGCTTCATCGACATGCACGCCCACAGCGACCTCGCCCTGCTCCGCGACCCGGACCACAGCGCGAAGGCGGCGCAGGGCGTCACGCTCGAAGTGCTGGGCCAGGACGGCCTGTCGTACGCGCCGGTCGACGACCGCACGCTCGACCAGGTCCGCACGGCCATCGCGGGCTGGAACGGTGACGGTTCCGACGTCGACCTCGACTGGCGCACCGTCGGTGAGTACCTCGACCGCCTGGACCGGGGCTTCGGCGGCCAGGGGATCGCGGTCAACGCCGCGTATCTGATCCCGCAGGGGACGGTCCGGGCGTACGCCATGGGCTGGGACGACCGGCCGCCCACGGACGCCGAGCTCACCCGGATGAGGGAACTGGTGGCGCGGGGCCTGGAGGAGGGCGCCGTCGGCCTGTCGTCCGGGCTGACCTACACACCGGGGATGTACGCGCGCGACGCCGAACTGACCGCGCTGTGCCGGGTGGTCGCGGCGTACGGCGGCTACTACTGCCCCCACCACCGCAGTTACGGCGCCGGGTCGCTGCGGGCGTACGAGGAGATGATCGCGGTCGCGCGCGAGGCGGGCTGCGCGCTGCACCTGGCGCACGCCACGCTCAACTTCCGCGTCAACGAGGGCCGGGCGCCGGAGCTGTTGGCGCTGCTGGACGCGGCGCTGGCCGAGGGCGCGGACATCACCCTCGACTCGTATCCGTACACGCCCGGCTGTACGACGCTGGTGGCGCTGCTACCGAGCTGGGCGAGCGAGGGCGGGCCGGAGGCGACGCTGGCGCGGCTGCGCGACGAGGAGACCGCCGCCCGGATCCGCCACGACCTCGAACTGCTCGGCTCGGACGGCTGCCACGGGGTGCCGGTCGAGTGGGACACCGTCGAGATCTCGGGCGTCGGCGACCCGGCGCTCGCCGCGTACGTCGGCAGGAGCGTCCAGCGGTCGGCGGACGCGCGCGGCGAGGAGCCGTGGACGACGGCCCGCCGCCTGCTGCTCGCGGACCGGCTCGCCCCGACGATCCTCCAGCACGTCGGCCACGAGGAGAACGTGCGCACGATCATGCGCCACCGCACCCACACGGGCGGCTCGGACGGCATCCTGCGCGGCGCCAAGCCGCATCCCCGCGCGTACGGCACGTTCCCGCACTACCTCGGGCGGTACGCGCGCGAGCTGGGCGTGCTCTCGCTGGAAGAGGCGGTCGCCCACCTGACCGGCCGCCCGGCGGCCCGGCTGCGGCTGGCCGACCGGGGCCTGGTGCGCGAGGGCCACCGCGCCGACCTGGTGCTCTTCGACCCGGACACGGTGGCGGCCGGCGCCACCTTCGACGCGCCGCGCACCGGGCCGACGGGCATCCCGTACGTCCTGATCGACGGCCGCTTCGTCATCGCGGACGGCCGCCGCACGGACGTGCTGGCGGGGCGGTCGGTGCGGCGTACGAGGAGCTGACCGGCGCGCGGCGCTCCCGGCGTACCAGCCAGGTCCCGGCCACGCACACGAGCCCGGCGAGGACGAACCCGTACGCCGGGGTATGGCCCGAGGGCTGGGTCTCGTACGGCAGGGCGGCCGACAGGACGGCGAGGACGCCGACGACTCTGCTGTCCGGCGCGGCGGTGGCGGCGAGGGCGGCCATGCCCCACAGCAGGTACCAGGGCTGCACCATCGGTGAGAGGGCGACCAGGGCGAGGAGGGCCAGGCCCAGGGCGTGGGCGGGGTGGAGGAGGCCGCGCAGGGACCGCCACGCCAGGTACGCGATGAGCGCGAGCGCGGCGGCGAGGCCGAGCTGCTGGACGGCGGCCTTGACCGGGGCGGGGTCGGTGCCCACGAGCAGGTGCAGCAGTTCGCCGAGGGCGAGCCCGAGGTCGCTGGTGGCGGACAGGGCGGTGTGGATCGTCCCGGCGACGCCCTGGGTGCGGAGCCAGCCGAAGCCGGTGCCCGTCAGCAGCGTCGCGGCGGCGGCGACGGCCGCGGCGACCAGGCCGGGGGCCAGCAGGCCCTTGGCGAGGCCGGCGAGGCGCCGGGCGCGGGGGCCCGCCGCCGCGCGGGCGACGATCACGCCGATGAAGAGCAGGGCCACGGCGGCCGGTGACTTGACCATCGCGGCGAGGCCGACGAGCGCGCTGCCGAGGATCCAGCGGCCGCGCAGGGCGCACACCACGCCCGCCAGCATGAGGGCGATCATCAGGCCGTCGTTGTGGACGCCGCCCACCACGTGGATCAGCAGGAGCGGGTTGAGCGCCCCGAGCCACAGGGCGGCGCTCTCGCTGCCGCCCCGGTCGCGGGCGAGACTCCGCAGCGCCCACACGGTCAGCGCCAGCGCGCCGACGGCGATCAGCCGCATGCCGAGGACGGCCGGCACGATCGTCCCGCCGGTCCCCCAGGCCACCGCCTGGGCGAGCACCAGGAAGACCGGGCCGTACGGCGCCGGCGTGTCGGTCCAGTGCCCGCCGACGCTCGCCGCCGCGTCGCCGCCGAGGCCGTCCGGGTCGAGCACCGAAGGCCCGGCGCCGTAGACGTCGTGCCCTTCGAGGACCATCGCGCCCTGGGCGATGTAGCTGTAGACGTCGGCGCTGTAGAGCGGCGGTGCGAGCAGCAGCGGCCCGGCCCACCAGCCCAGCGTGCGCAGGGTCTCGCGTACGGGCACCTCGCGGGCGGCGCGCCCGTACCCCCACCAGGCGGCGATCAGGAGGGTGAGTCCGGCGTACGCGAGGACGGCGGCGGCCACGGTCGTCGCGGTGCCGTGCGGCACCCACAGGCCCCACGGGTCGCGCGCGGGCAGCGATCCCGCCGCCCAGCCGCCCGCGGCCACCGCGACCGCCCCGGCCGCACCCAGTCGGCGGTACCCGACCGCGCTCATGTCCCACATGACCGGCCAGCCTAGGTGCTGGCGGCAGGGCTCCCGCTTCGGAGCAGCCACGGTTGCGGAGCGCATCCGCGCACCTACCGTGAGTGGTGAACCACGTGGTCCACCCCTCACCCCAAGGGAGGCGCCATGCGCCGCATCGCCACCGTCTGTGTCACCCTGGCCGCCGCCGCGGCCCTCGCCGTCTCCGGCGCCACCGCCGCCTTCGGCGCCCAGGGCACCCTCTACGTCGACCGCACCGCGCTGCCGAACCCGAGCGGCTGCTACGACTTCGAGGCCATCGAGCCGCTCGTGCACAACCTGACGAACGACGTCGTGATCGTCTACGAGCTCCCCGGATGCAGGGGCGAGGTCGAGGAGATCGTCGAGGCGGACGACTGGGAGGAGGACGTCGACGGCATGAGCCTCTTCGTCCGCTGAATCGGCGCTCCGCCGACCTCGCCGGATCCGCTGAATCCGTCGGCAGTGACGGCCCGGGACGGGCGCCGAGTGGCACAAAACACGAGGCGCCCCATCCGCCACCGCCGTAAGCTCGCGCTATGCAGGTGATCCAGTCCACGAAGCTCGCCAACGTCTGTTACGAAATCCGCGGTCCGGTGCTCGAGGAGGCGATGCGGCTGGAGGCTGCAGGTCACCGGATCCTCAAGCTGAACACCGGCAACCCCGCCGCCTTCGGGTTCGAGTGCCCGCCCGCGATCCTGGAGGACATCCTCCGCAACCTCGGCGAGTCGCACGGCTACGGCGACGCGAAGGGCCTCCTCTCCGCGCGGCGCGCCGTGATGAGCCACTACGAGACCAAGGGCATCCCCCTCTCGGTCGAGGACATCTACATCGGCAACGGCGTCTCCGAGCTCATCCAGATGTCGATGCAGGCGCTGCTCGACGACGGCGACGAGGTGCTCGTACCGGCGCCGGACTACCCGCTGTGGACGGCGTCCGTCTCCCTCGCCGGCGGTACGGCGGTGCACTACCGCTGCGACGAGCAGTCCGACTGGATGCCGGACCTCGCCGACATCGAGCGCAAGATCACCGACCGCACCAAGGCGCTCGTCGTCATCAACCCGAACAACCCCACGGGTGCGGTGTACGACGACGAGATGCTGCGCGGCCTGACCGAGATCGCCCGCCGCCACAACCTCGTCGTCTGCTCGGACGAGATCTACGACAAGATCCTCTACGACGGCGCCACGCACACCCCGACCGCCGCGATCGCGCCCGACCTGCTGGTGCTGACGTTCAACGGCATGTCGAAGAACTACCGGGTGGCCGGCTACCGCAGCGGCTGGATGGCGGCGTGCGGCCCGAAGGCGCACGCCTCCTCCTACATCGAGGGCCTCACCATCCTCGCCAACATGCGCCTGTGCGCCAACATGCCGGCGCAGCACGCGATCGCCGCCGCGCTCCAGGGCCGGCAGTCGATCGAGGCGCTGGTGCAGCCGGGCGGCCGGCTGCTGGAGCAGCGGGACGTGGCGTACGACCTGCTGATGCAGATCCCGGGCGTGACGTGCGTGAAGCCGAAGGGCGCGCTGTACCTCTTCCCGCGGCTGGACCCGAACGTCTACCCGATCAAGGACGACCGGCAGATGGTGCTCGACCTGCTGCGGGCCGAGAAGATCATGGTGGTGCACGGGACGGGCTTCAACTGGCACGAGCCGGACCACTTCCGGATCGTGACGCTGCCGAACGCGACGGACCTGGCGGACGCGGTGACGCGCATCGGGAACTTCCTGGACGGCTACAGCCAGCCCTGACCCCTGCACTTAGGGCGAACTCAACTTTAGACAGAATCCAAGCTAGGATGGTCTCCTGTCCAAGAGCAGGAGGCCGTCCACCATGTACGAACCGATCCGCACCAAGTCGGTCCACCGGATGGCCGGCGACACCCAGGACCGCATCCCGCACCGCTCGCGCGAGGAGGAGCTGGACATCCAGCTCGCCGGACACCTCGCCGCGCTGCTCGCCGTCACCGACGAGCTCGGCGAGGACGCGGCGGCCGAGCGCATCGCCCAGCAGGTCGCACGCCTGCGCGGCGCGCCGCCCGCCCGGCACGCGGGCCTCACCGGCGCGAAGCCGGCGGACCTGCACCGCCGCGCCCACACCCTCGCGGGCCGGGCCCTGGTCGTCGCCGCCTCCCGGGCCGACACGGCCGCCGCGATCCTCGCCGCCGAGCGCATGGACGCGCACAGCGCCGCGCTGGAGCAGCTCCGCCCGGTCGCCGCCCTCTGACCGGCGCCCCATGATCGGCCCCGGCCCGCGGCCGTCTCAGGCGCGCGGGCCGGGTGCCACCCATGTACCAACCTGCCTCGGCGGGAAAACGCCCGGCCCCCGGAGCCTGAGGGGACTCCGGGGGCCGATTGCGTCGCGGCGGGTCATTCGTGAACCCACAGGTCAGGGCGGATGTCGGGCTGACCCGCCACGAGGTTTTCCGGCGGTCAGCCCAGGCGGGCGACCAACGAGTGGTACTCGTCCCACAGCTCCTTCGGCGTGTGGTCACCGAAGGTGTTGAGGTGCTCGGGGATGAGGGCGGCCTCCTCGCGCCAGACCTCGGTGTCGACCTTGAGCAGGAAGTCGAGGTCCTCCTCGGGCAGCTCCAGGCCGTCGGTGTCGAGGGCCTCGCGCGTCGGCAGGATGCCGATCGGGGTCTCGACGCCCTCGGCCTTGCCGTCGAGGCGCTCCACGATCCACTTCAGCACGCGGCTGTTCTCGCCGAATCCGGGCCAGACGAACTTGCCCGCGTCGTTCTTGCGGAACCAGTTGACGTAGTAGATCTTCGGCAGCTTGGACGCGTCCGCGTTCTTGCCGACCTTGATCCAGTGGGCCATGTAGTCGCCCATGTTGTAGCCGCAGAACGGCAGCATCGCGAACGGGTCGCGGCGCAGCTCGCCGACCTTGCCCTCGGCGGCGGCGGTCTTCTCGCTCGCGACGTTCGCACCGAGGAAGACACCGTGCTGCCAGTCGAAGGACTCGGTCACCAGCGGGACCGCGGTGGCGCGGCGGCCGCCGAAGAGGATCGCCGAGATCGGCACGCCCTTCGGGTCCTCCCACTCGGGCGCGATGATCGGGCACTGCGAGGCGGGCACGGTGAAGCGGGCGTTGGGGTGGGCGGCCGGGGTGTCGGAGTCCGGCGTCCAGTCGTTGCCCTTCCAGTCCGTGAGGTGCTTGGGCGCCTCCTCGGTCATGCCCTCCCACCACACGTCGCCGTCGTCGGTGAGCGCGACGTTGGTGAAGACGGCGTTGCCCCACAGCGTCTTCATCGCGTTGGCGTTGGTGTGCTCGCCGGTGCCGGGCGCGACACCGAAGAAGCCCGCCTCGGGGTTGATCGCGTACAGCTGGCCGTCCTCGCCGAACCGCATCCACGCGATGTCGTCGCCGATCGTCTCGACGGTCCAGCCGGAGATCGTGGGCTCCAGCATCGCGAGGTTGGTCTTGCCGCAGGCGGACGGGAAGGCCGCGGCGACGTACTTCGCCTCGCCCTGCGGCGGCGTGAGTTTGAGGATCAGCATGTGCTCGGCGAGCCAGCCCTCGTCGCGGGCCATGACGGACGCGATGCGCAGGGCGTAACACTTCTTGCCGAGCAGGGCGTTGCCGCCGTAGCCGGAGCCGTAGGACCAGATCTCGCGGGACTCCGGGAAGTGCGAGATGTACTTGGTGCTGTTGCAGGGCCACGGCACGTCCTCCTCGCCCTCCGCGAGCGGGGCGCCGAGGGTGTGGACGGCCTTGACGAAGAAGCCGTCGTCGCCGAGCTCGTCGAGGACGGCCTGGCCCATGCGGGTCATGGTGCGCATGGAGACGGCGACGTACGCGGAGTCGGTGATCTCGACGCCGATGGCGGAGAGCGGCGACCCCAGCGGGCCCATGCAGAAGGGGACCACGTACATGGTGCGGCCCTTCATGGAGCCGCGGAAGATTCCCTTGTCCCCGGTGAAGATGGCCCGCATCTCGGCGGGGGCCTTCCAGTGGTTCGTGGGGCCCGCGTCCTCCTCCTTCTCGGAGCAGATGAAGGTGCGGTCCTCGACGCGGGCGACGTCGGAGGGGTCGGAGGCGGCGTAGTACGAGTTCGGGCGCAGCGTCGGGTCCAGCTTGCGGAAGGTGCCCTTGGCGACGAGCTCTTCGCACAGACGCTCGTACTCGGCTTCGGAACCGTCGCACCAGACGACGTTGTCCGGCTGCGTGATTGCTGCGATCTCGTCGACCCAGGAGATCAGTTCCCGGTGGTTGGTGGGGACGACGGTGGAGGGAGCCGCGTTGTCGCGCGCCACGATTGCTCCTTGTTGAGGGGTTTGAGGTTGTCTGCCCCGTGGGGGCTGCGACCCGGATGCTTCACGGCATTGATCTCCTGGCGCTCATCCGGTGCCGACCGCACTCATCTGATCATCCGCGTCCGGTGCGCATATGTCCAGAGGGCCTCTCACGTGAGCATTGCCACTCATTGCACCCCCACACCTCCCTCATCGGTCTCCAACACCCCACCTACGGAGGCGTCGGTAGCATTCCGGCATGACTGCAGCGGCCATGCCCGAGGTGCCTGACGACGTGACCGAGATAACACAGAGCGTGCTGAAGCCGAAGCTGCGTGGCTGGCTGCACGCCGGGATGTTCCCCGCCGCCCTGATCGCGGGCATCGTCCTGACCGCGCTCGCGGACTCCACCCGCGGCCGGATCGCGTGCGGCGTGTACGCCCTGACCGCGTGCGCGCTGTTCGGTGTGAGCGCGCTGTACCACCGGGGCGACTGGGGTCCGCGCGCCACCGCCGTGCTGCGGCGGCTCGACCACGCCAACATCTTCCTGATCATCGCGGGCACCTATACCCCGCTGACGCTGCTCCTCCTCCCCGACTCCACCGGGCGGGTGCTGCTGTGGGCGATCTGGGCGGCTGCGGTGGCGGGGATCGCGTTCCGGGTGTTCTGGGTCGGCGCCCCGCGCTGGCTGTACACGCCGTGCTACATCGCGATGGGCTGGGCGGCCGTCTTCTTCCTGCCGGACTTCCTGCACAAGGGCGGCGTCGCCGTGCTGGTCCTGGTGGTCGTCGGCGGCCTTCTCTACAGCGCGGGCGGCGTGGTGTACGGCATCAAGCGGCCGAACCCGTCACCGCGGTGGTTCGGCTTCCACGAGGTGTTCCACTCGCTCACGCTGGCGGCGTTCATCGCCCACTACGTGGGGATCTCGCTGGTGGCGTACCAGCACGCGTAACGCCGGAAGAATGACCGGAACAATGAGTTCCATGGCCGCCCGCACCTCGCCCTTCGCCGCGCACCAGCCCCTGGGCCTGCGGGAGCGCAAGAAGCTCAAGACCCGCATCGCGATCAGAAGGGCCACCTACCGGCTGATCGCCGAGCGGGGGTACGAGGCGACCACCATCGAGCAGATCGCCCAGGCGGCGGAGGTCTCGCCCAGCACGGTCGTCCGGTACTTCCCGGCGAAGGAGGACATCGTCCTCACGGACGAGTACGACCCGGTCATCGAGGCGGCGCTGCGCGCCCGGCCCGCCGGCGAGGAGCCGCTGCGGTCGCTCCGTGCTGTGATCACGCGGGCCGCGGCCGACCTCCTGGAGCACGAGCCGGACGAGGTGCGGCAGCGCGCCCGGCTGCTGGTGGAGGTCCCGGCCGTACGCGCCCGGATGACCGAGACCATGGCCGAGACCTCCCAGCTGCTGTCCCGTGTTCTCGCCGACCGCACCGGGCGGGCGGCGGACGACCTCGAGGTGCGGGTCTTCACCGCCGCCGTCATGGGCGCTCTGCGCGAGGTGCTGCTGCACTGGGCGGAGCGCGATCAGCGGGACGATCCGATCGCGCTCATCGACCGTGCGTTCGACACGCTCAGCGGCGGCCCTTCGCTGTAGCGGAGTCCCCCTTTCCGCAGGCCAGGCCGTCCCGGTTCGGGTCGAGCCGCAGCGGGTCGTCCTTGCCGTTGACCTTCAGGCGGCCGTAGTCGTGCGCCGCCAGCCAGTCGCAGCGGGCCTTCGTCGTCGCCTTCACCGACGCCGGGAACGCCGTCGGCACGCACACCCCGGCCGAGCCGTAGTGCCGGTCGCACCCCGCGATCCGCGGGCTGACCGGAGCGGCGTCCCGCTTCTTCAGCGGCTCCTTCGGCGCGGCGGCGAGGTCGCCGGCGAAGTCGTGGACGTGCGCCGACTTCTCCGCCTCCGCCGCCATCGCCGCGGGTCCGCCGAGGTGCACCCACTGGGCGATGGACGGGATGCCGTTGGCGTCGACCGCGAAGAGCATGTACCAGCCGGGCGGGGCGAGGTTCGGGTTCCCGGTGACGTTCAGGTCGACGGTCCGGTCGTCGATGACGGACAGCGGCAGGTCGACGAAGCGCTGGTTGGGGTCGGAGGAGTGGGTGACGGCGGCCGGGCGGATCAGCTCCGCCTTGGCGATCGGCCGGTCGACCGTGATCCGCTGGGTGTCGCCGTAGTTCCAGCGGCTGTCGATGACCGAGGTGATCTTCGGACGCGGGCCCTTGAGCAGGTACGGCGGCGTGTAGACCGACACGTCGTGGTTGTACGAGCCGTTGCCGGGGTTGTCGCCGACCGCCATCACCCGGCCGTCGGGCAGCAGGAACGCCGAGGAGTGGTAGCCGCGCGGGACCGGGTCGGCGGCCATGCCCGCCTGGTAGGTGTCGGTGGCCGGGTCGAAAAGCGACGCCTCGTACACCGGGTCGGCCCGGTCGTGCAGCGCGCCGCCGGTCTCCAGGACCTTGCCGTCGGGCAGCAGCACCGCCGACACGTACATCTTGCCCTCGTCGCCGGTCTGCGGGCGCTTGCCGGCGCCCTGGTCGACGAGGCCCTGCGGGATGGGCGGGCCGGCGACGTAGGCCGGGTTGGGCTGCTTGAGGTCGATGATGTCGGTGAGGCGGTTGGCGGCGGGGTTGCGCTCGTTGTTGCCGCCGCCGATGGTCAGGACCCGCTGGTCCTGCGCCGGGGGCAGCAGCACGCTGGCGGACTCGTCGCGCTCGTCCTTGTTCCGCAGGCCCGGCACGTCGGTGATGGTGTTCTTGTCGTAGTCGTAGATGGAGGCGCCGGTGCCGGGGGTGCCGTTGCCGAAGGTGTGGCTGCCGGAGTAGAACAACCGGCCGTCCTGCATGAGGATCATCGACGGGTACAGGCCCCAGTACGACCAGGTCTGCTTGACCTCGTTGACCGGCAGCCACTTGTTCTGCGCGGCGGAGAACTTCTCCGCCGTGACATTGCCGGTGGAGTCCTCCTTCAGGCCGCCGAAGGAGATCACGTCGCCGTTGCCCAGGATCGTCGCCGACGGGTACCAGTGCCCGTCGTGCATGTCGTTCGTCTTGATGTACGACTCGGTCGCCGGGTCGAAGACGTACGAGTCCTTCAGGCCCTGGTAGCCGATCTTTCCGTCGGCGGACGGATAGCCCTTGTTGCCGCTCATGACCAGCACCCGGCCGTCGGACAGCTGCACATGGCCGGCGCAGAACATGTCGACGGGGGTCGGGATGGTCTTGAAGGAGCCGTTGGCCGGGTCGTAGACGGCGGAGGTGAAGGTGCCGGCCTTGAACATCTCCGGGTCGTTGCCGGAGCCCGCGATCAGCAGCACCTTGCTGTTGTGCAGCACGACCGAGTGCATGGAGCGGACCGGGTTCTTGACGCCCAGCACCTCCCACTTGCCCTTCGCGCACTCCTCGGCGGTGCCCGTGCAGACGGGGTCGGGGGCGGGGGCCGCGACCTCCTCCATCACGTAGTCGTCGGTCGTGACGCTGCCGGTGCCGAAGACGGAGACGCCCCAGGCGATGCGGTCCGTGCCCGGCGGCACGGCGGGCGTGCGCACCTCGGCGCGGGTGTACGCGCCCGCCATCGGAAGGGTCTTGAGGTCGGTCCAGTACTGCCAGCCGGCGTCCGTGTCATGCCGGAAGAGGGTGATCGCCGTGTCGGGGGTCGTCGACTTGTACCAGAGGGACAGGTCGTACTGCCGGTCGGCGACGACGGGCGGGGCGCAGGCGTCGGACTCGGTGATGAGGGCCTTGTGGTCGCCGTCGACGCGGCGGGTCAGCTCCACCTTCATGGCGCCGGTGCCGGTGTGGGCGTCCGTGGTCGTGGTGAAGGTGACGTCGTTGTTCCCCCAGCCGGACTTGGACCAGCAGGACGGCATGCCGTCGTGACCGGTGCCGGGGGTCTCGAAGCCGGGGTTCTTGATGAGGTTGATCCCGGCGGCGGCCGGGGGCTGGGCGGCCAGGAGCAGGCCGGAGGTCATGGCGCCGATGGCCAGCAGCGCCGCTCCGCGCCGTCGTCGAGGGGTCGGTGTCAACGGACGTTCCTTCCTGTACGGGCCCGGCGCGCGGTGCGCGGAAGGTAGACCAGCGCCTCCGTCCCCGCGAACCGCAGGACGAAGGTGGTCAGCAGCGCGAGGGCGGTGGCGGGCAGCACCGCCAGGTGGAACTGCCCGACGAACAGGGCGATCAGGGGTATGCGCAGGACGAGGTCGGCGTTGGCGAGGAGCGCGAAGCGGCCGACGCGGTCGGCCCAGTGGCGGTGGTGGCGGCGGTCGCGGAAGAGCAGCACCTCGATGAGGAGGAAGTTCCAGGCGACGCCGAGCTGGTTGGCGAGGATCTCGGCCGGGAGGTAGTGCACCCCGGCGGCACCGGTCAGGACGTACAGGGCGGCGAGGTTCGGTACGAAGCCGGTGAGGCCGATCAGTCCGAAGGCGACCATGCGCGCGAGCGGCGAGGCGGTGCGCAGCTCGACGAGGTGGCGCAGGAACCGCAGGCCTTCCTTCGCCGTGGACTTGGACTCGCCGGCGTACCGCTCCTCGAAGACGAACGGCACCTCGGCGACGCCGGCCGGCCGGCACCGTACGGCCAGCTCCAGCAGGATTTTGTAGCCGAGGGGCTTGAGGGCGTCCGCGGTGACCGCGCCGCGCCGGATGGCGAAGAAGCCGCTCATCGGGTCGCTGATGCCGGCGAGGGCGCGCGGGAACAGCCCCTTGGCGAGCCAGGTGGCCCCGCGCGAGACGGCGACGCGGTAGCCGCCGGCCAGTCCGGCGCGGCTGCCGCCGGGCAGGTAGCGGCTGGCGACGACCAGGTCGGCGTCCTCCTTCTCGCCGGTGGCGAGGAGCTCGGGGACGAGGGCGGGCGGGTGCTGGAGGTCGGCGTCCATGACGACGACCCACTCGGCGGTGGCGGCCTTGATGCCCTCGACGACGGCGCCGCCGAGGCCACCCACGGGGGTGTCGCGGTGGAGGACGGAGACGGGGAAGGCGCAGTCCCGCGCGGCGTCGGCGATCACGGCGGGGGTGTCGTCGGTGGAGTCGTCGACGAAGACGACCTCGCACGGGACGCGGTGGGGCACGGCGTCGGCGATGCGGCGCAGCAGCTCCCGTACGTTGGCGGATTCGTTGAAGGTGGGGATGACGACGGTGACGCCGGTGAGGGCTCCCGGCCGGGGTAGGTCCCCGGTGACCGGGGCGACTCGCTCGGCGCCGGTGGGCTGGATGGTCAAGGGGCCTCCGCTCCGGTGGTCCGGGCCTCTTCGGTCCGGTCTTCGGTGGTCCGGGCCCCGGCGCTCCGGTCGTCGCCGATCTTCCGGATCTCGATCCGTTCCTCGCCCTCGCCGAAGGTGGCGACCGGCGTCGAATGCTCCAGCGCCGCCTTGACGTTGGGCAGGTCACGCGCGTCGCGCCGTACGGTCGGGGAGGCGACGACGTAGTCCAGGTCCCGCCAGCCGTCGGGCATGGTCCTCGTCACCGCCGGGTCGAGGTCGGCCTTGTAGAACCAGATGGCACCGAGCCCGGGTTGGTACCCGGTGTGGACCAGGTCGAGCCAGAGCGCGTCGTCGACCAGCACGCGGGTGCGCGCCGGGTCGGGGACCTCGCGGGCGAGCCAGGAGGCGGCCGCCCGGTAGGGGGCGTTGGCGTCGGCGGTCATGGCGGTGCGGTCGCCGTCGTACCAGCGCGGGACGACGTACACCGCGGCGGCGGCCGCGAGCAGGACGGCGGCCGTCCGGCGCACGGGCAGCAGCTTCGGCAGCGGGCGGCCCTTGCGCAGGACGGCGTGGGCGATGCTCGCCGCTCCCCCGGCCAGCACCAGGGCGAGGAAGGGCAGCGCCTGGATGACGTACATGGCGGGCAGGTAGCCGGAGGGGCGCATCGCGACGAGCGCCAGGATGGCGACCGCGAGCGCGGGTCCGGCGAGCGCCCGCGCGGTGACCGACCAGCGGATGGTGGCCAGGAGCAGGGCGGCGCCGGCGAGGCCGCCGAGCGGCAGGACCCGGTCGTAGTAGAGCCAGGATTCCAGGACGCCGTGCGAGCCGGTGCCCTCGGTGAGGATGAAGCCGGAGCCGGGGCGGCTCATCTGGTACGTGATGCCCTCCCACAGCGACACGTGTCCGGCGCCGGGCAGCAGCTCGCCCTTGAGGAGCGCGAAGAGCGGGTAGGTGAGGCCGATCAGCACGCAGGCCGTGATGGCGCCGGTGACGGCGAACTTGCGGGTGTCGCGGTGGCTGTGGCGCCACATCGTCACCAGCAGCGCCGGCAGGACGACGAGCATCGTCTCCTTGGTGAGGACGCCGACGGCGGCGGCGAGCCCGGCCCCGAAGTGGTGCCAGAGGTGGCGGCTGGGCGAGGCGGCGAGGCAGAAGGCCAGCAGCATCCACATCACGGCGAGGTTGTCGAGGAAGATCTCCCGCTGCAGGACGACGGAGAGCGGGGACAGCCCGAACAGCGCCATGGCGAGGCCGGCGGCCCAGCGCGGCAGCCACAGGCGGCGCGCCAGCACGTACAGCATCACGGCGGAGGCGGCGGCGACCAGCAGCATCGCGAAGCGCATGGAGGCGACGGTCATCGACTCGGGGGCGAGGAGCGACGGGATCCAGGTGAGGGCGGCGATCTGCATCCAGCCGAGCGGCGGGTGGTCGTACCAGTAGGTGTAGTGGGCGAGTCCGCGGCCGTTCTGCACGGCCCAGGCCTGGGCGAGGTAGGTGCCCTCGTCGTCGCTGAGGGTGGGGTACTGCTGGATGTTCCAGCCCTGGACGAGCAGGATCGCGACGAGCAGGACACCGCACAGCACCAGGTCGGGGCGCGAGCTGCGGAAGCGGACGACGGGCCGGGTGACGAGCCGTCTCTTGTCGGGGCGCGGCGCCGGGGGCGCGGGGGCCTCGGGAGCCACGGGGGCCGGGGGGCTCGCGGCGGGCAGGGTCGCGGTCATCGGGTGGCCTCTTCCCGGACGAGGTGCGCGCCGACGTGGCTGGTGAGCTCCCATTCGTTGCGGCCGCGCTGTTCGCGCCAGACCGCGCGGACGGCCGCGCCCGCCAGCAGCAGCTGGTAGAAGGGGCCGCCGGCGATGAGCTTCAGGTAGTGGACCAACCGCACGCGCAGGCCGTACTGGCGGCCGAAGTCGTGCAGTCCGACGATCTCGAAGACGAAGGTCACCAGGGCGGTGATCATCGGCAGGAAGGTGATGAAGGCGACCCCGACGGGCACGTCGAGGAAGAGGGCGATCGCGGCGTTGAGCGGGATGATGACGCCGGTGAAGGCCTGCATGAACGGCGTCATGAGGGTGTAGCGGGCGAGCATCCGCTGCCCGAGGGTGGGCAGTTCGCGCCAGTCCTTCTTGCGGTAGACCTGGAGGAAGCCCTGGTTCCAGCGGGTGCGCTGTTTGAGCAGGCTGACGAGGGTGCCGGGGGTCTCCTCGCGGGTGACCATGTCGGCGTCGTACGCGACGACGACCTTCTTGCCCGTGCTGGAGAGGCGTACGCCCAGGTCGCAGTCCTCGGCGAGGCAGTTCTGGTCCCAGCCTCCCGCCTCGCGCAGCACGTCGGTGCGGACGAAGACGGTGTTGCCGCCGAGCGGGATGAAGCCCTTGGCGGCGTGGAGGTGGAGGCGGGAGCGGAACCAGAAGAAGTACTCCAGGCAGTTGCGCAGGGAGTACCAGCTGGAGTGGAAGTTGATCAGCTGGACGCCGCCCTGGACGACGTCGGCGCCGGTGGCGGTGAAGGCGTGGTCCACGTGGGCGAGCAGCTCGGGGTGGACCTGGTCCTCGGCGTCGAAGACGCCGACGACGTCGCCCCGGCAGTACGGCAGGGCGGTGTTGAGCGCCTTGGGTTTGTTCTTGGTCTCGTGGGTGTCGACCACGACGCGTACGCGCCCGGGGTCGCGGGCGGCGGCCCGCTCGGCGACCTCGGCGGTCTGCGGATCGTCGTGGCCGACTATCACGATGATTTCGAAGTCGCGGTGGCTGGACTCCCGGAGCCGGTCGATGGTGTGCTCCAGGACCAGCTGTTCGTGCCGGGCGGGCAGCAGCAGCGAGAAGGACAGGCCCTGTTGGCCGTCCGGTCGGGCGAATCGGGTGGCGGCGAGCGTCTCGGGCGTACGCCAGGCGTGCATCTGCCACCAGAGCGTGAACGCGGCCATCCAGAACAGCGCCAGCGAAACGGCAGCGACGAACAGCGATAGCAGCACGGAAGGTCCCCCCTCGGACCTGCCGCGGTGACGCGGGCGCGCGGGTCAGGAGCGGCGCGCGCCACCGCGGCGGTGGTCGATCCCCGGATCGAAAAGCAGCTTTTCGGGGCGGATCGCGGCAGGACCCCCCTGGCCGTCGACGCCCGTGATCGACATCCGCACACGCCCTCCCCAGAACGTGCGCGGAGTCTCCTCAACTCCTCGTGCACATGAGAATAGAGGCCGGGACTGACACTCAGGGGCTATCCCGATAAAAACATTATTTTCGTGGTCAGTTGGACAGTTTCCGCTCGAGTTCGGCCACGTCCGTGGTAGGCGCGTCGCAGACGAAGTGCCGGCACACATACGCGGCGGGCCGCCCGTCGATCAGCGGCCGGTCCCTGAGCAGCGGGAACTCGTCCCCGGCGCCCGGCCGTCCGAAGGCCACCACGGCCCCCGGCGCGGTCCCGAGCAGCGCCGCGCGGTGCAGCGCACGGGCCTCCTCCGCGTCCGGCCCGCCGACGACCGCGACCTCGCGCGGCCCGTCGAGCAGCGCCTCGGCGACGGCCAGCCCCCAGCCGATGAAGCGCGGCGCGCGCGGCCCGAGCGCCTTCACCACGCCGAGGGCCCGCTCGGCGGCGGTCCGGTGGGCCTCGGAACCGGTGTGGGCGGCGTACGCGAGGAGGGCCCCGGCGGCGGCGGTCCAGCCGGACGGGGCGGCGTTGTCGGTGGGGTCCTGCGGGCGGCGGATGAGCCGCTCGGCGTCGTGGGCCGTGTCGTACAGCTCGCCGCCCTCGCCGGTGAAGCGGTCCAGCACGATGTCCAGCAGGAACCCGGCGAACTCCAGCCACACGCCCTCGCCGGTGACCGCGGCCAGGGCGAGGAATCCTTCCGCCACGTCGCCGTAGTCCTCCAGCACGCCGGCGTTGGCGCCCACGTGGCCGTCCTTGGAGGTGCGGGCGAGCCGCGCCGAGCTGTCCATGTGGAGCCGTACGAGCAGGTCGGCGGCCTCCGTGGCGCGCTCGACGAGGTCGGGCCGGTCGAAGAAGGCGCCGGTCTCGGCGAGCGCGGCGATCGCGAGGCCGTTCCAGGCGGCGACGATCTTGTCGTCCCGGCCGGGCCGGGACCGCCGGTCCCGCGCGTCGAGCAGCCGCCGCCGGATGCGCGCGACGCGCTCGGCGTCGTCGAGCCCCGCGTCCTGCGGCAGTTGCAGGACGGAGGAGCCGTGCTCGAAGGTGCCCTCCTCGGTGACGCCGAAGTACCGCGCGGCGTGGGCGGCGTCCTCCTCGCCCAGCACCTCACGCAGCTGCTCGGGCGTCCACGCGTAGTACGCGCCCTCGACGACCTTGCCGGTGCCGTCGTCACTGTCGGCGTCGAGCGCGGAGGCGAAGCCGCCCTCGGTGGTGCGCAGTTCGCGCACCATGAAGTCGGCCGTCTCCAGCGCCACCCGGCGGGCCAGGTCGCTGCCGGTGGCCCGCCACAGGTGCGCGTACACACGGCACAAAAGTGCATTATCATACAGCATCTTCTCGAAATGGGGCACGACCCACTCGCGGTCCACCGAGTAGCGGGCGAAGCCGCCGCCGAGCTGGTCGTAGATCCCGCCGCGCGCCATCGCCTCGCACGTGTGGACCGCCATCTCCAGCGCGCCCTCGGCCCCGGTGCGCGCGTGGTGCCGCAGCAGGAACTCGACCACCATGGACGGCGGGAACTTCGGCGCCCCGCCGAACCCGCCGTGCCGCGCGTCGTAGTCCCGGGTCAGCCCCAGCAGCGCCTGCGCCAGCTCCTGCTCACCGGGCACTCCGGCCCCGCCGAACGCGAGCGAGCGCCCGGACAGCTCGCGCACGATGTTCCCCGCGACCTCCCCGACCTCCTCGCGCCGGTCCGTCCACGCGACCCGTACGCCTTCGAGGACCTGGACGAAGGACGGCATGCCGTGCCGCGGCTCGGGCGGGAAGTACGTACCGAAGTAGAACGGCTCCGCGTCGGGCGTCAGGAACACCGTCATGGGCCAGCCGCCCTGCCCGGTGGCGGCCTGCACGGCCTCCATGTACACGGCGTCGACGTCCGGCCGCTCCTCGCGGTCGACCTTGACGGGCACGAAGTGCGCGTTGAGGTACGCGGCGGTGGCGTCGTCCTCGAAGGATTCGTGCGCCATGACGTGACACCAATGACACGCAGAGTATCCGACCGACAGCAGAACGGGGACATCGCGCCGTTTCGCCTCCTCGAACGCTTCGGGTCCCCACGGCCACCAGTCGACCGGATTGTCGGCGTGCTGAAGCAGATAAGGCGAGGTCATACCAGCCAACCGGTTCATACGATCCAGCCTCTCACAGCGCCTGGCGCGACCGGCGAGACCCTCACGCGCCCGCCTCGCTCGGTCGAATTGCACTCCTGGTCCATCTCGTGGTGGCAACTCCACCTCCCTCCGGAGCGGGCGGCCTGGCACCTCGGAACAGTAGGCTGGGCGCAGCAGCGCTGGACCTGCCGAGGCTCCTCGAAGGAGGTACACCATGACCGCCGAGATGGTGGCGCCCGCGTGGATGCATTCGCAGATCAGCGCGGAGCAGTACGACTCCTGGTCCGAGGAGCAGTGCGCCGGCATCGAGATCGTGGACGGGATGGTCGTCGTGAGCCCGAGCGCCTCCAAACGGCACAACCGGCTGGCGAGGATCCTGGCCAATGCCCTGGACGCAGCTGCAGGCCCTGACTGGAACGCGGACACGGACTTCGACGTCCGCCTGCAGGACGTTCCGCTCACCAACCGCCGCCCTGACGTCATCGTCTACCGGGCAGAGACCATCGACCTCACACCCACCCGCCCCGAGCACGTACTGCTGGTCGTCGAGGTCGTGTCGCCCGGCTCGGAGACCACGGACCGGATCGTGAAGGTGGACCAGTACGCCAAGGCCGGCATTCCCTTCTACTGGCGGGTCGAGCAGGCCGCCACCGGGCTCCCGATCGTCTACACGTACGTTCTGGATCCCGCTACCAGGGCCTACCGGGACGGCGAGGTGTTCACCGGCATGGTGAAGGCCACCGCACCTTTCTCCATCACGGTCGATCTCGGTCTCTTGTAAGGCACCGAGAAGCCGCCCGCTATCGACGCTTGACCATCCGCACCCGCCTCACGGGTGTTTTTTCGCAGACTCATCAGGACATTCTCCGGCTACGGACCAGATGCACCACGTGCAGATGCGACTCCAGCTCGCACACGAGCGTTCAGCCGCACCCGGTCAAGAACTACTCAAGGGCACACGTGGGCAGACGGTAGCGCCAACAGGGCAGCCGCCCAAAAAAGCGAGCCACGTCCTGGTATTCAGTTGCAGTTCATCAACACTGCTAACGGGCTGACGTCACCGTCGACGGCGATACAGGAGGGCACGGAAAGGTGGGCCGACTCTCACGAGTCGAGCGTAGAAGGTCGTGTGATGATCCTGGCCGTGCGGGACGATGGAGAGGCATCCCGCACAGCCATGTCGGTTCAAGCAGGGCTCAAGTATGTGGTGAACGCCATGCTGGCTCCAGGGCAGGAAAGCCGCGTTGCGCCTTCGAGGCTGTACAAGCCTGGACTCGCTACCCCTCACTCGGTGTCGATGTCGGCCTCGCCGACCTCCTTGTCGGCCGACTTGATACCCAGGCTCTCGATGAACTGCCGCTCCCGCGCCGCCAGTTCGTGCTGCCGGGCGAGGATGAACTCGGTGAACGCGTCGGCCTTGAGGTGCTCGATGGATGCGAGGCTGACTCCGTGCGAGTCCAGGATGTCAGTCCGCCCCTCCTCCGCGAGCCTGATGAGCGCCTGCCGGATCGACACACCCGGCGGCGTCGTCATGACGATCCGGTTGGCGGGACTGGAAGCCCCGGGGACCCCGCTCTGGGTGATGACGTGTCGATAGGTCTCGCTGTGCGCCGTCGCCAGCTGTTCCAGCACGTTGGCGGTGCCGCCGTCGAGGTTCTTCCGGTCCGGGAACGTCTGCAGATCCCAGAGGAGGTAGGCGCGCACGCGCGCGCTGCGCAGGTCGAAGCGTTCGGGGAAGGAGCGGGCCCGCTCAGCGGAGTAGCTGAGCCCGCCCTTGCCCTGGGCGAAGGCCTTCATCTCCGTGATGAATTTCCGGACCTGGGTGGTGGTGGACCCGGCGAAGGTGCCCGCCAGGGACGTGGTCCAGAACCAGTGCCGGAGCTTGACCCGCTGCTCCGCTTCGACCTTGTCGGAGAAGTGGAAGAAGACGGCGAGCAGCATGATCTGGATGTTGTAGGGAACCAGGCGAGCCAGCGGGACCCGGACCTCCTCCCGCAGGAACTCGACCACCTGCTGGAGGATCAGGTCGGTGTCCTCCACCGCGGTCGTGAGCTGACCCTGGACCTTGCGGGCCATCGTCTCCCAGGAGGTGTCCCCATATACGTCCTCCTCGCCGGACAGCGCGAGGACGGTCTGGAAGATCGTCATGATCGGGATCTCGCCGAAGCCCGAAGCGGCGATCCGCCCCCTGATCTCCTCCATCTTGTCGCTGAGCGTCTCCGAGCCGATGGTCCCGTAGGTCAGTGCGGAGACCATCTGGTCTGAACGCATCCTCTGACCGCTGGTGTTGATCCTGGAGAAGACCTCCATGGACTGCTGGAGAGTGCCGCCCTCCATGCGCACCACGGAGACCTTGTAGTTCTTCACCCGCTTCGCGACGCGCTCACTCTCCCTAGTGAGGCGGTCGGCCTCCTCCCTAGAAGTGGAGACATCGAACAGCTTCCGCGCATATTCGAGGAAGTCCAGTGTCCTCAGCACGGACCGCATGGGCAGGAAGTCGCTGGGCACCTCCTCGCCGCTCTTCCAGTGGCGGTAGCGCACGCCGTCGTGTTCCGTTCGGACGAGCGGTCGGTAGACCCACCACATCCAGTCCTCCTGGCGCTCGGACCGCGGGGCGTCGGCCGAGCGGTGAAGGACGCCGAAAAGCGTCGAGAGCCGCTGATGACCGTCCAGGACGTAGGCGACCTTCGCTCCCTCCGGTGCCTGCGGAATGCGGCGCCCACCGATGGTGTCGAGGCTTTCGAGCGGCATGGTGGTCTCCCAGATGAGCAGGCTTCCGATGGGGTAGCCACGCTCCATGCTGTCGAAGAGCTGAAGCATCTGCTCGGGGCGCCACAGGAACGGTCGCTGGAACTTCGGCACCCGCAGCTCACCCTGCGCGATCCGCTCCAAGATCTGTTCCAGGAAGTGGACCTCCGGCGTCACTGAGATTTCCTTGACCGCCTCGGCATCTCCCATGCTCAGATCACGCCCCGAATCGTTTCGAACATCGATCGCAATTCCTGTTTCACTCCAGGGCCCAGACCGTCCAGGTCCCGCTCCGATATGCCGCCGCGCATTACCTCTTGCAGGAACAGACTCGGTAAGTCCGTTCCGAATCCCTCCTGGAGGGTGATGAGATCATGCTCCGCTACTTCGTCGTACAGATCACCGTGGCGCGGCGGGACGGCGTAGGTGGTCCCCGCCTTCTTGGAGTGGCGCCCCTTCTGGTCGGCACCCTTCTGCGGCTTCCCTTTGAAACCATGCTTCATGTCGAAATGGGCGCGCTGGTCGGGCGACAAGGCCTTGAGGGACTCCAGGCGCTTTGCCATGGAGGACATTCCGACGGTCCTATTCGGCTGCCGGGCCAGGACCCGGTTGGGAATGTAGTTCTCCATCTCCCGGAAGCTGAGGACGTGCGCACTCACGCCTTCGCGGGCCGCGGCTTCGGCCTTCTCGTGATTGCCGGTCCGGTCCTTGGGGTGGAAGCTGTCGCTGTCGATGACGAGGACCACACGCTTGGTACGGGAGAACTGCGCGGCCTGGTCGACGGCGTGCCGGGCCGCCCCGTCCTTGCCACCTCCGTTGTACACACCGAGGCGACTCCCCGCCTTAGCGTCGATGACGTCCTCGCAGCCGAGCAGTCGCGCGAGCGCCTCGATCATCTGCCAGTCATAGATCGCGTTCTCCACGACCAGCACGGCCGGCCGCTCCAGGTCACGGATGTCCGCCGTGAGCGTCTCGCTGGCCACCCTGACCACGCCCGCGGTCCCCTCGTGCGGCGCCCAGACCTGCGCCATGCTCGCCTTCTGCGCGAGCAGCAGGTAGCTCTGCGCCAGGACCGGGAGGTGACGCTCCAGGAACGCATGGACGGCGTCCACATCACGCGGGGAGATAGCCCACTCGTGCCGCGCCTCCCTGAAGAACGCGATCAGCTTCAATATGAGCTCCGCGTTCTCGTCGCCCTGACGGCCCTTCAGCAGGTCGACAGGAATCTCAACGCGCATCGTCGATCCGATTCGCCTGCGCGTCCGCGAGGGCGCGCGCCTCCTCGAAGTCCTCCGCGAAGACCCCCCGCGGCCAGTAGTCGAGGTTGCCGAGAGCGTCCACCTCGATCTTCCGCAGGGTGGCGGCCCCCTCGGCCTGCTCAACGAAGTAGATCTTCACGTCCTCCGGCGCCAGCTTCCGCTCCGCGACCCGCCGGCGCAGCCTGAGGAGGAAGTTCTCGCTGTGCGTCTCCACCAGGAAGCGCACCTGCGACTCCTGCACGGCGTCGACGTAGAGATCGGCGATCGCGGCGTGCGCCGAAGGGTGGAGATGGAGTTCGGGCTCCTCCACGATCTCGATCACCGGCCCGGCGGGCGGTTCCGCGCGATCCGCGGCCCGCTGGATCACTATCGGCAGGAACTGGACCACACCGGTGCCGACGTCGTCGATGTGGACGACGAGATCGGGGTCGCGCAGGGAACGCAGCTTGGGGATGTACATCCCGGAGCCGACGTCGGTGACTTCGAGGCGCCACCAGGGCAGGATGCTTTCCAGCAGGGTGTTCACCTCACGGCCGATCAGACCGCGCCCGTACACCTCGTCCGCGGCGAGCATGCCGAGCGCCCTCTCGCCCCGATAGCCGACGCTGCCCAGGGTTTTGGCCGGAGACCGGAAGAAACGCTCCGGGCTCTTCCTGAACGGACCCAGATACCGGATCTCGTCGAAGCCTTCCCGAATGAGCCCAGTGACGCCGCTGACACCACCGACGGAGTCCGGCCAGTCGGCCGGATCCGGCAGCAGCCCGCGAAAACCAACTTTTCCCTCATGGCCGTCGATAAGATAAGCGCGCTTCTCAGGAGAGTAGGCGTCTATGCCGCGGATCCAGGAGATGTTCGCGACCTCCGACCCGCAGGAGACCTCCAACGAGGAAACCAGCTGCGTTCCCTGATTGGCGATGTTCTGGACCTCGGCGGTGGTACTGACTACCTCGCCGCCCTCGATGCCGATCGATGCGCCCAGGCGAATATGCCCATGGGGTGACGAGCCGTGGATCAGATCGGTGAACGAAGGGGTGAAGCCCTGGATCAGATCCAGGTCCAGAGGGTACGGGGAGTCGCCGCGGATACCGATGGACAGCAGCGGGAGCGCTCGCACGACGGCGCTCTTGCCGGAATTGTTACGACCCAGCACGATGGTGATCTTGCCGAGCTCCACCTCCTGCTTCTCTTTGAAGCAGCGATAGTTCTCCAGCGAGAACCTCTCCAACGACACCTGGGCTCCGTTCGCTCACACCATGTCCGGCGCACGCCGCCCCAACGGCCCGTCGGCGTGGCTGCGGCAATACTCTCAGACGGCGGCAGCTCGGCACCCGAGTTTCGCTCTTCCCCACTGCACAGATGGTCGACGTCTGCTTCGGAGTTCGAGCTATCCGGCAAGGCCGTGAGCCTCCACACGACAACCCCTCCCCCTGGACTGCAGCGGTGCTGCGCGAGGCTATGAGCGTGAGCTCCAGGAAGGGCAGCGGACCGATCAGCTCCTCCAGGGCCACGGGCGGGTCCGGCCCTGAGACCTCCTGCAATGGGCACGATCGTCATCACCTGCAGCCAACAACAGCTCCGTCCCCTCCCGAAGTTGTCCACAGGCCTCGCGCCGATCAGCCGAACGGCCGACACTTGACGGGACGTGGACGCCGGCGGAGGGGGACGTACATGCGGGACGCGTACGCGCAGGGGGCGGGGCTGCGGGAGGGCCATCGGGCCGAGGCGGAGCGGCTGTTGGCGCGCGCCGTGGAGGAGGAGGTGCGGAGCTCGGGCGGGCGGGCCGACGCCGCGGTGCTGCTGGCGCGGGGGCGGGCCGCGCTGGAGGGGATGGCGGCGGGCGCGGCGGAGGAGTACGCGGCGTACGTCCGGGCCCTGGACGCCCTGGAGGAGGCGGAGGCGGGGCGGCTGACTCTCGGGGCGCGGCTGCGGGGGCCGGCGGTGAGCACGTCCGCGCTGGTCACGGTGGTGGCGGCGACCGCGGCCGTGGGGGCCGACCTGGCGCTCGGCACGGCGCCGGGCACCGCGCTGGGCGCCGGCGCGGTGGTGGCGGTGGCGGGGGCCGCGGCGACGGTGCTGAAGGTGACGGCGGGGCACTGGCCGGCCGCGCACCGCAGGGCGGGCGCGCTGGGGCAGCCGGGCGGCCCGGAGCAGCTGCGGCTGCAGTGGCTGACGGCGCTGGAGGTCCGGGGCATCCGCCCGTTCCTGGACCAGCAGCGGATGCTGGCCGCGGCCGCGCTGGAGAAACCGGAGCCGAAGGCGGTGCCCCTGCGCGGGCTCGACCGCAGCGCCATCGCCCGGCGGCGGGCCGCGCTGGAGCAGTCGTACGGGCAGCTGCCGGAGCCGGACGCGCCGTTCGCGGGGCGGCGGGGCGAGCTGGAGCTGATCGAGCGCTGGGTGCGCGCGGCGCGGGCGGCCACGGAGACCCGGCCGACGGTGGTGGTGCTGCACGGCGAGCCGGGCGCGGGCCGCACCGCGCTGGCCGTACGGGCGGCGCACCGGCTGCGGGACCTGTTCCGCGGGGCGTGCCTGGTGGACCTGCGCGGCGCGGGCGGCGACGAGCCGCCGCTGGCGACACGGGACGCGCTGCTGAACCTGCTGAACCGGCTGGGCGCGCCGCGCGAGCAGCTGCTGCCGCGCGAGCGGGCGTCGGCGGAGCAGCAGGTGCGCAGGCTGACCGAGCTGTACCACCAGCATCTGGCGGGGCTGCCGGTCACGGTGGTGCTGGACGACGCGCACGACCCCGCACAGGTGCGGACGCTGATCCCGGAGCGGTCCGAGGGCCTGGTGCTGGTGACCGCGCGTGAGCCCCTCGACCTGGGCGAGGACGTAACGGCGTGGGTGCGCCACCTGCCGGTGGGCGGCCTGGACGAGGCGGGCACCGAGGAGTTGCTGCGGGGCGCGGCGGCCGAGGGCTCCGAGCCGGGCCCGTACGACGCCGAGGCCACGGAGCGGCTGCGGGAGCTCTGCGGCGGGCTCCCCCTGGCGCTGCGGGTGGCGGGTTCCGCGCTCGGCACGCGTCCGGCCGCGGAGGCGGCGCGGCTCCTGGAGCGGCACCCGGGCGGCCCGGGCGGCCCGGGCGGCCCGGTCGAGCGGGCCCTGAGGGTCTGCTACACCACCGACCTCTCCCACGACCAGCGCCTGCTGCTGCGCCGCCTGGCGCTGGCGGGCCGCGCCTCCCTGGGGGCGGCGGCCGCCGCGGCGCTGCTGGAGGCGGAGGAGCCGGAGGCGCGTGGGCGGCTCCGGGAGCTGGCGGACGCGGGGCTGCTGGACCAGGTGCGGGGCGACCGGTTCCGGCTGCACGACGCGGTGCGGGCGTTCGCGGCTGCGCGGCTGCGCGAGGAGGAGGACGCGGCGGACATCGCGGCCGCGCAGGAGCGGCTGATCCGCCACTACGCGGAGCTGGCCGACGCGGTGATCCGCATGGTGGACGGCAAGATGTCGACGCGCGCCGGCCACGGGGGCCGCTTCGACGGGCACGGCTTCGCGTCGCTGGACGCGGCGCTGCGCTGGCTGGACGACGAGTCGGGGTTCATCACGGCGGCGCTGCGGCAGGCGGAGGGCGTCTCCCGGCAGACGGTGCTGGACCTGCTGGGCGCGCTGTGCGACTACTGCCTGCTGCGCGGCGACCTGTACCGGCTGGGCGAGCTCCAGCAGCTGACGGAGGAGGTCGACCAGGGCCTGCTGGTCCGGTCGGTGCGGTGGCGCACCGGTATCGCGGCGCGCCAGCTCGGCGAGCTCGACACGGCGCGGACGACGCTGACGTCGGTGGTGTCGCTGTACCAGGAGGCGCGGCAGGACGCGGGCGCGGCGCTGGCGCTGTGCTCGCTCGGCATCACGCTGCACCACCAGGGCAACCTCCCGGAGGCGGCGGCCCGGCTGCGCGAGGCGCTGGAGCTCCAGGCCGCGCCGGAGCTCGCGGCGGACCGGGCGTGGACCTTGCACGCGCTGGCGGCGGTGGAGCGGGACCGGGCGAACCTCGCCGAGGCGCTGCGGCTGCTGGACACCTCCCTGGCGCTGCACCGCGAGAACGAGTCGCTGCACGGTGAGGCGTGGGCCGACTTCCAACTGGGCCAGGTCCGCCTGCGGATGGGCGACGTGGAGCGCGCCGAAGCCGCCCTGCGCACGGCCCTCGACCTGTACGGCCGCACGCACGACGACCGGGGCGAGGCGTGGGCGCTGACCCAGCTGGGCCGGGCCCGGCTGGTGGACGGCGACGCGGCCCCGGCGGTGGACCAGCTGCGCACGGCGCTGGCACGCCACCGTGACAGCGAGGACGTACGCGGCGAGGCCTGGACCCTCTACTACCTGGGCCAGGCGCTGGAGGAGCACGGCGACACCGACGAGGCCGTCCGGCATCTGGAGCGGGCGCGCGCGATGTTCTCGCGGATGCGGGACGTGTACGGCCTGGCCTGCGCCCGCCACCACGCGGGCCGCCTCACCCGCGACCAGCGCGCCGCGCAGACCGGCAACCTCCGCAACTCGGGCTTCGCCCGCCAGCTCCTGGTGGACGCCCGCGCGGACTTCCGCCGCATCGGCGTCCCCCACGGCGAGGCGTGGACCTCCCTGGAACTGGCCATCATCGACGCGGGCAACAGCCGCGCCCCGCAGGCGCTGGCCCTGTGCGACGAGGCGGCGGACTTGTTCGCCTCGTACGACGACCGCCGCGGCGCGGACTGGGCCCGCTTCCTGCGCTGCACGCTGCTGCCGTACGCCTCCCCCGGCGGCGTGGAGGTCGGCACGGTCGTCGCCCAGCAGGAGCTGTCCGACCTGCTGGACACCAAGCACCCGGCCCGCGACCCCAAACTGTCGGACTGCCTGACGGCCTGGTCGCTGGTCCTGGAACGGGGCATACGCCTGGAGTCCCCCTGGCAGCCGTGGCCCCTGGGCCTCACCCCGAACCGGCACGCGCGGGAGGTGATGGGCGTGCCGGTGGACACCGCGCGGGGCTGACCGCTTGCGCGGCGGCCACCACGACTGGGACGCTCGAATCCGGTGCCCGGCTCTGGCGAAGGGGGGACGGAGTGAGGGACCCGCGGCCCTTACCCCTGCCGGACGATCCGGTGCCCTTCGTCGGGCGCGCGGAGGAAGCGGCCCGGCTGCGCGAGGTGCTGACCCGGCCCGGACACCATGTGGTCCTGCACGGGCAGCCGGACGTGGGCAAGTCGGCGCTGGCGTACCACCTCGCCAGGGAGGCTGCGCGCGCCACGGGGGCGCCGGTGTACCACCAGTCCTGGTCCGGGTACCCGGAAGTGACGCTGGTGCGGCTGCTGGGGCAGCTGGGTCTCTCGCGGCGGGCGTTCATGGAGATCCTGCACCTGACGGGTGCGACCGCGCTCGGCGCCGTACAGCGACTGTGCGCCGAGCACTTCGCCGAGCGGCAGGCGTTCGTCGTGCTGGACGACGTGCCGACACCGGCCGCCGGCCGGGAGCTGCTCGCCGCTTTCACGGGCACGCCCGTCTCCGTCGTCCTCACGTGCCGCGAAGGCGGTTGGGACGCGGCCCCCGGGATCCTCGCGCACCAGGTGGAGCCGCTCGGCCAGGCGGACAGCCTGTCCCTGGCGGGCCTGCCGGCCGACGTGGGGCCGGAGTTGATGCGGTGCACCGGGGGGCTGCCGCTGTACGTGCGGATCGCCGGGGGGCTGGGGCCGCCGTTCCCCGAGTCGGGTGAGGCGCTCGTGCGCTGGGCGCTCTCCCGGCTCCTCCCTGTCGTGCGGAGCGACCTGGGCCGAGTGGGATCAACGGGCATGCCCCGCTTCTCCACCGAGACCTGGACCGCGCTCCTCCGCAAGGAGGGGACCGCACCCCCGGTGACCACGCTGCGACTGCTGGAGCATCTGGTGAGGGCCGGGCTCCTGTCTCCGGCGCACTCCGGCACCTTCGCACTCCCCACAGGCGTGAGCGACCTGTTGGGCCGGGACAAGCCGCAGCCCAACACCGTCATCCGACCGTACGAGTCCCAGCTGTCGAGGCTGATCACCGCCGCGCCCGCCCCCAGGCGGAAGGCACTGGTGGATGAGTACCTCGACTGGGTCGTGTCCCGCCCCTCGATGGCGACCGCTCCTCCTGCCCGCCTCTCCGACCACGATCAGCTGGTGGCGCTCCTCTGGACCGCCGAGCGGGGCGGGCGGCTCCCTGCGGAGGTACGGAAAGGCCTCTTCCTGGTCGGTGCCGACGCCGCCCTCGAGATCGGCTGTACCCCGGTGGCCCGGCGGCTGTTGCGCGATGTCATGCCGAGCCGCGAGCAAGCTGTGCTCGAACACCACTCCGGGAACTTGTACGGGGCACTCGAGGCGGTCGACAGGGCCCGGCTCGCGAGCGGCGACGACGAGCGCCGCTTGTTGACCGTTCGGGCATCCATCCTCATCGACCAGGGATTCCCTCACCAGGCGCTGACCCCACTGGCGCGGTCCGGGAGCACAACCTCCTCGCACTCCTGGTTCCTCGAGCTTTCCCGACTGCAGCTCCTGCTCGGCCGGGCCGACGCCGCGCGGACAGCACTGGAATCCGCCCGGGCGACGGCCACGGAACGCGACGACGATCGCCAGGGCCGGCTCCTCACCCAGGAAGGGCGGCTCCTCCTGCTCAGCGGCCGGCCGGCCGACGCCCACAGGACGTTCCGTGACGCCCTCTCCGCCCACAGGGCCGTGGAGGACCTCCGTGGTGAGGCGTGGGCCCATCACTACATCGGCCTGGCCCTGGCGGACATGCCGCTCACCACAAGGGCACAGGCCGCACTGTTCCGGGCCCTCGTCCTCTTCAAGAAGCTGCCGGACAAGTTGGGGGAGGCGTGGACGCTCCACCACCTCGGCCTGCTGGCTCGCTGGGCCGATCCGGACGGCGCCGCCCGCGTGCACCTGCACCAGGCTGAGCAACTGTTCACGGAGATCGGCTGTCCTCACGGCAGCGCGTGGACCGCATTGGAGTTGGGCCTGCTGTACGCCCTCGACCACGCGGGCGGCGGCGCGAAAACACAAGCCATGGCCCGGTTCTCCACCGCCGAGCACCTGTTTCTCAGCATGGGCGACGAGAGCGGACTGCTCTGGGCGGCCTACGCACGCACCGCTCTCTCCTCGGGCGACGGGGAAGAACCACTCGCGTTCCTCCGAGAGCTCGTGGCACGGAGGATTCCGGCCCGCCACGACGTCGAAAACCTGATCGGCGACTGGCGCCTCCGGCACGACGAGCCCAGCCGTACGCGCTACCTCCTGCCCCGCCGGGCCCGCGACACGATCGCCCCGAGCGACGGCACGGTCTCCGGATCCGGCCTCCCCACCGACTGCCACGTACGCCTCACGCTCCTCGACAACCCCACCGGCACGGCGATCCTGCTGCGGGTCGTCCCCGGTGACCTGCATCCGTGGGCGTCGGCCGGCCGCGGGCGCGTGCCCTGGCTCACCGCCGTCGCCACCCCCCTCACCCGTGGGGACATCGAACCGGCCACGGGCCTGGTGCGGCCTTCCCACCAGGGGTCCGACGGGGCGGAGTTCCGGTTCACCCCCCACCGCCCGGGCATCCACCGGATCCGTTTCACCATCGCGCACGAGTCCACGGGGACGGTGCTCCAGCAGGTGGAGACCGAGATCGACATCGCCGACTCGGCGTCCGGACCTACCGCGACGGCCTCGGACCCCGCACACGTACGGGGGTTGTGAGCGCGTGGCCACCGAGCTCCCCGTCCGCATCGTCCAGAACCCGAGCCGCCACTTCACCCGTGTCCAGGACCTGGTGGTCCAGGGCCCCGACGTCATCGTCGGCTTCGACCTCTGCGGCGAGGACCGCATCAGGGCCCGGCTCTACGGGCGGGGTGTGCCCGCGCTCAAGGGCACCGAGCACAAGGCCGACCTGGCTGCGAAGCCCGGGGAGGTACGGGCGGCCGCCGCGCGGCTGGCGCGGCTCTGGCAGGAGCTCTTCGTCGGCTTCCGGCCCGGCACCGGCGACGGGAGGCCGGTGCCCGGCCGCCCCGAGCTGCCGTACGCCGTGCTGACGGACCTGAGCGGGGAGCCGGAGGACGAGCTCCACGCGGCGGTCGAGGAGCTGGCCTGCGCCGGAAGCGACCTGCTGCACCACACGCTGCTCGGCGGAACCGGCCGCCAGGTCGAGCTCTTCCGCGAGTTCCTCGTCCACACGCTGGCGGACGACAGGCTGCGGATCCGCTTCGACTCGGACCTGTTCATTCCGTGGCCGATGCTCAGTCTGCTGCCGTCCGACCTGGAGGACCGGCGCGACGAGGACCGGCGCGACGGCTTACCGGGGCTGTTCGACCGGTTCCTCGGCTACCGCCACCAGATCGAGCAGACCGGTGGATCGTATCCGTGGCTCGGCCACCGCCCCGAGCCTCCCCACCTGCCGGTGGTGAGCCTCAACCACGACACCGGCATCGACCGGAGGGCCGCCACACGGGCGGCGGAGGTGGCGTCGCTCCTCGCCTGCGGGACGACGTTCGTCGAGCGCACGACGCGCCGCGAGCTGGTGGCCGCGCTGTCGGACCCGGACCTCTCCGACCAGCTGATGTACTTCTGGTGCCACGGCTCGTTCCTGCCGAACGGCGCCGAGGCGCCCTACCTCGCCGTCCGGCTCAGCGACTCCTCCACCATCGACGCCCAGCTGGTGCGGGAGCGGCGCAGGGGCTTCGGGGACGGCACCCCGTTCCAGCCGTTCGTGCTGCTCAACGCCTGCCATGCCGGGGTGCCCGAGGGGGACGTCGACCGGGCGTTCCTCGGCCGGGCGCTGATCGAGCACGGGGCACGCGGCGTACTCGGGCCGCAGATCGCGATGCCGCAGCCCTTCGCCGCCGAGTACGCGCTCGCCTTCCTGCCCCGCTATCTCGGTGGCGGCGAGACGGCCGGCGAGATCGTCCACGCGCTCGCCCGCCGGTTCGCCGACGAGTTCCGCAACCCCCTCGGCTTCGCGTACGCGCTCCACTGCGGCATGGACGCGCGTCTGGAGCGCGCCCACATTTCCGCGGCGGGTCAGGACCAGGAGGTCGCCGTATGACGCCCGACAACACATTCCGGGTCGTCGATCTCGACGAGACCGGATGGCTGCTCGACAGCGGCCGGCCCGTACCCGCCGACCGTCTCGACGACCACTTCGCGGCCGAGCTCACCCCGCCCGCCTGGGCCACGGACATCTTCGTGTACGTCCACGGCTGGCGTACGAAACCGGAGTCGGCCCTCGACGCCGCCCGGCGGCTGGGCGCCCTCGTCGCGGAGCGGCTGGCGGAGCGCCCCGCCTCCTACCCGCGGCTGGCAGCCGCCTTCGCCCCCTGGACAGTGCTGGTCCGCTGGCCGTCCCGGGCGGGCTACCGCACCACGCGCGACCGGGCCCATGCCATGAGCACGGCGGACGGCGCCCACGCGGCCCGCGTCATCGGGCACCTGCTCGGATACGTGGACGCGCACCGCGCCGACCCGGCGGCGGCCCCCGTCCTGGCGAACCGGGACGGGCAGTACCTCCACCTGGTGGGCCACTCCTTCGGCTGCCGGTTCCTCTGCGAGGCGGTGCAGTGGGCCGCGGAGGGCGCGCCCGGCGCCACCCTCGGCTGGTCCCGTAGCGGACCGCCGGACCGGCCGTTCACCGTGGACGGCATGCTGTTGTTCCAGATGGCCGCGCCCCGCGACGCCTTCGCCACCACCTTCACCGCGCTGGCCGCCGCGCCGCTGCGCGGCCCGGTCGTCGCGACGTACGCGGAGCGCGACTGGGCGACCGGCCTGTGGCACCGGATCGCCGAGAAGCGGCGCGGCATCGGCAACCAGGGCATCGGCACCGCACCGGAGCCGGTGTCCCAGGTGCGGATGCTGCCGCCGGACCAGCCGTACGCGAAGAGGGACCTCGACCACTGGTTCGTCAGCGTCGACGCGGGGTCCGTGTTCGTGAACGGCCACGGCCCGGCGGGCGCCCACTCCGACCACCTGCGCCCCGAGTCCGCGCACCTGCTGCTGTCGCTCGCCGAGCACGCGCGCTGAGCGGCGGGCGCCGACGGCCCTGTTGCCCCGCCGCTAGTTCCCCGCCGCCGCGCCCTTGGGCGCCTTCCCCTTCGGCGCCGCCTCCGGCTCCGGGGCTTCCTCGAAGTCGACCTTGCCCATGTGGCGGTTCATCGACTTCATCAGCATCCACACGGCCACGGCCATGACGGCGAAGACGATGAAGCCGAGGACGCCCGGGGTGACCTTGTTCTTGTCGAATTCCTGGGCGGCGATCGGGACGAGCTGGGTCAGTGCCTGGTGTGCGCTCATGTCAGGCATTGTCCCGGATGCCCGCGAAGAGGTCGTCCTCGGGGAGGGAGGTGTCGACGAGCGACTTGGCGAGCTCGTAGTCCTCGGTGGGCCAGACCTCCTTCTGGATCTCCATCGGGACGCGGAACCAGCCGCCGTCCGGGTCGATCTGGGTGGCGTGGGCGATCAGCGCCTTGTCGCGGGTCTCGAAGAAGTCGGCGCACGGAACGTGCGTGGTCAGCGTCCGCTCGGCGCGCTGGAACTCCTTCCAGCGCTCCAGCCACTCGCCGTACGGCGACTCCAGGCCGCGGGCGAGGAGCGCCTCGTGGAGCGCGACCGTGCGCGGCCGGTTGAAGCCCTGGTTGTAGTAGACCTTCAGCGGCTGCCAGACGGGGCCGAACTCCTGCTCCGGGTACTTCTCGGCGTCGGCCGCACCCTCGAAGGCCACCATCGTGATCTTGTGGGTCATGATGTGGTCGGGGTGCGGGTAGCCGCCGTTCTCGTCGTACGTCGTGATGACCTGCGGCCGGAAGGCGCGGATGGACTTCACCAGGCGGCCGGCCGCCTTGTCGACGTCCTCCAGGGCGAAGCAGCCCTGCGGCAGCGGCGGCAGCGGGTCGCCCTCGGGCAGGCCGGAGTCGACGAAGCCGAGCCACTCCTGCCGGACGCCGAGGATCTCGCGCGCCTCGTCCATCTCCTTGCGGCGCACCTCGTGGATGTTCTCCTCGATGTACGTGTCGCCCTGGAGCTTCGGGTTGAGGATGGAGCCGCGCTCGCCACCGGTGCACGTGACGACCAGCACGTCCACCCCCTCGGACACATACTTGGCCATCGTGGCCGCGCCCTTGCTCGACTCGTCGTCGGGGTGGGCGTGAACGGCCATCAGTCGCAGCTGCTCGGTCAAGACTCGATCCTCGGTGAATAGTCGGCGTGGGGCGGCTTCTATAGTGACGGAATCGGCGCACGGAAAATTCCGTCGTCCGGCGTACGAGAGGACCGATCATGAGCGCGGTGCGGGAAGGGCTCCCCGAAGGCCGTTACGGCCGCTCGGCGGACGAGCGCGCCGACCGCGGGCTCAAGGTCCTGGGCGCCGTACTGGGTGCCGCGCTGCTCGCCGTGGTCGGCTGGTTCGGGTACGACTACGTCGCCGGCCAGAAGATCAGCGCCGAGGTGATCAAGTTCGACCTCTCCTCGGAGGACCGGGTCGCGGTCCATCTGGAGGTCCGCAAGGAGCGGGACGCCCGGGGCTACTGCACGCTGCGGGCGCTCGCCGAGGACGGCGGCGAGGTGGGCCGCAAGGAGGTCCGCTTCGACGGGGCCGCGACGCGGCTCGACGAGATCGTCACGGTGCGTACGACGGCGGAGGCGACCAGCGCCCAGTTGCTCGGCTGCACCTCGGAGTAGCCTGAAGTAACCGGAACGGCCCTGTCCGATTCTGCGCTGACCTGCGACGACGCAAAATAAGTGACGTTCGTCCTCCCCCTTTCTCCACGAAATTGTTAGGCTCGTGGTTTCGCCCATCCAGGAAGGCAGAATGCTTCTGGGTAGGGCGTTGCTTTGTATCCCAGTACCGACGAGGAGCACCTGTGACCCAGACCAGCGAGAACGTCACCTGGCTCACCCAGGAGGCGTACAACCAGCTCAAGGCCGAGCTGGAGTACCTGTCTGGTCCCGCGCGAACCGAGATCGCCGCGAAGATCGCGGCTGCGCGCGAGGAGGGCGACCTGCGCGAGAACGGCGGGTACCACGCGGCCAAGGAGGAGCAGGGCAAGCAGGAGCTGCGCGTACGCCAGCTGACCCAGCTGCTGGAGCACGCGAAGGTCGGCGAGGCTCCCACGGAGAGCGGTGTCGTCGCGCCCGGCATGGTGGTCACCATCGCGTTCGACGGCGACGAGGACGACACCCTGACCTTCCTCCTCGCCTCCCGCGAGTACGCGAGCTCCGACGTCGAGACCTACTCCCCGCAGTCGCCGCTCGGCACGGGCGTCAACGGCAAGAAGGTGGGCGAGGACGCCCAGTACGAGCTCCCGAACGGCAAGAAGGCGTCCGTCAAGATCCTCGACGCCAAGCCGTACCAGGGCTGAGCCCGCGCTCATCGACACGAGGGGCCGGGCCGCGCGAGACGCGGCCCGGCCCCTTTTCGTACGCCCTGTTTTCGTATGCCCGCGCCCTCAGGCGGCGGCCGACCGGTACTTGCGCACCGCCAGGGTCCGGAAGACGGCGATGATGATCAGCGACCAGATGATCGAGGCCCAGACCGGGTGCTGCATGGGCCAGGCGCTGGAGTCCGAGACTCCCGGGTTGCCGAACAGCTCACGGCAGGCCTGGACGGTGGCACTGAAGGGGTTCCACTCCGCGATGTGGCGCAGCCAGGGCGTCATCTTGCTGGAGTCCACGAACGCGTTCGAGATGAACGTGACGGGGAAGAGCCAGATCAGGCCGCCGGAGGTGGCCGCCTCGGGCGTCCGCACGGAGAGGCCGATGAGGGCGCCGATCCAGGAGAACGCGTACCCGAGGAAGAGCAGCAGTGCGAAGGCGCCGAGCGCCTTGGCGACGCCCTCGTGGATCCGCCAGCCGACGAGCAGCGCGACGATCGCCAGGACCACGACGGTGAGCGCCGTCTGTACGAGGTCGGCGAGCGTCCGGCCGGTGAGCACCGCCCCCCGGGCCATCGGCAGGGACCGGAACCGGTCAATGAGGCCCTTGTGCATGTCGTCGGCGATGCCCGCGCCGGCGCCCGCGGTGGCGAACGTGACGGTCTGGGCGAAGATGCCGGCCATCAGGAACTCGCGGTAGACGCCCGGCGAGGTGGTGTTCCCGATGTTCATGGAGCCGCCGAAGACGTAGCTGAACAGCACCACGAACATGATCGGCTGGATCAGCCCGAAAATAACCATTTCGGGAATCCGGGACATACGGATCAAATTCCGCTTGGCGACCACCAGCGAGTCGCCGACCGACTGAGCCATGCCCCCGCGCGGGCGGGGCACCAGGACCTTCGGGGCGTCGGAGAGGGTGCTCACTTCACGGCCTCCTTCGCGGCCTCGGTGTCCTCGTCCCCGCGCTCGGCGGCGTGGCCGGTCAGCGAGATGAACACGTCGTCGAGGGTGGGGCGGCGCAGGCCGATGTCGTCGATCTCGACACCGTGCGTGTCCAGCTCGCGGATGACCTCGGCGAGCAGCTTGGCGCCACCGGTGACCGGCACCGTGAGCTTGCGGGTGTGCTCCTCGACGGCGACCTCGCCCTTGCCGAGGCCCCGTAGCACCTCGCGGGCCGGCGCGATCTCGTCGTGGCCGTGGACGACGACCTCGACGCGCTCGCCGCCCGTGCGCGCCTTGAGCTGGTCGGAGGTGCCGCGCGCGATGACCTTGCCGTGGTCGACGACGCAGATGTCGTGGGCCAGGTGGTCGGCCTCCTCCAGGTACTGCGTGGTGAGCAGCAGCGTCGTGCCGCCGGCGACGAGCTCCTTGATGACCTCCCACAGCTGCTGGCGGTTGCGCGGGTCGAGGCCGGTCGTCGGCTCGTCCATGAACATCACGGGCGGGGAGACGACGAGGGCGGCGGCGAGGTCGAGGCGGCGGCGCATGCCCCCGGAGTACGTCTTCGCGGGGCGGTCGGCGGCGTCGGCGAGGTTGAACCGGTCCAGCAGCTCACCGGCGCGTATCTTCGCCGCCTTGGCGGACATCTGGTACAGCTGCCCGACCATCTGGAGGTTCTCGCGGCCGGTGAGGTACTCGTCGACGGCCGCGAACTGCCCGGAGAGGCCGATGGAGCGGCGGACTTCGTTGGGGTGCTTGAGCACGTCGATGCCCGCGACGACCGCCCTGCCGCTGTCGGGCCTCAGGAGCGTGGTGAGCACGCGCACGGTGGTGGTCTTGCCGGCGCCGTTGGGGCCGAGAAGCCCCAGGACCGTCCCCTCGGGGACGTCCAGGTCCACGCCGTCCAGAGCCCTTACGGCGCCGAAGGTCTTCACGAGACCCTCGGCATGAATAGCGCCTGGCATGTGGGTTCTCCCGTTGGCAGGTGCGAGTGGTGGGTCGGGCGTATCAACACGTACTACCCGAGCGTAGGGACGCCGAGGTGGTCGCGCTCGGCGAACATGACAACCCGCTCACCCTAACGCGATACATCGCGTTTGCCCAACCCTTTTCACCGACCGCACTCGCGATAGCCAACGCGATATGCGATACCCCACGCGATATACGGCGCCTCGCGCGCCCGCGCGCCCCCGCCCCTCACTCCATGACCACGTACCCCGCGTCCCGCAGCGCCGCCCGCACCTCCTCGCAGTGCTCCGGCCCCTTGGTCTCCAGGTGCAGCTCCACCTCCACCTCCGTGAGCCCGAGGCGGGGATCGGTGCGTACGTGCCCGACGTCGAGGACGTTGGCGTCCACCACCGACAGCACCCCGAGCATCGTCGCGAGCGCCCCCGGCCGGTCCGTCAGCCGCAGCCGCAGGCTCAGGTAGCGACCGGCCGCCGCCATGCCGTGCCGCAGGATCCGCTGGAGCACCAGCGGATCGACGTTCCCGCCCGACAGCACCGCGACCACCGGCCCCTGGAAGGTCTCCGGCGCGCTCAGCAGCGCCGCCACCGGGCTCGCCCCGGCCGGCTCCACGACCATCTTCGCCCGCTCCAGGCACAGCAGCAGCGCCGACGACAGGGCGTCCTCCGAGACCGTGCGGACGTCGTCGACGAGCTCGTCCACGATCGCGAACGGCACGTCACCGGGGCGGCCCACCTTGATGCCGTCGGCCATCGTCGGCGCGGTGTCCACGGCGACCGGGCGGCCGGCCCGCAGCGAGGGCGGATACGCGGCGGCGGCCTGCGCCTGCACCCCGATCACCTTCACGTCCGGGCGCAGCGCCTTGACCGCCGTCGCGATGCCCGCGACCAGGCCGCCGCCGCCGACGCCCACGAGGATCGTGCGCACCTCCGGGCACTGCTCCAGGATCTCCAGCCCGACCGTGCCCTGCCCGGCGATGATGTCGTGGTGGTCGAAGGGGTGGATGAACACCGCGCCCGTCGCCCGCGCGTACTCCTGCGCGGCGGCCAGCGTCTCGTCGACCACGTGACCGTGCAGCCTGACGTCGGCGCCGTACTCCCGGGTCGCCGCCACCTTCGGCAGCGGAGCGCCGACCGGCATGAAGACCGTGGAGCGCACGCCCAGCAGGGAGGAGGCGAGGGCGACGCCCTGCGCGTGGTTCCCGGCGGACGCGGCGACCACCCCGGCCGCCCGCTCCTCCGGGCGCAGCCCGGCGATCCGCACGTACGCGCCGCGCAGCTTGAACGAGCCCGTCCGCTGGAGGTTCTCGCACTTCAGGTGTACCGGGGCCCCCACCAGCTGCGACAGGTGCCGGCTGCCCTCCAGAGGGGTCATCCGGGCCACGCCCGACAGCATCTTCTGCGCCCCGCGGATGTCGTCCAGGATGAGCGGGTGTGAGGGGTGTGGCGTACGGAAGCTCATGACCGCCAGTCTCGCAGCTCACACCACCACTCACATCACCGCTCACCTGGGCGCTGACGCCCCGCCGCGCCGCCGCTCATCACGTTTGTGCAGCACTGGTACGGACTCGCGCGGGTCCGCGTACTCTGTCCCCCACCAACCACCACCACCGCACGAGAGAGCCGCAGCCATGCCCACGTCCCAGGACATGACGACTGATCTTCACCAAGGCCTCCTCGATGCCCTCCAGCACGAGGTGGCCGTCTTCGCCCGGCGGGCGGAGCAGACTCGCCTCGGCGGCACCGGCCAGCTCCGCAACTCGATGGACCGGGCCGCGTACCTGCTGCTCAACCGGCTCGACCGGGAGGGCCCCATGGGCGTGAAGGCGCTGGCGGCCGGGATGGGCATCGACTCGTCCACCGTCACCCGCCAGGTGGCGCCGCTGGTGGACACCGGCCTGGTCAAGCGCACCTCGCACCCGGAGGACGGCCGGGCGGTCGTGCTCCAGCTGTCGCCGCGCGGACAGGCCCGGCTGGAGGAGGTCCGCTCCTCGCGGCGCGACCTGATGGCGCAGGTGACGGAGGGCTGGACGGAGGAGGAGCGCGAGTCGTTCTGCACGCTGCTCACCCGGTTCAACTCGGCGCTCTCGGCCCGCCAGGCCGGACTGCCGCCCGTGGAGACGCCCGCGGAGACGCCCGCGGCGGCGGCCTCGCCGGAAGAGGGCGCGACGGAAGCCTCCCCGGCCTCTTGACCCGGCCGTGCGCACGGCCTCATATGAGGACGTGCGACAGCGGCGGCGGGCGACGGCACGGCGAGCACCGGCCCACCGCGCCCGCGAGTTCGAGGCGTTCGTGGCGGGCGCGGCCGGCCGGCTGCTGCACGCCGCCACGCTGCTGACCGCCGAGCCGCCCGCCCGCAACCCGCGCGCCCAGGAGCTCCTGACCGCCGCGCTGGCCGCCACGTACACCCGCTGGGACCGGCTGCGCGGCGAGGACCCGTACGACATCGCCCGCCAGGAGCTGACGGAGCGGTTCGCCCGCGCGGCATGGCGCTTCCCCCGCGCGCGGGACGGCCTGCTGTCCGCGCTGACCCCTCGGGAGCGGCTCGTCCTCGTCCTGTGCCTGTACGAGGGGATCGGCGAGGAGCGGACGGCCGCCCTGCTGGGCCTGCCGGTGGAGCGGGTGCGGGCCCTTGGTACGCGTGCGGTCCGCGCGATGCGGGCACGGGCACGGCGCCGCGACGGCGGCGCCGCGACGGACGGGCGGTGACGGCGCCGTGATCGACCCCGCGAAGGAGGCCGAGGTCCGGCGGATGCTCCAGGCCCCGCCGCGCCCGCGGGTCCCGGCCGACCTCGCCGCCCGCGCGGTCGAGCGCGGCACCCGCAGGCTGCGCCGCGCCCGCCTGCTGCGGCGCACGGCGTGGCTGGTGCTGTGCGCCGCGCTGACCGCGTTCACGGTGTGGGCGTCGGTCGTGGAGCCCTAGGGCGCTGCCTTCCGGGTCTAGCCGAGCGCCTGGCGCAGGTCCGCCAGGAGGTCGTCGGCGTTCTCGATGCCGACCGACAGCCGCACCAGGTCCCCCGGGACCTCCAGCAGCGAACCGGCCACGCTCGCGTGGGTCATGCGGCCCGGGTGCTCGATGAGCGACTCGACGCCGCCCAGGGACTCGCCCAGCGTGAACAGCTTCGCACGGTTGCAGACCTCGACCGCCGCCTCCTCGCCGCCCGCAACGCGGAAGGAGATCATGCCGCCGAAGTCGCGCATCTGCTTGGCGGCGACCTCGTGGCCGGGGTGCTCGGGCAGGCCGGGGTAGAGCACCTGCGTCACCTTCGGGTGCCGGGTCAGCATCTCGGCGACGCGGGCGGCGTTGGCGCTGTGCCGGTCCATCCGGACGGCGAGGGTCTTGATGCCGCGCAGCACGATCCACGAGTCGAAGGGGCCGGCCACCGCGCCCATGGCGTTCTGGTGGTACGCGAGCTCCTCGCCGAGCGTCTCGTCTGCGGTCACCAGGGCGCCGCCGACGACGTCGGAGTGGCCGCCCATGTACTTGGTCAGCGAGTGCACGACGACGTCCGCGCCGAGCGCGAGCGGCTGCTGGAGGTAGGGGCTGGCGAAGGTGTTGTCGACGACGAGCTTGACGCCCGCCGTGCGGGCGATGTCCGCGAGGGCGGCGATGTCGGTGATGCCGAGCAGCGGGTTCGAGGGCGTCTCGACCCAGATCGCCTTCGTACGGTCGGTGATCGCGTCCCGTACCGCCGCCGGGTCGGAGGTGTCGGCGACGGACCACTCCACGCCCCACCGGGCCACGACCTTCGCGAACAGGCGGAAGGTGCCGCCGTACGCGTCGTTCGGGATGACCACGTGGTCGCCCGGAGCGAGGAGCGCGCGCAGCAGACAGTCCTCGGCCGCGAGACCGGAGGCGAAGGCCAGGCCGCGGCGGCCGCCCTCCAGGGCCGCGAGGTTCTCCTCCAGGGCGGTACGGGTGGGGTTGGCGCTGCGGCTGTACTCGTAGCCGCCGCGCAGGCCGCCCACACCGTCCTGCTTGTAGGTGGAGACCTGGTAGATGGGCGGGACGACCGCGCCGGTCAGCGGGTCAGCGGTGTTGCCCGCGTGGATGGCGCGGGTCTCGAAGCTCTGGTGCGTGTGCTCGTCGCTCATGCACCCCGAGCGTAGTCGGGCCCGCGGTGGAGCGGAGCCCACGCCGCCGCCGGGTCCGGACTGTCGGTGGGGTCCGCGACAATGGGCGCATGGAGATTCTCTGGTTCCTGTTGGCGGTCGGTCTGATCGGCGTGGTCCTGGCGTCGTTCCTGTCGCGCCGCCGCGGCGGCATCCGGCTGGTCGACCCGGGCGCGCCGGACGCGGCCGACCCGAGCGCGTACGGCTTCGTGCGCCAGGAGGAGCTGGACGTACGCATGCCGGGGCCCGACCAGGACCTGGTCGACGTGCTGGACGTGGTGCAGCGGACGCAGGACTGGCGGGCCGCCTCGCAGCTGCTGGCCGGTACGGACAAGGACGGCGAGGTGCGCTGGCAGCGCGTGCAGGCGTTCGCGGGGGCGGCGGCGCTGGAGCTCCAGCAGCAGCCGGGCACCGGGGGCGCGTGGCTGCGGGCATGGCGGGCCGAGAAGCCGAAGGACCCGGGCGGCGCGGCGGTGCACGCGGAGTTCCTGGTGCAGCAGGCGTGGCGTTCGTCGTCGGCCGGCACGGACGACTTCCGGATCATCCTCGAAGAGGCGCGCACGGTGAGCGGCGAGGCGGCGCTGCTGGCGCCCGGCGACCCGGTGCCGTACATCATCGAGCTCGCCGTCGCGCGCGGGCTCGGATACAGCCACGAGCAGTTCGACCAGGTGTGGGCGAAGATCATCGACCGGGCGCCGCACCACATGGGGGCGCACCTGGCGGCGCTGCACTACTGGTGCGAGAAGTGGCACGGCTCCCGCCGGGACGCGGACCAGTTCGCCACCGCCGCGGCGGCCCGCGCCCCGCGCGGCTCGCTGCTGGCCGCGCTGCCGCTGTTCGCGGTCTTCGAGCACCTCCCCGAGGTGGCGCTGGTGCGGGACTTCTACGGCACCGAGGTGGTCTCCAAGGCCATGGAGGGCGCCTTGTACGCCGTGCACTCGGCCCGCCCGGACGACCCGATGCTGGCGCACGTGCGCCATCTGCTGATCCACTTCCTGGTGAGTTCCGAGCGCTGGTCGGAGGCGATGCACCAGCTGGTGCACGTGGACGGTCACGTGGGGGCCCTGCCGTGGACGCTGAGCGAGGACCCGGCGGCGCAGTACGCGATCTTCCGGGCGCTGGCGGTGGCGGGCTACGAGGCGAACGGCGGCAGCCCGGCGACGCTGCCGCGCTGAGCCCGTTGTTATGGGAACGGGGGTGGCCCGGCCGGGCCACCCCCGCTTCTGCGGAAGGTGTCAGAAAGCCGTCTCGCGGTCGTCCCAGTCGTAGTCGACGCTGTCCTTGCGCAGCCGGCCGGTGCCGTTGTTGGCGTACAGCTCCAGCAGCGGATCGTTCAGCGCGTAGAGGTCGTTGGTGCCGTCCCCCTGGACATCTCCGACGGCGAAAACGCGGCTGAACTTCTTCCAGCCCGTGCCGATCAGCTTGCGGGGGCCCAGGGTGCCGGTGCCGCGGCCCGGGTAGAGCCAGAGGTTGCCGGTCGAGTCGCGGGCGACGAGGTCGTTTTGGCGGTCGCCGTCCATGTCGCCGGCGCCGACGAGCGCGGTCATGGACTGCCAGCCGCTGGAGCCGATCTTCTGGCGCGCGGCCACGGTGCCGGACGCCTTGCCCGGGTGCAGCCACAGCACGCCGGTGGAGTCCGTGGAGATCAGGTCGCCCTTGCTGCCGTCACCGTTGAAGTCGCCCACGGCGGTGAGGTGCCTGAGCGACTGCCAGCCGGTGCCGATCTGGACGCGCCGCTTGAGCCCGCACGTGCCGTTGCCCGGGTACATCCACAGCGCGCCGGCGGTGTCGCGGGCGACGATGTCCTCCGCGCCGTCGCCGTTGCGGTCACCGTGGCGCAGGAGCGCGGTCATGGACTGCCAGCCGGTGCCGATGCGCATGGCCGTGTAGCCGCGCAGCAACCACAGGTTGCCGGCGACCGAGCGGAAGACGAGGTCGGTGGAGCCGTCCCGGTCGAAGTCGCCGACGGGCTTCGCCGCGCCACCGGGGGCCGTCGGCGCCGCCCACTCCATGTACTCCTTGCCGCTGCCGCACTCGTGCTGGGTACGGGCGAGGCGGAAGGAGCTGACGTTGTTGTCGAGGTAGCTGTTCTCGTCCCTGATGTAGGTGAGCTCGTGGCCCTCGCTCCCCTTGCCCGCGTAGAGCACCACGTGGTGGACCGAGTCGGTGTACTCGTACCTCGGCTGGCTGTAAATACAGGCGTACAGCCCGGTCCGGTTGCGCAGCGCGGACGCCTTGTTGTCGAAGGTGCCGAGCGTGGCCGCGCTGCCGCTGTACGTGGTCATCGTGCCCGTGCCGTCGGCTTTGTCGAACAGGCAGAACTTCCCCTGCGGGCAGCGGTCGTACCCGGACGCGGCGTGCGCGCTCGGGACGGCCGTCGCCAGCACGCCGAGCGCGGTGAGCGCGGCGGTGGCCGCCGCGCGCAGGGAAATACGCAGGTTGCGCATGTGGTGTGTGCCCCCCTGTGGCAGTGAATCGCGTCAGAGTAGCCCCACGGATCTCGGTTGCCCCCAGCGGCCCCGCCGGGTGATACTCCGCTTCCCCCCACGCCTCTTCGTCATGTCCATTTTCAATGGGGGAGCTCTGCCCGATGGGCGCATCCCTGCGCGCGCTGCGCGCACTCGTTCTGCTCGCCGGCTTCTTTCTGCTCGGCGTCCTTCTGCTGGCGGTCCTCGCCGTCATCGACTACCTGCTGTACCTGCACGCGCCCTCCGGGCTCGCCACCAAGCTGTACGTGGTGTCCGTGCTGCTGGCCATCCCGGTCGTACGCGGCATGTTCATGCTGCGTACGCCGAAGGACGACGGCCAGGGCGGCCTCGCCGTCACCGAGTCCGACGAACCGGAGCTGTGGCGCGCCGTCCGCGAGCTCGCCGACCAGGTGGGCACGCGGCCGCCCACCCGGATCCTGCTCACCGGTGACGTCAACGCCGCCGTCACCGAGAACGCCCGGTTCCTCGGCCTCCTGCCGGGGCCGCGCCACCTCTACCTGGGCGTACCGCTGATGCAGGGCCTCAGCGAAGCCCAGTTGCGCGCGGTCCTCGCCCATGAGCTGGGGCACTACGTCAACCACGACACCCGGCTGGGCGCCCTCACCGCGCGCGGCCGCACCCAGCTGTTCCGCACCATCGCGCACTTCGAGGAGCGCGCCGCGAAGACCGCCGGCCGCGAGCGGGCCCGGCAGGAGAAGCGGAACACCAAGGCCGAGGCCAAGGGCCGCAAGACCCGCGAGGTCGACACGGGCAGCGCCGGCATCACGTACCGCACGATGGCCCGGATCTACACCGGCTACGCGCACCTGTACTTCCGCGCCACGATGCACGACTCGCGCCTCCAGGAGTACGCCGCCGACGCCGCGGCCGCCCGGATCGCCGGCCGCGACGCGACCGCCTCCGCGCTGCGCGAGCTGCCCTCGCTGGACGCCGCGTTCACCTTCTACATGGAGTGCTACGCCACGCTGGGCACCTCGGCGCGGCTGCTGCCGCCGCGCGGCGAGGTCTTCGGCGGCTTCGGCCGCCTGCTGACCGCCCGCGAGCTGGAACTGGCCGGGCTGCGCGCCGAACTGCCCACCGAGCCGGTCTCCCCGTACGACTCGCACCCATCGGTCGCCGACCGGGTCCGCGCCATCGAGGCGCTCCCGCAGGACGGCCGCATCGACGAGGGCAAGGGCGCCGCGACGGGCCTGCTCGCCGACCCGGCCCGCACGCTGACCGCGCTGGAGGACGTGGTGCTGTCGGAGCAGGCGCGCGCGTTCCGCCGTGCCGGCAGCTGGGAGGAGCTGCTCGACGGGGCCATGAGCGCCCGCCTGGGCTCGGTCGAGTCGCCGCTGCACCGGGCGCTGGCCGCGTACACCGGCGAAGCGCCGACGCTGCCCGCGCTGCTGAAGGTGATCGACGACGGTCAGCTGTGGCAGCTGGCCCAGCGGCTGCCGCTGTCGGAGGAGGCGGCGTCGGCGAACGGGCGCGTCTTCCGGGAGTTCGTCCGGCCCGCACTCCACAAGTCGGTCACCAGCATGGTGATGGCGGAGCTGAGCGCCCGCTCCCGGCTGCGCTGGGAGTTCTCGTGGACCGAGCCCGCCACCGTCCACCTGCCGCCGGGCCCCGACGGGGCCGAGCCCGACCTGGACGCGGCCGTCGACGCGGCGGTCGCCGACGTACCCGACACCGCGCCGCTGCGCGCGCTGCTCTCGTACGGCCTCACCGGTGGCTTCACGGACGGCCTCACGGACGGGGCCGCGCGGTGACCGTCATCTGGATCATCCTGGGCGTGATCGCGCTCGGCGTGCTGGCGATCGGCGGGTACTTCCTCAAGGCCGTCGTGCAGGGCGCGCGCGAGGGCTGGCGCTACGTCGGCTCCGAGGAGCAGCGGGCGGACGAGGCCGCCGCGCTCGGCTTCCTGCCGCCCGAGCGGCAGAACACCGAGCTCTCCGCCCCGCGCCCGGCCCCGCTGGACTCGGCGCTCGCCGCCGCGAAGGCCGGCGACTTCAGGCCGGCCGCCGCCCTGTTCGACGGGACGGCCGCGGCGCGGGACTGGGAGTGGCGCACCCGGTACTGCGAGGAGTTCGCCGATGTGGCGGCCGAGGACGACGCCTGGCTGCTGGCCTGGGAGGCCGCGCACCCCGACGACCCGGGCGCGGCACTGGTACGGGCCCGCTCGACGGTCTTCCTGGCCTGGCGGGTCCGCGGCTCCCAGCGGGCCCGGAACACCACGTCCGAGCAGTTCGAGGGGTTCCACCGGATCCTGGCCCGCTCGCGCGAGGAGCACGCCCGCGCGGCGGCCCTCGCGCCCGAGGGGGACCCGGCGCCGTACGTCGGTGAGATCTGGACCGCGCTCGGGCTCGGCTATCCGCACGCCGAGATGGACCGGCTGTGGCGGGAGATCAGCGAGCGGGCGCCGCACCACTACGAGGCCCACTTCTCGGCGCTCCAGTACTGGTGCGCCAAGTGGCGGGGCTCGGAGGAGCTGGCGCGGGACTTCGCGGCCCGGGCGGCCGCGGGGGCGCCGTTGGGGAGCCTGATGACGGCGTTCCCGCTCATCGCGCACTTCGAGCACGACGAGTCGGACACGACCGAGGGCGACCGTACGCCGGAGATGCACGCCCTGGTTGACGCCGCCCTCGCCGACGCGGCCGCCGCCGACCCCGGCCACCCGCGCCTGTCCGAGGTCCGTCACCTGCTGGCGTACTACCTCTCGCTCCAGGACCGGGACGAGGCCGCCGTGGAGCAGTTCCGGCTGGTCGACGGGTACGTCGACGCCCTGCCGTGGCGCTACCGGAACGACCCGGCGGCGGCGTACTGCCGCCTGCGCGACGAGAGCGTGGCCGCCGCGGCGGCGACCAGCGGCTGACCCGCGTTCCGCGCGGCGCGCGGAATTCCCGACGGCACCGGAACGTTGTTCCGGTGCCGTCACCCGCGTCCGGCGCGCCCGGCGCGTCCGCCCCGCAAGGAGACCGAACCATGCTCTTCGGCCGCACGCCCGTCCTGCCGACCCCGGACCAGGCCCTGCCCGGCCGCCCGGAGCCGGAGTTCACCGTCCCCGACCGCCACACGGTCCTCGGCACCTCCCTCCTCGGCCCCTACCCGGCCGGCCTGGAGGTCGCGGACTTCGGGCTGGGCTGCTTCTGGGGCGCCGAGCGGAAGTTCTGGCAGACGGAGGGCGTGTGGACCACCCTCGTCGGCTACCAGGGCGGTTACACGCCGAACCCGTCGTACGAAGAGGTCTGCTCGGGCCTGACGGGCCACACGGAGGCGGTCCGCGTCGTCTTCGACCCGTCCGTCGTCCCGTACAGCGCGCTGCTGAAGCTCTTCTGGGAGTCCCACGACCCCACCCAGGGCTTCCGCCAGGGCAACGACGTGGGCACCCAGTACCGCTCGGCGCTCTACACCCATTCCCCCGCCCAGGCGGCGGCGGCCGACGCATCCCGGGACGCCTACCAGCAGGTGCTGAAGGACTCGGGCTACGGCGCCATCACCACGGAGATCCTCCCCGCCGACGACCGCCCCTTCTACCCGGCGGAGGCGTACCACCAGCAGTACCTCGACAAGAACCCGAACGGCTACTGCGGCATCGGCGGCACGGGCGTCTCCTGCCCGGTGGGCGTGGCCGCGGCCGGCGCGGACGACTGAGCCGCGCGGATCGCCGCCGCGGTCGCGGACGGGTCGTACCCGGGGGCGACGCCGTCGATCAGGATGATGTCGCCCTCCATGTGGCGGGTGCGCAGCGGCACGAGGGCCTGGTAGGCGTCCGAGTCGTACCAGCGGCGCGCGTGGTCCAGGGACGGGAAGCCGACGATCACCAGGGCGGTGTCCCAGTGGCCCTCGCGCACCTCCATGGTGGGCGCCCCGTGGACCAGGAAGCGGCCCTCGAAGGGGTCGAGGGTGGACTGGATGCGCTCCATGTAGTCCAGCACCTCGTCGTGGAGCACGGCGGGGGGCTTCAGGGTGGCGAGGGCGTACGCGGCCATGGGGTCCTCCTCGTGAGCGGGCTGACCCCATGCTCGCGCCGCGTCCGCTCGGGGTCGATTACCCCGGAGGTCATCGGCCCCTCAAAGGGGCTGTCCTCAGATCGTCGAGGCGTCGATCACGAACCGGTAGCGCACGTCGCTCTTCAGGACACGCTCGTACGCCTCGTTGATCTGGTCCGCGCGGATGAGCTCGATCTCCGAGCCGAGGCCGTGCTCCGCGCAGAAGTCCAGCATCTCCTGCGTCTCGGCGATGCCGCCGATCATGGAACCGGCCAGCGTGCGGCGGGCGTTGATCAGCGAGAAGAGGTTGAGCGACACCGGCTCCTCCGGGGCGCCGACGTTCACCAGGGTGCCGTCCGTCTTGAGCAGGCTCAGGTAGGCGCTGAAGTCCAGCGGCGCCGAGACCGTGGAGACGATCAGGTCGAAGGTGCCGGCCAGCTTCTGGAAGGTCTCGGGGTCGCTGGTGGCGTGGAAGTGGTCGGCGCCGAGCTTGAGGCCGTCCTCCTGCTTGCGCAGCGTCTGGCTGAGCACGGTCACCTCGGCGCCCAGCGCGTGCGCGATCTTCACGCCCATGTGGCCGAGGCCGCCGAGGCCCACGATCGCCACCTTCTTGCCGGGGCCGGCCTTCCAGTGGACGAGCGGCGAGTAGAGGGTGATGCCCGCGCACAGCAGCGGCGCGGCGACGTCCAGCGGGAGGCTGTCGGGGATGCGGACGGTGTAGTTCTCGTCGACGACGATGTGGGTGGAGTAGCCGCCGTAGGTCGGCTCGCCGTCCCTGCCGAGGCCGTTGTACGTGGGGATGGAGCCGCCGCCCGTGCAGTACTGCTCAAGGCCCTGCTCGCAGAACGAGCACGTACGGCAGGAGTCGACGAAGCAGCCCACTCCGACCCGGTCCCCCACCGTGAACTTCGTCACGGACGAGCCGGTCTCGGTGACGACACCGGCTATCTCGTGGCCGGGAACCATCGGGAAGATGCCCTCGCCCCAGCCGTTGCGGGCCTGGTGGATGTCGGAGTGGCAGATGCCCGCGTACTTGATCTCGATCAGCACGTCGTGCTCGCCGACCGGCCGGCGCGGCACGGTGGTGCGCTCCAGCGGGGCGTTGGCGGCGGGGGCTGCGTAGGCGGCAACGGTGTTCATGCCGGTTTCTCCTCCTGATGGGGGTGGTACGCAGATGATCTTGCCCGGCCGGGATCGATCGGCCCAGCCCCCTGTTCTCCGTACGTTCGCTGGTCCTACTACTGGCGGGGTCAGGCTCGCCCGCGTACGAACGGGAATACTGGGATGTCATGGACCAGCGCACCGAACTGAGTGAGTTCCTCCGCTCCCGACGGGCCCGGCTGAAGCCACAGGACGTCGGCCTGCCGGACTTCGGCAGAGCGCGCCGGGTGCCGGGCCTGCGCCGGGAGGAGCTGGCCCAGCTGGCTGGGGTGTCGGTCGCGTACTACACCTCGATCGAGCAGGGGAAGGGCGCCAACGTCTCCACGGAGGTGCTGGACGCCATCGCCCGCGCCCTGCGGCTGACGGACGCCGAGCACGCGCATCTGACGCGGCTGGCCGGGCCGACGGCGAAGAAGAAGCGCACGGCCGCCTCCCGCCCGCAGCGGGTGCGGCCGGAGGTGCGGCACCTGCTGGACGCGATGGACGGCGTGCCCGCGTTCCTGCTGGGGCGGCGGCTCGACATCCTCGGCTGGAACCGGATGGCCCGCGCGCTCCTCGGTGACTTCGCCGCCCTGCCGGACGAGGAGCGGAACATGGCGCGGCTGGTGTTCCTCGACCGGAACGCGCGCGACCTGTACGTCGACTGGGAGTCGAAGGCCACCGAGGTGGTCAGCGTCCTGCGGCTGTGCGCGGGCTGCTACCCCGACGATCCGAAGCTGTCGGCGCTGGTGGGCGAGCTGTCGGTGAAGAGCGGGGAGTTCCGGGCGCTGTGGGCCGCGCACACGGTGCAGGAGAAGGGCCACGGCGTGAAGCGGCTGCACCATCCGCTGGTGGGCGAGCTGACGCTGTCGTACGAGACGCTGAAACTGCCGGGCGACCAGGACCTGAGCCTGGTGACGTACACGGCGGAGCCGGGGTCGGCGTCGGCGGACGCGCTGCGGCTGCTGGCGAACTGGGGCGTGGACGAGGTCGCGCCGGCACGCTGAGACCCGCCCTGGCGGCGGGTACGACGAAGGCGGCGGCTCCCGGTGAGGGGAGCCGCCGCCTTCGTCGTGCGTGTCGCTCAGGGCCGGACGGACGGGTCAGACGGCGGAGCCGGCCTTCCACTCGGCCCAGCTCATGTTCCAGCCGTTGAGGCCGTTGTCCGGCGCGATCGTCTTGTCCTTGGAGTTCTTGACGATCACGACGTCACCGACGAGCGAGTTGTCGAAGAACCACGCGCCGGGCTGGCCCGGGTCGCCGGCGCCCTTGACGTCGTTGAGGCCCACGCAGCCGTGGCTGGTGTTGACGCTGCCGAAGACCGAGTCGGCACCCCAGTAGTTGCCGTGGATGAAGGTGCCGGACGTGGACAGCCGCATGGCGTGCGGCACGTCCTTGATGTCGTACTCGCCCTTGCCGTCGTCGTCCGTGAAACCGACGGTGGCGCCGTTCATCCGGGTCTCCTTGAACTTCTCGGAGATCACCATCTGACCGTTGTAGGTCGGGTTCTCCGGGGAGCCGGCGGAGATCGGGATCGTCTTGATCGTCTTGCCGTCCCGGACGACCTTCATGGTCTTCTCGGCGACGTCGACGGTCGAGACCTGGCTGCGGCCGACCTTGAAGGTGACCGTCTTCTGCTGGACGCCGTAGACGCCGTCGGCGCCCTCGACCCCGTCGAGGTTCAGCTTCAGCGTGACCGTGGAGCCGGCGGTCCAGTACTGCTCGGGCCGGAAGTCGATGCGCTGGGAGTTGAACCAGTGGCCGACGACCTCCTGGCCGCTGCTCGACGACACGGTGATGCCGGACTGGACGGCCTTCTTGTCCGTGATCGGCTTGTTGAAGTTGATCGAGACCGGCATGCCGACGCCGACGGTGGAGCCGTTCTCGGGCGTGAAGTTGCCGATGAAGCTGTTGGCCTGCGAGACGGTGGTGAAGGAGGAGTTCTCGTGGGCCTCGCGGCCCTCGGAGTCCTTCGCCGAGGCGGCGATCTTGTACGTCGTCGCCCGCTCCAGCTGCTCCGTGGGCTTCCAGCTCGTGCCGTCGGCGGCCATCTCGCCCTTGACGCTCTTGCCGTCCTGCGTGGTCATGGTGACCTGGGTGAGCGTGCCCTCACTGACGGTGACCTTGGCGTCGTCGTTGATGCCCGCGTTGTTCGCGCCGTTCTTCGGGGAGATCACTATTCGGGCCTTGGAGGCGTCCTTGGCGGCCGCCTCGTCGACCTGGGCCTGTGACGACGGGCCGTCGGAGGTGCCGTTGCTCTTGGCCTCGCCGTCGTTGCAGCCCGTGAGCACCAGCACGCCACCGAGCAGGGCGGACGCGGCCATGAGGCCCTTGCGCCGCTTGCTGTCCGTCATCACACGCTTCTCCATCGTCGCCGAATCCCTGCCCACTGTTTCAACAACACCCATAACAACCCGTCCGGTTCCAAATCCACGAAGGATCCACGAAGTATGTGGGGAACACCACTGACCGACGCACGGCGGACCGGTTCCGGTTCCCAGGATGCAGGTGCGGGCCCCGGAGGCGTGATCCGGGGCCTCGGAATTCGGCCACTCCCCGGCGGGCGGCGGGGCGGCCCCTACGCCCGCTCCTCCTCGTCGGCGTCCTCGTCGTCGTCCTCGTCCTCCTCGTCCAGGTCCCACTCCTCCACCTCGGGGTCGTACTCGACCTGCTCGCTGGTCCAGGAGGCCTGGAGGAGCTCGACACCGGGCAGCTCACCAAGGAGCGTGTCGGGGTCGACGAGGTACGCGAGAGCTTCCGCTTCGTCCTCGCGGACGGCCGCGCGGGCGTGCGTCAGCTCGTCTTCCGGCATGAATTCGTCGGCGTCGATGCGGTCCAGGGCGGCAGCGGTGAGTTCCTGGGTGTCCCTGATCTCCAGCATCAGTTCCACCCGAAGTCGCACATACCGTGATGTCTCAGAAGGGTTCATATGACGGAGCGTAGGCTGCCCGCCCTCGCGACTTTCCTGCGACCCGCTGTGTTCATTAGCATCGGCGCACCCACCAATTCTCGGTTCCGCAAGGGGATCTGAATCTGTGTCCGTCGCACGTCGACCGCTGCTGACCGCCACCGCCGCCGGGACGCTGCTCTGCGCGCTGTGGTTCGTCCCTTCGGCCAACGCCACCGTTGAGGACGCGCCGCCGCAGCATCAGCAGCAACAGGAGCAGCAGGAGCAGCAGCAACAGCAGCCGCAGGAGCTGGCACTCGCCGACACCGGCAGCGTGGACACCACCCCGTATCTGATCGGCGGCACGGCGTTCCTGACCCTCGGCGCCGGGCTCGTGGCCTTCGCGGTACGCCGAGGGGCGCACACCGCCCTCTGACGGCGCGCGCCCCTGGACACACACCTCAGGCGAGCGGGCCCGTGACCCGCTCCACGGCCTCGACGAGCCGCCCCGCCCGTACGAAGTCGTCGGCGGCCTCCAGGTCGGGGGCGAGGAAACGATCCGGCCCGGGGCCCTGGACGCCTGCCGCGCGCAGCGCCTCGATGGCGGCGCGGGAGGCGGGCGCCGGGGTGAGCCCCTCGCGCAGCTCGATGGCGCGCGTCGCGGCGTACAGCTCGACCGCGATGATCCGGCTCAGGTTGCCGACGGCGGTCCGCAGCTTGCGGGCGGCGGACCAGCCCATGGAGACGTGGTCCTCCTGCATGGCGGAGGACGGGATGGAGTCGGCCGAGGCCGGGACGGCCAGCCGCTTCATCTCGCTGACCAGGGCGGCCTGGGTGTACTGCGCGATCATGAGGCCCGAGTCGACGCCCGCGTCGTCCGCGAGGAACGGCGGCAGGCCGTGCGACCGGTTCTTGTCGAGCAGCCGGTCCGTGCGGCGCTCGGCGATGGAGCCGAGGTCGGCGGCGGCGATGGCGAGGAAGTCCAGGACGTACGCGACCGGCGCGCCGTGGAAGTTGCCGTTGGACTCCACGCGGCCGTCGGGCAGCACGACCGGGTTGTCGACGGCCGAGGCGAGCTCGCGCTCGGCGACGAGCCGGGCGTGGGCCATGGTGTCGCGGCCCGCGCCGGCCACCTGGGGCGCGCAGCGCACGGAGTACGCGTCCTGGACGCGCGGGGCCTCGTCCTGCTGGAAGTGGCCCGTGAGGCCGGAGCCCTTCAGGACGGCGAGCATGTTCGCGGCGGCGGCGCCCTGGCCCGGGTGCGGGCGGATGGCGTGCAGCTCGGGCGCGAGGACCTTCTCTGTGCCGAGCAGCGCCTCCAGCGAGAGCGCGGCGGTGATGTCGGCGGACTTGTAGAGCGTGTCCAGGTCGGCGAGGGCCATGACCAGCATGCCGAGCATGCCGTCGGTGCCGTTGAGGAGGGCGAGGCCCTCCTTCTCGCGCAGTTCGACGGGCGCGATGCCGTGCGCGGCGAGCAGCTCCCCGGCGGGGCGGACCACGCCGTCGGGGCCCTCCGCGTCGCCCTCGCCCATGAGGGTGAGGGCGCAGTGGCTGAGCGGGGCGAGGTCGCCGGAGCAGCCGAGCGAGCCGTACTCGTGCACGACCGGGGTGATCCCGGCGTTGAGCACGTCCGCCATGGTCTGCGCGACCTGGGGCCGGACGCCGGTGTGCCCGGAGGCGACGGTCTTCAGCCGCAGGAACATCAGCGCGCGCACGACCTCGCGCTCGACGCGCGCGCCCATGCCGGCGGCGTGCGACCGCACGATGTTGCGCTGGAGCTGGGCGCGCAGCTCGGGGCTGATGTGCCGGGTCGCGAGGGCGCCGAAGCCGGTCGAGACGCCGTAGACGGGCTCGGGCTTGGCGGCGAGGGCGTCGACGATCTCGCGGGCCGCGGCCAGTGCGTCGAGGGCCTCCTGCGACAGCTCGACGCGTGCGTTGCCGCGGGCCACGGCGATGACGTCCTGAGCGGTGGTTCCGGACGTCCCCACCACGACTGTGTGCATATCCATATTCAGCAGCGTACGGACTGAATCCCAACGTGTCACTACCCCACCTCCCCGGCGCTCCTTACGCCCCGGCGGCCGGAGGCGCGTCGCGGAAGCTGCGCCGGTCCCGGGCCGCCGCCGGCGGGTGGTCCGCCAGCTCGATCACCGCGCCGTCGCGCCCCGCCACCACCGGCTTCAGGGAGCGCGCCGCCTTCGCGCGGTACTGCGCCGCGTCCGCCAGCCGGAACAGCCGCCGCGCCGACCGCACCTCGCCGATCGGATCGCCCGTCGACGCGACCCCGCACGCCACGCCCTCGCCGAGCTCCAGCTCCCCGGCCCGTACGCACAGCTCGTCCGCGGCCGCGACCACCTCGTCCGCCCCCGGGCCCACCGAGACCAGGCAGAACTCGTCGCCGCCCAGCCGTGCGGCCAGCGCGCCCGGCAGCATCGCCCCGCAGTACGACAGCACCGAACCGAACCGCTCCAGCAGGCGGTCGCCGACCGCGTGGCCGTGCGTGTCGTTGACGCGCTTGAGGCCGTTCAGGTCGCACACCACCAGCGAGACCACCGACCCGTCGGCCAGGGAGCGCTCCACCGCCTCGTCCAGCCTCATGTCGACCGCCCGCCGGTTCGCCAGCCCGGTCAGCGGGTCGGTGAAGGCCAGCTTGCGGACCTCCTCCAGCCGCTCGGTCTGCGCGATCCCGGCCGCCACGACCGACGCCAGTACGGTGGCGAACTTGGCGTCCTCCGATCCGAAGACCGGCGCCCCGACCGGCCGGGCCACGTACAGCTCGCCCCACGCGCGCCCGTGCAGCACGATCGGCGCGACGACGCAGCAGCCGCGCCCCCGCCGCCTCAGCGCCGCGACTCTCTGCGCGCAGTAGCCGTGCGACCCGGGGCCCGGGCCCTCGGCCGTCTCGACCCAGGCGTTCGGCTCCCCGCCCCCGGCCCAGCGCTCGTGCAGGAACTCGGTGATCTCGGAGAACTGGTACACCGGGTACGTCTCGGAGTCCGGGAACTCCTCCTCGCCCTGGACCCGGTCCCCGGCGTTCACCAGCACGCGCAGCCGGCCCAGGTCCCGTTCCCACGTCGAGAGCGCGGCGAACGTGCCACCGAGCGCGTCGCGCGCGCCCAGCGCCGCCGCCCGCCACGATTCGCGCGGGGTGTGCGCCGCCGCCATCGACTGCGCCAGCGCCACTACGGCCCGTAGCCGGACATCCTCACCCATTCCTCAAGCTTAGGGACGCCCCCGAACTTTTCACTCCCGGGCCCCGGCGACCGACGGGCGGCCGACGGTCACTCGCCGGGCCACTGCGGCGCGCGCTTCTCGTTGAAGGCCGCGACACCCTCCGCGCGGTCCCCCGAGAAGGCCACCGAGCGCCACGCCGCGTCCTCGACCTCGAGGCCCGCCCGCAGGTCGAGCCCCTGCCCGAGCCGCAGGGCGCGCTTGGCGGCGCGCAGGCCGACGGGCGAGTTGGCGGCGATCCGCGCGGCCAGCTCCAGCGCGCCCGTCCGCGCGTCCTCCACCAGGCGGTCGACGAGCCCCAGCGAAGCCGCCTCCTCCGCCTCCAGCCGCCGCGCCGTGAACACCAGCTCGGCCGCCCGCGCGGCCCCGACCCGGCGCGGCAGCAGCTGCGTACCGCCGCCGCCGGGGATCACACCCACCGACACCTCGGGCAGTCCGACGACCGCCGTCCCGTCGGCCACGATGACGTCGCAGGCGAGCGCCAGCTCGTACCCGCCGCCCAGCGCGAAGCCGTGCACGGCGGCGATGGCCGGCATGGGCAGTTCCAGTACGCCGGTGTACGCGCCGCGCGCGACGGGGCGCTGGCGCACCAGCTCGGCGTCCGTGAAGGAGTTGCGCTCCTTGAGGTCGGCGCCGACGCAGAACGCCTTGTCGTTGGAGGAGGTCAGCACGGTGACGCGGACCGACCTGTCGGCGGCCAGCGCGTCGCACGCCGCGCCGATGGAGCGCGCCATCTCCGACGAGACGGCGTTCATGGCCTTGGGCCGGTCGAGCACGAGCTCGGCCACATGACCCTGCCCATGACGGCGTACGGCGACGAACTCCCCGAAGCGCTCCTCGGACACACCCTCGGACATATCTGACACCCTCCCGGTTAACGAGCGTTAGCGACGCTACCCGGGGATCTTAGGCTCCCGCCGCGTCAGCAGCCAGGGTTCGATCACGCCGAGCCCGCGCACCGGCCGCTGCCACATGGGCTGCAGCGCGAAGCGGTACGACGGGGGCGTCTCGCCGTCCTTCTCGGCGCGCGCGATCTCGTCGGCGACCTGCGCCTCCGACACCGGCGCCTCGCCCGTGCGCGACAGCTCCTCCGCCAGTGCGCCGTCGACCAGCACCGCGTCCTTGGGAGCTATCGAGGTGAGCCGGCTCGCGAGGTTCACCGTCGTACCGAAGACGTCGCCCATCCGGGTCGTCACCGTGCCGAAGGCGATGCCCACGCGCAGCGCCGGCATGGTCTCGTCGTGCGCGAGGGTCTCGATGAGCCGCACCCCGATCTCGGCGGCCGTACCGGCGTCGTCCGCCGCGTAGAGCACCTCGTCCCCGAGCGTCTTGATCAGCCGCCCGCCGTGCGCCGCCACCAGGTCGGCGCAGGTCGTCTCGAAGGCCTCGACGAGCTCGCCGAGCTCCTCCTCCTCCAGCCGCCGCGTCAGGCGCGTGAAGCCGACCAGGTCCGCGAAGCCGACCGCCAGGCGCCGGTCGACCATCTCCTCGTCGTCGGCGGCCTGCACGACGCGCCCGGTCGCCGCCGCGAGCTGCCGCCGCCACACGTACACCAGGAACTCCTGGAGCTCCGGCAGCAACAGCTCGACCAGCGGATACGTCACTTCCGTACGCGTCATGCCGGGCTCGGGCGGCTCGGTCAGGCCCTCCAGGAAGGAGTCGATCTGCCACTCGGCGAGCCGCGCCGTGGTCTGCCCGGTGGACCGGGCGACCTGCACCGCCATGGGCTCGCTCAGCAGCCCCGCCTCGACGAGACCGGCCAGCCGCCGCAGCGCCAGGACGTCCGCCTCGGTCAGCGCCTTGGCCTGGCCGATGTCGGCGAAGCCCATGGCCCGCCAGAAACGGGACGCCAGGTCCATGGAGACGCCCGCCGTGCGGGCGGCCTGGAAGGGGGTGTAGCGGCGCTCGGCGCCGAGGATCAGCTGCTCCAGACGGATGGCGAGCGGGTCGTCGGTCGGCTCCGCCGTGTGGTCGACGACGTGGTGGGGAGTCGGGTACTCGGCTCCGCCGGTGCCGGCCCCCGCCCCGGCCCGTGACTCGGACCGCGGCTCGGACCGTGACTCGGGGCCCGGCTCGGCCCCGGTTTCCGACCCGGCTCCCGACCCGGCTCCGGACCTGCGCGAATTCGCGTCGTCGACGGTCACCGGCCGCCTCCTGCCCGTTCCCTGCGCACTGCCCTGCCGATCTGTCGCTGGATCGCCTCAACGATACGGCAGGTGTGCCGTGGCTCACGTCCCCTCGCGGGAGCGTCTTGGGAGCGCGTTCAGTCCGCCGGGCGCAGATGGACGATGTCGCCCGCGCCCACGGCCTCCCGGCCGCCACCGTCCGCGCGCTCCACGACGAGCCGTCCGCCCCCGTCGATCGCGACCGCCTCGCCGGTCAGCGCCCGGTCGCCGGGCAGCTCCGCGCGGACCGTGCGCCCGAGGGTCGCGCAGCCCGCCGCGTACGCCTCCTGGAGCCCGCAGGCGGCCGGGTCGCCGTCGGCCGCCGTCCACCGCCCGTACCAGTGCTCCAGGGAGCGCAGGACGGCGCGCAGCAGCGGGTCGCGGTCGGTGGAGACGGCGTCCGCGAGGGCGAGGGAGCCGGCCGTCGGTACGGGCAGCTCGTCGGCGCGCAGCGTGACGTTGAGGCCGAGCCCGACGACGATCCCGTCGTCCGCCGACCCCCCGGCCCGCTCGGCGAGGATGCCGCCGGTCTTGCGCTCCTCCTTCACCCCGTCCTCCCGCCGGACCTTCACCAGCAGGTCGTTGGGCCACTTCAGCGACATGTCGACGCCGGCCGCGCGGGCCAGGCCCGTGGCGGCGGCCACGCCGGTCAGCAGCGGCAGCCAGGCGAGGCGCTCGACCGGCACCCGCGGCTTGAGCAGCACGGAGAAGAAGAGGCCCGAGCGCGCGGGCGCGGACCAGACGCGGTCGAGCCGTCCGCGCCCGGAGGTCTGCTCCTCGGCGACGAGCACGGCGCCCTCGGGCAGCTCCGCGGCGCGGGCCGCGAGGTCGGAGTTGGTGGAGCCGGTGGCGGCCACGACGTCGAGGGACGTCCACAGCCCGCCGGGCTGGAGCAGCGCGCGGCGCAGCGCGGGGGCGCTGAGGGGCGGCCGGTCGAGGTCCGACCAGCGGTTCGAGGGCCCTCGCGAGGGACCATGTGAGGACTGTGAGGACGTCATGCAAGCCAGCGTAGGTGTGGCAAACACCGCACTGCCGAACGGTATCGCCGCCGATACGCTACGGATCAGTAGCCAACGAACCCGTGACCAGTCAGGGAGCCGCATCCCGATGTCCGAGCCGGCCGAGAAGATCGACATTCATACGACCGCGGGCAAGCTCGCGGATCTCCAGCGCCGTATTCACGAGGCCACGCACGCGGGCTCCGAACGCGCCGTGGAGAAGCAGCACGCGAAGGGCAAGCTGACGGCCCGGGAGCGGATCGACCTCCTGCTGGACGAAGGCTCGTTCGTGGAGCTGGACGAGTTCGCCCGGCACCGCTCCACCAGCTTCGGCCTGGAGAAGAACCGTCCGTACGGCGACGGCGTCGTCACGGGGTACGGCACGGTCGACGGGCGCCCGGTGGCGGTCTTCTCGCAGGACTTCACCGTGTTCGGCGGGGCCCTCGGCGAGGTCTTCGGGCAGAAGATCATCAAGGTGATGGACTTCGCCCTGAAGACCGGCTGCCCGGTCATCGGCATCAACGACTCCGGCGGCGCCCGCATCCAGGAGGGCGTCATGGCCCTCGGCATGTACGGCGAGATCTTCCGCCGCAACACCCACGCCTCCGGTGTCATCCCGCAGATCAGCCTGGTCGTCGGCCCCTGCGCCGGCGGAGCCGTCTACTCCCCCGCGATCACCGACTTCACGGTGATGGTGGACCAGACCTCGCACATGTTCATCACCGGCCCGGACGTCATCAAGACGGTGACGGGCGAGGACGTGGGCTTCGAGGAACTGGGCGGCGCCCGGACGCACAACGCCACCTCGGGCGTGGCGCACCACATGGCGGGGGACGAGAAGGACGCCATCGAGTACGTCAAGTCCCTCCTGTCCTACCTCCCTTCGAACAACCTCTCCGAGGCGCCCGCCTTCCCGGAGGAGGCGGACCTGGAGCTGACGGACGAGGACCGCGAGCTCGACACCCTCATCCCGGACAGCGCCAACCAGCCGTACGACATCCACACGGTGATCGAGCACGTCCTGGACGAGGGCGAGTTCCTGGAGACGCAGGCGCTGTTCGCGCCGAACATCGTCACCGGCTTCGGGCGCGTCGAGGGCTATCCGGTCGGCATCGTCGCCAACCAGCCGATGCAGTTCGCCGGGTGCCTCGACATCGACGCGAGCGAGAAGGCGGCGCGGTTCGTCCGCACCTGCGACGCGTTCAACATCCCGGTGCTGACCTTCGTCGACGTGCCGGGCTTCCTGCCGGGTGTCGGCCAGGAGCACGAGGGCATCATCCGGCGCGGCGCCAAGCTGATCTACGCGTACGCCGAGGCCACCGTGCCGCTGATCACCGTCATCACGCGCAAGGCGTTCGGCGGCGCGTACGACGTCATGGGCTCCAAGCACCTGGGCGCCGACCTGAACCTGGCGTGGCCGACCGCGCAGATCGCGGTGATGGGCGCGCAGGGCGCCGTCAACATCCTGCACCGGCGCACCATCGCCGAAGCGGAGGACGTGGAGGGGACGCGGGCGCGGCTCATCCAGGAGTACGAGGACGCCCTGCTCAACCCATACACGGCGGCCGAGCGCGGCTACATCGACGCGGTGGTCATGCCGTCCGAGACGCGCGCGCAGATCGTGCGCGGGCTGCGTCAGCTGCGCACGAAGCGGGAAAACCTGCCTCCGAAGAAGCACGGCAACATCCCCCTGTAAGGAGCCCCCATGATCAAGGTGCTGCGGGGCAACCCGACGCCGGAGGAGCTGGCCGCCGCACTGGCGGTGGTCCGGGCGCGCGCCGCCGCGACGGCCTCGGCGGCCTCCGGCGGCGCGGCACGCGTCCCCGAGCAGTGGTCGGACCCGGCCAGGATCGCCCGCACGCGGCGGCCGCAGCCGGGGCCGCGCTCGTGGGCGCGGTCGTACTGGCCGACGTAACCCTGCCTACGGGTCGTAGTTCGTCAGGGCGGTGGCGCTTGAGTACGCGTACTCAGGCGCCATCGGGCCGTGGGCCTCAGGATCGAAGGCATGCTCTGGTCCGACCCGAAGAACGAACCCCCCAAAGAGATGCGCGACATGCAGGCGATGCTGCGCCGCGCGGGGATCCTGCTGGCGCTGGCGATGGTGGTCGCCATGTTCGTCGCCGGCCTGCATTGACCGGCCCCTCCACTGATCCGTTCCGTACGATGACGGGCATGACTGCTCAGCGCCGCCTGGTCCTCGCGTCCGCGTCCCCCGCCCGCCTCGGCCTGCTGCGGCAGGCCGGACTCGCCCCCGAGGTGATCGTCAGCGGCGTCGACGAGGACAAGGTCACCGCCCCGACCCCGGCCGAGCTCGCCCTCGCGCTCGCCGAGGCCAAGGCCGCCCACGTCGCCGCCCGCCCCGAGGTGAGCGGCGCGCTCGTCATCGGCTGCGACTCGGTCCTGGAGCTGGACAAGCAGGCGCTCGGCAAGCCGGCCGACGCCGAGGAGGCCACCGCCCGCTGGAAGGCGATGCGCGGCCGTGTCGGCGTGCTCCAGACGGGCCACTGCGTCTACGACACGGCGGCCAAGCGGTACGCCTCCGCGACCGGCTCGACGCTGGTCCGCTTCGGCGAGCCGACGGACGAGGAGATCGCGGCGTACGTCGCCAGCGGCGAACCGCTCCATGTGGCGGGCGCCTTCACGCTCGACGGCCGCTCGGCCCCGTTCATCGACGGCATCGACGGCGACCCGGGCAACGTCATCGGGCTGTCCCTGCCGCTGCTGCGCAGGCTGCTGCGGCAGCTGGGCGTCGAGATCACGGACCTGTGGGTGGAGCCGCGGCGGTGAGGCGCGCGTACGGCGCCTGGGCGACGGCCTGCGCGGCCGTGCTGCTGCTCGCGGGCTGCGGGACGAAGTCCGGGGGCGGCGACGGCAAGCCTCCGGAGCAGGCCCCCGCGCTCACCGAGGAGCAGGCGCGGGCGGCGCTGCCGGACGGTGCGGCCATGCCGGGGTGGAAGGCCACCCTGGAGCCGACCGCCACCGCCATGAACGACCTCTACAAGAGCGAGGCGTGCCCCACCAACGGCAACCAGGGCTGCGACGACGCGCGCTTCTACGGCGTCTCGACCTTCCGCCGCGCGGACGGGAAGGCCGGCGCCGACTTCCGGCTGGTCGCGTACGGGAGCGAGAAGGCCGCCGAAGCGGCGTACGACACGCTCTGGCGGCTCTACGCCCCGAAGGTCGGGCCCACGGCGCGGAAGGTGGACCTCGGCGGCCCCGGTGACCGGGGCGACGCCGTTCTCGGCACGTACGGCTACGAGGGCGGACCGGGCGCGGTGGCCCAGGTGCGGGTGGGCACGGCCCTGCTGTGGGTCGAGGCCACCGGCGCCCGCGAGGGCGACCTCGACGCGGCCCTCGTCAAGGACCTCGCGTCGCGGTTCGGGGAGCGGGCGCGGGAAGCGGCCGGCTGATCCGGGCGAGGCTGATCAGCGCGACCACGTCCGGGGTCAGGCGGGGGCCGCGCCCGGCTCCGCGGCCTCCGGGGCGCTGTCCTCGGGGGCGCCGTCCTTGGGGCCGTAGAGGACCAGCGACGCCACCACCAGCGCCAGCATCGCCATCATGAAGGCGAACGCGCCCCAGCCCACCAGGGCGGCCGTCACGGCGCCGAGCACGCCGTGCGTGATCGCGCAGGAGATCAGCAGGAGGCGCGCCGCGCGGCCCGGTGCGCGGTCGCGGAGGGCCAGCATCAGAAGGACGGCACCGCACAGGGCCAGGAACGCGGCGAGGACGCCGCCCATGGCCCAGGTGCCGGCGATCATGGCGTCCGGGTCGAGGCCCGCGAGGGACATCCGCTGGCTGCCGAGGACCGCGGTCAGCGCGACGTGGACCAGCAGGACGCCCGCCGCCTCGGCGAGCAGGGCGACCCCGGTCGCCAGGGCTATCGGTCTGCGGGTCACCACAAGTACCCCCCTGACTGTTACCAGCAGTACGGCCGGTAGGGACGACGACGCGAACGCTACTGACTGGTAAACCTTTGGACAAGGGTCCCGGCACGACCGCAAAGAATCATTCGCCCATTCGTAGGGAGTCCACAAAGAAACGGGACAGCGCCCTGGACGCCAGAACAGAGACCTTGACCACACCCCAGGGTTACTGTGCCGTGAAGGCGCCCTGCGTAACGTGGTGCGACAAGGGATTTCACCCCCTGGCTACGCCTCGGATCACGCTCCGTGTGGGCAAGCTCACTAGTGGGGATGGGTCGAAAGGCCGTGTCGGCAGTCCCTAAACTCAGCTTGTTTCAAGGAGGGAGCCATCGTGCGCAAGGTGCTCATCGCCAACCGTGGCGAAATCGCTGTCCGTGTCGCCCGTGCCTGCCGGGACGCCGGGATCGCGAGCGTAGCCGTCTACGCCGACCCGGACCGGGACGCCCTGCACGT